>JAJDTR010000165.1 GCA_022827055.1 Candidatus Poribacteria bacterium | reverse complement strand
ATTTAACTGTAGATGGATAAGATTCTTCAAATTTGCCAGTGGCGTAATATCGGAAATGTTGCAGCCGCCAGCATCAAGATGATTTAACTCCATGAGTTTGGCTATCGGGGTAAGTTCAGAAAGTTGTGGATTATGTCCAATTCTTAACTCACTCAGATGGGCAGCATGCTCCAACCCTGTAAGATTTGTTATGTGGGTTTCCGTGATATCCAATCTCTTTAATTGTCGCATGTCCGCTTGCGTGATAGGGTCACCAGCAGGCAGATTGAGAGTTACTCGAACCGTCCGTCGCAGGTTTGGGTCGGGGATATCGACGGGTATTAGTTGAGCGTACGCGACAGTGCCAAGCATCAGCACAGCAATCGCGCATACCGCCAATCGATTATACAATCGTCCTTTTTTCATACAATAACACTCCTTTTATTTGTTTGTTCTAGTGGTATCTATTCCCGCCTTCCGTCTTGAAAGCGATCAATCCAATTCGTCCCGAGGGACTTTCCCCATACATTTTTCAACGGTGAAAAATACCCGTTTTCACTATTCAAATCTTTGCCCGCATACCAAACTACCACATTTGGACACACTCCAGTATGCTTATCCGCAACGCGCATCATTTCTTCTGCGCCTGTGGGACTTAGCAAATTTGCAGCGTCTCCCGCCCTGCACAATCATTTCCTCGCTTGAGTTTCTACTGACCACTGTTTCTCTTTCCTCTACTTCACAATCACCAGCCGCCGCGACGCCGCATAATCCCCCGCCCGGAATTGATAAATATAAATCCCGCTCGCAACCGCTTCCCCGCGTTCGTTCCGTCCGTCCCAATACGCCGCCTTTCCACGCTCCGCGTAATACCCCGCTGCCTGATTCCCGAGCGCCAATCGCCGCACCCGTGTCCCTTTTGTGTCATAAATCGTAATCGTCACCTCCGCCTCTCGCGCGAGACGATACGGTATCCACGTCTCCGGATTGAAGGGGTTCGGGTAATTCGGCAACAGTGTTGTCTCTTTCGGCGTCAACACCGCGAGCAAACCTTCAAGGAAGCGGATTCCGCGTTGAAAATTCGCGTCGCCGACGCCTAATCTCTGTGCGAGCGCAAGCCATTTCTCGACATCCGCGGCGCTAATCATCGACAGCTCCGGGGAAGATACCGAGGGTGCGGCTTCGGCACCTCCGATTTCCCCGGCAACCTGAACAAGGTCAAACACATTCACAACCCCATCCCTGTTGACGTCTGCCTCAGGATTATCCGTTCCTAACCCCTGCACTACCACCACCAAATCCAAAATATTCACCACACCGTCGCGATTGACATCGGCGGGATTGGCAATCGGAATCACTGTGGCACCGATATTTTGCAGCACCTCGTCCGGGCTTAACGCCCTGTCATAGACGCGCACAATAGAAAATGAGCCGTTGAAATTCCGGTGTCGTTCTTCATACGAATTTGCGCCGATGGAAATGTCGTTTAGTGGTACACTTGCGTCGAAATGCACGCCGGGATGCCTACTAACTTCCACGCCGTCTTGATAGGCTATGATTGACTGACCGTTTATCGAAACAACGGTCACCCATGTCCACACGTTTTCCTCCAGGAAAACGTTCAGTGCTCGTTCGGGTTGTTTAAAGCCATCGGCTTGGAGGGACATGCCAAGTTCTCGACCATCGCCTAGCAGCCCTAAACGAATCCCTTGAAGCCCCTCTCTAGGGCTGTTTTGGAAACCGGAGAAATGATGTTCACTATGGAACAAATCACCGTTGCGCTTGCACAGGAATTCAAGCGTCCAGTCTCCCAAGAAAAGTTTAGGATTTGTGTGGACGGGACCTCCGAAGGTTTGACTTGACGCCGTGGCGGTGTAATATTTACGTCGACCGCTGAAACCGATGGACGGAATCTCTATCTCCCCTTCCTCAACCCTTGGACGTCTGTCATGCCTATCGGAAGATTGCAATCTTCCGCCAGCCGTGCCCAGATTAACCCAGCGCGTTCTCGTCCCCGGGTTGTTCGAGGCGTCGAGGTGAAGTACCGCTCCGGGGACGGCATCGATGGGTTCAGCAATGAGAGTATCTGTCAGTGTCGTCGTTTTGAGATAGATTCCGCCATCAATATTGGGGAGCGCCTGGAGGGTATTCGTTTGGCCGCTTTCTACGGAGATAACTTCTTCGGGTAGGGTTATCTCTTGCGCCTTGCCGCTGCGGTTGTAAACCGCCCAGCCGTTCGTGAATTCGCGTATGAAAAGGCCGGGAATGTCTTCATCGTAAAGCTGCGCCGTACCGCCGACGGGGTGCCCTAGGTCTGTTTCCAAGAAGTCGTACCAGTCGCCCCATTCTCTCTGATAAAGTGCGTACCCGTCAGCATGAGTGAGGCTTAGCGTTGTAACTACGCGCATCCAGCGACGATTAAACGGGCTATTTGCAGGTTCAGTGAAAATTCCTTGACCTGCCACACCGTTTATATGAGGTGCTCTCAAGTTTTCCTCTGCCCAAAGAAGAGTACTCTCAGTTGACAATAGTGCGTTTTCAAGTTCGTCATCGGTGGGATACCAAGCAGGTATTCCTGTCTCCATAGAGAGACCGTTAATGTAAGGTCCCGTGCGCGGCAGTTTGCTTCGATTAGAGTTGACCTGTATTAGAAAGTTAGGCCTTGTTTCAGCACGGATGCGACGAAGGATGTTGTCCCGCGCACGCTGCTCAGCATCGAGTCCACGATACCCATCTCTTCCAGAACGGTCATCGCGGAGAATGGTGATATCCTCATGCCAAATGTCAAAGAGAATCCCATCGAATAGACCACACTTGGAAACCGCAATGGCTTGTTCAACAATCAGGTCCTGAACGGCGGGATGCGTGAAGTCAACTAACGCAGCTTTTGTACCTCTAGTGTAGATGATATTTCCATTTGCATCACGTACCCAATATGGCCAACTTTCACCATAAAGACTAATCCCGTCTGATTTCATTCTAATCTGGACAAGAAACACCATATTTGGGTTCATTGCCATGAGTTCGTCTCGTTTTTGTATCGCGTCGTCCAAGTTACCTGTCAACTTCCCGTCAGGGCGGAAACGCATTTCCAAATAACCTCCGCCATACGTTAAGTCGATACGAGAATCAAGTCCAAAGAGCCATTCACCGCCGAACGTGGACGGATAGGTTCGGTTTGCCAACCGAGACTCGAGGGGAAGTGGCTCCATTTCACAGAACTGATCGTAAACGAAACGTGTCAATGATAGCGAATCAAGCGGACTGTGATCGGTTATTAGGTTGCGCTCAATTTCCAATCTCTCCAAGGCTTGCAGATTCGCGAGAGGGTTCACATCCACAATCCGATTTCGCTGTAGATAAAGATTGGTCAGTTGTGTAAGATTTGCGAGAGGAGTGATGTCGGCAATCCGGTTGTTTTGCGCCTCCAGTCTGATAAGCTGTGTAAGATTGGCAAGGGGAGTCAAGTCGGTAATCTGATTGTCCCCAACTCGCAGTGCGGTAAGTTGTGTAAGATTAACGAGGGGAGCAAGATTAGTAATGTAATTGTCATTCAATTGTAGAAAGGTAAGGTTTCTCAAATCTGCCAGTGGAGTAATATCGGAAATGTTACAACGACCGGCGTCAAGGTAATCTAACTCCGTGAGTTTTGCTATCGGGGCAAGGTCGGAAAGTCGTGGATTATGTCCAATCTTTAACTCGCTCAGATGAATGGCATGTTCCAACCCTGTAAGATTTGTTATGTGGGTTTCCGTGGCATCTAATCTCTTCAATTGTCGCATGTCCGCTTGCGTGATAGGGGCGCCAGCGGGTAGACTAAGGGCTTCCCTAACCGCCTGTCGCAGGTTTGGGTCGGGGACATCGACGGGTACTAGTTGAGCGTACGCAGCCGTTCCGAGCAACAGCACAGCAATCGCGCATACCGCCAATCGATTATACAATCGTCCTTTTTTCATACAATAACACTCCTTTTGTTTGTTCTTGTATTCGCGTTGATACCTATTGCCCCTTGCGTCTTGAAAGCGGTCAATATCCGTTCTCACCATCCAAATCCTGCCCTGCATACCAAACAATCAAATTTGGACATGCTTCGGTATGCTTGTCTGCCACCCGCATCATTTCTTCTGTGCCTGTGGGACTTAGCAAATTTGCAGCGTCGCCAGCCCTGCACAATCATTTCCTCGCTTGAGTTTCTACTGACCACTAGCCACTGCCACTGGTCACTGCATTTCCTCCGCCACAATCACCAAATCAAACACATTGACAACCCCATCCCCATTCACATCTCCTTCCAGATTATCCGTCCCAAACCCCAGTACAATAATTGTCAGGTCGAGGATATTCACCACCCCATCGCCGTTGACATCCGCCGGATTCTTCGGTTTTGCCCTGAGGTATATCTCGCCGTCAAGGTTGGGCAGCGCGTGCTCCGTGTTTACCAGCCCGCTGGCGACGCCTTGCGCATCCTCCGGCAACGTGATTTCCTGCGTTTCCCCGCTGTGATTGTAGACCGCCCAGCCATTGGTGTATTCGCGGATGTAAAGGCCGGGACGGTCTTCGTGGAGCTGGGCCTTGGGGCCAACGGGTCGGCCGAGGTCGGCGTCCCAGAAGTCGTACCAGTAGTGCTCGTGGCCCTCGCCCAAGTTAAAGAGTACGTAGCCATCGGAATGTGTCAGGCTTAAGGTCGTGAACGCGCGCATCCAACGGAGATTCGTCGGATCGTCGGGGGATTTGGTAGGAATCCCCCAGCCTTCGAGTGCGTTAATTTGTGGTTCTCTTAGGTTTTGCTCTAACCAGAGCAGAGAGGTTTCAACTTCATTGAGTAGCGCTTCGAGAAGGTCTCCGGTTGCAGAATGAGGTATTAATGTTTCCATGAAGCCGCCGTTAATATGTGGCGCTGTCCGCGGAATTGTGCGACGATTGGTATTTCCCATTATAAGGAAATCGGGTCTGGTTCCGGCGCGAATGCGCCGCAGGATATTATCTCGAGCGCGTTGCTCTGCTTCATTCCCTCGACATTTGTGCGACCAATCGCCGTATAGTTCGGCAAGAATGGCACCGCCTTCGTGCCACCAATCAAAGTGAATTCCGTCGTATAATCCGCACTTGGAAATGGCGATAGCCTGCTGGACAATCCGATCCTGAATATCCGGGTGGGTGAAATCAATTAAACCAAATACTCCTGCCCAAGCGTTAACGATATTTCCATCGGCGTCTTTTATCCAATATGGCCAATCTTCGGGGAATTCGTCAAGCGCGTAGGACCTCATTCTAATGTCGGCGATAAAAAGCATGTTCGGATTAAGGGCGAGAAACTCGTCACGCCTTTGTATTGCCTCGTCAAGGCTGCCCGCCATTGAAAATCCGTCAGGTTTTTCCTTGAATCCCAATCCAAATTGAGGGACACTGAACCACAGATCGTGCATCGCCACGTTTTCGACACCTGATAAATCGGGACGATTGAGAATAGAAACCCAATGCGGTCCCGCCCATGCCGTGAAAATGGAAGGGTAGTCTCTGTCATTGATTCTGTCGTGTATTGGGAGCGGCGGGAGCTCACAGATTTGGTCATAAAAAAAATGAGTTAAAGCGAGTCCATCTAGCGGTGTGCGATCTGTAACGGGGTTACCTCGAATATATAACGTCTCCAATTCTACTAAATTTGCAAGCGGGCGAATATCCGGGATGTGATTGTCGCTCAGGTACAATTCGGTGAGTTGTGTGAGGTTGGCGAGCGGCGTAACATCGGCGATGCGGTTGCCCTCAAGTCGCAGCGAAACGAGATTTGTCAAGTTTGCGACCGGACTGATATTGACAATCCGATTAAACCGGACGTTTAAACCCCTTAAACTTCTAAGGTTTGATAACGCCGTTGTATCTGAAATGGAGCAGGCGGCGACATCAAGGTAGGTCAAGCTTTGGAGGTTGGCTATCGGCGCCAGTTCGGAAAGTGGGTTACCCCATAGGGACAGACTTGTTAGATTGGTCGCATGTTCCAAGCCCGTGAGGAGCATTATGTCACGGCGGGCAGCGCCAAGGCCTTCTAGCCGCAGCATGTCTTCTTTTGTAATCCTGTTGCCGGGAGGCAGTCGGAGTTCTTCGCGGATGGCGGCGCGAAGGTTGGGGTCGGGGACGTCGACGACTTGGGCGAATAGGGAACTGCACAGAACGATATGGAGTAGAAGATAAAGTATGAACCCTTGCCGTAAACTCATTAATTTCTCCTCTAAATCCGATCAACTTAGCGGATAGCGAGTAAGATATCCTATCGCCTTCCCTAAAGGAACTCTATCGCGCTCCTTATCCAGTCGCTTGATCGGTCAGTTGATCGATAAAGACCTCTTAATCAGTGATTCCGAATTGGTCCGCCACAAACACCAAATCAAACGCATTGACAAACCCGTCGCCATTCACGTCCACGCCTTGTTTATCCGTCCCAAACCCCTGAATTACCAGTCTCAAATCCAAGATATTCACCATGCCATCGACATTGAGATCCGCTGGACTCGGTCTGACACGTAAATACATCTCCCCGTCAAGGTTGGACAGGGAGTGTTCGGTGTTGATCGAACCGCTGGCGACAGCTTGGACTTCCACGGGCAAAGTGATTGTCTGTGATTGCCCGCTGCGGTTGTATACCGCGCAGCCGTTGGTGAACTCGCGGATATAGAGGCCGTAGATCTCGTCGTAAAGTTGCGCTTTGCGGCCGACAGGACGGCCGAGGTCGGCATTCCAGAAGTCGTACCAGTAGTGGTCGTGACCGCCTTTGCCATCATTGAACAACAGATAGCCATCGGAATGCGTGAGACTCAAGGTTGTAATGGCGCGCATCCACTGGAGATTCGCCGGATCGTCGGGAGTTTTGGCGGGAATGCCCCAGCCTTCGATTCCATTAATCCGCGGTTGTCTCAGGTTCTCCTCTAACCAGAGCAGAGAGGTTTCAATTTGATTGATTACCGCTTCAAGGTGATCTCCCGTTGACGTATAAGGGATTAGCGTTATCATGAAGCCACCGTTAATATGTGGCGCTGTCCTTGGAATTATGTAACGACTGGTATTTGCAATTATGAGGAAATCGGGGCTAGTTTCAGCGCGGATGCGTCGCAAAATATTATCCCTTGCTTCCTGCTCCGCTTCGTTCCCTCGATATATGTGTGACCGATTGCCGTATAGATTGTAAAGAACGGCGCCGTTTTCGAGCCACCAATCAAAATGAATACCATCGTACAAACCACACTTGGATACAGCAATAGCCTGTTGGACAATTCGATCCTGAATGTCGGGGTGGGTAAAATCAATTAATCCGAATTTTCCCTCCCAAGCGTTGACGATAGTTCCGTCGGAGTCCTTTATCCAATATGGCCAGTCTTCGGGGCATTCGTCGAGCGCGTAGGATCTCATTCTAATGTCGGCGATGAAGAGTATGTTCGGATTAAGGGCGAGAAACTCGTCACGCTTTTGTATTGCCTCGTCAAGGCTTCCCACCATTGAAAATCCGTCAGGTGTTTCCTTGAATCTCAATCCAAATTGAGGAACACTGAACCACAGATCGTGCATCGCCACGTTTTCGACGCCTGATAAATCGGGACGATTGAGAATAGAAACCCAATGTGGACCTGCCCATGCCGTGAAAACAGAAGGGTAGTTTCTGTCATTGATTCTGTCGTGTATTGGAAGCGGCGGGAGTTCGCAACTTTGTTCATATAAAAAATGGGTTAACGCGAGTCCGTCAAGCGGAGTGTAATTCGTGGCGGGGATGCCTCGAATGTCCAACGTCTCCAACTTTGTCAAATTTGCGAGCGGGCTGACATCCGCAATGTCGTTGTCGCTCAGGTTTAGTTCGGCGAGATGTGTGAGATTTGCAAGCGGTTGGATATCGACAATAAAGTTACGGTGAATTTCGAGTTTGTAGAGCAAACGTAAATTAGCAAGTGGTCCCGCATCAACAATTTGATTGTGATTTAATTGTAAGACTCTAAGCTTGGTGAGACGCTCAAGCGGCGTAATGTCGATAATTTGGCAGCGACTAACGTCGAGATACTTAAGGACGCGTAAATTGGACAAAGGGGATACATCGGATATGGGATTGTCTCGAACATTTAGTTCAACGAGTTGCGTAAGGTTAGCCAGCGTAGAGATGTCTGTAATTCGATTTTCGAGAATGATTAAGGTGTCGAGTTTTTTAAGGTTGGCTAAAGGACGAATGTCAACGATTTGATTGGAGCGTAACTGCAAATGTTGTAACTCTGTTGCCAATTCAAGCCCTTGAAGGCTTTCTATTCGGCGCGAGTTTGCAACAAGCATTGACAGATGTTGCAACGCGCTTTTTGTTATGGGCGCGCCACCGGGGAGGTTGAGAGTGTCTCTAATGGCGGTACGGAGGTTGGAATCGGGGATGTCTACGACTTGGGCGTGTGCGGCGGCGCAGAGACAGAAGAGGAGGAATAGCCGGATGGTGTGCTTGATCATGTTTGTTCTTGAGCATACAGAGTTGGTGTTCTTTCGAGGTTATTGTGCAAGAAAGGGAGGGAGTTTTCAAGAGAAAATGATGGAAGGATAGAAAATGGAGATTTGGCAATCGGAGATCGCTCCTACAAACCAATTGTCGCGCATTTGGGACTTGTGTTTGTTAAGGAGTGACACAACGATTATAAGAGGGAAAAGGTGCTTTGATGACTGGAGAGAGATTACGAGACAATACGACGCCCTATTTTGGCTCGGTGCGCTGACGATATTCTTCGTGATGCTCAAGATGATTAACGTGATTCTAGTTCAACCGCGCAATTTCTACTCGCAGGTCGTGAGAGTTCGCCTCAATCTTTTCAGTGAGCTTACTCATGTCGGCATGGAACGCTTGAGAATTGGCATCTAACCGAATATTTATCTGTTGTATATCGTTGCGTAGCTGGTTGATAGAGTCTTTTAGAGTCCCGAAACCTTCGTTCATGCGCGCTTCAAGTTTGTCTTCTCTCCGATTCAAAACACGCCAGCCAAACACCAAAATTGCGACGCAGAACACAGCAAATGGTCCCCACAACTTGAATCCATCGAGTAAACCTTCCATGGCTCAGTGTATCCTTCCGTCATGCCACATTGGCGGAGTACATAACAAATTTTACTAATCAGTGCAACTATATCACATTCCCATCTCTTTTTCAACCTGCATCTACCATGTGAAGCGTGCAAAGACCAAGGAGGTGAAGTGAGAAACCGAATCGCTGATTAGACAGATTATGCGACAATTACACGCGCATGACGACGGGCAACACCATCGGACGGCGATCGGTCTTTTTCGCGAAGAATCGGCGCAGGGTGGTTCGCACCTCCTCCTGCACGGTTTCGGTCTCGCTCTTGCTCTCCAGACTCATGTGTTCCAGCGCGTGAATCACCACGTTTTTGGCTTCGTTCATCAATTCCTCCGATTCATCCATGTAGACGAACCCTCTGGAGACCATGTCGGGTCCGGCGACCAAATCTCCGCTGTTGCTGTCCAGCACGGTAATCGGAATCACCATGCCGTCTTGCGAGAGTTGATGTCGATCATGCAACACGATGTCCTCAACCCCGAGATCGATGTGTCCATCGACCAAGACTCTGCCCGCGGGGACTTTATCTCGAATCTCACAGGAATCGGGCGTGAGCCACACGCAATCTCCGTTCTCGGCGACCGTGATGTTTTCGTAGGGAACGCCAACGGTCTCGGCAAGTTCGGCATGCTGAACCAGGTTGCTATACTCGCCGTGCATCGGTATGAAAAACTTGGGACGCACCAGATTGAGCATCAATTTCAAATCTTCCTGCGCGCCGTGACCGGAAACATGGACGTTTGCATTTTTTTCGTGGAGAACGTGCGCACCGCGCCGCAGGAGGTGGTTAATCATGTTGCCGACCGATCTCTCATTTCCCGGAATAATTCGAGCGGAAATGACGACGGTGTCCTCAGGCTCAATCCGAAGAAAGGCGTGGTTTTCCATCGCCATCAGCGCCATCGCGGAGCGCGGCTCGCCTTGACTGCCGGTGCTCAATACGGCAACCTCGTGCGGACTGAATTGATCGACCTCGCGCGGGTTGATTAGCAGATCGGGCGGCACATTGAGGTATCCAAGTTCGGAGGCGGTGCGGATGTTGTTGACCAGCGAGCGCCCACTGACCGCAATGAGGCGGCGGTGCTCCTGCGCGAGTTCCACAAACTGTTGGATACGGTGAAGACTTGAGGAAAAGGTGGAGAAGATAAGCCGGTGCTCGACGTTTTGAAAGATTTGGTCGAGGTCGCTATAGATACTGCGTTCCGATGGCGTCAAACCGGGACGGTCGGCGTTCGTGCTGTCGGAGACGAGAAGCAGCACCCCTTTTTCGCCGAGCGCCGCCAGCTTGTGCACATCTGTGAGGCGATTGTCGCCGGGGGTGAGGTCAAACTTGTAGTCGCCCGTATGAACGATGATACCCACCGGCGTGTGGAGCGCGAGCGCCACAGCATCGGGAATGCTGTGAGTGACGTAAATGAATTCAAGTTTGAAGTTACCGAGTTGCAGTGGTTCGTCGGGCGTTATGACGTTCAGTTCGGCGTCCTTGAGCACATCGTATTCGCGCAACCGCCCTTTGGCTATGGCGAGTGTCAACGCGGTACCGTAGACAGGCACGTTGATCTGGCGAAGGAACAGCGACAGAGCGCCGATGTGATCCTCGTGCGCATGGGTGAGGACGATTCCCCGAACCTTGTGCCGGTTCTCGATCAGATAGGTCAAATCCGGGAACACGAGGTCCACGCCGGGCATGTCGGGGTCGGGAAACATGAGACCGGTGTCGATAACGATGATATCCTCACCGTATTCGTACGCCATCATGTTCAAGCCAAATTCCCCCAATCCGCCGATGGGAACGATTGACACTCCGTTTTCAGTTTCAGACATTCAGTTTTTCCTCTCCATTATCAGTCCTTCGGTGATGCTCCGCTCACAAGACGATGTTCACCAATCGGTTGGGGACGACGATCACCTTTCGTACCGTTTTTCCGGCGGTGTGGTTTTGTACGCGCTCGTCCGCCAGTGCGGCAGCTTCCGCCTCTTCGTTGCTGGCGTCCACGGCGAGTTGGACGCGCCCGCGCAGTTTGCCGTTGACCTGCACCACGATAGTGACTTCCTCACGCTTGAGCGCTTCCGGATCGCAGATGGGCCAGGGCGCGTGAGCGATGAGTTCCGCCTCACCGAGGCGTTCCCATAGTTCCTCGGCAATGTGCGGCGCGTAAGGGGAAAGCAGCCGGAGGAACGTCTTCACTACCTCTTTCGGAACGGATTTCGCTTGTGTGGCGGCATTGACGAACACCATCATGTGGCTGACCGCCGTGTTCATTTTGTCGATTGACTCCGTGTCCTCGGTGACATCCTTAATCGCTTGGTTCAGTACCTTCCACAGTTCCGCATGGCTGTCAATGGGGGCGTCGGTCAGTTTGCTATTGAGTTCGCCGGTGTCTTCGTCGATCACGAGCCGCCACACCCGTTGAAGAAATCGGTAGACGCCATCCACGCCGCGCGTTTGCCACGGCGCGCTGACGCTCAGGGGACCGATAAACAGTTCATACAGGCGAAGGGAATCCGCGCCGTATGCATCAATTGCCTCCTCCGTCGTCACGATGTTAAAGCGGGACTTGGACATCTTCTCAATCTGGGTGTTTGCCGGCACACCGGATGCCTTCACGAACCACGCCGCATCACGCTCCTCCACCTCTTTCGGGGAGTAGTATTTGCCGTTGTCATCCTGATAGGAGTAGGCGAGAATCATACCCTGATTAAAGAGTTTCTGGAACGGTTCCTTCGTGGAGACAAGCCCGCAGTCGTACAGCACTTTGTGCCAAAACCGCGCGTAGAGCAGGTGCAGCACCGCGTGTTCGGCGCCGCCGACGTAGAGATCAACCGGCATCCAATACTGCTCCGCCTCGGCAGACCAAGGTTCAGCCTCGTTTTGCGGATCCATGTATCGCAGATAGTACCAACACGACCCCGCCCACTGGGGCATGGTGTTCGTTTCCCGCACGCCTTTCCTTCCGTCCGGCAAGGTGACCATCAGCCAGTCGTCGGAGGCGCGCGCAAGGGGCGGCTCGCCATCGGTTGTCGGTTTGTACTCGTCAATAGGCGGCAACTCCACCGGAAGTTCGCCCTCGGGCAGCGCCATAATCGTACCATCCTCCAACTGTACCGTGGGGAAGGGTTCGCCCCAGTAGCGTTGGCGCGAAAACAGCCAATCGCGCAGGCGGTATTGCACCTGACGTACACCTTTTCCCTGCTCTTCAAGCCACTCAATCATCTTCGATTTCGCAGCCTGAACGCCGAGGCCGTTGAGAAAATCGCTATTGATCGCGGGACCATCGTCGAGGTAGGGGCCACCTTCAAAGTCTTCCGGCGGTTGAACGGTGCGGACTATAGGCAGATTATGTGCTTCGGCGAACTCCCAGTCGCGGTCGTCCTGAGCGGGCACCGCCATAATGGCTCCCGTGCCGTACGCCATCAGTACGTAGTCGGCAACCCAGATGGGGATTGCCTTTTCATTCGCTGGGTTGATTGCATAAGCCCCCGTGAAAACGCCGGTTTTTTCCTTGGCGAGATCTGTTCGCTGCAGATCGGTTTTGTTCCTCGCCTCCTCGACGTAAGCCTTGACAGCGGAGCGATGCTCTTCCGTCGTAAATTCTTCAACCAGCGGGTGCTCGGGCGCGAAGACGCAGTATGTCGCGCCGAACAGCGTATCCGGGCGAGTGGAGAAAACAGAGAATGAGGCATCGGAGTCCTTTATCTTGAACGCTATCTCCGCACCCTCCGATTTGCCGATCCAGTTCCGCTGCATCTCCCTGATTCCTTCGGGCCAATCGAGTTCTTCAATGTCCTCTAGGAGTCGCTCGGCATAGGCGGTAATCTTCAGCATCCACTGCCGCATCAGGCGTTGCTCCACCGGATCGCCGGTTTCCACGTACTTCCCGTCTTTGACCTCCTCGTTGGAGAGAACCGTTCCGAGGGCGGGGCACCAGTTGACCGGAATGTCATCAAGGTACGCCAGTCCTTTCTCGTGGAGTTTCAGGAAAATCCACTGCGTCCACCGGTAGTAGTCAGGTGCGGACGTGCTTATCTCCCTGTCCCAATCGTAGGAGAACCCGATGCGTTTAATCTGTTCACGGAATTTGTCGATGTTTCTGCTCGTCACAATAGCCGGGTGGATATTTTCGCGCTCGGCAGTGCGTTCGATGGTTAGCCCAAACGAATCCCAGCCCATCGGGTGCAGCACGTTGAAGCCCTGCATCCGCTTCATGCGAGCCAACACATCCGTGGAGGTGTAGCCTTTGGGGTGACCCACGTGCAGTCCCGCCCCGGAGGTGTATGGAAACATATCAAGGATATAATACTTCGGTTTTCCTTTCCATGCCCCGGGGTCGTCGGGGGTGCGGAACGTTTTTCGTTCGTCCCAGATGCGTTGCCATTTCGGCTCGATTGCCCCGGGCTGATATGAGTGTTCTGGCATTTCGGTTCTCCTCAATTCGTCAACTTGTGCAATTGGCTGTGGCTCCCAGTTTTAAGTCGTTTTCTTGTGATCCACTAAAAGCAAATAAAAAGCCCACCACCGAAGGGGGGTTCGATGATGGGCTGTAAATCGGGAATCGGTATGAATGCAGTCTAACGCCTCCTCATTACGCCTCCGCCCATCACGCAAGGCAATCGCAATAGATCCAAAAGATTGTTCCCTGCGGAAGCGATGGCAGGGCGATTGTTGATGGACGTGGGTTGGAAGAGCATGATTTCAAATTCCATATAAGAATCTTGTAACTATGTAATGATTATACCAGATCGAGCATACAAAGTCAAACCAATTGGAGGAACAGGGGAAACGCGTCTGATTTTGAGTGATGTGGAAGAGTGGAAGGAAGAAAGGATGGGTTGAATGGGTAAATGCGAATCACTATCTAACGCGAACCATAGGAAGGATTTTCAACGATAGTGCAGTGTGGTTAGATGGAATGAAACCCAACATCTTAGCGGAGACGGTAATTTTCAAGTTGGGTTTCACTGGATTTCCGAGGGATTTCACGCGACATCTAACCTCAACAACTAAGTGGGATGTTTGAATTTTTGGTTAGCGCTGTTCAACCCAACCTACGTAGGGCTGATTTTGATCGTGGGAGCGTCTTCCTTCACAGCGTTTCTTGTGTTGCAGCGAGTTTTGCTCGTGACAGAAGGTCGCGATCAGGCGAGGGATCTCTATCGCACTCACTGTTCATTCGTTTGATCTCCTTTGATCCTATGCAGTCGCATAATCCCAACCTACGAGAGGTTCTCCAGGCGGAACGGGGTTGATTGGGCATACTCCTTCTGCTAGAATATGGCGCACTGGAGCGGATTAAAATCCACAAATCGGTCGCGTGAACCGAGCGCGGATAGACTCACCCTGTTGGCTGACGAAAGTAGTAACCTCTCATTGAATTGCCTGTCGCTGGATCTCGAAGTCGGCGTCAAGGACCGCCGTATCCATGCCTATGCAGCGGTGCGCCCGGATACCGGTCAATCCCTAATCCTCCGCTCGACGCCCGGCAGATTGGCTTCGGCATTGGCAAAGCTGGATGATTTTGCCGATGGCGTTGACTTCCTGCTGGGCCACAACCTGATCGATTTCGACTTGCCCCACCTGCGAGCCGCGAACCCCAATCTGGGACTATTGCGGCTGCCTGCCGTGGATACGCTCAGACTCAATCCCCTAGCCTTCCCGCGCAACCCGTATCATCACTTGGTTAAGCATTATCAGGATGGGCAGCTCAAACGCGGACGCATCAACGACCCGGAGTTGGATGCCAGACTTGCCCTAGAGGTCTTCAAAGATCAGCAGAAGGCTTTTCGCGGCACATCGTCCGACCTGTTGACAGCATGGCATTGGTTGACCACGGCAGTCGACGGCGCGGGATTCGATGGGTTTTTCGCATCCCTACGTGGCTCGCAAAAGCCGGTCGATGCAGAGGCGTACGTCGCCATTTACGCACTTCTAAATGACAAGGCATGCCAGACACACGCCCGCGAGGCGATAGTAAATGCCGACCGGCACGCCTGGGAGTTGGCTTATGCCTTGGCGTGGATATCGGTGTCCGGTGGAAACTCGGTCATGCCCCCTTGGGTGCGGCATCAGTTTCCCGAGGCGGGTCGGTTGGTTCGCCGGCTGCGCGACACCTCCTGCGCCGATGCCGCTTGCGGCTGGTGCAGGGAACGGCACGACGCCCGCAAGGAACTCACCCGCTGGTTCGGTTTTGACGACTTCCGAAAAAAGCCTGCGGATGATGCCGAAAGATCCATTCAGCAGTCCATCGTCGAAGCCGCGATGGCGCGCGAACATGTGCTGGGGATCCTGCCGACCGGTAGCGGCAAATCGCTTTGTTATCAGCTCCCGGCACTGTCATCCTACGACAAGACAGGCGCTCTGACGGTAGTAATTTCGCCGTTGGTCGCCTTGATGGCAGACCAAGTGGCGGGGCTTGATGCACGGGGCATCGGTTGCTGCGTCACTGTCAACGGGATGTTGTCGATGCCCGAGCGGGCGGATGCCCTAGACCGAGTGCGCTTGGGGGATGCCGGTATCGTCCTCGTTGCGCCGGAGCAGCTTCGCAGCGTCTCCTTTCGCCGGGTTTTGGCGCAACGCGAAATCGGCGCTTGGGTGCTAGATGAGGCGCACTGCCTCTCGAAGTGGGGGCACGACTTTCGGCCCGATTACCGGTACGTGGGTCGGTTCATCCGCGAAAAAGCCGGGGACGAACCGGTGCCACCCGTGTTGTGCCTGACCGCGACCGCCAAGCCCGATGTGAAGGCGGAAATCGTGGACTATTTCCGTGATGAACTAGGGATTGAACTGAAGGTCTTTGACGGCGGCGCTCAACGAACCAACTTGGAGTTTGTGGTTGTGCGGACGACCGGCGGCGAGAAGTACACTAACATCCATCAGATTATTACAGCGGATTTGCCGGCGGATGAGCCGGGCGGCGCCATCGTGTACTGCGCCACTCGACGGCAGACCGAAGAGATTGCCGAGTTCTTGCAGGCAAAAGAGATGGCGGCGGTCCACTTCCATGCAAAGCTGCCTCCGGAGACAAAGAAGCATGTCCAAGAGAGTTTCATCCGCGGCGGCCTGCGAGTTATCGTTGCCACCAACGCTTTCGGCATGGGAATAGATAAATCGGATGTGCGGCTAGTCATCCATGCCGACATCCCCGGTTCCTTGGAAAATTACCTGCAGGAGGCGGGCCGCGCCGGCCGAGACCAGAGGACGGCGCGCTGCGTGCTGCTTTACGCGCCTGAAGATGTGGAGCACCAGTTTGGCATGTCGGCTTATTCTCGGCTGACGCGGCGGGAAATCCATGGAGTGCTGAGAGCACTGCGGAATCTGGATCGGAGAAAGCGATTGGGCGGCGAGGTGGTAGCCACCCCCGGTGAAATCCTGCTTGAGGATGAAGACAAAGCCTTTGAGCGAGATTCGGTGACCGACGACAACCGCGTGCGCACCGCGGTGGCATGGTTGGAGGAGGCGGTGCTTTTGAGCCGAGAGGAGAACCATGTACAGGTTTTTCCGTCCTCGCTGCGCGTGAGATCGAAGGAGGAGGTGCGCGCCAAGCTGGAAAAGACTCATATCAGAGATGCCTACCGTTGCCAACTGTTGACCATCGTTGAAAGACTGATCGAGGCAGACCCGGACGAGGGTATCTCCACGGACGAACTGATGGCGGCAACGGGTCTAACTTCGGAAGGGGTGCGAGGGGCGCTCTTCGATCTGGAACAATTGGGTATAGCGAGCAACGACACCGTGCTGACTGCCTTCGTACACACCGGGATCGAACGCTCGTCGCGGAAACGCTACGACGAGGCGGCGGCGCTGGAGGGTGCCCTGATTGACCTACTACGTGAGACGGCTCCCGATATGGATAAGGGCGAGAGTTCCATGCTGCATCTCCGCGTCGCCAGCCAACGGCTGAAGGAGGAGGGGCATGTCTACGCCTTGCCGGAACGCCTATGGCGGATTCTCCGAAGCATCGCCGCCGATGGACGGGGCGAGGGCAGTGGCGGGGGAAGTCTCGTAGTACGAGGGCATGATCGAGAGATGGTGCGCGTGACGTTGCAACGCGAGTGGAATGCGTTGAAGGAAACCGCCAGGCTGCGACGCGAAGCCGCGCAGCGCCTCCTCGAACATCTGCTCGCCAGCCTGCCGCCGGGAAGTCGAGGCACAGACCTACTCGCCGAGACGACCTTGGGCAAACTGCTGGTGGCGGTCAAGTCGGACCAAATCTTCATGAGCCGAGTCAAGAACCCTGTCAAGTTGATGGAGCGCGCACTACTATGGCTTCACGAACAGGAGGTTACCCAACTCAATAGCGGTCTGACGGTGTTTCGACCGGCGATGACCATCCACCTGAATCCGGAACGCCGAGGTTTCGCCCAAGCGGATTTTGCATCACTCAAACTCCACTACGGCGAACAGATTCTGCAAATCCATGTTATGGCGGAGTTCGCGCAGCGGGGGCTTGGGTCGATGGCTGACGCCCTGCGTCTGGCAATGGACTATTTCATGCTGGACCGAGATGATTTTCTGCGCCGCTGGCTTCCGGACAGCGAGGGGGAAATTTCGCGGCAGACTACTCCGGAGTCGTGGCGAGCCATTGTCGAAAGCCTGAGAAACCCCATTCAGCGCCGCATCGTGGTAGATGACCGAGAGCAGACGAACGTGCTGGTGCTCGCCGGTCCCGGCTCCGGCAAAACACGGGTATTGGTGCATCGTATCGCCTATCTGGTACGCGCAAAGCGAGAAAATCCTCGCGGCATCTTGGCTCTCGCCTACAACCGGCACGCGGCGGTCGAGATTCGCCGCCGTCTTGCGGAGCTGATCGGGGACGACGCGCGCGGGGTGATGGTGTTGACGTGCCACGCGCTCGCCATGCGTCTTGTCGGCGCCAGTTTTGCGGGACGCGCAAATTCTGTGGACGACGAAGATTTTCAAGGCGTACTCCGAGATGCGGCGGCGTTGCTGCGCGGGGAGGGACTGCCGCCGGACGAAGCGGACGAGTATCGGGGGCGGCTGCTGGCGGGTTTCCGTTGGATATTGGTGGATGAATACCAAGACATAGGCGCCGATCAGTACGCGTTGATTTCCGCGCTGGCGGGCAGAACCCTCGCCGACGAAGACGACAAGCTGAGCCTCTTCGCCGTAGGCGACGACGATCAAAACATCTACGCCTTCAACGGTTCGTCGGTTGAGTTTATCCGCCTCTTCGAATCCGACTACGGCGCCAAACCCACCTTTCTGACCGACAACTACCGCTCCACCGCCCATATCATCGCGGCTGCCAATGCGGTAATCGCGCCGGCGCGGCAGCGAATGAAGACCGGGCATCCCATAGGCATTGACAGGGCGCGCGCCAAAGAACCTCCCGGCGGCGCGTGGAGTGATCGAGACCCCGTAGCCCACGGAAGAGTGCAAATACTGTCCGCTGGCGATAGCGCTGTCACTCAGGCGCAAGTAGTCATCGCCGGGTTGAAGCGATTGGCGAGTTTGACTCCAGACTGGGACTGGTCTAAATGCGCAGTGGTGGCGCGCGAATGGAGTTACCTTGATCCAGTGCGTGGGCTCTGCGAACTTGAGGGGATTCCGGTTCAGATGGCAAATGAAGACATCTTGAACGTTTGGCGTCTGCGAGAAACCGGAAGGCTCGTGACGTGGCTACGGGAACGGGATTCCCGGCTGGTGACGAGTGCAGACCTGGACGACTGGACGGTCAAACAACCCTCAAACCCGTGGACCGAACTGCTGCGGGAGGGCATAGCGGAGTACACGATGGAGACCGGAGGTGCGGAAACATCTGCCGATTACTTTATCGAATGGCTGGCAGAGTGGGGACGGAGTGTGCGCCGCCGCCAACGCGGGTTGTTGCTGCTGACCGCCCATCGCGCCAAGGGCTTGGAGTTCGACCATGTGGTTGTGCTGGACGGAGGTTGGGATCGGATTGACTACGGAGAGGATGTGGATGCCCCGCGCCGGCTGTACTACGTGGCAATGACTCGCGCGCGGCACACGCTCGCTCTGGCGCGTTTTCCGGGGGCGCACCCACTGCAGGATGCCTTGCAGGGCAATCCTTCGGTAATACGCCACCCAATGCCCATTGAACTTCCACCGGCACCGCCGGAACTCGGACGCCGCTATAGGCGGCTCAGCCTAGGGGATGTCTTTCTGGGTTTCGCCGGGTATAGGCGTCCTAGCGATCGGGTGCATTGCGCTATTGCCGCGCTCAAGCCCGGCGATTCGTTGCAGGTGCGGGTCAGGTCGAAACGTTGGGAACTTCTGGATAGCAACGGGACGGTCGTGGGAAAGCTTGCCGCCGGTTTCAAGGGGCTTGACGGCATGAGGTGCACATTTGCCAAGGTCTTTGCCATTGTCGCTTGGGACCGCGAGCGTTCAGAGCCGCAGTACCAGAGCGGCCTTGAATGTGATAGCTGGGAGGTGGTGGTGCCGGAGTTGATTTTCGAGCCGGATTCGTGATTGTATCGGCAATCGATTATGATAGAGTTCCTAAGGCGATAGAAAATGCTACTCGCTACCCACTCGCTTGATTCCAACCTATAGACCTTAAGAAGATTTTGCCGCGAACCCTTGGATGAAGACCTTGCGCAATTCAGATTGTAGGGAACGCAGATCTGCGTTCCCTACGAGAACTACGTAAGTCCCAACCTAGCTGTTTTTTGTGTAACGGAGTTGACCGTATACATGCCTTCTGCTAGAATATGACGCATGTGAACAGATGAAAATCCCGAATAATTCGTAGGAGTTTATGCGACGCACGCTCGATTTCGTGATGTGGAGAAGAGATAGCCATGCTTACTACGGTACCGGGCAGTCGTGGAAATCAATGCCTACGCTGTTGTCAAACTGGATAATACCGGAAGATGACCGTGACAATAGAGAGAGCGAGACTGGCTGATATAGAGGGAATTGTCGAAGTTTTCCGTGACGGCGTTAAATCACAGAACACATTCTGTCATCTGCTCGACTTGACGGAGGGAGTTCTCAACCACAAACAGATACAGTTCAGAAGTGCGGTAGAAGACGAAGGCGAAGTGCTATTCACATGGCGTCATGAGACTGGCAAGATAGTCGGATATATCTGGGGTATTATAAAACGACCAGTAGACACAGGGCGTGTCGGGCAAATTAACGAACTTGTGGTTGCGACATCTCACAAGAGGAAGGGCATCGGCAGGCAACTTTTTCAGTCGTGCATTGGTTGGTTTCGGTCACAAAATGTACAGCGGGTCGAAGTAAATTTTAACGTACAGAACCCGGAAGCCTCGGCATTCTGGGCTCAAATGGGTTTCAAGCCTTTCTTTGAGACACGATTCCTTGAAGTCTAATATGAAGCATATCAATCTGTGCCAAAAATCTGGGATTTCCAACTGCGAGAGTCCTAATCTGCCATAATCTACCTGACAGTGTACAAGGCGCCAACCGATAGCTCGCATATGCAGAGGAGTTTATGCTTACCAACAATAGGCCGAGCAAAGGAGACCTACTTCCGAACATCCTCTGGATTTGCACGGACCAGCAACGATACGACACTATCGGCGCCTTGGGAAATCCGCATGTTTCAACGCCGAATATTGACCGGTTGGTGCAAGATGGAGTCGCCTTCACCCATGCCTTCTGTCAGAGTCCGATATGCACGCCCAGCCGGGCGAGTTTTCTAACCGGAATGTATCCAAGCACCGTGCACGTCAACGGTAACGGGAACGAATATTTCCCGGACGATCCGCCCTTGGTTACCCGCATATTGGCGAAAGCCGGCTACGATTGCGGGCTAATCGGGAAGCTGCACCTCGCCAGTGCGTACGGACGCGTCGAGCGGCGTGCGAACGACGGGTACCGATATTGGCAGTACAGCCACGCGCCCCGTGATGACTGGGAAAAGGGGCACGATTATGCGGACTGGGTGCGAGAAAAAGGGCATATCCTTGGGGAGTTAATTGCGAACGTTGAGGGCGTACCGGCTGAACTCCATCAAACCACCTGGTGCGCGGAAAAGACGATTGATTTTATCCGGGAGGACCGAGAACAACCTTGGCTCGCGAGCGTGAATATCTATGATCCCCATCCGCCCTTCAATCCGCCACAGTCTTACAGGGAGATGTTTGATCCCGCGGAGATGCCCGGACCGCTATTTCGCGAAACCGACCTAGAACAGCAGAAGAGACTAGAAGCCGTTGATTTTCAATCTAGGGGGCAATCTCCGGACAAGCTGGATATCAAAAACCCGATTGTGCCGCAATCTCCAAGGTCGCCAACCGCGGCTGATGCCGATTCACGGAGCGCACGGGATGCCAAAAGCTTGCAGGCTGCCTATTACGCGATGATTAAGCTGATTGATGATCAGGTGGGGCGTATCCTTGAAACGCTGGAGGAAACCGGACAGCGTGAGAAGACGGTGATTCTTTTCACCAGCGATCACGGGGAAATGCTGGGCGATCACGGATTGATCCAGAAGGGGTGCCGGTTCTACGAGGGACTGGTGCGCGTACCGCTCATTTTTTCCTGGCCCGGACACTTCGAGTCCGGATTGAAGAGCGATGCACTGGTAGAACTCCTCGACAAAGCGCCGACGCTGCTGGAGTTGGCTGGATTGGAGGTGCCCGACGAGATGCAGGGACGATCGCTGTTGCCCATCCTACGGGGGGAGGTCTCGGGAGACCATCACCGTGACTTCGTCCGATGCGAATACTACGATGCCGTCGACATGCCGGATGGCACTTTTGCCACGATGTACCGAGATAGGTCGCATAAGCTGGTGGTGTATCACGGGCATCGACACGGGGAGCTCTACGACTTGGAAGCCGATCCAGATGAGTTTGAGAACCTGTGGGATAAGCGCAGTAGCCAGGGGTTAAAACTCGAATTGATGAAGCGAAGTTATGATTCGTCCATGCTGGCGATGGATAGGGGGCCGCGGCGGGTTGGGCCGATATAGGAGGAGGCGAGATTGTTGAAAATCTTCTGTAAGCCTGTGTTTGTGTTTCCCTCTGTTATACACCTTCCCCCCTCTGGCTTTTTTAAAGGCTGGTGCGCAGGGGATTTCTATCGTAGGGGATTTTCTATCGCGGGGATCTCTATCGCGCGTGCTATTCGCATGCTTGATCCTAATCAGTCGGTTGATCGCTTTTCGCTTGGTTGATCGCACCCTACACATGTGCAAAGTCGAGAAGAGGATTTTTATGGGAATCCTATCGCACTCGCTCTCTTGATCGTTTGGGAAGTTTTTCATTTCGTAGCGCTAGAAGTAAAGATATGGAGAAGAGGTAAATATGCTTGCCACGGTGCAGAGCAGCGCAGTCATGGGCATTGATGCCTACATTGTTCAGGTAGAGATTGACATCGCGGATGGACTGCCCGCCTTCAATACGGTCGGGCTGCCGGATAGCGCGGTAAAGGAGAGCCGCGAGCGAGTGGCAGCGGCAATCAAGAATTCCGGTTTCTATTTTCCGACGACCCGAATCACGGCTAATCTCGCGCCTGCCGATGTGCGCAAGGAGGGATCTGCCTTCGACCTGCCGATAGCTCTGGGGGTCTTGGCGGCTACGGCGCAAGTCCGTAGCGACCGCTTTGACAAAACGCTGGTATTGGGGGAATTGGCGCTTGACGGGAGCATCCGCTCGGTGCGGGGTTGTCTGCCGACTGCGATCAATGCCAAAGAGAAGGGGTTCACCGGTGCCATTCTACCAAAAGCGAATGCCAAGGAAGGCGCAATTGTTGATGAGTTGAATATTTACCCCGTGGAATCACTGCAGGAAGCGGTTCAGTTCCTGAACGGCGAACGCAGCATTGAACCGTTTAAGTACGACATTCGGGAGGCGTTTCAGCAGCACTCGGAGTATATGATTGACTTCGTCGACGTGAAGGGGCAGGAACACGTCAAGCGGGCTATCGAGGTTGCCGCCGCGGGCGGGCATAATCTGATTATGATTGGACCGCCGGGATCGGGCAAAACCATGATTGCCAAGCGGATTCCGACCATCCTGCCCGACATGACACTGGACGAGGCACTTGAGACGACAAAGATTCACAGCATTATGGGCTTTTTGGCAGATGACGTGCCGCTGATAGCCACGCGCCCCTACCGTTCGCCGCACCACACCATCTCGGATGCCGGATTGATCGGCGGCGGGAAGTTTCCACACCCCGGCGAGGTCAGCCTCTCGCACAACGGCGTGCTGTTTCTGGACGAGTTGCCGGAGTTCCGCAAAAATGTACTTGAGGTGATGCGCCAACCGCTTGAGGACGGGCACGTGACGATTGCCCGGGCGGCGGCGTCTTACACCTATCCCGCGAATTTCATGCTTGTGTCCGCGATGAACCCGTGCCCGTGCGGGTTTTTCGGCGATTCGACCCGCGACTGCAGATGCTCGCCGCAGCAGATTCAGAACTACATCTCTCGCATTTCGGGTCCGCTGCTTGACCGGATCGACTTGCAGGTTGAGGTTCCGGCTGTCAAATACAAAGATCTGTCGAGCGACTTCGCAGGCGAGCCGTCGGGGGATATTCGTAAGCGCGTACAGACCGCGCGCCGTATCCAACAGGATCGTTTCGCTCAAACGACGGTATACTGCAACGCGAATATGGAATCCAAACACCTCCGCGAGTTCTGCAAGGTCGAGGAGGATGCCCAAGAGTTGCTGCGGGTTGCCATCACGCAACTCGGTCTTAGCGCCCGCGCGTATGACCGAATTCTGAAGGTTGCGCGTACCATCGCCGACCTTGGGGACAGCCCGACCATCGAGGGGGAGCATGTTTCGGAAGCGATACAGTATCGCAGTTTGGACAGAAGTTTTTGGAATCGGTAAGTCGGGAATTACAATCGAATACTATAGGTAGAAGCGCGCCGTCCTCTGTATCTTAGGCTTAAAAGCCCCCAAGTAATTATACCATTTCTCGTGAATAACAGTGCATATGATGTCGTAAATATATCGCCCACTTACACGTAGGCGGGGCATCTTGCCCCGCCGGCTTTGCACGGAGAAAAGACTTCTTGTTCCGCTCCATGCAAATTTCTTGACCTGATTCACGCGATCAATGCACAAGCATTTTAGAGAAATGGTATTAGCGGGAATAATCCTCAATCCATTTTTCCCCTTGCGTCATACCTTCTGGAGAAGATAGCATGACCTCTCCTTCCTTACCTGTGCTACCGGGGTTATGCCAATAGACATTGATCGCATACCGCTTAAGCGTTTCACTTTCGAGGCGGAATAAGTTCTATACGTCCATTTTCGTCTGCGAGAGTAATACTCGCTTCAGAATCATCAGCTTCTAACGTTATCCTTGCTTCTCCCAGGCTGGATTCCATAACAATTCGCACACCATGTGTTCCTAAGTTCATGTGCAATCTGCCACTATTGCCCGACATTGTGATACCAGGGTCTCCAGTCTTTGAATCTGTAAACAGTGTTAATCTGGGAGTGCCTTCGTCATCGACTAAGGTTAAACGTTTGCACGTAATTTCTAGTTGCTCATGCGAACCGTCGATTTGAGCAAGCACGTTTGGAATTGTTCCTTGGTTGTCACACCCTGCCAACATAACGATAGTCATCAAAATGAACGCTGAAATGCAGTTTTTCATGATATGCTCCCAATAACATTGCGCTGATGTAAGGCCCAAATTCGTTAAATTGAAAGTCGGGCTTTCCGTTTCATCGGGGGTTTTAAGTAGAAGCGCCGGCTCGTTTCTTACGGATGTAAATGCGGCGATTCTTTCCTTACTATCGTTGAGCAATCCTATAAACTCAAAAATTCCTTTCATTGTTTTTCTCCTTTAGAACCTATTTGGAAATTAGATAGCAAACCATGTTTCAGCAATTTGGAGGTCAAAATTGTCCAACTTCCGAGTCTTTAACGTCCCAATGCGCCTTTCCCGAAAGGCGCATCTAGAAAATTTAAACAGATTGGTAATCAAGATGGTTTGAGTGTCCATAGTAACTCAAGATTCAGCCGTAATATACAGCAAAGTCCATGCCAAAACCAAAATCATACTTCAATTTAGACTTGGTGAATACGCTGCGTCAAGACTACACGGGGGTTCTAGGGCTTTTCCAGTCGAGGGATGGCGGTCCACAGTGAAATGCAAAGGGGTGCCACAAATATGGACACAATTTGGGAAAATTCGGCTTAAAAGGCGTTCAAACCCTTGTCTTGTAAGGGTTTGTGCCAGGTGCCACAAATGTGGACAAAAATCCGAAATGTGGCACCCCTTTGAAGGATAGATTGTAGGAAGGACGAGAACAGAGATACAGGTTGGAAAAATGCTGTTTGCGACAAAGCGATTATAGATGATTCTGTCCTTCATAAGACCGACGATTGGCTTTGCCACCCACTTTTCAAACAGGTTCTAAAACGACTCGGTGCGAAAAAATGTAGATTGAAATCTGATTCGGAGACCGGGAAATATGTCTACGGTACAAGGGATGTTAAGAACCTGCTTGAAGAGTCCAAATCCGTCTTCGAGAGAGGTCATTTTGGGGTAAACGTCTTGAAAATCCGATGATTTTGACCCTCAAATGACCAAAAATGGCTTTGCCGCCTACTTTTCAAACGGGCTCTAATACCATTTCTTTAAAATGATTGCGCATTGACCGCGTAAATCAGGTAAAGAAAATTGCGCGAACCGGAACAAGATGTCTTGCCTCCGCACAAAGCCGGCGGGGCAAGATGCCCCGCCTACGGGATATGTGAATGCTATAGTTAAGACATTTTATGCACTATAATTCAAGCGAAATGGTATAAGTAGCAAACAGTTACAAACTCTTATTGAGGGAGAAGAGATTGATACTATCTTGGTCGTTTTTCCTGATTCATTTCACATGAACAGTGAAGTGTCGGAATTCGCGAAGATTTCTGTTGCATGCGCTATGGGATCTACTATCGCAGGATTGGCTATCGCGCTCGCTATTCGCTCGCTTGATCTCCTTGTTCAGTCGCATGATCACAATGCGCACGCTACAAGAGGTCGCAAAGTATAACAATACTATCAAGTAACACTCCACATTGCACTCCTCTGGAGTGCGGCACTCTGGACATGTCGCATTCTATTGACATTTCGATCCTCTGGATCGAGGAAAGGGACTCTGACCAGAACGTGTTACTTGCTGAATGAATTATTCCGACAGGGATAATGGCGTGCTCTCAAGTAACACTATCTAGCAATACACCACATGGAGGATCTCTATCGCGTTCCCCATAAGGATCAATTTAAGAGATTTCGCTTAGTATTGCAGGGAAATTCCCTCGTGAAATTACTAACACTTGTCCCTATCGGGCGGGGGAACCCCGCCCCTACGAAAACGGTCGCTATGGAACATCTTCTTAATCGGACCGACTGATGAATTAAAAAGGATTCTTTCGTCCAAGATTACGTGGGAACCAACAGATTGAGACATTGAAACTGTGCAACCTGCCCCGTGAAACGCTTAACTTGATCCCTATGAGGATCTCTATCGCGTTCCCTATTCGGTCACTTGATCTCCCTGGAGCGCGGAAATCTGGACACGTCGCCTTCTATTGACATCTAGGATCTCTATGGAATTTCTATCGCGCTCGTTATTCACTCACTTGATCACTCGCTATTCACTCGTTTGATCCTCTGGATCGAGGAAAGGGACTCCGACCAGAACGTGTTACTTGCTGAATGAATTATTCCGATAGGAATAATGGGGCGCTACCAATGGAAAAATATGAATGAAAGATGACTATAGTATTTGATCCAGATTGCCCATCACCTTCCGGAATGCTTCGACGTACATGCCCATTAGCTCAAGGTCGTTGGGAGGATTCACGTCGAAAACGTAACAGTGTGAGTCAATAAATTCGGCAGCCTTTGGGTAGTCGTCCGGTCTATACTCCACGCTGGAATTGTGGCATTTCCAAGGGCAACCCTTGCCGTACCCGACCCCATTTTGGAATATCTCCTGCGCGGGGACAGGTAGACGCTGCCATAGCCCCATCGGTACGCCTTCCGCTTTCATGGCATCCTGCACCTTGTCACGTAGTATTCTCGGAGGGATATCCAGCCCCAGTTCCCCCGGCTTAAAGCCCACCACGTAGTTGTAATAAACCGGATCACACTCGTCTGGCACAAAGGGAGTTGCGATACCTTCAATCTCCCTCAGATGCTCCGTAAGAAAGTCACAGTTTCTGATGCGGAGGCTGTTGTTTTCATCAAGTCTCTTGAGTTGACTTCTAATGAACGCTTGACTGAACATGTCTCCCCGATACATCCAGCCCAGTCCGTAGGCATTGTATTCCTGCTCTTCCCGCTCTCGTCCGGGCACGACAATCTCCCCGAAATACTGCAATAACTTGGCTCTCTCGTGCGCAGTTTCGTCACTGGTCGTGAATAACCCGCCTTGGCAGCCGCTGCTAAGGGTTTTTGACGCCTGCGTGCTATATCCCGCGGCGTCACCCATAGAACCGCACAGGCGGCTTTTGTACCTTGCGCCATGCGCCTGAGCGACATCCTCTATCACTTTCAGGTTGTGCTTCTCGGCTATCTCAAGCACGGCGTCCATGTCCGCGGGCATGCCGTGAATATGCACGGGCATGATGGCTTTTGTTCTTTCCGTTATCTTGTCTTCAATTAGATTCGGATCTATGCAGTACGTCCTCGGATCGATGTCCACAAAAACAGGTATGGCGTTATGGTGCAACACTGCTGCCGCAGTTGCCCAGAAGGTAAACGCGGGAACAATCACCTCGTCGCCCGGTTCTATACCCACGGCTGCCACACACAAGTGAAGCGCGGCGGTGCCGCTGTTTACGGGAATACAGTATTTCACGCCCATGTATTCAGCCCACTCTTTTGTGAGACCTTCGGATTGGATCCGCTGCTGATCGGTGATTCTAGCGGATTTGAATACGTCCATCACAGCCTCTTGGTCGGCTTCCGTAACATAGGGCCAGGTTTGGACAAATCCCTCGGGTACCGTTCGTTTTCCGCCGTGTACGGCTAATTCTTGTGACATTTGGAAGTCTCCTTTGCGATTTTTGCATTCCAGTGATCGGGACGTTTCTGTCCTGCTGTGCTTAGCCCCATAAAGTGCCGAACGATAGCCCTCGGTTCGGCATGCACCGGCATTCGTAGGGATCAAGCGAGTGGTTAGCGAGCGCGATAGATAGTCTTGATAGAGATCTCCCAACCCGTTTGGTCAATAAGTGAGGGGAGATTTGTATCACCCTCGTAATTCACTCACTTGAAGAGATCTCTATCGCGCTCCTTATTCAGTCGCTTGATCCTCGCCATTCGGTGTCGATGCTGGTGTACCCATTGGTGTATTGTTGAAGGTGTGGTGGTAGATCGGCTAAGAACTGTTTACCGGCTTCCGGAATTTCCCACGGCACCTCAATGGAGTGACGCCGGTCGCGAAATCCTATGGCGCAAGACAACCGAGCTTCGTCAGTGCGGTTGGTAAAACACGCTGCATGATAGGTTCGGTGGGCAAACACAATCATGTCGCCCGGCTCGGTGAACAGCGGCACCGCCCCCGGGACATCAAAACCGACGTACGGTTTCTCTGCTTCGTCCGTCTTATGAAAGGACCGCTTATCCGCAGTCAGGTTGAAACCGTCGGGAGCTTCCCAATTCTCGACGTGAGAATCCTCGATAACGCACAGTCCGCCATGTTCCGGACGAGATCCGGTCAGGTAGAACCATTTGCCCGAAGGCCAAAGCCCGCGATTCAGTACGTCACCGGAATTCTTCGGCGGCTCCGTCGAAAACCCGCACCAGTCAGTGTGCCAAGCGCCCGGCGGATTGCCCGGCATCCGAATGATGGCGGCGGACCGATGGATTGTCAGCCGATCCGTCCCAACAATATGCCGGTGGATTCGCATAAATGGCTCATATTCCACGAGTTGCCAAGCGCCGGGACCAGATTCAATCCAAGCGTGTCGAGTACGACTCTGACCAGGCTTCAATTCCCTTTCCGGATCCGTTCCATCAAGCACGGCTTGTTTCAAACTGTCAACCAGCGAATCCGGCAAGACATCTTTGATGATTGCGAAACCGTGCGCATCCAAACACTCGGACATGAGGCCCAACTGATCGAATTGGAACTCATACGTGTAAGCCAGCTTAGGTTTCTGAATCTGTGAATAGCCTTCCATGAAGAATAGCCTCTCAGATGCGCTTTTATAGGCTGTTTTTACCGGATCCGCAGTTCCACGTGGTGGTGCTACAACACCCTAAGCGCCATTACCTAAATCGGAACTTTCGTACTTGTCAGCGCGTCTTTGGGTAGGACTCTCCGGCGAAGAGTTCATTGATGCTCGCTAGCGTTTCGTCCACTAACAACTGGCCGCCTTCGGGGCCCACCCAGTTGGACTTGATTATCGCGCTGTAGTGGCCGCCTTCGATAGCGCGCTGCGTTGGAAGGTAGCAGCCGTTGCCCGACCCGTCCGCAAGCTGTACTAGGAAGGTTTGCAGCGCCTTGCTCCGGGCACGAATACGAGCGCCGTAGTCCATGAAAAGCTCGAAGGGGTTGGTGGCGAAGACGACATCCCCGAGTCGGATGATGTGGCACTCTACGTGGTGGGTCGGATTCTCATCCTGATTCTCGTAACGACTGACGAGGTCGCTGACAGCGCCAAACGGCCAGATACGATTGAAGCCCCAAGGCTGCCGTTTCAGTTCCTCCTCACTCATGGTGGGAATCTTTTTCTCCATCTCATATTCCTCCGGTGTTACGCGCAGCCGCGGCAGGTGCAGTGATCGCACGATATGCCGAAACTCGACTTCACCCTCTGGTGGCGACGCCAGGTCTTGCGCCTCTTCTACGGCGGTCATGATGCGTCGAGCAATGATTCCCTTGTCGTCGACGTGCGCGCGGTCGCGCAGGTCTTTCTCCTCCCGCTGGTCCAGCAAGAGATGAGGCGAAGCGTCGCCAGCCGGGGCGCACTGCGGCAGAAGATGCACGGCCGGACCGTAGCGGTCGCGGAGACCGACTCGGACATCGTGCCAGAAGTCGGCAGAGAATTCCTCCTTTCGCTCATCGCACTGCGAGGGGCAAGCCAGATTCACCAACATACCGGTCAGCGCGCCGGAGGCGTCTTGAGTGAAAAGTAGATTTACCGCATGATCGTCGCAAGCTTCAATGCCAAGGAAATCTTCCCGGTCGGTCGCCCCATACATCTGCGCGGAGCCATCGCGGTAGACGGCGCGGCGGCAGCGCCCGACGACGGCGTAGGCGAATCCCCGGCTGATCGCGCCTGGCTGCCTGTCTTCCCACGCCTCTTCCACGAGATCGGCAAGTCGATCCACGAGGAAGCCGCGATACTCATCCGGCGTCATGAAGTCCGGGTCATCCTCGGGCTCGTCGTAAGTCCCGGAGCGTAAAGGCGGCGCATTGTGCGTATGGGTTGCATTGATGGTGAGTTTTTCTATATCGAACCCGGAGCATCGACCCGCTAGCTTCGCCCGCAAATCGGACTTGAAACTCTCCGCTGCCAAGTCGCAAGAGAGGAAGATCGCCTGCTCCAGACTGTCATCCTGTGCACGGGTCTCGACCGCGAGCGCCGTTGCTGTCAATGGACTTATCGCGGTATCGGCTAGCCGCGCGTGGAATTGGCCTAGCAGCAGCGTCTTCTTCGGTGGGGTGATATCAATCCGCGACCAGCCGATATGTAGCTGTCCTTTGGGCATTTATAACACCTTTTTGTCTGTGAGTAGACGTAGGTTGGAACGAGAAGTGTGGAACCTGACAAGGCATCCAGATAGGGTGTGTCCTTTTTTCATTCTGCTAAAACGTGTAGGTGAGGATCGTGAGAACCAACAACGGTGTTTCGGACGAGCATTAAGGTGTTGGGTTTCACTCGGATTCAGGAGATATAGGGCAAAAACAGAAGCCGGAGTACAATCCAGATGGGTGGCTTTTCCGTGGGGTTTCGCTCAACCCAACCTACGAGTTGGCGTAACATTCCCACGAGTAGTCGATGTAAATCTCCGCCAGACGGATTTCCTGAAAATACTGGGGCAATTCGAAGTGACTTAGGGAGTTGTCGGTTGCGACTTGATGTGGTAACGTATAGCAAGTTGACCTTAATCTTCTCGCCGGGGTTTTCGTAAAATGGCAGGACAAAGACTTACTATCGAGCTTCCCGAATCGGTTTTTCAGTTGTTAACTGACATGGCAACTTTAATGGATCGATCGCCCGAACAACTGGCGGCGCAGAGCATCACCGGCAATCTCCCGCCCTCCTTCGAGAATGCGCCTGCCGACATGCACGAGGAGCTATTGGCGATGCAAATCTGCGATGTTGATGAACTGCGCCAAATCGCCGATAGCCAGATATCGGCTCAGCAGCAACAGCACCTAAGTGATTTGCTCGAAAGGAATCAAGAGAATTCTATTCAGCCTAGCGAACAACAGGAATTGAAGGCGTTACGTCTAGCGGCTGACCGCTTAATGCTACGCAAGGCGTATGCATGGTCGATCTTGCGTTGGCATGGTCACCCAGTACCAGCGTTAGAAGAATTGCCGGTGGAGTAACTTTGTCAAGGATTTCACGTGTGCTTCGGGAACATATCTCTGCCGAAGCCCATCACCGTTGCGAATATTGTCAGACATCTCGCCGACTCATCGGGATGCCTCTCGTTAATGTCCATATAATTCCTCGCTCTGCCGGCGGTAGCAATGCGCGGGAAAATCTGGGTTGCTGCTTGCTATCGGTGCAACGAATTCAAGGGCAACAAAACCCATGTGATTGACCCTGCCACCGGAGAATTGGTTGCACTCTTCAATCCACGAACCCAGGATTGGCCCCATCACTTCTCCTGGGCAAACGGAGGTACGCACATCGTCCGCAGCACTTCGACAGGTCGTGCCACGGTGCTTGCTCTACGACTGAACAATGAATATGTAACTGAAGCACGCTCAATATAGATCGCCAGAAACTGGCACCCACCATCAGATTGACATCTTTGCTACATTCCAACCTTGCTTACGATTTCAGATGCTTAGAGCCTGTTTGAAAAGTTGGAGCCAAAGCGAATTTGGACTCGTGAAGAAGGTTTTTTCAGATTGCGTTGTCGCCTCTTCTACACCTTCAAGATCTCTATCGCCTTCGCTATCCGCTCAGTTGATCCCACGCTGGGGCTTGGGTTCACGGGGTTGTGGCGTTTCTACACACCTTCAAGATCTCTATCGCACTCACTATCCGTTCGCTTGATCCCCTCTGGGGCTTTTAAAGGCTGGTGCGCAGTGCGCACCCTACAAATGTACTTTTCAAACAAGCTCTTAATATCCTCCTCAACAGCTAAGAGTTGAATTTCGCTATGCTCAACCCAAACTACAGGATGCGTGTAGGGGGCGATCTCCGAATCGCGACAAGTCGGGAATCGGAATTCCCTCCTACCGAAAGTGCTGGGAGTTGAAGAAACCGAGTTTCGGCGGAATAACTCGGTTTCTTGATTGGTTGGTCACGGCTTGGATTTGGCAATCCAAGCCGAGCACCGGGTAGAAAACAGCGTGATACAACCAACCGCTTGCTAGAAATTCTGCGTGATACGGAGAATGGATAAACGACCAATTTCCGGCACACCGACAAATTCCTGATGCTCGTTGTTCAGCAGGTTTTGTACTGCCAGCGACACGCGGGTGTTAGGCGAGAACGGAAGATCGTAACCGGCGCTCAAGTCAAACGTCGTGTACCTCTCGACGGTACCGTGGTAGACGCCGGAATTGACGGGAAATGCATCCACAAAGCGAACCCGCAGTTGCGCCGCCAAGTTGCTCAGACCGGCATTCAAGTATTCGACACTCGCACCGATTTTGTGCTTTGGAGCGTTCAATGCAACATCGCGCAGACCGTCGACGTTCTCGAACAGGTCTTCGCTAACGAAGGAGTAATTCCCTCCGATGTTCCAGTTCTCGTTGAGGAAGTAGGCAAATTTGAAATCCGCCCCGTTCAACGAGATATCTCCGAAGTTGCGGTAGGTTGAGGTTACGGCTACAGGGTCGTTCGCCTCTTCCGGGGTGACAGTGCCGAACGGTATTCCAGCTCCACCCGTAGCGAAAAGGGTGGCCAATTCGTCGGCTGCCGAGCCGTTGCTGTTGCCGCCGAACGCCGGGTTCTTATCCAACATCGCGACCAAGGCTCCGTTGAGTATGGCGTTCTGTGGATTATCCAGCGCAGCCCCGAACTGCCTGCCCAAATACGCGCCGAGTGTTGCGGGATCGAGGAATACATTCGGCGTCTCCGGTGTTATGGGCCCCACGAAATCTCTAATCCTTGTATGGTAGGCGTCAACGCCAATCAGGAGTTTGTTGAACAGCGTTCCCTTATAGCCTAGCTCATAAGTCTGCGTGATGGTCGGTTTCATCGGGTCAACGTCAAATGCATCGTCAACCTGGGTAAACTCCAACGTTTCCAGATTGAGAGAGCGCATCACGTTCTTGACACCTTCCACCTGCCGCGGCACGATGGCGTCAAACGCTTGGGACAGCGCCTGAATCTGAGCCGCCGGCATCCCCTGCGCAGTCAACAGTTGCGTCGCCTGACCGAGGAATTCCTTCATCGCCGCACCGCGCGCGACCGTCCACATCACGTTGGTGAATACCGGGTCGTCCAAGTCGATATAATCGTTTGGCGTGCGTTGTGCGAGCGGCGCAAACGGAGATCTAAACTGCGGACGACCGTCCGCGCTGCGTCTGAAATGAAAACCTTCAAGACCGACGCCTTGACCACGAATATCAATGGCGGGACTGAAGGGGAGTAAACCTTTGAACGCCGCTCCCAATCCGAACCCGTCTTCTGCCGCTCGAATGTCGAGAAAGAGGTTATTCGTGGTCGGGGTTGAGTAGGCGCGGTTATAGGTGGCGCGCACGTTGTGGTCGGGGGTCGGCTTGAATACCAGCGCGGCGCGCGGCGAGATCACCGGGTTTTCGAGGTGGCTGTGATAGTCCATCCGAGCCGCCGCGACAAACCTGAGTTGGTCTGTCAGTTCGGTTTCCGATTGCAGATAAAGACCGATTTCGTTGGTGTTATCGTCGTCTTCATTAGCGCCTGTAATGGAACCCTCCGTGTCCGGGCGCGTGAGAAGCGCGTCAACACCGTAGGTCAAGCGTTCCTTAGCCCCTAACGAAAGCCCGTGTTGCAGTTGTGCAACCAATAAGCTTGATTTGTCTATAATTGGCGCACCGTCTCGCAGCAAAAAGGTATCCCCCGCGTCGCTCGTATTCAAAAACGCTTGGGCAAAGAGGTCTTTATAAAGCGCCCGAGCCTGAACGTAACTGTATGTCCAGTCAATCGCTTGGCCCGCACCTAAACCGGTCAGTTCGATATTGCTTGCCTGTGTAAAGCCGCCATTAAGAATAGTGGTCAAGTCTTCGTTGACGCGGTAATCAACCCGGGCTTCACCGGCAAATTGTTGTACATCGAAGTCTCGTGCCCCAATCTTGAGATCCTCCTCGGGCACCCCGGCGTCGATTTGCTGCTGGCGCAATAACGCCTCAACAGGGTCGGTAGAATTCCAATCTTCGCCCTGCATGCCTCTGAAACTGAGTTTGTATCCAATCTTATTGTCTAAACTGCCCGCATGCCGAACGGAACCCATAAGAACACCGCGTTCACCAGCGCCAAGACTTACTCGTGTTCCCTCCGATCCGAACGGCGGTTTGGTGATTATATGAAACACACCGTTCGCGCTGTTGGGACCGTACAACGCCGAACCGGGTCCCGAAACCACTTCGACCCGCTCAATATCGCTTTGAGGCGTCGGGATAAAGTTGTAAGCGTTCAGACGCAACGATGGTACTCTGGCGATCCGATTGTCCACGAGCGACAGAAGAGAACCGGAGAAAACATTGCTGAAACCTCTTACGGTGACGTTGGATTGCGTAATCCCCGTGTCGGAAACGTCCACCGCCGGAAGCGATTTGAGGTGTTCTGTCGGAGTAACGGCGACACGCGAATCTATTTGCGTATCATCCAAGACCGAAATTGCGGCTGGCGCCTCAATCACCTTTTCTTGGCGCCGTGACGTGGTGACGGAGACTTGGTCGAGTTGGATGATTCTTGAAAACAGGGCAATCTCTACCGATTTGGTCTCGTCGCCTCTAAGTTCAACGTTCGACACAACTTTATCGGCGTAACTCAGGGACGAGGCGCTAATGGAGTAGATACCGGCCGGCAACTCCGCGAACTGAGTGGACCCCATCGCATCGCTTGTCCCTTCTCTCGAGTCTCCAATTTGCGGGTTGACGGTTATTGAAATTCCGTCCAGATTCTCGCCGCTTTGGGCATCGGTGACCGTTACGTTTAGGGTCGCCGCGTGCGCCGTTACCAATGTCAGCGCGAACACAGCGATAACGGAGTATAAAATGCAAGACCGAATAGTCAACTGCTTCATTGTATGCTCTCCTTTATTAGGATGTATCAATATTGGTGCCCGTCTTGGGGACGGGAGCCAAGGAAATCAAAGGATTCAAAAATGGTGGGCACTGCCCACCCTACAGGTTGTATTAAGTACGGATTCTGTGGTGGCTGTTGGAAAGTTCTACTCAATCTTAGGAAGGGTTAATCATATAATCGAAGCTCAACCAAAGGCTGCGCGAATAACGGAAGAAAAGGGCAGGGAAAAGGCCGCTGAAAACAATCCACAATATGAAATTTTGGAGAAAGGGAATGGGAGTCAAGAAGTCCAGTGCGAAATAGCCACCAAATGCGATAAAAACGGTGGCACCGTAATTGATATACATTGCGCCAACAAAGTAACCAGGTTCGCGTTCAAATTTGAAGCCGCAGTTGGAACAATCCAAGTTCATTTTGAACAAGTTGGCGAACATGTCGCCTCGGCGGCATTTTGGACACTTTAGACGTAACCCGTCCAGAAGAACCTGACGCTTGCTGAGTTTCGACATCTCTGGTATTCTCGCTTCCTCAACCCCGGACTAGAGTATGCGCAAACAAGCATTATATAACAAGATTCTAGCATAGGTGATGGGGCATGTCAACGATGTTTTGGATTTTGGATGGGGGCATCATATCGAATGTAAAAATTGCATGTGGGGGAAGGGGAGGCGGTGCGCAAAAAAAAAACGAGTTTTGGGGAAAAAACTCGGTTTCTAGGTCAAACCATCCGGCTCATTCGGGCATCAAGGCGTTGGGTTTCACTCAGATTTTGGTGACGCCAAGCAAAGTGGAACTCGCAAATGCACTGCAAATAGTTGGCTTTTTGGGTGGATCTTCGTTCAACCCAACCTACGGTACGGGCTGCGGTGCCACGTGGGGAAACGCCCAATCTCCAGAGCATCGACGAATCATAGGACTGCAAGGGGGCCGTCCTCTGCGGTCACAAGATAGAGAAACCGAGTTTTGGGGAAAAACTCGGTTTCGTTGTTGAAGATTAGAGGCTTTGGGTGATTCGGAAGAGTGACAATCTGCCGATTTCCGGCACTCCGACGAATTCCTGGTGCTTGTTGTTCAGGAGGTTCTGTACCGCGAGCGATACGCGGGTGTTGGGTGAAAATGGAAGGCTGTATCCGGTGTTCAGGTCAATCGTCGTGTAGCGCTCGACCGTGCCGTGATAAACGCCGGAATCAACCGGGAAAGCGTCCACAAAGCGAAGCCGTAATTGTGTCGTCAGATTGTTCAGATTGGAATTTAGGTACTCGACGCTCACGCCGAATTTGTTCCGGGGCGCGTTCAGCGCGATGTCGCGCAATCCGTCCACCTTCTCGAATAGATCTTCGCTGACGAGAGAGTAGGAACCGCCGAGGTTCCAATTTTCGTTGAGGAAGTAGGCGAATTTGAAATCCAACCCATTCACCGAGAGTTCCCCGAAGTTGCGATAGGTTGTCGTCACGGCAGTTGGATACTCCGATTCCATCGGACTCACGGTGCCGAACGGTATGGCAGCCGCACCCTGTGTGAACAGCGTTGTCAACTCATCAACGGCGGAGCCGTTTCCGTTGCCGCCAGCCAACGGGTTGGTATCCAGCGCGGCAATCAGCGCGGCGTTCGCCACGGCGTTCTTTGGATCGCTCAACTTCGCCGCAAACTCTTTTCCTAGGGAAGCGCTCAAGGTCCCCGGATCGAGGAACACATTCGGCGTTTCTGCGGCTATCGACCCCACAAAATTCCTAATCTTGGTGTGATAGGCGTCAACACCGACTAACAGTCTGTTTAACAGCGTTCCCTTGTAGCCAATCTCGAACGTCTGCGTAATTGTCGGTTCCAGCCGATCGACATCAAAGACATCGTCAACCTCGGCAAACTCTAACGTTTCCAAATCGATTGTACGCATCACATTCTTGACATCCGAAACCTGCTGCGGAACGGCGGCATCTAGCACCTGGGACAACAAACCCACCTGCGTTTGAATCTGGGCATCCGGCACCCCCAATGCGCCCAATCCCTTTTGAATCTCGGAAAGGAATCCGTTCATGACCGCACCCCGTGCGACGCTCCACATCACATTTGTGAACTGCGGGTTGTCGAGATCTATGTAGTCGTTGGGCGCCATTCTGGCGAGTGGGGCAAACGGAGAGCGGAATCGCGGGCGTCCGTTTGCGCTTCGGCTGAAATGGAAACCCTCTTGAGGTACGCCCTGTGCGCGAATATCGGTGCTCGGACTGAAACCGAGAGTCGGGTTAAACAATGCGCCCAGCCCGAACGCATCTTCCGCCGCTCGGACGTCAACAAAGAGGTTGTTTGTGGTTGGGGTGGTGAAGGCGCGATTATAGGTCGCGCGCACGTTGTGGTCCGAAAGCGGTTGGAAGACCAGCGCGGCGCGCGGCGAGAACACCGTGCCTTCAAGTCGATTATGCTTATCAAACCGCGTCGCCGCGACCAGCTTGAGTTTTTCGGTCAGCACGGTTTCGGACTGCAGATAGACGCCAATTTCGTTTATGTTGTCATCCTCTTCGTTGGCGCCGTTAATGGTTCCGTCAGTGTTCGGGCGGGTCAGCAGCATGTCGACGCCGTAGGTCAGGCGTTCGCGAGATCCCAACGAGACGCCGTGCTGCAACTGTCCGACGAGCAATGTAGATCTGTCTAACAGCAGGGATCCTTCTCGCAAAAGGAAGGTATCGCCGGCATTGCTCTTGTTTAGAAATGCCTGAGCGAACACGTCTTTGTATAGCGCCCGCGCCTGCAGGTACCTATACGTCCACCCGGCTGATTGTGCTGCACCTATACCCGTGAGTTCAATGCCGGTCGCTTGCGTGTATCCGCCGTTAAATATGGCGGTCAAATCATCGTTAACCCGGTAGTCGACGCGGGCTTCCAAACTCTGTTTTTCAATGTCGAAATTCCGCGCGCCGATCCGAACGTCGTCCTCGGGAACCCCCGCATCAATTCTCTGAAGGCGCAATAGCTGCTCTACCGGATCCGTGTAGTGCCAATCTTCGCCCTGGGTATACTCGCCAGTAATTTTGTACCCAAGCTTGTTGTTGATGCTTCCGGCGTGGCGGCACGATCCAACGAACACACCGCGTTCCCCGGTGGCGAGGCCAACTTGCGTGCCTTCGGAACCGAAGGGTGACTTGGTCAGGATATGAATCACACCGTTTGCGCTGTTGGGGCCGTAGAGCGCGGAGCCGGGACCGGAGACGACTTCAATCTGATCAATGTCGTTGTCCGGCGTGGAAACGAGTGTATAAGCATTTACGCGCAACGAGGGAACGCTGGCAATGCGATTGTCCACAAGCGAGAGCAGCGAACTGGAAAGAACGTTGCTGAATCCTCGTACAGTGACGTTCCCCTGTGATATTCCGGTGTTGAAAGTGTCCACCGCCGCCAGTGACTTGAAGTGCTCCATCGGTGTGAGAGCAGCGCGCGACCGAATCTGCGACTCATCTAGGACGGAGACGGACGCGGGCGCCTCAAGCACTTTCTCTTGGCGGCGCGACGTGGTAACGGACACTTGGTCGAGTTGAATCACTCGTGAAAAAAGCGCTATCTCCACGGATCTGGTTTCGTCACCCTGAAGTTCAACGTTCGACACAACTTTGTCGGCGTAACTCAGCGAAGAAGCGCTAACCGCATAGATACCGGCGGGCAATGCCTCAAATTGAACGGACCCCATCGCATCGGTCTCGCCCTCTCTCGAATCGCCGATTTGAGGGACGACGGTGATTGTGATGTTGTCCAATTTGGCGCCGGTTTGGGCGTCTGACACGGTTACGTTCAATGTCCCGGCTTGCGCCATCGCCGGAGCCAAGAAAATAAGGGCGACTAGAGCCGGTATCCAACCACTCCGAATATACGACTGTTCCATTACATTCTCTCCTTATATGGGGAAATCACCTTGTTGGAAGTTGTCTTGACTGGACTCAGCCACGAACTAGCGGGCGGGAGGCACTATTGAATAATAAGAAGAGTCTAGCATAGGTCGGTAATCCTGTCAATGACGTTCTGGGGAATCGCATGAAAGAATGGAAGGCTGGAAGGGTGAAAAACAGTTGCCAGTGGTCAGTGGCTAGTAGGAAGGGTGGAAGCAGGAATTGCGATGCGTCGTTTCGCTTGACAGGGCGATTTACCGCTCATAGAATGGGCGTCAACCATCCTTGTTAACCTAACGATTAAAAAGGAGTATTGTAGATGCCTCAACGGAGAGCAGATGAAAAACAAATTGAGCGGCACTGGTTGATTCTGAATAAAATTGGCAGGCGGTACGGTGTTGCAAAGCGGGAGTTGATTCAGGAAACCGGTGTCAGCGAGCGAACGATTGAGCGGGATATCCGCGTCCTTATGCGGTATTTTCCTTCAATTCTTAAGGAAAAAGATGGGCAGCAGAAACGCTACCGATTCAAGGAGGATTACCTATTTCCAGCACTCGATCTGCCGCTGCTTGAACGGATGGCGTTGACTCTGGCACAAGATGTGACCAGCTTTCTTGAAGGCACCCCATATTACGACGCGCTCGCCAGTGCCATCGGGAAAATTAAGGATACGCTGCCGGCTGAAAACCGGGATTATTTCAATCGGATGCGCGAAGTGCTCGCGCTTCGGCTGCAACCGATGAAGGATTTTCAGGCGGTGGCGTCCAAGATTGCTCAAGCCCAAGAAGCGTGTACCGACCGGCGCCGCGTCGAATTGACATACTACGCAGCAAGCAGCGGCGAATCGCTCCAACGCAAGGTTAACCCATACGGTATCGCTTATTCGGACAACGCGCTCCGACTCATCGGCTATTGCCACACTCGGGAAGATTTCCGGGAATTTGTGTTTGACGATCGGATGCGGACGCTGACCGTGCTCGACGAAACGTTTGAACGGCGTGCGGATTTCAGCCTCAACGAATACGCCGCGCGGGGGTTCGGCGGTATCAAAGATCAGTCGGTGGAGGCGGTCATTCGGGTGGGGCCGCCAGCCTCGCGCTGGGTGCGCACCCAGAGGTGGAGTGGCTTGCAGAAACGGGTGGACTTGGCGGACGACGGGATTGAGATGCACTTTGACACCGAGGGGCGGGAGGGGTTGATGCGGCAAGTGTTGCATTGGGGAAGCTGCGCAGAGGTACTGTCGCCGACGGATTTTCGGGAGGAGGTTGCGGAGGAAATCAGGAAAATGGCAAGGAAATATGAGGCTCCCGGAGCACATGTTTGAAGCCTCAAATGCGGATTGGGGAACGTCGTTTGGCTGTGCTTGGAATTTTCATAATTTTCATAACAAACGGAGGTTTTAGATGGAGTCAAAAAAGGGGATAGAACGCTTGCTATGACTGGATTTCGGGCGAGTTTGGGATGTGACGCAAGAAAGCATAGTTATGAAATTTTGTTATGAAACGATAGAAACGGTTCAAGGCGGTTTTCAGCCTCAAATTGGTGCCATTTCCATGGGAGAGGGCGGTTTTTCCAAAAGGTTTTTGGTGACATCTGTTTGAATCGGAACGGGTCAAGAAATTTTGAAAATAGTTCGGATATCCGACATGTTCTGACGGGTTAGGGAGGTATAATGTAAAGAGAGTGTCTAGTGATCGGTGGTTAGTAAAAAAGCTGGAGCCATAAGACCAGCGATGAGTGAGGGTAAGAGGGGAAATCGGCGATTTGATGATTGCCGAGGAATTACTATTGCAGGACGGGTGTTTCTCTTTCAAATTTTTCCCCAATTTAAGTTGACATTCTGTTCCTGCCAATCCTAATAATAAGCATGAGGGCTTGGTTAGATTATAAACTCATCATAGGAGGGAAAAGTGATTAGCATATCAAAAGAGGCTGAAATGGCGCTATTTCGAGAATATCAAAACGACAATAAAAAAGCATTTGACAGGATTTTCCAACAGTTCAAACCACTGGCGATAAGTCGCGTAAACAAACTAATCGTAAAGGATTGCGAGCATCTAAGAGCCGAATTGGAGTCTGAAGCAATAGAAGCACTGTGGAAGGCAGCGAAGACCTTCGATTTAAAGCAAAACTGCCGATTTTCTACCTATGCAACGAAATTCATAGATTTAGCAGTAAATTCTAAAATGAGCCAACACTGGAAAGAATCTAAGCGTATCAAGAGGTATTTCCAACGAAAACCTGTGGAATGTATAGCTTGTAACAATGGCGACGACGACGGTGAAATTGCAGTAACCGATCCATTTCCTTGCCGCAACGAATCTATTTTATCAGAGTTGGCGCCATATTGCAACACCGCAGATTTTGCAATACTTTCCATGATTTGTAATGATGAGGGTATTTGGCGCAAAAACGGCAATTTGAATAACGCGGCAATTGCGCGAAAAAGAGATATATCCCGCGAGACTGTGCGCCAAGCGCTCCAGAACCTTCGGTCCAATCGACCTCTCAAATCTAGGCTTCACAAACTAATGCCCCGTTGAAAAGGGGACTGAAAAATGATGAGTTTTTAATCGGCTCTGCATTTGCAGCCAATCATTTTCACATGACGCGATCAAGAGCGGACTGGATAGAGGATAAAAGAATGGCACAGCTACAAAACTTTCGACTGGCGCGCTACCGGCTGACGCTGACGGCATTGTCCACGATCACAATGCCGCCTTATGCCGGATCGACGCTGCGGGGCGGATTCGGACATGCGTTCCGCAAGATGGTGTGCACTCAGGGACCAATCGACTGCCGGGACTGCATGCTCAAAGCCGCCTGTCCCTATCCCTACATCTTCGAGACGGCGCCGTTTGAGGGGGCGCAACAGTTGCGAACTTACGGCGATGTGCCGAGACCGTTTGTCATTGACCCGTTGGATACGCGGGGGGAATACCGCAAAGGCGAATCCTTCTCGTTCCAACTCACGCTCATCGGGCGCGCGATTGACTATCTCCCCTATTTTCTGGTGAGTTTCCGCGAGTTGGGAGAGATGGGGATCGGCAAGGGACGCGGGCGATTCCAGTTGACGCATGTGCGGGCGGATGACGGGGAATCGATCTACGACGGCGACACGCAGATGGTGCACAATCTTGATAACGCGCGGAGTTTCGACGATATCCGGCGTGAAACGGAATCGCAGCCGACGGACGTGTTGACGCTGCGACTGATCACGCCGACGCGCATCACGCACGAAGGAGCGCTGACGGATAAACTGCCGTTTCACGTGTTCTGGCGGCGGCTCATCGGACGGATTTCGGCGTTGGCGTATTTCCACTGCGGGGAATCGCTGGAGATGGATTTCAGGGGGCTAATCGAAAGGGCGATGAGCGTGGAAACGACGGACTCGACGCTGCGCTGGAAGGATTGGACACGCTACTCGTCTCGGCAGGATCGGAAGATGCAGCTTGGCGGGTTGGTCGGGCGCGTCAGGTATGCGGGTGAGTTGGCGGAGTTCGTTCCGTTCGCGGCGCTGGGGGCGTTTTTGCATGTGGGGAAGAACGCCACGTTTGGGTTGGGAAAGTATCGGGTTGAGTGAAGCGGGGAGTGGAAGAACGAAAAACTGAATTACGGTTTTCGTGTGAATCCCATCTGTTCGAAATGGCGATCAAAGGTAAAAACTTCATGGATTCCTCGTTGCTCCATGATGACCTTGGAGGTGCAGTCGGTGAAAGACCATCTTTTGTCAACGTTAAACCTTTCAAACACAGTCCACGCTTCTTCTTCAATAGACTCGGAGACATGAACCACTGTCAATACACCCGTCTCCGCCATCAAGTCGATAATCTGCTTGAAAGAGACGGTGCGCAAATAACCAATATTCATTAGTATCAAAGTGTAGGATTCGTCAAGTACCGCGCTACTCGTCACCAAGTGGCACGTATTGATAAGGTTATCTTGGAAATCTAGCGCAGCCCGGTAATTCGCGTCAGTGTTATCTTCGATAGCCGCCCATGCGCTAGTATCTACGAAGATTTCTCTCATTTCCGCGTGCCGTAAAGGTATTCGTCATGCTTGGTCGAAGCATCGGGAAGGTTACCGGGGACAGCGTCTTTTCCAAGGTTTTTGAAAATCTGCCATCCCTTCTGTGGGTCAAGTTTTGAAGGAGTTTCCACTGCCAATTTAACCTTGACGTGGGTGTGCGGCTTCAGTTCTTTTCGGATGCCTTCGGGTACTGCCAAGCAGCCGTCAGGCAAGACTTCCGCAATACACTCAATTACTTTCATTGGGGGTTCTCTCCTCTGACATTGGGTAAGGTTTTAGCAAATGTTTTTACGCGTTCATTTCTATGCGACGATGTACCCATTATATCAGAGTCGAGGCGGTTTGGCAACCGAAGCGCTGGTCGGGCGCGTTGGGCGAGTTTACCCCGTTTGTTGCGTTGGGGGCGTTTTTGCATGTGGGGAAGAACGCCACGTTTGGGTTGGGTCGCTACAGGATTCTGCACGGAAAGGACACTTCAAACGAAGGGAGAACAATCAAGAAATGCTAGAATACACGGGGCACCCGCTTGTTGACGTGGGAATTGCGACGATTACCACTTTTGCCAACAAGCGAAGACCTGAAGAACTAACCGAAGCAGATCTAGACGATGTCGCGGACTATATCACTCGTGAATATGTCCAAGATCCGCTCAAGTCGTTTTTGACGGTTGCTTTTCCGAACTCAGGCTTTACGCAGCCGGCATACAATAAGACGCCAGAAAAACGGGAGATGTATGCGGAGCGTGTACTTCGCAATTACGGCGATGATACGCCGCTGCTTGACAATGAAGTATGTGTTTTCACGGGCAAACCTGCTGTTGATGTAGCGTTTGGAGAGAAAGAAAGTCTTCCACAGGGACGCGCTTTTCGCCAACACATTCCATTGCTTACCGGTGAGAATGTTATCAATTTCCACACCTATGGTGATGCTGGCTTGCCTATTTCAGGTGAAGCGCTGCTTGCTATTCAAGCGTTTCCGCTTGGTTGTGCAAAGTCTGGTGGGCGATTGCTTGCGGTGCATTCGGACAACCCGAGGCTTATGCTGCATTTTGCTAAGTCCTTCTTGGAAATAAATCGAACAATGATTAGCCTCGCCCAGGAAGCCGACAGCAAGAAGATGGAGGAACCCCATTATCACCGAGGAACACTACTGATTGATACGCTTCTGAGGGCTGATATTAGACAACGGGAAGAACGTGAGGATGAGCAACCTTACTCTCTGACGGCATATCATTTGTCTAACAGTGGACAGGGCGTTGGTTTGAACATCTATCACCTTCCACTCCAAATCATTGGCTTTCTACGTGAAATGGGGGAGCCTGATTACCGATTCCAGTGGGGCAGAATCGTCCATCGGGCGTGGGAAGTGGAGCCGCAGAAAAAGAGGGGACAGAAGGATAACAAGCCGTTTCACCCGCGTCGGAATTGGCTTTATGAGGATATTCTAGGACTGTATGATGGGACGTTTCTTCTACCCGACAAGGCAAAAACGTTCCTGCAAACTTACTTTTTGCGTCGAGCACTCCGTTACGCTCGCACCGAACAGGGCGATCCACGGGCAGAATACGGATTAACGGGTGGTATCGATTTGGTTTCGTGGGGCATCACCGCATCTTTTTTAAGGAGGGTATATAACATGGAAAAAGAACGAATTGAGGAAATTCGCAAGATGGGCGACAGACTTGCGGACTATGTCAGTAGCCAGAATGACAAACGTTTCTTTCTTAATTTTTTTCGTGAGAGAAACCCGAACAATGTACGCACGCTCTTGATTCGCACCAATCTAGAATATGTCAACCGTGGCAATGCCCCGATTATCACATTTGACCCGTACATTGAGGTTTTTGAAGAGGGCTATGAATTGGCGAAGCTAGACTGGTGGTTAGCGCGTGACCTTGTCTTCATCAGAATGGTCGAACGGCTGCATGAAAAAGGCTGGTTGGGCGAAAATCCCGATGTGGTTGAGGAGACCGCCCAAGAGAACAAGACTGAAAACAGTTAAAACATCATTACGGATAGTAAGGAGGTTCATATCATGGCTTTTGCAACTGGTTTGATGCTCATTGACGCTCCAGCATCCGCGCTCAACAATCTCGGAAGCATTCCCGGTGCGCGTAACGATAACACTGTAGGCGTAAAGATGATTCGCACACGGCAGGGCGCTTATCCTTATGTGTCAGCGCAATCGTTTCGCTACTGGCTGCGTACAACCTTAGACGGGAGTGAATTCAATTGGACACCTGCTCCAATCTACCGGGAGGAAAAGGTGGCTTATACCGATGCCAACCCTATTGAATATTGGGACGACGATCTTTTCGGCTACATGCGAGCCCCATCAAAGAGGGCTTCCGCTAAGGAGAAACGAGAAGCAGACGAATCGCGAGCGAACGAGACTGAAACCGCAGACGCAGTAACTCGCGTTTCACCTTTTCGCGTGAGTACCTTAGTCTCTATTGCGCCGACACGCGTTGTTGACGATTTCGGTACGATGTCAAGGCATGACGGTGATCCGGTTCCGCACGAACATCAATTCTATCGTACAACCCTAAAAGGGCTGCTTTCGCTTGATTTGCATGCAGCAGGGACATTTTCCTATCGGCAAAAAACCGGTTTTCGCAATCTTGACGATGTTCGCATTGAATTGGCGAAAGACCAAAACCTTGAACACTTGGAGGACGAAAGTGCCTATCGACTACCGTTTGACTCTCGGATTCAACGTATCAGCACGCTGTTGGATGGTCTCGCACACCTTGAAGGCGGCGCGAAACAGTCTTTACACTACACAGATGTAAGTCCCGCGTTGGTTATATGGGCAGTGACCAAAGGGGGCAATCACATTTTCGGCCACATCGTCGGCGCCAATCAGCACGGCGAGCCTGAATTGAAGGTTGATGCGCTTGCGGAGGCTCTGGCAGTTTTCAAGGACGACATTCTCTCAGACATTTACGTTGGTTGGGTCAAGGGATATCTTGATGATGAACGGCTTAAACTTTTGAAGGCATTGAATGAAGAAACCGATTTTGCAGCTTGCGGGGCGAAACTCACCGTGAGCCATCCACGCGATGCATTCAAAGGGTTTGTGGAAGATTTACAGAAAGCCGAAAATGCGAATTGGTTGGATTGAGAGCAAAGAAGAAACCGAGCTTTTTTCGAAAAAACTCGGTTTCTCATTCTTAACTCGGGAGTTTTCTATGAAAGTCCTTAGAATCGTTGCGGAAGGGCTTACTACGTCTTTTCGCTATCCACATTTCATGCTACAGATTCATCCCAGTTTTCAGATGCCACCGCCCGCGACAATCTACGGGCACATCTGTAGCGCACTAGGGGAATGGTTCGATTCAAGCGGGGTTCAATTCGCTTACCATTTCACGCATCAGGGGCACGTTAGGGATATTGAACACATCATTGTGTTAGCACCACCTAAATCTAATCGTAGCAAGTTTCCCGGTACTCAAATCCCTAATGCCCTTGAGGGCAATGTAAACCCCTTTGAACGCGAATTGCTATTTCAGCCGCGTCTCACGCTCTACATCAACCGTCCCGACTGGGAAACGGCTTTCCGAAGTCCTCGGTATGCCGTGTCCTTGGGCACGTCGCAAGACTTGTTCACTTACACAGAAATCAACGTGGTTGAATTGCAGCAGAGCGAGAATGTCTACTTTGAGCACACAATTATTCCGCACCAAATGGGGCAAAGATTGGGGCGGGGAGTATCGGTTTTGCTGCCGCGCTATCTAGACTACAATCGAAACCGTCAACCACAGTTTTCGCAATATACGGTTCTCACTGATCGAGTGACACCTTCAAATGGGAACTCCACACATTGGATTGACCCGTTGGTGCCTGAGTACCGAGGCAGCCATCTCGGATTGATTTTCCACAACTTTGTAGGAAATGAAGATGCAACCGCTGACTAAATCCGTCGCGAGCAAGCCTTCAATAAGTCCAGATTGGTTAGACGGTGTATGGGCAAAAAGTGCGGAATTGGGTGAAGACGGTCAACCGGAGACGTTAGCCCGGCATACATGGAACGTGTTGTCACGGTTAGCAGAGTTTATCCGGTTGCGCCCAAACTTGCCGCAGCAGCTAAATGTGCCGCGTTTATGGCACGTCCTTTATTGGTCGGCGTTTCTTCACGATTTTGGAAAAGCATTGGACAGCTTTCAAACCCAGCTCCATTCTGACGGAACCGTCTGGGGACACCGCCACGAGGTGTTTTCGCTCGCGTTTGTCGATTGGATTGCAGGTGATCTTTCGACAGAAGAACAGCAGTGGCTTGTTGCCAGTATTGTCTCGCATCATCGGGATTTCGAGGAAATTCAGCGGATTTACCCCATCCCTGACTTCGACGACGATGATCCGTTGCAACCACAACTCGCGTCTCTTAAAGAGGGGGGCTTGCACGGATTGTGGCGTTGGTTGTCAGAATGTGCTATCCCATGGCGAGATGACCTTGGGCTCATTGATTGCGGCATCTTTGAACCAACACTCCCGGCGGAGCAGACTGCAATTGAGTCCATTCAGCAGCGTGGGGTTGAAAGGATTCGGCATTGGCTGAGGGTTTACCGCAGACTCAATCGAGGTTTCGAGGACGGCGAGGCACCTCATGCAGTTGTGCCGGGAATTACGGTACGTGGTTACATTATCAATGCAGACCACAGCGCTTCGGCTCACGCGGGACCGATACCACTTGCTCAGTTTCACGCGGACACGATTTTAGCTAGCCGCGACCTGTCCCCGGAAGGTCTCTTTGAACACCAGTCAAAAGCCGCAACAATTAATGATTCAGCACTTTTGGTAGCGCCTACCGGTAGCGGAAAAACCGAAGCTGCGCTGCTCTGGGCGGCGCGTCAATCTTCAGTCACAGGATGTTTGCCCAGACTTTTTTATACGCTCCCCTACCAAGCAAGTATGAATGCTATGCAAAAGCGATTAAATGATAGTTTTCCAAAGCGTGTAGGTTTACAGCACGGGCGCAGTCTACTTGCTCTTTACCGAGATCTCTTGGAAAGGGACTATTCCTCACAAGCGGCGGCACGCACTGCGAGACGGGCGCGGAATCTCTCACGACTGAATTATCCACCCGTCCGTGTGTTTAGCCCGTATCAGATGCTTAAAGGGATGTACCGCCTCAAGGGTTACGAGGCGTTGCTTACCGATTACCACAACGCGGCGTTCATTTTCGACGAAATCCACGCCTACGAAGTCGGTCGACTGGCTATGATTTTCAAGACCATCGAATACTTGAGGGTAAATTTCAACGCGCGTTTCTTCGTTATGTCGGCGACCTTTCCAAAACTGATTCAAGGGTGGCTATCCGAAGCCTTAGACACACCAACTACAGTTGAAGCTGCTCCCGAGTTATTTCAAAAATTCGTGCGTCACCGGCTCATGCTACACGATGGCGAGTTATTAGATGATTCAATTCTAGCGAAGGTGACAGGAGATGCGAAGGCAGGGAAATCGGTGTTGGTCGTGTGCAACTTGGTCGATCGCGCACAAGAAGCATATGAACGGATTCGTAACGAATTGAATGAGGTAAATATCCGAACCGAACTCTTGCACGGTCGGTTTAACATGCGAGACCGTTCCAAGAAAGAGCAAATTATCAGAGAAGCGACAGGCTCAACAAGCGACGCGCGCTATCCGATTGTTCTCGTTGCGACGCAAGTAGTTGAGGTTAGTCTTGATATTGACCTCGACACAATTTATACAGAACCGGCGCCTTTAGAAGCGCTCGTGCAACGCTTTGGTCGTATTAACCGCGGCAGGAAACAGAGAGACCTTGCACCAGTTCACGTGTTCCGCCAACCCGACGACGGGCAAAAGATTTATGACCCAGAACTGGTGGAACAGACGATTGTAATTCTTGAGCGCGAACATGAACGACCGATTGACGAAAGCGCGATTGGAGGATGGCTGGATGAGATTTACAGCGGTGAGATTGAAGCGCGCTGGCGAGAGGAATACGAAATCGCCGCCGCAGACTTTGACAAAACTTGTGTGAGAACAATGCGTCCGTTTTCGGCAAATGAGGAACTTGAGAACCTGTTTTTCAAGGCGTTTGATGGGCTTGAGGTGCTACCAGATTCAATGTATGAAGAATACCAAACCGTATGCGACGATGAGCCAATTCGCGCTGGAGAACTGTTAGTCCCGATAAGCTGGAGGAGATATCACGCTCTAAGAAATGATGATAGAATCTTGCCCCGGGAACGGAAAGAACCGTATCGCGTTAAAGCCGCGTACGACTCGGAGGCGGGATTGACATTTGACTAAAGTATTTGCCATTTCGGCTGTCCAGCACTGTATCAAGATAGATAGTGAGCGACATGGCTAATCCAAGTGATAACCGAATTCTTCAGTGAGAAACGTTTTGCCTCGTCCGTGGCGGGTTGCCGCGACGCATCTTTCTTGCTATGCTTCCTTACCCGATTCGGGTTGATTCGAAGTTTCAGCGATTACAGTTGCATTCGTAGCTGATTTATCTTCGTAACGGTGTGCCTCCATATACGCTCGCAATACGGCGTTTATGCGTGTTTGATAACCGCGTCCTTGCGATTTGAACCACGCAAGCACGTCGCTATCAACTCGCATTGAGATGGCGCGTTTAGGCTGCGGCATCACGACGTGGGCATCTCTCCAGAACGCCTCATCGGTGGGTTGGGCGTCGGGGTCGGATGCCGCTGCCGCATTAATTTCGGCCTCGGTCATATTTTTGACTTTTTCCCAGTCAGTTTGTGTATTTTTCGGGAGGTTATTGAGAGAAACCTTCACGGTACGTTCTTCTTTCACGGCGATTTGCCCTCCTTGCTGAAATAATCCGTCGATTGCCGCCTCGGGTGGTGTATACGACATAAAGTATGATGTCGTCAACCGTGCCCATTGCGACAACTCGTTTTTCGCCATAGTTGCGGCGATTGTCTACTACTTCAAACGTTGGATTCCCAAATATGCGCACCGCATTCGCAAAATCAATGCCGTGCTTTTCGATGTTATGTTGGTTCTTCATTGAATCCCATTCAAAATCCATGACACATATAGTATACAATGTGTATATACAGATGTCAAGATAAAAATATGTAAATAACTGAGGTTGGCACTTTAAACTCAGTAATCTCTAATCGTTGCCAATTCTGGTACTTCCTATTGATACGTGTCACGGCTTACGATTAAGCGAATGGATAATGAGTGCGATAGCGAGGGATCTCCGAACACGAACTCCTGTTGTCGCGTAAGTTCTAGACTGAACTAAACAACTGAAGTTTTTTATAAGGAAAAAAACATGAACCAACTCACTATCTCCGACTTCGGCACCTCCCTCGGCAAACGTTCGGAGCGCGTCAGCGTGCGCTATCGCGATGAGGAGCGGGGGAAAGAGGAGCACGCCCTCATGGATCTGGATCAGATTGTTATTGCGTCGCGCGGGGTTAGCTTGTCGTCGGACCTGATTGAGGCGTGCACGGAGCGCGGGATTGAAATCTCGTTTCTCAGTTTCAACGGCAAACCGTACGCCAAACTCAACAGCCCTTCGTTGACGGCGACGGTCATCTCCCGGCGGGAGCAACTCGCCGCGTATCACGATGAGCGCGGAGTGGAGATTGCCAAGCGGTTCGCGGCGGGGAAGCTGCGGAATCAGATAAACTTGGTGCGCTATTTCGGCAAGTACCGCAAGAAAAGCGCGCCCAAGAGGTACGACGAACTGGTGGAGCGGGCTACCAAGATTGAGGAGCTGATGGGCGATATTCAGATTCTCCAAGCGCCGAGGGTTGAGGAGAACGGGGAGTCGCCGATTGATGCCCTCCGAACCACGTTGCTCAACCTTGAGGGACGCGCGGGAGCGCTCTACTGGGAGTGTGTGCAACGGCTGCTGCCCACCGGGCGATTCACGACGCGGGAACATCAGGGGGCGGCGGACGATGTGAACGCGCTGCTCAATTACGGCTACGGGATGCTCTATTCCCAAGTGTGGAGCGCGCTTGCGCTGGCTGGGCTGGAACCGTTCGCGGGATTTCTCCATGTCGATCGCCCGGGCAAACCGTCGCTGGTGTTGGATTTCATCGAGGAGTTCCGCCAGCCGATTGTTGACCGGGTGGTGTTTGCGATGATTAACAAGAAGTTTAAGGTCGAATGGGAGGAGCCGGATGACGACGCCGCCAAATCCGCGCACCAGTCGGCAAAGCCGGATGCGGATCCGGACGCGGGTACGCAGCGGTATTTGAGCAAAGGCACGCGGCGCTCGCTCGCCGACCGGATTCTGGAACGGCTTCAGGAGACGGAGCGGTTCGAGCGTAAAGACCAGAAGCTGTGCAATATCATCCAGATTCAGGCGCGTCATCTGGCGATGTTCCTGCGCGGAGAGAGGGATTATCAGCCGTTGGTGACGAGTTGGTGACGTGGTATGTACACATACGTTATTTATGACATCGTCGAAGACCGAATACGCAAAAAGATTGCCGATGTCTGTCTCGACTACGGTTTGAAACGGATTCAATACAGCGCTTTCTTGGGGGACATTAATACCACGCGCCGCCGAGCGTTGGACGCGAAACTGACACGAGAATTTGGAGCCGCCGAAGGAAAGATAGAGGTGATCGGCGTGTGTGCGAAGGATTTCGACCAACGCACTATTATCGGGGATGCTGAAAGATGAATATACGAGTCAGCGACATTAAACAGTATTTCTACTGTCCGCGGGTGGTCTACCACACCTACTTCACTCCGGTACACCGTCCGATGACGCACCCGATGGAGCTTGGCGCGGACGAACACGAGGTGTTAAGCGTCTTGGAGCGCCGCCGGACGCTTGCCTGTTACGGGCTTGAGGCTGGCAGCCGGAAATTCCACGTTCCGCTCCATGCCGAGTCACTGGGATTGACCGGCGTGCTCGACCTGCTTATCGAGACGGAAACCGGGGCGTTCCCCGTGGAGTTCAAGAGCACGAGAGGACGACTCGACCTGAACGCGAAATGCCAGTTAACAGCCTACGCCATGATGGTGGAGGAATGTCTCGGCGTCGCGGTGACTCAGGGGTTTATCTATCGGATTCCCACGGGGCGAATCACGCCGATTGCAATATCAGAGTCGCTCCGCGAGAAAACGCGCGGCGCGCTCCGGGACATCCGACGGATGCTATCGGATGAATGGATGCCGCCACCGACGCCGCAGCGCGGAAAATGCGTCGAATGCGAATTTCGGCGATTCTGCGCCGATGTGTTGTGAGGCATCCAATTAAAATCGAAGCGTTTCGAAAATCCGTTTTCTGCGGAAAACGGGGGTCGATTTGCGAAATCCCAATATAGGCGTGGAACGCAGACAGGACTTGGTCCCGACCGTGGATAATAAAGATTTACGCAGCGGGATGGTACTACATTTCACGTGAATTTCAACCCGATTTTCGGCAGTCTACGTCGAGGTTGCGTGTGCCCCGAGCGATGTTTGGGGACAAACTAACGATTTTCGAAAATCCACACGCTAAGCCGTCAAACACTGATGAACACTGAATACTTGGCGCCTGCGCCGTTTGAAATTGACAGGGCAGTGCCGATGTGTCAAAATTACAAGCATGACTTACAAACGCAAGTGGTTTCTATGTTTAGAGGAGTTTCGGCTATTGATCGATAGGTCGTAGCAACCTATGCCCCGACGAAAAGGGGACTGAAAGAACACTTTTCCCACCTCCCTAAGCGCGCCGCGCACTTGTAGCAGTGAATGCCGCGATGAAAAGCGATCAAGCGACCGGATAGGGAGCGCGATAGCGATTCCAAAGAGAGACCTAAAGTGTGTGATTAGGGAGGAAAACTACTATCGCCCTCGCTATCCACTCGGTTGATCCCCGATGAAAAGGGGACTGAAAGTGGATTGGCCCGGAGCGGATCAGAGCGATTTGGATTGTGACACCTCATGCCCTGATTAGGAAGGGCATCTTCAGGCGGGGCAGGATGCCCCGCCTACGAGGGTTGAGTCTGATGAAAAGAGTCGAGCGAGTGCATAGCGAGTGCGATAGAGATCCCAAGGCGATAGGATTCCCATCGCGGTAGCAAGCATGTAATTGTAACTTGACTCCAATGGCAGTATCCCATTTAAGCGTTGCACTATTCCCGAAAGGCGTGTATCTTCTGGAGACCTAAGAGGATTAGCTATCGCCCTCGTTGTCCACTCGGTTGATTCCCGACGAAAAGGGGACTGAAAGATTCTGAGGCGAGTTGATACAAATTCCTGCACCGGGTAGCAACCTATACCCCGACGAAAAGGATCAACTGAGATTAAACGAACGAACAGATCAAGCGACTGATTAAGGAGCGCGATAGAGATCCTGATAGCGAAGGTGATAGAATTCCCATCGCTGTAGCAAGCATGTAACTTTTAACTCGACTCCAACGGCATATCCCATTTAAGCATTGCTCTATTCCCGAAAGGTGTGTATCTTCTGGAGGCCTAAGAAGATTAGCTATCGCACTCGTTATTCACTCGGTTGATCCCCGATGGAGGGGGACTGAAGGTCTAACCATTCAGCGTGGTTGGAAACCGCGCCTACCAGAGTAGCCACGAATGACGTGATGAAGAGGAGGACCGAAATGGCGCCAACAGTTCCGTTTTTTCAACAGGTCAACCTTAATTTCGATACCGCCGCTCGGTACACCGATTTCCCGTCGGGGCTGCTTGATCAGGTCAAAATGTGCAATACGATCTGTCACATGGCATTTCCGGTCAAAAGAGATGACGGCGCGATTGAGGTCATCCATGGGTGGCGTGCGGAACACAGTCATCACAAACTGCCGACAAAGGGAGGAATCCGTTACAGTACGTTGGTTGATGAGGATGAGGTGATGGCGCTCGCCGCCCTGATGACATACAAGTGCGCTCTCGTCGACGTGCCGTTCGGCGGGGCAAAGGGCGGCGTCCAAATCGACATCAGGAAGTATTCCACCGACGAATTGGAACGCATCACTCGCCGTTACACGTATGAATTGGTGCGGAAAAATTTCATCGGTCCGGGCATAGACGTTCCGGCGCCCGACTACGGTACCGGGGAGCGTGAAATGACATGGATCGCCGACACCTACACCACATTGAATCCGGGCGCGTTGGACACGTTAGCATGTGTGACCGGAAAACCGGTCGAACAGAGCGGGATTCACGGACGGAGAGCGGCGACCGGCAGAGGCGTGTATTTTGGCATCCGGGAGGCTTGCAATGTTCCGGAAGATATGAAAACACTTGGGCTGGAGCCTGGGTTGGATGGAAAACGGGTGACGGTTCAGGGATTTGGTCAGGTCGGGTACCACGCCGCCAAATTCTTGAGTGAAGGTGGGGCGGTGGTCGTTGGATTGGCGGACATTGGCGGCGCAATCTACAATTCGAACGGGTTGGATGTTGAGGAGGCCTTTCAGTATCGGGGTGAAAACGGTAGCTTATTCAACTTCCCGGACGCGACGAATCTCTCAAAACCCGCCCACGTCCTCGAACTGGATTGTGATATCCTCGTACCGGCGGCGCTTGAAAATCAGATCACGCGCCATAATGCCTCCCGAATCAAAGCAAAAATTATTGGAGAAGCGGCAAACGGTCCGACGACCCCCGAAGCCGACGACATCCTCAAGGCACAAAGGGTGATGGTTATACCGGATGTGTATCTAAATTCCGGCGGCGTGACGCTCTCATATTTTGAATGGCTAAAGAACCTTTCGCATGTGCGGTTTGGTCGGCTCGAAAGCCGATTTGACGAGAATATGCGCAGAAATCTTCTGAAGGCAGTGGAAAACGTCTCGGGAAAGCGCTTTCCGGAAGAGGAACAAGAACGACTGACGCATGGCGCCACGGAAGAAGATTTGGTGGATGCGGCGCTTGAGGATACCATGATAACCGCATACCACGAAATAAGAACGGAAGCAAGAGCGCTTGGCGGTGAATTCCACTTACGAACCGCGGCGTTCCTCATTGCTATCAATAAGGTGGCACAGTTTTATATGCAAGCCGGAATTTTCCCCTAAGAAGGTTTTCTCGATTTCATCGTAGTAGAATTTCTTTTCGGTTTTCACGAGGTAAGGTGCGTCGCTGTGCGGGATTATGATGATTTTGAGCGGAGATTACGCGAATTAAGCTTGCCCAACCTAGAGCAAGATGCCCTTGGAGAGGTTGATGGCTGCGCCATCTATCGTCTGATGGTAGGGGGAGGTCCTCGTGCGAAGCGTCAGGTCCTAATAACCGCGGGGCTGCATGGAGATGAACCGGCGGGACCGGAATCGGTACTGCGCTTCTTGTACGAATACGACGCAACACGCTATAGCAACTTCGGGTTTCTCATCCTGCCTTGCATCAATCCATTCGGCTATGTCCACGATACCCGCGAAAACGGAACGGGGATAGATCTCAACCGTGTGTTTGAAGTCGACAATCCGCCAGAGGAAGCTCGTCTCGTCAAAGCGGCGGTGGCTGGCGAACGATTCGATTTCGCAATAGATTTTCACGAGGATTGGGAAGCCGCGGGGTTTTACTTCTATGAGGGACGAAAAAGTGAAAACTGGATCGGGCCGGAGGTCACCAAGAACGTCGAGAGCGTTTGCCCGATTGATCGGGAGCACGATGAAAACGACTTGCTGATCGCTGACGGTGTGTTCAAGGTCGACCCCGGCTGGGGGCTACAAGGGTTTACCCCTTACCTACTCGCTTTTCACTCCGACCACGTGATGATTTGCGAAACACCTACGAGTTTACCAATGCGCCAGCGCACCGCCGCTCACTTGAAGGCGCTGGAGACGGTGTTGAGGCATTACGATCAAGCGAATGAATAACGAGCAAGACAGATTGGGAATAAAGACGGGGGCATTGCCGGAAAAACTCAGCGTTGACAGCCTTGGCGGCTATCCTCGCCGCATTGTCTGCTTGACGGACGAAACCACGGAAACTCTTTATCTTTTGGGTGAGGAGGACCGAATCGCGGGAGTCTCGGGGTACACGGTTCGTCCCAAGGAGGCGCGGTCCAAGCCGAGGGTTTCGGCTTTTGTCAGCGCAAAGATAGACAAGATTTTGGAATTACGCCCGGACTTGGTGCTGGCTTTTTCCGATCTGCAAGCCGAAATCGCGCGGGAGTTGATCCAAAAAGGATTGACCGTCCTCGCCTTCAATCAAAGAAGCGTCGCCGAGATTCTGCAGATGATTCTGACCTTGGCTGGTTTGGTGGGGACACCGCAGAAAGGCAAAGCGCTCGCTTCGGCGCTGACGAGTGGGTTGGAGGAGATTCGAGGGTCGGCACGGCGCTTTCCGCGACGACCGCGGGTTTTCTTCGAGGAGTGGAACGAACCGTTAATTAGCGGCATTCAGTGGGTAGAGGAACTCATCGAGTTGGCGGGCGGGGAACCGGTATTCCCGGAACTACGCCAGAAACCGTTGGCACGCGACCGTATCCTTGATCCCGGTAACGTTGTCTCTCGTGATCCGGAGGTGGTCATCGCTTCTTGGTGCGGCGTCAAGGTCAATAAAGATCGTATCACGGCTAGACCCGGTTGGTCGGGAATAACTGCCGTGCGTCAAGGACACGTCTACGAGGTAAAATCGACCTACATCTTGCAGCCTGGTCCTGCGGCTCTGACGGAGGGTGTCCGACAGATTCACCTCGCCTTGGCTCATGCTGTCGGCGTTGAGGTGGATCCACGGCTCAGACCACATGAGAGGGTGGACGCTGTTCTGCGTTCTTCGTAGAGCGGGGCATGGGGATCTCTATCGCGCTCATTATCCATTCGCTTGATCCTACATACACATCCGTTTTCCGTGTGGGGCGATTACAAATCGCTAGACACGCTAAGGAATTCATAATAGAATCTAATCTCTAGGTCGCCCAAGATATAAAAGGGCTAGGGCGTGTTGACATTTATGTAATGTGTGTCCATAATTCGCCGATAAGTCTCTATCGTAGGGGCGAGGTCTCCTCGCCCAGCGGGTTGGGAAACCCAACCCCTACGGAAATTGACTCAATTTTGGCTCAATTTTCAAATGTCAACAGAACCTAGGCCGGGAGGAAAAATCTACAGTCGTAATTCTTGCATTTATTGATAAAAGGGTTGTGATAAAAATCAAGGAGAAATATGGCGACATCCGCATTTGTACATCTTCATAATCATAGTGAATACAGTTTCCTTGACGGCGCGTGTCACATTGAGGGCATCGTCGATTGGGCGTATGAGCAGAGCGTGCAAGCCGTGGCGTTGACGGATCACGGCAACATGTTTGGCGCGTGGGAGTTCTACAAGAAGGCGAAGGACAAAGGTGTGAATCCAATCGTGGGCTGCGAGGTCTACGTCGCTCCGGAGAACCGCCACGAGCGCGGACGAGAGCAGGGGAGCGCCTATCACCTGACGCTGCTTGCGGAGGATGCCACCGGCTATCGGAACCTCATGAAGTTGGTGTCGCTCGGCTATCTGGAGGGATTCTACTCTAAACCTCGAATCGATATGGAAATCTTGCGCGCGCATCGGGATGGTATCATCGCACTGACGGGGTGCATCCAAGGATACGTCCCGGCACTGTTGGCAGCGAACCAGCGCGAAGCCGCGGTGAAGAACTTTCAACAGTTGCAGGACGTTATGGGACGTGGCAATCTGTATGTCGAGGTTCAGAACCACGGGATTCCCGAGGAGAAAAGCGCCTACGCGGTGATGACCCAACTCGCTCAGGAGCACGGCCTACCAATTGTTGGGACGAACGACTGCCACTACCTCAGCCGGTCGGATCACACGATGCACGATGTGTTGCTATGTATTCAGATGAAACGCACGGTGGATGAAGAAAATCGCATGCGCTTCCTCAACGAATTCTATTTTAAGAACATTGACGAGATGCACGATGCGCTGAAGGATTTTCCGCCGGAAGCGATTACGAATACGCTAGAGATTGCGAATCGCTGCCAGCTTGAACTCGATTACGGCGAACATATTATGCCGAAATACGAAGTTCCCGTGGGGTACACAGCGGAGTCGTATCTTGCCAAACTATGCGAGGATGCGCTGCGCGAGAGGTACGGCGAAATTTCGACGGAGATGAGAAAACGACTTGACGATGAACTTACGGTCATAGGGAAGACGGGGTATGCCGGTTATCTGCTGATTGTTTGGGACTACGTCAACTTTGCTCGGCAGCAGAAAATCCCTTTTATCGGTCGTGGATCGGCGGGTGGAAGTTTGGCGATGTTCGCGCTTGGCGTCACGACGTTCAACCCGCTTGAGTATGATTGTCTGTTTGAACGGTTCCTAAATCTTGAACGCATCAGCATGCCCGATATCGACATTGACTTCGGAGACGAACACCGCAAAATTGTCATTGATTATCTTACGGAGAAATATGGTTCGGAGTGCGTCGGGCAGGTGGCGACCTTCAGCACCTTCGCCGCAAAAGCGGCGGTGATCGATGTGGGTCGTGCGCTCAATATGGAGATGCAGGACGTTCGCCGAGTGACGCAGCTAATTCCCATGGTTCCCGGCGTGACGCTCGACGAGTCATTGGAGGACGTTCCGCGATTCCGCGAGCTTGCCGAATCCGAGGAAAATCGGGATATGATGGAGGTCGCCAAGTCGATCGAGGGGATGAAGCGGCATGTCTCCATTCACGCCTGCGGGATTGTGTTGGCAAACGGTCCACTGACGGACTATGTTCCGCTTTTCAAGGACAAGAACGACCGCGTTGCGACGCAATACAATCTCAAGACGCTTGAGGATGTAGGCATGGTGAAATTCGACTTCCTCGGACTGCGGACGCTGAGCGAGGCACATCATTGTCTCGCGCAGATTAAGGAGCGGCACGGAGTTGAGCTTACGCTTGAAGGCATCCCGCTTGATGACGAAAAAACATATCAGGTGATCAGCGCGGGATTGGTAGCGGGGCTTTTCCAGTTGGAAACCTCGCCGGGAATGCGGCGTGTCACGATGCAGATTAAACCCAACAACTTCGAGGATTTTGTGCCAATTTCCGCGCTCTACCGCCCAGGCCCGTTGGATAGCGGCATGATGGACAAGTTCATTCGCCGAAAGCTTAAGGTTGAATCGGTAACCTATCTCCATCCGACGCTGGAAGAAGCGCTGAAGAATACTTACGGCGTTTGTATCTATCAGGAGCAGGTAATGCAGATTGCGCGGGACATGGCGGGCTTTACGCTTGGGGAAGCGGACGTGCTCCGTGATGCGATGGGCAAAAAGAAGATGGACGTGCTCAAAATGCAGCGCGAAAAGTTCATCGAGGGCGCCGCGAACAACGGGATTGACGACAAGAAGGCGGGTGAGGTTTTCGACTATCTCGAACCGTTTGGTCGATATGCCTTTAATCGTTCACACACCGTCGCGTATGCGATTATGTCTTATCAGACGGCGTATCTCAAGACGCACTATCCCCGCGAGTTCATGGCGTCGATGATGAGCGGGGAGTCCGGCTCCAGCGATAAGATCGTGAAGTATATCGCCGAGTGCCGCCATCTATCGGAGTTTCTGGGTATAAAGATGGACGTTCTTCCGCCAGACGTGAATAGCAGCGGTTGGGATTTTACCGTGGACGGGGAAGACATTCGATTTGGGTTGGCAGCCGTCAAGAATGTGAACGAAGGCGCGATTGAATCGATAGTGAAGACCCGTGAAAAGGATGGTTCGTTCACGTCGCTACAAGATTTCTGTGAGAGGGTTGATACAAAGGCAGTCAGCAAGCGAGTAATCGAAAGTTTGGTAATGGCTGGCGCATTTGATTCGTTTGATGGACACAGAGCGCAACACTTAGCCAACTTAGAGCAAGTGATGCGGGTGGCGCAGTCTGCGCAAGCGGATCGGGAGAAGGGGCAGATGAATCTGTTCGGCGCGGCGGAGCAGGAACTACCGGTTACGGAACCTGTTCTTGATGAAGTGTCGGAGTGGGAACCTGATGAGGTGCTCAAAAACGAGAAGGAGCAACTCGGATTCTATCTCTCCGGGCACCCGTTGGAAGCCTACGATGATGTCCTTGGCTATTTTACCACTGCATCGTCGCAAACTCTCGCCGAGAATCCCAACGGAACGGAGGTGTACGTTGCCGGTCAGATATCTTCGTTCCGCCTCACGAAAACGAGAAGAACCGGCGAATCGATGGCTATTCTTGTGATTGAAGATTTGGAGGGCGCATTCGATGTGGTTGTTTTTCCAGAGGCATACAAAACATCGCAACATGCCATTGAGGAGGGAAACTTCGTGTGGGTACGCGGCGCGGTGAGCCAGAATCGGGGGCAAGCGAGAACGGATGAAGGGGAGATAGAAGAGGATGTGCGACAGATTCAAGCGTCGGAGATTTTGCCTATTGGTCAGGTCGTGGAGCGATTGACATCGGCGGTTGAGGTCACAGTTCCCGAAGCGGATGTCGCAAATCAGGAAAAGATGGAAAGGTTACTAGCGATCTGTAACCAGCACGACGGGGACAACGACTTGATTTTGAGACTGCCGTACCCACGGTATGGCGAGGTCGTAGCCCAATGCAGCCCAAAGTACAATGTGTCATATGAACCCGAGCTTGTGGCGGAAGTCGAAGCGCTTTTCGGGAATGACAGCGTCAAGCGCAGCAATCGAACGACACGGGTTGGGGAGCGCACAAACGGTTCTTCGGTGAGTTATGTGTAGGGGCAGGGGAAACGCATCTAATTGCAGAGGAGGTCTCATGGTGGTAGGCCGTGTTGGGTTTCACTCAAATTTTGGCGCGTTCAAGCGAAATAGGCACTCGAAAACTGTTACAAGATTAGCGATTACTAACGTATTTCCGTTCAACCCAACCTACGGCTGCACCACTTCATCTTCACATCACGAAAGGAATCAGCATGAACTATCGCACACTCGGCCGTACCGGTTTGCGGGTTTCGGAGGTCGGATACGGCGGCGGTCGCGTCAATCCCAACCAGGACAGACGCGCGTTAGTCGAGATGCTCCATGCCGCCTTTGCGGCTGGGCTGAACTATCTTGACACGGCGCCCGACTATGGAGGCGGATTCAGCGAGATTATCATAGGGGAAGCCGTCAAGGGGCGGCGAGATGAGTGCATCATCGCAACCAAGACCGAAGCCTTCGATCCCGAGGGGATCATCGCGGATGTGGATGGGAGCTTGAAGCGGCTAGGGATTGATGTGATTGATGTACTTCAGTTTCACGGCGGGTGGTTCAGCGAGGAGGAGACGCGACAGGTTCTGGAGGACGGTGGATTGGGGACCTACCGGCGGCTGCGCGATCAGGGAAAGGTCCGGTTTCTGGGATTTTCAGCGGATGGTCCCTCGGCGGGCGTCGAGCGCATGATTGCAACTGGCGAGTTCGACGTGATGCAGACACATTACAATCTGATGTATCAGAGCACGTGTGACGCCTTCGGGAATCGCGGCATTATCCCCGATGCAATGGCGCAGGGGATGGGGATCGTGCTGATGCGGTCGACTACAAGCGGCGCCTTCCCGAAACTGATGTGCCACTGTTTCTCCAAAGCAATGGAGGGTGTCGATCTTGACAGTTTTCTGTTGAACTTTGTGCTGTCCAATTCTATGGTTGACTCAGCCCTGATGAGTCTGCAGAGCATCGAGGATGTAAATTGGACGAACGCCGTCTCGGACGCCGTTGATGCGCGGCTCGATTTGCGGGAGATTTATAAAAGATAAACGGAAATCGCTATGGCATTAGGCGCGACCCATCAGATCGCGGATTACATAGTCCAAGATTCCGCCGTGCTTGTAGTACTCAACCTCGATTGAAGCGTCGATTCGGACGAGCAATTCTGTTTTCCGCTTCTCTCCGGAAGCGCCGATAATCTCCATCGTAACCGTCTGTCCCGGTTGAAGGTCTTCCGTGACGCCGGTGATGTTGATGACCTCACTCCCATCCAATCCAAGGGATCGTACGTTCTCGCCATTTTGGAACTGCAACGGCAAGATTCCCATCCCGATCAAGTTGCTGCGGTGGATGCGCTCGAAGCTCTCCACGATGACCGCTTTAACGCCCTGCAGCTTGGGTCCCTTCGCCGCCCAATCCCGCGAACTGCCCATGCCATAGTCGTTCCCAGCAAAGATGACGGTAGGTATGTCGTTTCGCATGTAGTGCATTGCCGCTTCGTAGATGGTCGTCTGCTTTTCGTCGGGAAATTGAATCGTGAATCCGCCTTCAACCCCCGGCAACATGAGGTTCTTGACACGTTTGTTGGCGAATGTGCCGCGTGCCATCACCCGATCGTTGCCGCGGCGCGCTCCGTAGGTATTGAAGTCTCGTCCCTCGACGCCGTGATCGATGAGGTACTGACCCGCAGGGCTTTCCGCAGCGATTGATCCGGCGGGCGAGATGTGGTCGGTGGTGACCGAATTGCCGAAGATTCCGAGGATGCGTGCGCCCGTGATGTCGGAGATGGGATCCGGTTCCAGCTTGAAGTTTTCAAAGAACGGCGGTTTCTGAACGTAAGTGCTTTCCTCTTGCCATGGATAGAGCGCGCCTTCCGCACCCTCAAGGTCATCCCATTCCGGCACGCGGTTGCTTATGCCCTCGTATGTCCGCTTGAATGTCGCGGCGTCCACTGATTGACTGATGAGGTCGGTTATCTCCGAGTGGGAGGGCCAAATGTCCCGCAGATAGACTGCTTCCCCCTCGTCGTTATGTCCGAGCGGCTCCGTAACGAGATTGATGTCGATGCGTCCGGCGATGCCGTAGGCGACCACAAGCGGTGGTGACATCAGGAAATTGGCTTTGACATCGGGATGGACGCGCGCCTCAAAATTTCGATTCCCGCAGAGAACGCTCGCGGTAACCAAGTTTCGATCGCCAATCGCCTCCTGAACCCCCTCGTCGAGCGGCCCACTGTTACCGATGCAGGTTGTGCATCCGTATCCCACCACGTCGAATCCCAGTTTTTTGAGATAGGGCAGGAGACCGGTATTTTGTAAATATTCCGTCACAACCCGCGAACCGGGCGCGAGGCTGGTTTTGACGTAATCGGGGACCGATAAACCTTTTTCAACCGCATTCTTGGCAAGTAGACCGGCGCCAATCATGACGGATGGGTTGCTGGTGTTCGTGCAACTGGTGATGGCGGCGATAACGACAGCACCGTGCGTAACTTCGTAATGATTTGACTCAACTTCGTCGCTCGCCAAACCGTAACCACCCTTGATTATCGATTGCGTCAGCAGGTCTCTGAATGACTCCTTTACGTTTGGCAACTCGATCCTATCTTGGGGCCGCTTGGGACCCGAAATACTCGGCTCGATTGCGTTGAGATCTATCTCCAGAACGTCAGAGTATTCGACTTCTCCATCCTTTGGAATCCCAAACAGCGATTGCCTTTTGAGGTAACCTTCCACCAACTGCACGTGTGCCTCGTCCCTACCGGTGAGTCGAAGATAACGCATCGCCTCGTCGTCGGGCGGGAAGAAACCGATGGTCGCGCCGTACTCCGGGCACATATTGGAGATTGTGGCGCGATCGGGAAGCGAGAGCGCCTCCACGCCTTCGCCGTAGAACTCCACAAACTTGTCAACAACCTGTTGTTCCCGCAGCCGCTGCGTGACAGTAAGGACGAGATCGGTTGCGGTTACGCCGTCCTTGACGGCACCGGTCAGATGCACACCCAGCACTTCTGGAGTCAAGATGTAAACGGGTTGCCCCAGCATGGCGGCTTCCGCCTCAATGCCGCCGACTCCCCAGCCGACGACACCGAGTCCGTTAATCATCGTCGTATGGGAGTCCGTGCCGACCAAGGTATCGAAGTAGGCGATGGTCATCCCGCCGGTTTCGTCCGCCATTACGCACTTCGCCAGAAATTCGAGGTTGACCTGATGTACGATGCCGACCGAGGGCGGCACAATCTTGAATTTCTCAAAAGCTTGTTGCCCCCATTTCAGAAATTCATAGCGTTCCTTGTTGCGTTCAAACTCGCGTTTTGTATTGATTTGCAGCGAGTTGGCAGATCCGTATGAATCCACTTGTACGGAGTGATCAATAACCAGATCGACGGGGACAAGCGGTTCAATCATCAGCGGGTCGCCGCCGAGTTCCTGAACGGCGGCGCGCATCGCCGCAATGTCAACGACAAGCGGCACGCCTGTGAAATCCTGTGCAACGACTCGCGCCGGCTTAAACGGCAACTCGACAGCTTTCGGATTTGCGGCGTTCCAGTTTGCCAAATCGGTGATGTCTTGCTCCGTGACTTGGTGGTCGTCAAAGTGTCTTAAAAGCGATTCGATCAAAACTCTGATGCTGACTGGCAGTTTTGAGATGGGTCCGATTCCGCGTTCCTCCAACGTGGGGAGCGAATAGTAATGAATCTGCCGCCCAGCAGTTTCAAAGGATTGAAGCGAGTCGAAAAGCGTATGCGTTGATGCCGGCATTCTGTAGCTCCTTAGGTTCTCGGGTTCTCAGATAGTCATCCATTTTTATTAGTGCTAAATTCGTATGGAGAGGATTTAGGCAAGGGCTGCGATAAAATCATTTCGGGGGTAAATATTTGAGACGTTCAACTCAAATCAGTCTTGTCTCTCATCCCATTTTCGGTGTATCTCTCTTACACAATCATTATCTCATACGAGAGCGTCTAGGTGCAATGGAAAACCCGTGAAACCGGTTTGGAATCGACGTTGGATTTACTGCTTGCTATCACTTACTACTATGCCACACGTGAATTTAGTTCTGCAAGAATCTGTCACCGGTGTTTATCATACTTCGTTGTATCGCGTATAACGCGCCGCAGTTGAGGCGCACTCTTAAGAGATTACGACACGGAGGCTAATCATGGCAAGCACAGTTGTGTTACCGAAAGATTTTTCCGACTATTTAAGCATAGAAAACGCCGCGCTCAGATTCAGAGAGGCTGTCGAAGTCGCCGAAAAGATTACGGCGAGGGGTGTCGAATTGTTCCCGAACCTCGATCACGCGGCAATCTTCACCGATCCACCCTATCTGGTTGCGGGACCTCTGAAGCAACTTGGTTACGTCTCCGGCTGGGATGCGCGCTGTTATCCGTCGCCGGTGGACGGTTGCGACTACATCAATGTTTCCGCGCGGCTCCCGGAGGACAGCTCCGCGCGAGGCAGGGGATGGTTCGACTATGTGGCGGTGGTGCATCCCGTGGATGAGCCGGCATTGAATCACATGTTGAGTCAAGGTTACGGGAATCCGTTTATTCATCATCTCACGTGGGGGCTTGTGCCGCCGCGGCGCACGAGTGAGGAAGATTTCGAGCATGCGAGCCGCGTTGTTCCCTTCATGATTGAGACGCGGAAAATCATCGGCGAGGTGATTGGCGACGAGCCGGGAACGTTAATCATCGCCTTGCCGCAGGAGGTGATTGACAACCCAAGATTTGGGGAGTCGTTGTCACTCTGGCTTGACGGCGTTGGTTCAGAGGAGTATCAAGTGGAATCAATGGATGGCGGCGGTTTCCTGATTCAGTTCTTCGTTCTGACGGGTGGGAGAATTGAGGTTGCTCTGCGAGTCGATACCACACAGACGTTCAATCCGAAGAGTGTGCATAAGATTTCCAAAGACGAGATTAGTACGGTTCAAGGAGCAGAAAATGATTGAAAAAAATGCGGCAACATGTTCTGTGGAAGGATGGTAGGGAGAAAGATTGGGAGGGGCACAGATTGGAATGGATCAGGAAAAGGACGGTAGGTAGGGGAGTCAATAGTTGCAGGAAGATTTCACTCGAAGGCTTGTTTTTGTTACCAAACTGAATAAAAGGCGTTATTCATTAAACGGCAGAGGAGGAAAGATAGCAAATCTGCGTTTTGATGCTTGTCTACTGAGATTAAAAGGATCGGTGCTGTCGCGACAATCTGTGTCAAATTTGGATGAATCACTATCGAGACTTTGACCTGTATCGTGCCAGTGGCGGAGATGAGAAAATACTGTATCGTCAGTTTGCTACTGCTGGGAATGGGTTTCAATGTAAGTGCCCATAATATACCGTCGTATTACAGGAATAACGAGTCTCACACTCCGACCACGGATTTTCACCGCTGGGTGGTTAATAACGATGCGGATAATTTGCACTGGCACTTTGGCGACGGTGAAGCGGGGGGTTGGGACCCATGTGTCGTGGCTGCGTATAATGAAGTGAAAAATAGTTATGGTCTGTTACCCGATGGAAACTGCGGGGAGTTCTCGACAAACAGGGGAAACAACGGGAATAACGTAAATAACATAAATAACAACAACAATAACAACCATAACAGCAACGGCGTCAATAGCCTCAATAGCCTCAATGGCAACAATGACATCAATGAATTCAGTGACATCAATGACAATAACGGGAACAACGAATATAACGGGAACGACGGAAACAATGGAAATAACGGAAATGGCGAGAATGGTGGCAACGGGGGTAGTGATGGAAACGGAGGCAACGGCGGTAAAAGTGGAAATGGCGGCAACGGGGAAAACGGCGGAAATGGTGGCGATGGCAACCAAGGGCGTTCAACTGGTGGTACGAGCGGCAGCGGAGGAAGTGCGGTGCTGTGCGAAGATGGCAAAGGATATTCGGCACCGAAAGAGAGTAACCATTGGCCATCTGCGAGTGTTGTGGTCACGGAAGAAGATGATGATGAAGAGGAAGACGGTGACGATTCCGAAACCGATTCAACAACTCCTCCCGATCCGATAAAGAAGACTTCGGGGGAAAGTTCCGACTCAACGCCGTATCTCACCTACACCATGACTTTCCCGGAGGGGGTTAATTCGCTGCATCTTCCCTTCAAGCCGTATATCGCCTTCTATTTCACCGATCTGTTTGAATTGCTGGAAGATGAGAATGTCAACTCGATTGCGGCGCTGCGTCCGACCGTTCAGTTATGGTCAATCATATCAAGCTCTCCTTCAGTTCATGATGAATGGATTTCTCGTTATCGCGGTATCCTCATAGACATGGAGGAGACAGTAGAAGTTACGTTTATTCGCGATGCGTACAATTATGGGTACGATATAATATATCTTAAGGATGGTATGAATTTGATTGGAGTGCCTCGAGATTCGGAATATTTGGCGGTCGTGAGCGACTTCTTTGTAGTATTCGATTGTGTGGCATGGGTTGAGGTAATGATTGACGGAGAAACGCAAATCCTGTATCACCCGGCGTTGGAATCCGCGCAGTTGGAGAGTACGCTGGATGGCGACACGGAGATTTCGCCAACGCAAGGCTATATGGTGATGTCTCTGGACGATGATGAGTACCCGGTCTGGGGGGATCCATGGGGTGAAAAGACAGTGCCAGTGGTTAGTGGCCAGTGACCCGTGCGGAATAAGGAAGGATGCAAGGGCGGAAGATAGGAAGGCAGTAAGTACAAAAGCGGGGAAGGGGCAAAAAGCAGTGGCAGTGATCGGTGGGGAGTGAGGAAGGATGGAAGAGAGGAAGGTTAGTGGGCAGCGAGAGAAGAGAGGGAGAAGAGGTAGGGGTTGGAGAATCGACCTCACCAAAAAATTTTGCTTGTCTTAAATAACAAAATATGTTACCATAAGATTGTTGTACTAAGGTGTAGCTGAACCCTTTTAATCTAATCCAGCGAGGTTAGGAAAGGGATGTCAAAAAACATCCAAATACATCCGCAGCAATCGTTCATAAAATTCTGTTTGCCTCCCTTTTTCGTTCGGGGAGGTTTTTTTATGCCTATTTTTTCAATCGCACGGCTAGATTCGCCGCATTGGCACGCTCAACTCGAACTGTTTTGGCACTAAACGCACAAACTATATTGGATTTTATCGAAGAAATAGCGGTGCTCAAAAACCTTCCGCGCACCGGTTGGCGATTTCAGGGCATCAAGGATGGTGAGAGTGTAGCCGATCACTGCTATCGCGTTTCGCTCTTGTCGATGATCCTGGCGGATCTGCTGAACACCCACGGTGTGCGCTTGGACGTCGAAAAGGTAATGCGGATGGCATTGCTGCACGAGGTCGCGGAGGCGCGAATTGGCGATGTTCCGTTTCCGGCGCTTGAGTACATTTCGGAGGATGTAAAAGAGCACGGAGAGAAAGTGGCTGTCGAGTCGATGTTTGGAGAGTTCGGAACTGTCGGGGAGAAGTACATTGATATCTGGGAAGAGTTTGAGAGCAACACTTCCGTAGAGGGACAATTGGTGAGAGCCGCCGACAAACTCGAATTGATGATTCAAGCGTATGAGTATGAGAAGATCGGCTATCGCTCGTTAGACAAATTCTGGACAAACAACTGGAACTGGCAGGGCATTAAACAGTTCGCACAAATCCAAGAGATCATGGATCTCCTGCTGGAGAGAAGACAAGAGGTTTTAGGCACATGCGCGAAAAGGCTAGAGTCATGACAGCCGAGGATGTCCGACGAGGTTTAATCCGGATATCGCACGAGATTCTGGAGCGGAATCATCGTGAGATTGGCAATCTGGTGTTGATCGGAATCAAGAGCCGCGGGGATCACCTTGCACTTCGGATAGCCAAGAACTTGGACGAAATCGAAGGAATCACGGTTCCCGTTGGCGCTATCGATGTCTACCTCTACCGGGACGATGTAAATCTGTATGACCAAGACGTTAAGGTGAACCACACGGACATTCCGTTCGATATAACAGGAAAACGAATTATTTTGGTTGATGAGGTAATTTATACGGGACGCACCATACGCGCGGCGATGGATGCCCTAATGGATTTTGGGCGCCCGGCGGCGATCCAGTTGGCGGTGTTAATCGACCGTGGGCATCGCGAGTTGCCGATTGCCGCAGATTACGTCGGCAAGAACGTCCCGACATCGCGTAAAGAGATTGTTCGGGTGCAGTTGGTCGAGGATCGGGGAAGCGATGGAGCCACCATTTTCGAGGTCGAGTGAGGATGGGACGGATTCTAATCCAGAATGGTCGTATCGTTGACCCGGCGAATCGAATCGACGTCGCGGGCGATGTACTCATTGCCGATGACAGAATAGAGCGGGTTGGCGGAAGGGTTGACGTCGCGGAGGTCCCAGACGTCGATGTTATTGACGCGGAGGGGTTGCTTGTCACGCCCGGGTTAATCGACATGCACGTGCATCTGCGCGAACCCGGATTCGAACATAAGGAAACGATTGCCACCGGAACCCTTGCAGCGGAAACCGGCGGATTTACGTCAGTAGCATCTATGGCGAACACCGACCCGGTATCGGATTCGCCCGACGTGATCGAATACGTCAATACGCGTGCAGAGGAATCCGCATCGGCAAATGTTTTTCCGCTGGGGAGTATCACGAGTAAGCTGGCGGGCGAGGAGTTGACCGATATTCCCGCGCTGCTTGAAGCCGGCGCCGTCGCCGTGAGTGACGATGGCAAAACGGTTATGAACGCCGAACTGATGCGACAGGCTCTGGCACTCAGCGCGGAGCTTGACTTCCCGGTTTCGGTGCACTGCGAAGAGCATAATCTAAACGCCGGCAGCGTCATGAACCTTGGTGAAACTTCGCGGAAGCTCGATCTGCCGGGGAGCGCAAATGCCGCCGAGGACATTATCGTCGCACGCGACATCATGCTCGCCGAATTGACGAGCGGACACATTCACATTCTCCACGTCAGCACCGCCGGGTCGGTTGAACTCGTGCGTTGGGGTAAGCGGAGAGGCGTCCACGTTACGGCGGAAGCCATGCCGCATCACTTTACGTTGACCGATTCGGAGATTGAGACACAGGGGACAAATGCCAAGATGCACCCGCCGCTACGCTCGGAGAAGGATGTCGAGGCGGTGATTGAGGGGCTATGCGACGGCACGCTCGACGCCATCGCCACGGATCACGCGCCGCACGCACCATCTGAGAAGGCGTTGGGCATGATAGAAGCGCCGCCGGGCATCGTCGGTTTGGAAACCTGCGTGCCACTTGTTTTTACGCATCTGGTACGCGCAAATCGGCTGTCCCTAGCGGACGCGATTGCAAAGATGACATACATCCCGGCGCACATCCTGCACATAGATCGGGGTACGCTGTCGGTCGGCGCTGTTGCGGATGTTACGCTGATTGATCCGGAGAGGGTTGCCAAGGTTGATTCGGAACGGTTTCATTCCAAGAGCCGAAATACACCTTTTGACGGCTGGGAGCTGACGGGCTGGCCCGTAATGGTGCTCCGTAATGGTGTCCCAAGTGAAAAAAGATGAGCGGTTCAAGAATCTGCCAATACTCAAAACAGAGCGACTGCTCCTGAGGTCATCAGAACTAAGCGATGCCTCGGATACGTTCGAGTTTATTTCAGACCCTGAAGTGACAAAGTACACTTTCTGGCGTGCTCACCACTCTATTGCAGATAGCGAGGATTTGCTCGCATGGTTGACGACCGAGAATTTTGCGAGTTGGTCGATCGTGCACAAAGCGGATAAAAAAGTAATTGGCATGTGTTTTTTGCACAGTTTCAACTTTCATCATCGGCGAGCCGAAACGGCGTTCAATTTGTCGAGATCGTATTGGCGGAAGGGCTATGCGACGGAAGCGGTGCGTGAAATGATTCGCTACGCATTCAAGCGGTGGGGCTTAAATCGGATAGAGGGTACGTGTATGCTTGATAACATTGCATCGGCGCGCGTGATGGAGAAGCTGGGCATGAAGTTCGAGGGGGTTCTGCGCCAACATTCGTATGCCAAGAATCGGTTTCACGATTTGAAGTTGTATTCGATTTTGAGGAATGAAGCTATTCTGTAAGGAATAACGATCGTTATTCCCTACAATTCAAAATAACGTAACCCTATGAAAGCAATATTGGCGTTATCGGACGGTACCATATTCGAGGGAGAGCATTTCGGAGCATCCGGCGAGACATCGGGTGAGGTTGTGTTTAACACAAGTATGACGGGCTACCAAGAAGTGCTCACGGATCCGTCGTACAAGAGTCAAATTGTGACGATGACCTATCCGTTGATTGGCAACTATGGGTGCAACGATATTGATATCGAGTCCGCCAAGCCTCAGGTTGAAGGGTTCGTCGTGCGTGAATACAGCTCTCGCCACAGCAACTGGCGGTCTAGCGGGAGCCTTGATGATTATTTCAAAAAACACGGCGTCATCGGAATACAAGATATTGACACACGCGCGTTGACCAGACGATTGCGCGTTCACGGCGTCATGAACGGGGTGCTCTCAACCGAAGACCTTCTCCCCGAAAGTCTAGTGGCAAAGGCACGCGCTTGGCCGGGTTTGGTCGGAGCGGACCTCGCCGGACAGGTGACCTGCTCGGGTTCGTATTCGTGGAGCGATCCCGGCACCGCGCTAGGCGAACAACCCGAAGCTATACCCGAACCGCGGTTTCGCGTCATTGCCATGGATTTCGGGGTTAAATACAACATCCTGCGCCAACTGACGCGGCACGGGTGCGAAGTTCAAGTGGTTTCGGCGCACACCTCCGCGGATGATATTCTTGCCGCTAATCCCGACGGCATCTTCCTGTCAAACGGACCGGGTGACCCGGAGCCGGTTGACTATGCGGTTGAAACCATCAGACAACTCGTCGGCAAAAAGCCGATGTTCGGCATCTGTCTGGGGCACCAGTTGTTAGGGCTTGCGTTCGGCGGAAAATCGTTCAAACTCAAATTTGGACATCGAGGCGCCAACCAACCCGTGAAGCGGCTTGACACCGGCCAGGTGGAAATCACGTCGCAGAATCACGGTTTTTGTGTGGACATCGAGTCGCTGCCAAAGTCTGTGGAAGTCACGCACATTAACCTAAATGATCAGACGCTTGAGGGAATTCGGCACACCGAATATCCGATATTCTCGGTGCAGTACCATCCGGAGGCATCTCCCGGTCCGCATGACGCAAGTTATCTTTTTGAGAAATTTACGGATCTGATGAAAGGAGCGTAGGGGCTAGGACGTATCCGCGGCAACTTGAGTATACGATGGTGTCTGAACGCCTAGTTTTTATCCCTGATTGATTATGCCAAAACGGACTGACATCAACCGAATCTTGATCATCGGTTCTGGCCCAATCATCATCGGTCAAGCCTGCGAATTTGACTATTCGGGAACGCAGGCATGCAAAGCGCTGAAGGAGGAGGGTTACGAGGTCGTTCTTGTCAATAGCAATCCGGCGACCATTATGACCGACCCCGAAGTCGCGGACCGCACTTATGTCGAGCCGATTACACCGGAGGTCGTCGCGCAGATCATCGCGGTGGAACGTCCCCACGCGCTGCTGCCTACATTAGGCGGGCAAACCGGGTTGAACGTTTCGGTGGCGCTCGCGCAATCGGGTGTACTTGACCAACACGGCGTGGAACTCATCGGTGCAAAACTTGATGCGATTCAGAAAGCCGAAGACCGCGAACTTTTCAAGAAAGCGATGCAGGAAATCGGGTTGAGCGTACCGACGAGCGGTATCGCACATTCGTTGGAGGACGCCAACGCCCTCATTTCCATGATCGGATTCCCGGCGATTATTCGACCGGCGTTCACCCTTGGCGGTACTGGCGGTGGAATCGCCTACAACATTGAAGAGTTTGAGAAGATGGTCGGGGCAGGTTTGGCGTTAAGCCCGATTAACGAAGTCTTGGTTGAGGAGTCGGTGATCGGGTGGAAGGAGTTCGAACTCGAGGTTATGCGCGATGGCGCCGATAACGTCGTGATAATCTGCTCGATTGAAAACGTCGACCCGATGGGAGTTCACACAGGCGATAGCATAACGGTTGCCCCGTCGCAGACGTTAACGGACAAAGAATATCAGTACATGCGTGATTCGGCAATTAAGATCATCCGCGAAATCGGGGTTGATACGGGCGGCTCCAATATTCAGTTTGCCGTCCATCCCGCCAACGGACGGCAGGTGGTGATTGAGATGAACCCGCGGGTCTCGCGGAGCTCCGCGCTCGCCTCCAAAGCCACCGGATTTCCGATTGCCAAAATCGCAGCTAAACTGGCGGTCGGGTACACGCTTGACGAGATTCCGAACGACATCACTCGGCAAACGCCTGCATCCTTTGAACCCACGATTGATTATGTGGTTGTCAAGATTCCGCGTTGGGCGTTCGAGAAGTTTCGCGGCACGGACGAAACCCTCACCATTCAGATGAAGTCGGTGGGGGAGGCGATGTCGATTGGCGGAACCTTCAAGGAGGCGCTGCAGAAGGGATTGCGCTCTCTGGAAACGGGGTGGCACGGGCTAGATAATCATGAGCTCGAAGAGTTGCCACTGTCCGAACTCGATCAGAAGTTTACCGTGCCGAACGTCGAACGGATTTTTTACATCAAACAGGCGTTGCGGCAACGGATGAGCGTTGAACAGATTCACGGTTATACGAAGATAGATCCGTTTTTCCTGTATAACATCAAGGAGATTGTCGACTTTGAGGCGGAACTTGAAGAGAAACTTGGACATTGGACCCCAAATGAGCCGATAACGGAATCAACGCGGAAGCTAGTATACAAGGCAAAGCAATTCGGATTTTCCGACCGCCAACTCGCAAGTATATCTGATGCCTCCGAGTCGGATATCAGAAGATGGCGCAAGGCGGCAGGAGTTGAAGTGACGTTCAAAACGGTGGATACCTGCGCCGCCGAGTTTGAAGCCGAGACGCCGTACTACTATTCGACCTATTCCAGCGAGGATGAGGTTCGACCAACTTCGAAAAGAAAAATCATGATCTTGGGCGGGGGACCGAATCGAATTGGTCAAGGTATCGAGTTTGATTACTGCTGCGTCCATGCCGCGATGGCGCTTAAGGAAGACGGTTTTGAAACCATTATGGTGAACAGTAATCCGGAAACCGTCAGCACCGATTACGACACGTCTGATCGGCTCTATTTTGAACCGCTCACACACGAAGATGTTCTGAACATCGTTGACCGCGAACAGCCGGAGGGCGTGATAGTTCAATTTGGCGGCCAGACCCCGCTGAATCTTGCGTTGGGACTGCAGGAGGCCGGCGTGCCCATCATCGGCACGAGTCCCGATGACATTGCTCGCTCGGAAGATCGGAAACTGTTCAAAGAGGTGCTAGATCAAAGTGGACTGGCTCAACCGCCAAACGGAATCGCGACCTCAATCGAAGAAGCGGCACCGATTGCAGAGTCGCTCGGCTATCCGGTCATCGTGCGTCCATCGTATGTTTTGGGCGGGCGCGCCATGCAGATTGTCTACAATGAGGAGTTGCTGATGGGCTACATGCGTTCAGCGGTCGCCGCATCGCCGGAGCACCCCATACTCATCGACAAATATCTGGAAGATGCCATTGAGGTCGACGTGGATGCGATTTCGGACGGGAATATCACCGTAATTGGCGGGATCATGGAACATATCGAGGAAGCGGGAATCCATTCCGGCGACAGCGACTGCGTGCTGCCCCCGTATACGCTGGCTGAAGATCAGATCGATCAACTTAAGGAGTACACCTACGCACTTGCAAAGACGCTCAACTTGTGCGGTTTGATGAATGTCCAGTATGCTATCCGCAACGATCAAATTTTTGTGCTTGAGGTGAACCCGCGCGCCTCGCGGACAATCCCGTTTGTCAGCAAAGCCATCGGCGTTCCGTTGGCAAAATTGGCGGCGCGGGTAATGGCGGGGAGAACCCTCAGAGAATTAGGATTTACGGCGGAGATAGAGCCGGAATATTTCAGCGTGAAAGCGCCAGTTTTTCCATTCAATCGTTTCCCGGGAGCAGACTCACGCCTCGGACCCGAAATGAAATCGACCGGGGAGGTAATGGGAATCGACATGAACCTGTCTCAAGCGTTTGCCAAAGCGCAGGATGCGTGCGGCGACAAACTGCCGCTTGAAGGCACGGCGTTTATCAGCGTCAGAAACAAGGACAAACGCGCGATTCTCTTCATTGCCAAGAAACTTTGGGATATGGGATTCAAACTCATCGCGACTCACGGGACGGCAAAGGTACTTCGCCGCAACGGCATGGATGTAACGTTGGTGCATAGTATCGGCAAGGGACGACCGACCATTTACGACTATATCAAAAATCATGCGGTTGCTCTCATCATCAATACACCCACGGGTGATTCGCACCATTCGAATGAACGGCTCATTCGGAAGATGGCGATTGAGCACGACATCCCCCTGTTTTCCACGATTGCGGGCGCCTCCGGTGCGGTCAACGGCATAGATGCACTCCGCCGTGGCGAAATATCCGTTTCGCCTCTTCAAAGTTACTATGAAGAGCACGAGATGTAGCTCGTCTCGCGAACTAGACAGTGGTGATTAGATTGTTGTTACCTTTCAACCGAAAATCTTATATCATATTGTAAATTGCATCCACAACTAGCGGGGTTGGGATTACCGATTTGTCCTCTTATTAAACTATGACGACCAATTCCATCAACAACCACAGACATCTGATACAGACGCTTGACGAGATTTTGAATGACCTCGAATTTGATATTGATCATCCTATCAAAATCGTGCGCATGACGGACGGTAGGGAGGTAATTACCGTGCGGCCAAACCCGTTTACCGTGTCGCGCATGTATACCTCTGGACGTCCCGACGGACGGAAGCCCTACGGAAAAAGTTCGTATCACGAGTATATCCAAAGTCGAATGGAGGACTATCAAGACTCGAACGGCAGCGACGAAGGATTTGAATTAACAGAGGAAGAGTGGCAGACTCTGTTTGACGAATCGTATGACCGATATACCCGCTACCTGCTTTGTGCCGGGATTAAACGCTGGCATGACGTGAAGCGCGACACCGATACCAACCTAGCAGTGACGAACTTGGCGAAGCAATTTGCCCCGCCTGAAATTGCGTGGCAGAGCTACCAGTACAAGGGATATATGCTCATGATGAACAGCATAGCGTCCGCGGAATTGAGTCTGATGGAGGACAATCGGGTGGAAGCGCTAAATCTAGTGAACGACGGAATTCAGCGGATTGGTCAGTTCTGTGGAGAGTGTTTGCGCGAGAACCATGGCGAAGCCGAAAACATCACGCGCGAACGCTATCTAGCGAATCTAATCGAGTTCCGGACAGATCTTGAGTCCGTGGAGAAAGGAACGGAGGAAGAAGACGGGATGGATCGTCAGGAGGAAGGAGACGATGGCGATGCCACAGACATCTTGGATGAACTTGAGCAGTTGCTTGGTGAGCAGGATCGATAATTGTGAAATCACTTAGCGAATTCGATTCTCAATGTAATGAGTTTTTGCTAATCGAACCTTGGCCGTACACGTAAGGATGCCGTTTACTCCGCGCCGTACTTTTCTCGGATGGTTTTTATGAGATTGGTAGTCGACTTACCCGGGATATTCAGCCCAACCATCACCTTCCCGCCGTTTGCCTCCACGACCTCACGCTCGATAACCTCATCAGTTTTGTAATCCCCGCCCTTAATGTGAATGTCCGGTTTCAGCTGTGACAGTACTGTCTTTGCGTCTAACTCGGAGAATACCGTGACATAATCCACGCATTCAAGCCCCGCCAACAGTTCCGCGCGTTCGGTTTCCGGTACAAGTGGACGGTCTGCGCCTTTCAACGCTTGCACAGAACCGTCGCTGTTGACGCAGACGACGAGCAAATCGCCGACCTCGCGAGCCGCTTGCAGGTAACGCAGGTGGCCGAGGTGCAGCACGTCAAAACATCCGTTGGTAGTAACGACGGTTTTGCCCTTGGTTTTGACATCCTTGAGAATCACTGCCAGTCGAGCGGATGGAAGAATCTTTTTGCGTGACATTGTCGGAATTCGGGAATTTTGGCGAGTGATCAGCCCTCATCGTCGTGAACCTTGTCGCGTACCCGTTCTCTAATTTCGGCTCGTAAATCGTTCGCCACGCCATCTATTTTGTTTATCACTTGCATTATGTCGTTATGATGCGCCTGTGAATTGGCATCTATCTTCTCGTCAAGTCGGATTAAACCGGCGTCAATCTTCTCATCAAGTCGGGTAAAGCTAGCCTCCATCTTCTCATTGAGTTTGTTTATGTCGTTGTGATGCACCCGTGAATTGGCATCTATCTTCTCATTGAGTTTGTTTATGTCGTTGTGATGCGCCCGTGAATTGGCATCTATCTTCTCATTAAGTTTATTTATTCCCGTGTGATGTGCATCATAAAGCGCGTCCAGCCTGTTGCTCAGTTTACTCATGTCCGCACGGAGGCTATCATCGGCTCGATGCATGTCAGCCCGAAGTTCTGATATGTCCTTTTTTGTCGCCATGCTTGTGGTAAGTTTCCACCACAATGCCGCAATTCCAACTAACGAGCCGATTAACGGAATGAAAACTTTGATCCATTCTTCCATCATTTGTCTCCTTTTGCGTTTGGGAATCGAAGGGTGCTTTAACTATACCAAATCCCAATTACTTTTTCAACCCCATTGTTCCCATCACTGGGCGAATCGCATCTGATTGCCGTGGTGATTCATCCTTGACAAGTGAGGTGCTGTCTGATAAATTTTATTCCATTGATAGCCTCAAATAGGAAGTTCTAACCGTCGCATCCAAGCGTAAAATTAACAAGCGATTATCATGCCGCCCAAATAGAAGATTACACGGACTAGTAGAAGAAAGGCAGCACGTTTTCAAAAACTCGGTTTCGTCACTACACGAATTTTCCGACGGACTGTAAATAGCTTTTGCGAAGGAAGACAATTATGGACACCGCAAATGAGTTTCCATTCAAGCAGAGAAAATATATGCCCGTCTTTCCAAGAGCGAGTGGAAAACCGACGATTTACATTGAGGGATACCCGTGCGAGGACGATGAACCTATGGCAGCGACAGGATTTCACGCTGAGCAGATTACCACGTTTTCCGATCAACTTTCGCGATATTTTGAAATTAACTCGCACATCTACATTGGCATTGACAGTTTCATTTATTATCGCGAGGGAGATATCACAAAGTTCGTCGCCCCAGATGTTTACGTCGTCCTAGGCGCTGATAAAAATCCACAGCGGCGAAGTTTTTATACCTGGTCGGAAGGCGTCGTTCCTACGGCTGTTTTTGAGTTCCTTTCCGACGCGACAGCGAATCAGGATCGGCATGGAAAGGCCCGACTGTATATGGTTGATATAGGCGTTCAAGAATATTTTATCCATCAGCCCGATATGGAGAGGCGCCCGGAATTTCGTGGTTGGCGGCGAAACCCATCGGGTGGCATGAAGGAAATCGCACCAGATGAACAGGGCGGCTTATTCAGCGAAGCGCTAAATCTCTGGTTTCGATGGGAGGAGCAACTTACTACCCAAGTCAGACTTTTGCGCCCGTATCTTCCTGATGACACGCCGATTACAACATCTAAGGAAGAGCATCGCCTTAGAGTGGAAGCGCAGGCGCTTGCCGCAGAAGAAGCCGAGCGGCGGCGCACCGCGGAAACACTTGCCAGCGAGGAAGCGGAACGGCGGCGAGAGGCGGAAGCCGAATTAGAACGCCTTCGTGCGCAACTCGCTGACCGCCAAGAGGAGAACGCTTAACAAACAGGTCGCCCAAACAATTTAGGAGTTGCGCATTCGGACGCCTGTAAGTGGCTAGTGGTCAGTAAAAGCCCTAAAACCGTAGACGGGCAGTGAATAGCGATTTCTGTGGGATTTCTAAAGGGCCTATCGCAGGATTGGCTATCGGATTCCTATCGCGCTTGTTGTTCAGTCGGTTGATATCAGATGATTGATAGCTATCTCCGCCTCATCCAAGCGGATTTGGACGCTTTACTGGCACAGATAGCATGACGTAGGCATCTGTCATCGTACAGATGCGATCACAATCTAACAGATCGTGGTACGGGAATCAATCGCCATCGGGATAGGATCCCTTGAAAACACGCAACTTCCAGCAGCGTGAAGTATAACTCAAAATTGGACGCGGAAATTTTCAGACAAAAGTACATCCTTTAACTTGTGTCATTGCCACTTCAATCAGTCAAAAGACAAGGAGAAAGTAGAATTCATGAGTAAGCTACGGGTTGGAATCATCGGTTGCGGCGGAATCGCTCGCTCCCACTGCGATGCTATCGCGCAGCTCCGCGATCAGGTTGAAGTCCTCGCTGTCGCGGATCTCTTCGAGGAAAAGCGGCGAGAGTACATGGAGAAATACAGCATTCCCAAGGGGTACGGCACTCATACCGAACTCTTGAAGGACGATGACATTGACGCCGTAGCTGTCACGTTGGGACATCAACTCCATCACCGCCTTACCGTGGACGCTTGCAATGCCGGCAAGCACGTGTTGGTCGAAAAGCCGATGGCGATTAGCCTGGAGCAGTGCGACGACATGATCGAAGCCGCTTCTGCCAACGGTGTCAAGCTGATGGTCGGCCAGACGCAGCACTTTTATGGAACAAGCCTAAAGGCGAAAGAGATTCTTGATTCGGGCGAGTTGGGACCACTGGTCACCGCCGTGTGCTACATGTCCAAAAAATGGGGATTCTCGGGACGTCCCCCGCAGTACCGCAGCCGCTACCACGGCGGCGGCATGTGGCTGTCAAACGGTGTTCACGTGGTCGACCGTCTGACATGGGTGATGGCGTCGCAGGCGGTTTCCGTATCCGCATCTATCGGTACGCGGGCGCACTATCAGGCGGGCGACGACTCCGCTACGGCGTTCATTCGGTACAAGAATGGACTGGCGGGTGTTGCCGTATCGGTAGGCTACGCGGACGGTGCGCCGAGCTACGAGTGCCACGTTATCTGCGCCAACGGATCGCTAAGATTCAGCCAGCACGGCGAAAAGTTCGTCAAGGTTGGTAAGGACGACAAATGGGAGGACGTGCCGTTTGACGATCCGCCGGCTCAATTCCAGAACGAATGGAAAGCGTTTGTCGAAGCCATTCAACAGGACATAGAGCCACCCGCTCACGGTGAGTGGGGGCGTCACATCATGGAAATCCTGTTTGCGGCTGAGGAATCGGCAATAACAGGACAGGAAGTGCTGCTGGAGAGCGGTTTGAATTGGACGACACAAACGTCCGGTTCACCGATAACGCGCGAGCACGGTTGGGTGTAGGCAAGTCGCCAAGTTGAAGTTTATCTTCCAAGGCGGTTAGGAAGAGTAGGATTGGAAGAATGGAAGTGTGGAGGGTTGGAAGATTCGCCTTCCACGCAATCCTTGAGTGTTGACGTTCTTTCGCTAGGACTTTCGCAATTCAGTCGTAGTTTTTCACATTATCTTGTTAGGAAACGGAGTTCACTTAATGTCTGAAAATCAGTTTCTGTTTACGCGTCACCCCGGATTGGAGAAATCTTGGCCATTTCTACACGAGCGCATGGTCACGCGCCTAGATGAATTGGGTACCACGCTCGTGCTTAACACAGAGAGCAAGGAACCGATTCATCAACAGATTGAACTTGAGAATGTCGTGGGAATCGCCCGTTTTGGCGGTAACTTGACAGCCGAATGTGTGGCTAGGGCGCCCAAGCTGCAGGTAGTAGGCACGATGGAGGACAATACCGGCACAAGAGATCCGTTTGACGCGTTGCGGGCGAGGAATATCCCGCTTATTGAATCGACACGCGCTTGGGCGCAATCGGTCGCCGAGTGCGCTTTCGGATTGGCATTGGCGTCGCTGAGACGCACGGCGCAATGGCATCATCGAATGGTGAACAGGGAACCTTTGTGGACGTACGCTTACGGTCAATTCTGTGACGCGCCGGATTTTGTGAACGGAGATTTGGGGACGAAGCATATCGGGGTTGTTGGGTTGGGACAGATTGGCAGGAAGATTGCCCAGTGGTGCAGGGCTTTTGGCGCAACAGTTGACGGTTACGACCCCTTCGTGGATGAATCCCTGTTCAAGGAGTGGGATGTACGTTCTGTCGATATGGACATGCTCGTTAGCGAAGCTGAAATCGTATTCATAGCGGTACCGCCGACGCCGTCGTCACGCCATCTGCTTTCTCGCGAACGGATTTATCGCCTGCGTAAAGGCGCCTTGGTTGTTGCGATTACGCGTGCGTTCGCCGTAGATATGGATGCACTGCGGGAGCGTATCCTCGCCGATGAATTGGCGGGAGCGTTTGATGTCTACGACGTTGAACCGTTGCCCGTGGATGACCCGCTCCGTGGACGCGACAACGTGGTGCACACGCCGCATATCGCCGGGAGAACCAAGGATGCGAATCTGAGGGTCGCGGATATGATCGTGGATGATTTTGTGCGCGTGTTAAATGGAGAGGAACCGCTCGGCGCATTGACGCCCAAAGCTGCCGCCGTAAGGACGCAGAATCTTGAATTGCCGTTCTAGAAGATTTGCCAGCTTTCTTGGGGACGAATCTCATACAAACTAGAGGAGAAATTTTCATGGGTGAAAAGACATATCGCGCCGCTGCCATCGGGCATACAGGCGCCGGAAATTACGGTCATGGACTGCATGTCGCTTACAAGAACTTGGAGAATGTCGAGTTTATCGCCGTCGCCGATCCGGACGACGCCGGACGGAAGAAAGCGGTGGAGGAGACGGGGGCGCTGCGCGACTATTCCGATTACCGCGACATGCTCGCCAAAGAGGATTTGGATATCGTGAGCGTGTGCCCGCGCTGGATTCCCGCACACCTCGAACTGGTACCCGCCTGCCTTGACGCCGGCTGCCATATCTACTGCGAAAAGCCGATGACCGCCACGCTCGCCGACGGGGACGCCATTGTCAGCGCCGCACAAGAGAAGGGGTTGAAGATTGCGGTGGCGCATCAGGGGGTGTATGCCCCGGCGACTCAGGCGCTCAAAAAGAAGCTGGCGGAGGGCATAATAGGCGATGTGCAAGCCATCTACGTGCACGGCAAGCAGGATGGGCGTGGCGGCGGCGAGGACATGATTACGCTCGGAACCCACACGTTCAATATGATGCGTTTCCTTGTCGGAGATGTCGACTGGATGCATGCGCATATTACCGTTAATGGAAGGGAAATTACGATAGACGATGCTTGGGAAGGATCGGAACCTGTTGGACCGGTGGCTGGCGATTGCGTCAATAGCTATTTCGCCTTCAAGAGCGGTGTGTCCGGTCTGTACGATTCACGGAAAGACCAGTTCGGTAGAGGCGGTACGGAGATTCTAGGCAGCGAAGGCGTCTTAATTCCGGGCGGGGGACCAAATTCGGTGACGGTCTATCCGGATGCCGGCTGGTCGCCGAGCGATGAGTCGAAAAAGGGGGAACTTGTACAAATCTGCGATCCACCTACGGTTGAGGGTGACGGGATAACTAGCGGCAACCAGCTCGCCATTATGGACCTGATTGATGCAATCGAGAATGATGGAAAACCCGTTTCCAGCGCCGAAGACGCCGTCGCTGCCCTCGAGATGATTGTTGGGGCGTACGAATCGCAGCTCTGCGGTTCGCGCGTCGAGTTTCCGATTAAGAATCGGGAGCACCCTTTGAAGCGAGGCAGTTGAGCTTAGGATAGAAATAATGCGTAATAAGGTAGCTATCGCAGGATTTACTATCGCGCGCGCTATTCACTTGCTTGATCTCCTAATTCAGTCGCTTGATCGTAATACGTAAAAAAAGCTATCCATTACGAATGATCGCACACCAATGGACGATACGAGGGTTTCTCTTCGCAAGGCGACAATCGCTATTGAGGGAATGCACTGCGCGGCTTGTGTGGCGAAAGTTGAAAAGGCGCTGAGAGCAGTACCCGGCGTCTCGACTGCAAACGTCAACTTTAGCACGGAACAGGCAAACGTAACCTACGATGAGTCGCTATCCGGTTTCGAAACGCTCCGACGAGCAATCGTTGACGCGGGCTATGAGCCGATGGTGGTAATGGAGTCGCGGGAAGCACGAATCGCGGCGCAGGAGGAAGCTCATCGTCTTGAACTTACGCGACTGAAGCGGAAGATTGTCGTTGGTGCAATCGTCTCCCTCCTCTCAATGGGGCTAATGTTCTATCATCCGGACGCCCCATCCGCCCTCCGTTTGAAACTAGCTCTCCTCCTTATCTTGACGACGCCTATCCAGTTTTGGGCAGGCTGGCATTTCCATAGAGGGGCGTATAACGCGCTAAAACGCCTCTCCGCCGACATGAACGTGCTCGTCAGCGTCGGCACCTTCGCCGCTTACGGGTACAGTTTGATTGTGACGGTTGCGTCGTTCCTTTCGTCGACGCCCAGCGGAGCAAACTACTATGAAACCGCCGCGATGATTATCACGCTCATCCTCGTCGGCAGATTCTTGGAGACACGAGCAAAGGGGCGCACTTCGGAGGCGGTCAAGAAACTGGTCGGTCTACAGCCAAAAAGCGCACACACCCTGCGCGATGGCTCGGAAATCGAAATTCCGATTGAAAAGTTAGTGGTGGGGGATCGGATCGTGGTGCGTCCGGGCGAGAAAATTCCCGTCGATGGCGTTGTACAGGATGGGAATTCAACGGTCGATGAATCGATGCTGACGGGCGAAGCTATGCCGGTGCCCAAGAAAGTGCGGGACGAGGTGATTGGCGGAACAGTCAACAAAATGGGGAGTTTTGTCTTTGAAGCCACCAAGATTGGTGAAGACACCGTGGTGGCGCAAATCATCGCGTTGGTTGAAGATGCGCAAGGATCGAAAGCGCCGGTGCAGCGCCTCGCCGATCGGATTGCCGGAATCTTCGTGCCGATTGTCATTGGGATTGCCGCGTTGACGTTTGTCGTTTGGATGTTGGTTGGTCCAAGTTTCACGTTGGCATTGCAGAATTTCATCGCGGTAATGATTATCGCCTGCCCCTGTGCGCTAGGGCTGGCAACGCCGACGGCTATAGTAGTCGGGACCGGACGAGGCGCGGAGTTGGGCGTCCTCATCAAGGGGGGCGAGAGCCTTGAGACGGTGCATCGCGTCACAACGATCGCCTTTGACAAAACGGGTACGCTGACGCGAGGCGAACCGACCGTCCTTGAGGTGCTGACATTCTCCGGACATCAAGAAGCAGATATGTTGTCGATTGCGGCGACAGTTGAGTCGAGGTCCGAACACCCGCTGTCACAAGCCATCGTCCGTGCGTATGCAAATCGTTTCCCGGATGCTCGATTGGCGAACGAAGAGGTGGTCGAAAACCTCCACGATTTTGAAGCCATCGCCGGACACGGGATTCGAGCCACTGTCAACGATCAGCTTGTGCATATTGGCAATCGTCGGTTAATGGAGGATGTTGGTGTGGAATTGCCCACGGACGGCATTAAAATGGAATCTAAACTGTCACACGAAGGAAAAACACTCGTTTGGGTTGCCATCGACAAACGGATTGCCGGATTGATTGCGATTGCCGATCCGCTCACGGCGCAAGCCACCGCAGCCGTGGGTGCGCTGAGAGATATGAGATTGGAAACCGTGATGTTGACGGGCGATAACGAGAATGCCGCGCGCACGATTGCAGAGACGGTGGGGATTGATCGGTTTCAAGCGGAGGTGCTGCCGGAGGACAAAGCGAACCGTGTCCGTGAATTGCAGAAGACGGGTAAGGTGGTCGCGATGGTTGGCGACGGAATAAATGACGCCCCCGCCCTGGCGCACGCCGACGTGGGGATTGCGATAGGCACGGGGACGGACATCGCAATCGAGACGGCGGACATCACCCTGATCAAAGGCGATTTGATGAACGTCGTTACTGCAATCAAGTTGAGTTACAGAACGTTCCGGACCATTCGGTGGAACCTTTTTTGGGCGTTTTTCTATAATGTACTGGGTATACCGATTGCGGCGGGCGTGTTGTATCCGATTCTGAACGGTTTCCTTCTGAATCCGATGGTTGCGGCTGGCGCGATGGCGTGTAGTTCGGTGTTCGTCGTAACGAATTCTTTACGGCTGAAGTCGGTGCGCGGTGCGTAGCTGTCAAAAACGCAGGCTCAATCCAAATGCGTTTCGCTAAGACAGATTTGAAGCCATCTGCAACTCTTGGGACTTCGCCATAGCGTCCTCGGCTTCTTGGATCATGCCTTTGCGCTGATAGCATACGGACAGGCTAGTGTAGACCAAGGGGTCCGAAGGATCCATCTCAATAGCTTTTTTTATCGCTTGGATTGCTTCGTCGTATTTCCCTTGACGTTCGTAAGCGTGCCCAAGTCCGATAGGCCCATCAATATAGTCGGGATATTGTTCAATCAATTCGATGAATGCAGCCACGGCATCATCTAGTTCGTCGTTTCCGAAGTGGGTTAACGCTTGATCGTAAAGTTCCTCTTTAGACGGCATTCTCACTCTCCTATTCGCAAATCCGAACCCTTTTAGTCGGAGTGTCTGAATTGGATGGTATTGTAGCAGGAGGCAGGTCGGAAGTCAACGGGATTTGTGCCTAGGAGCAGGGGAAACGCATCTAATTATACAGGGTGTCTCATGGTGGAAGAATGTACGATTAATGTTGGGTTTCACTCTAATTTTGGCACGTTAAGGCAAAGCGGGAACTCGCAAACTCCTCTAAGATTGGCGATTATTAACGGAATGCCGTTCAACCCAACCTACAACCCCTAAGAAAATTATCACAAACTTAGCCCGATTCTCTTTTTTGTCGAGTAAATAATTTAGATGCGTTTCCCCTGTGCCTAGGAGTAAGGCAATCGCATTTGATATGGGGGACGGCCCCGGTGCCGTCCCGTTACAAAAGGGCGAACACAGGGGTTCGCCCCTACAAAGATAGCCATACAATTCTGATTCGGATAATGGGAGCGCAAGATGACAATCTTCGATGAAGTTCTTCAGGAGGTAGACAAACGATGCCGAGAAGAGGGCATACCGATGTTAGGCCCGGAGAAAGCCGAGTTTCTCACGACGTTCGTCGAAAAGGCACGACCTTCCCTTATCGTGGAATGCGGAACGGCGATTGGATATTCGGGATTGTGGATGCTAGAGAAACTCAAAGCCGCGGGCAAAGGTAGATTGATAACCGTGGAAATCGACCCGGACCGCGCCCGTGATGCGCAGGCACATTTTGATCGCGCCGGGTTCGGCGATCTGGTTGATTCTCGAATCGGCAACGCTATTGACGTGCTGCAAACCATCACCGCTCCTGTCGATTTCCTTCTGCTTGATAATAATTTCAGCAACTACTTCCCCTGCTTTCAGGCGATAGAACCTCGTCTCGTGGATGGGGCGACCGTCGTCGCGGATAATGTCGGTATTGGCGCGGATAGCATGGCGGATTACCTTGAGCATGTTCGTTCCCGCTACGACTGCCAAACGTGCTGGTTTGACACGGAATTGCCATGGGTGAAGCGCGACGCCATGGAGGTCACCATTTACAAAAAAATAGTGCGTAATACGTAATGCGTAAGATGAGCAAATTTGACGTTTACGCATAATTCCTTATCTTGATGCAAAGAATATACAACAGAATTGGAGAAGAGGAAAATGAACGAACGATACAACTTTAACGACATCGCGCGGCTGCCGGCTCCAAGCGATAACGTGGCAATCGCTACGTGTCGATTGGAAGCGAATTCGGGATTAAATTTTAATGGAGAATATTTTAAGCTGTCCCACACCATTCTGGAGGGGCATCGGTTCGCTATCAAACGAATTCCGGTGAGCGAAGCACTGCTTTCATGGGGGCTGCCGTTCGGTTTTGCAATCTCGCAGATTCAACCGGGCGACTATGTGTGCAATCAGAAGATGATTGACTCGCTGTCCTTGCGGCATCTCGACTTTGATTTGCCAGCGCAGCCCAACTTCAGAGATGAGATTATCACGTACCATCTTGATGAGGAGAATTTCCGGCCGGGTACGTCTTTGTCCCGATATGACGACATCAAATTTTTCGAAGGCTACCGGCGGGAGGGCGACCGCGGCGTTGGAACGCGAAATTACATTGTGGTCATGGGCACAACTTCGCAGACCTCCAGTTTCGTCAACGCCTTGGTGAGCCGAATGAAGGATGCCGCCGCGGATTGTGAAAACATTGACGGGGTTATCGCCGTGGCACATACCGAGGGCGGAGAGGGTAGGACGCCCAACAACCTCGACATGCTGCTGCGCACGCTCGCCGGTTTCATGGTTCATCCGAACGTCGGGGCGGTTCTAGCCGTTGACTACGGATCGGAAGCCGTGACGAATCGGATGCTGCAGGATTATCTAATCAAACAGGGTTACCCACTTGATCATGTAATACATCATTTTCTGAGCATACGGGGCGGTTTTGACGCGAACTTGGAGAACGGTAGTGCAATCCTCAAGGGTTGGCTGAATCCGGTCAATGCGATGAAGCGCACAAGACAGCCTCTGTCGAACATCAAGATCGCTCTCCAGTGCGGAGGGTCAGATGCATTCTCCGGCGTGTCGGGCAATCCGCTCGCCGCGTATGTCGCCAAAGAGGTCATCCGCTACGGCGGGGCAGCCAACCTCGCGGAAACGGACGAACTCATGGGGGCGGAACACTATGTGCTCCAGAATGTCAAGGATTTGGAGACGGCGTCGAAGTTCCTGGATACAATCGAACGATTCAAAGAGCGCGCCAGTTGGCACGGTCACTCCGCCGAGGGAAATCCCAGCGGCGGCAACAATTTTAGAGGGTTGTACAACATCGCCATCAAGTCAATCGGCGCAGCAATGAAGCGGAACCCCGATGTTCGCTTGGACCACGTAATAGATTACAGCCAGTTGATGTCCGATCCGGGCTACTACTTTATGGACAGCCCGGGGAACGACCTTGAGAGCATCGCGGGACAGGTGGCGTCGGGGGCAAACATGATTTTCTTCGTGACGGGCAACGGCTCAATCACCAACTTTCCGTTTGTTCCGACAATTAAGATCGTGACCACCACCGACAGATATAATATGCTGGAAAAGGATATGGATGTAAACGCGGGAGCGTATCTTGACGGGACATCCATGGAAGTGCTGGGGGAGGAGACGCTCAATCTCATGATTGATGTTGCGTCCGGCGAACGGTCTGTCGGGGAAAGGGCGGGACATTCCCAAGTGTCATTGTGGAGAGATTGGAAGCAGACGGCACCAACGGATTTGGATTCGGTCGCGGCTGTCTCCGAAATGCGAGACGGCACATCCATCCCCGTCAAGGTCGATGCACCGGTCCAGAGCCACACATTTCACGCGCTTCAAGTGGAAGACAGCCATCGCAGTGACCAGATCGGCTTGATTCTGCCGACGAGCCTCTGCTCCGGGCAGATTGCCCAGATGATTGCCAATCGTCTCAATGACCGCGAACTGGGAAGGGACAAAGGGATTTCGCGCTATGTCGCGTTGGTGCACACGGAGGGCTGCGGCGTGTCGAGCGGACAAACGGAGGAGATTTACACGCGGACGCTCGTGGGACATCTCACCCACCCGACCGTCGGCCTCGGATTGCTCTTGGAGCACGGATGTGAAAAGACGCACAACGACCATGTATTGCACGCGCTTGAAACGCACGGAATTGACAGCAGCCGTTACGGCTGGGCAAGCATTCAGATGGACGGCGGGATCGAAGCGGTGACGGAGAAAGTGGAGCGCTGGTTTGAAGACGCATTGGAATCAATGCCGGTGCCCCGCCGCGCCGACGCGGGCTTGGAGCATTTGCGTCTGGGATTGACTTCAATCGGAAAAGTCACCGAGAGGGTTGCTAAGAGTCTCGCACGGTTGACTCAGGAAGTTGCCGGGGCTGGCGGCACGGTCGTCGCCCCTGCCAACGCAACATTCTTGACTTCACCCGTTTATTTGGAGGCGGTGCTCCAGGATCAAGAACTAAGAAACACGCTTGCCTATGGACAAGAAATAGGCAGTGCAGGACTGCACGTCATGGAAACGCCAACGGATCATCCGGTCGAAACCCTAACGGGGTTGGGAGCGACCGGCGTGGACCTTGTGCTGGCTCATATTGTGGGACACCCTCTACAATCGCACCGCATGATTCCGCTGGTTCAGGTGACGACGGATGAGACGACGGGTTCTATCTACGAGGAAGACCTCGATGTGGTGCCCTCCAGTGACGATTGGTCGCCGGAGTCTTTTTCGAGCCAGATGCTTGATGTGATTCTCCACGTCGCCTCCCGCCGGTATACCCCCAAACTCTACGGGAAAGGGAATACCGATTTCCAGTTTACGCGAGGGTTGTTGGGGCTTTCGATGTAGGGTGTTTGTGGGGTGGAATCAGCGTTCATCGGACTGCTAATCAATTTGATCGCACCTTACAGCTAAGAGGCTGGTGGGCGGTGCCCACCCTACGGGTTGACTAGTCCATGTTAAGGCTTGGCTTCCATAAGCGGCTCGGGAATTTTCATCTTGAGATTGATGCCGAGATCACGCAAACGGTGACGGCGGTATTGGGTGTGTCGGGGAGCGGCAAGAGCACACTGCTCAACTGCATAAGCGGAATCCTGCACCCGGATGAAGGCGTAATCTCGTTTCTCGGCGAAATCCTCTACTCCTCCCAAGAAGGAATCCGGCTCCCGCCGGAAAAGCGGCGATTCGGCTACGTTTTTCAGGAAGGTCTCCTCTTTCCCCACCTGACCGTCCAAAAAAACATCTTCTATGGCCACAACAGCACATCGCGGAACGGGGAGCAGATTGACATCAATCGTGTGATTGACATCTTGGAAATCGGCGACCTGTTGAAACGACACCCGCATCAGTTATCCGGCGGTCAGCGTCAGCGGGTGGCACTCGCTCGCGCCTTGGCAATCTGTCCGCGAATGTTGTTGATGGACGAGCCGCTTGCCGCCCTTGATGCCGGGTTAAAGCATCGTATCCTACCCTACCTCCACCACATCAAAGAGGCTTTCGACATCCCGATTCTTTATGTAACGCACTCTATCTCGGAAGCGATGGCGTTGGCGGACGAAGCCTTTCTGCTGGACGAGGGGCGCGTCACTGCGCAGGGCGAGCCGCATCGGCTTCTCACTTCCCCGTCCGCGCTGCCCATCGCCCAGATGACAGGTGTAGAGAATATCCTAGCCCTGCCCGTCATAGTCTGCGACCAAGTACGCGGCGTGACAGAATTGGAAATTGGAAGCCAGAAACTGCTCGTCCCCTATACGGAAATTGAAGTTGGCAAGTTGATGCAGATTGGCATCAGAGCGGAGGATATTATCGTCTCGCTAGAGCCAGACTTGCCAATTAGCGCGCGGAACGTGTTGAGCGGGGAGATCCGCGGGATTGATCCTTTCGGCGATCGGATTATGATGTCCGCCGAGATTGAAGAGCACTCGCTGTCAGTGAAGATAACGAATGAGGCGCGGAACCAGCTTGGCCTCGTCGTAGGAATGAGATGTTACTTTGTGATTAAAGCGAACGCGGTCAACCCGCTGTGGGAAACTTGAAAGGAAAAGACATAACTGTACGTGGTAAGCCGGACAGAATTCGCCACTCACAGAACCACACCTTTGCGGGAGTGGCAAAAAAGTCTCTATCGCACAGGATTTCTATGGGAATTCTATCGCGTTCGCTATTTGTTCCCTTGATCCTTCGCTAATCGCTCAGTTGATCCCTCACTATTCGTTCGGTTAATCCCATTGGGAAGGCAAAAACGACTTCGGGGAACCCGTGGCGAACGGCGTGTATTTTTACACGCTTGCTGCGGGGGACTTCTCTGCGACGCAGAAGATGTTGATACAAACTATAAGTAAACAGAATAGCTCAAGGATTAACTTGATTTGTACGAACTTCGGTGTTATAACTGTTCAAACATGAGCATGAACGCTTGATATTAACTCTCCCTCACAGTTACAGCCCGGCACAGGAACGAGGATAGACTACCATCTCCGTCTGGATAACACTATTGGATATTAACTATGGACACACAAACGTACATCTATTGGCAAGATGAGAAGATGTTTATCGGATTTTTTGAAACGTACCCCGATTATTGGACGCAAGGCGAATCCGTAGAGGCCTTGGAGGAAAATCTTCGTGACATCTACGCAGACCTCACAAGCGGCGCTATTCCGTGTGCTCGGAAGGCTGCCCAATTACAGATTGCATGAAAAGACGTGACCTGATTCGTGAGTTAGAGAAGATGGGGTGTATTTTTATTCGTCATGGCGCGAAGCATGATTGTTCAAAATCCAAACACGTGTATTTCTCAGCCAATTCCGCGCCATAGGGAAATCAAAGATCCGTTGGCAAGCACATTCTCAAGATGCTCAGAGATTAAATTGAGAGCGGTTTATAAATCCATTTTATGGAGGAAAATTCTACTGGTAGACTCACACAGGTTCCTATCAGGGAATTTCAGCGAGACAGGGAAGATATTGATTCGGAATTAAACAGGTTGGCGAAATGGACTGCAGGCGGCGATCACTTGCATTCCGTCCGTTCCTCATTGAAACGAAAAGTTAAATCTCATAACTTTGAAAGGAGAATGCAAAACATGAATCGACGAGTAAATCTCTATCCCTCTTGGTTGGTGAGTCTATGTATCGTTCTTACTATCGGAATCATCGGTTGCGGCGGCGAGGGCGACGATGACAATGAGTTAGTGGGCACATGGACGCTCGAGTCGGTCGATGGTGCAACTATTCAGCAAACAATAGACCAATTCAAACAATTGGCTGCCGCCCTCGGCCAAGATTTAGAAATCTCTTATATCGAGGACTGGACATTTGAAAGCGACGGGATGTGGCGTAGGGCATCGACCCTTGTGGCGCCAAACGACGCCGGCGAAGTAGAGACAAGCTCATTTGAAGCCACGGGCACCTATTCGCTGTCCGGTTCCAACTATTCCATCACGATCACGGGGACCACGGGGGTGGACGTGACCGAAAATATCCAAGCGAACATCGATTTTGATTTTGCCGACATAATCAACGGTACGTGGTCGATAAATGGGAGCAAGCTAACGTTAACAGGCGTCGGCGGCACTGTCCTCGGCTTCACGATGCAGTAACGACATTTTGCTCTAAAATTAGTGCATTGAGAAAGGTGATTATTTCGTTAAGACTTACACGGTTACGCGGTGTAACACCCGGTTGGAACGATCAACCGACCAAACGAGAGGGTGACCCGTGGCACCGTAGGGGCAGGTTTCCCCCGCCCGTTAGTCCCTGTAGGATCGACCGCCCGGTCACGACTCTCCCCTCTGGAGAAGATCAACCCAACAACCAACCGAGATGAAGAGACTGATTAGGCCGGAGCATCTGACCGATAGGAATACCCGCAGTGGATATCCAAAAGGGTTCCAACAGTAGATCTTACTCCTATAATCTCGATCATCCCCAACCCCGGGGCAAGATGGTTACTAGGTCTTGCTTATGCTGTTGCCGATGGTATACAGGACAATCGTTACAATTGCGCCGACAAATGCCGCCCAGTGGAAAGCGTTAAACGCCTCTTTGAATATCACGACCGACACGATGATCGACGTCGTAATGATCGACATCACGGCGTAGAGCATATAGCTTGAAGTTCCAAAGTTGATATAGAGCAGATTGAAACCCAAAAACGTCAGGAATAGCCCGATACCGCCTGTAACAACCCAAAACCAGCTCTGTTTGATGATTGTCGTGTACTTCGTTGGTCCCGATAAAGGCGCCACTATTAAAGCGAAGATAAACGAGACGAAAATTGATATGACGAGAAATGCTAGTGAGTTTCCAAGGGCAATGGCTTTCTTTTGACTCGCAGCGAACATGGAGTTGCCTAGCGCGCCGATAAACGCAAAAAATAGGAGCAACAGTGTTTTCATAGGGCTCGTGCAGATCGGTTTGTAGTAGCGCAATTCATCGCGCGTCCGGTTGGTCGTTTGTTTACACGAACTTGACCTGCCGTGTTGCTTTGTGTAGAAACGGGCAATTAATTACCCTACTACGAACCTTTGGGCGTTCGTGTGGGTAAGTTTTTATTAGTAACGAGCGAGCGCCGGATCAATCTCCACCGCCCACCGGTCGATGCCGCCCGCCAAACTCATGACATTGTCGAACCCGTTCTGGTATAGAAACGCAGTGGCTTGTAGGCTCCTCATGCCGTGGTGGCAGTAGGTCACAATTTCGGTTTGCGGGTCAAGCTGGTTGGCATTTTGGGGCAGGTCGTTGAGAGGAATCAAGGTTGCGCCTTCAAGGTGGGCAATCTCATATTCGTTGGGTTCGCGCACATCAAGCAGCACGATCTGTTGATCACTGTCCAATATGTCTTTGAGGTCGCGCGGGGAAATCTCATGTTTGTCGGGCTGGAATTCTGGACGGCTCATTGTAGGGTCTACCTCGTTCTCGTCAATGTTGGCGGCACACTCGGGACACGGGCACATTTCTTTAAGCGTTTGGAAAGAGTAGATGCCGGTCGAGTGCCCGTCGCTCCATCGGAACTGCACCGCATAGCGGCCGACAAGCTGGATATCAAGGGGAAGGACATCGTCGGAAACTTGGATTAGGGAGGAATCACCTTCTCCGTCCGGGGCGAACAGGGAGTGAACATCCAACCCTTTATGGCGAATTGCCGAACACTCGGCACAGGGACACATACGTCTCAGGTAGGGAAAAGGGTATTCGCTTCTATGCCCATCCTTCCATTCGACAAGGAAACCTGTGTCACCAAGCCGTTTTAGGGTTTTCGGTTGATATTGTTGGGCTGACAGGTTCATTTTTGTGCCGGCTCAAAAGATTCCCAACTCATCCTTCGCGTCGTCCGTCATCATCTCAGGCGACCACGGCGGTGTCCACACGACATCAATGTTGACCTCGTCAACACCTTCCAGTTGTTGGGTGACGTGTTGCGTGCCGTTGACAAGCTGTCCACCGGCAGGGCAGGCCGGGCTTGTCAGAGTCATGGTAATGCCGACCGTTTCGTCATTAATGTCTACACCGTAAATCAAACCCATATCAACAATGTTGATACCCACCTCCGGGTCTATGATTTGTTTCAGATTCTCCAATACGGTCTCTTCGGATACCATTTGAGATTTCCTTCCCTTTGAGATTCCTCAGGAGTTACGCAAATGTAGAATTGATGGCGTTCCGCAATTATCTTATTTTCCAGGCTGCGGCAGGGAATAACGATGCATCTAGATGCAATCCTAATGCGCAGAACTATCTGTCGCATTAGCGATTCGCCCATTGCATCTTCACCGACGCTTTCAGAGGCTGGTGGGCAGTGCCCACCCTACAAGTGCCCCACTGGTTTGCCGTCAATCAATATTCACCAGAATGTCATCGCCTTCGATTTTAACTTCGTAGCAGTCGACGGGTTCGACGGCGGGCATGCAAAGGGGTTCTCCGGTGATCACGCTGAAACGCGCGCCGTGGCGAGGGCACTCAATCTCTTCACCGTCCAATTCACCTTGGGCGAGAGGACCGCCGTCGTGAGTGCAGATGTCCTCAATGGCGTAGAATTCCCCGTCCACGTTGAAGAGCGCGACCGGTACAAAATCCACTTCGACCAGCTTTTTTTTGCCGGGAGGAATTTCGCTGACTTTGGCGACTTTGAAGAACTCCGCCATGCTTATTCCTCCTCGTCGTCCTCTTCGCCGGGCCATCCTTTGATGCCGTAAGCGCCGGCTTTCAACACCTTCAGGGCTAACAGCCCGCATTTCAAGCGCACCGGGCCGAGCGGAATGCCGAGCATTTCCAAGATGTCGTCCTTGGATAATTTTTTTACGTCGTCCAATGCTTGTCCTTTGACCTCCTCCGTCAACATTGACGCCGCCGCTTGGCTGATTGTGCAGCCGTGACCGGAGAAGCGGACATCCTTGATGACGCCATCCTCGACCTCAAGATCCATACGAATCTGATCGCCGCACAAGGGATTGTCTTCCTCGTAGGAGATATCGGGTTTCTCCAACGTCCCGTAATTGCTGGGATTTTCGTAATGATCGAGAATGTCTTCCTCGTAGATATTCATCCTTGTCTCCGCGCCAATAGGTTTTGGGCTTTCAGTGCCCCATCGTATAACCTATCGACATCTTCCATCGTGTTGTAAAGATAAAAACTGGCGCGCGCCGTCGCGATGACGCCGTAGTGTTGCATCAGCGGTTGAGCGCAGTGGTGTCCCGCTCGAACTGCTACCCCGGTGGTATCAAGCACGCCGGCAAGATCATGGGGATGGATACCCTCAAGATTGAACGTGATAACTCCCGCCTTCATGCGGGGTTTCGGTCCATAGATGGTGATTCCGTCAATCTCACTCAGTTTCTGATGGGCGTAGTCGATTATCTGCTGTTCGTGAGCGTGCACCGCGTCCAAGCCGATCTTCTCAAGATAATCTACCGCATGACCGAGACCGATGGCTTCGGCGATAGCTGGCGTCCCCGCTTCGAATCTTGCGGGTACGTCCGCGTAGGTTGAGCGTTCGCGCTGCACCGCTCGAATCATCGAGCCGCCTCCGAGGAAGGGCGGCATTTCTTCCAATAGTTCGCGCTTTCCGTAAAGCACGCCAACGCCCGTGGGACCACACATTTTATGACCCGAGAACGCGAGGAAGTCGCAGTCAAGCGCTTGGGCATCGACGGGCAGGTGCGGCACGCTTTGAGCGGCGTCAATAAGCACCGTGGCGCCGACGGAATGGGCGGCGGCGGTAATTTCCCAAACCGGGTTAATCGTTCCCAAGACGTTCGAGACATGTGTGATTGCTACCAACTTTGTCCGTTCCGTCAATAACTGATCGAGATCGTCCAATTGCAGCAATCCCTCATCGGTCACCTCAATGAAGCGCAGTGTTGCGCCGGTTCGTTCCGCGAGCAGTTGCCACGGTACGAGGTTGCTGTGATGTTCCATCACGGTGAGGAGAATTTCGTCGTCTCGACCGATATTGGCGTTTCCCCAACTGTGTGCGACGAGGTTAATGGATTCTGTCGTGTTTCGGGTGAAAACAACCTGACTTGCGCGGCGCGCGCTGATAAATCGCGCAATCTTCTGCCGCGCATCTTCATACGCCGCGGTCGCCTCCTCCGAGATGTGGTAGATGCCCCGATGAATGTTGGATCGATAGCTCTCATAGTAGCCATCCATCGCTTCAAGCACGCAGCGCGCCGTCTGCGAGGATGCCGCGCTGTCGAGATAGGCGATGGGTGAATCACCCGCAAAAATGGGAAAATCCTCGCGGATACGATCCACCTCGAGTGGATGAAATTCATTTCGATCAACGTGCATGTGCTTTACCACAGGTGTTTTAACGAAGAGAAACCGAGTTTCGGAGAGAAACTCGGTTTCTGAGAGAGATTGAGACGGGATTTGACCATTCAGGTTATCTGTCGCTTGTGAAGCCGATGTTTACCGAAGCGGGACCATGATCGGCGCACGCTTCGTCGGTGGGCACATCGGTTGCCGCTTCGCTATGTTGGACAATGCCCGACTGGATAAGGTATGCCTCGACCTCATCGCCGCTGACATCGGCGAGTATGACATCGTCGATTTGGACGCACGGCTGCATCGGCTGACCGGTCTTTTCGACCATTTCGCGATAGTTGTTCGCATTGTTGATGATGTCTTTGTCTTCGTACTCCAAACCGTATTTGGCGAAGATGGCGCGAACGCCGTTACTCCAACCGCAGACGGGCTTCATGTAGGCGGTGATTGTGGGTTGACTCATTTTGTTGTCTCCTTTAAAGGCAGTGGCTAGTGGTCAGTGACTAGTGACCAGTGAAAGCATCTAGAAGCAGTGTTCAGTGACCAGTGAAAGCATCTAAAAACAGTGGCTAGTGAAATCATCACTGACCACATTTCAATTGCACAGAAAAGTGACTTCCTAATGGTTGGTTATGGATTGTACTACAAACCTAAGTCGTTACTCTTATTTTGCAGCCGTGAGTTTTTGTGTAATCGAGTCCTGCAATTCACCGCGAACCGAATCCAGCGGAATTCTATCCATCACCGGCTCGAAAAAACCGTCGACAATCATCTTCTCGGCTTGGCTGCGCGACAACCCCCGGCTCATCAGGTAGAACACCTGTTCTTTGTCGATCGGTCCCGCGGTTGCGCCGTGCGTGCAACGCACTTCGTGCGCTTGAATTTCCAAGCCCGGCAACGTATCTGCATGAGCGCGGTCACTCAACACCAGGTTATCGTTTTTCTGATAAGCGTCGGTATGCTGACCGTCGGGATAGACGTAGATGTTGCCGCTCCATGCCGTTTGCGACCTATCCCGAAGCACGGTTCTATACAGCAGATCGCTCGAAGTATGCGGCGCGATGTGCTCCTGCGCGGTGCTCACGTCAACATGTTGGCGCGAATGGGTGAACGTCAAGCCTAGCATTTGAACGTTGCTTCCCGCGCCTTCAAGCGCAGCGGTCTGATTCAGTTTGCTCAGGCGACTTCCCAGCGTGCCGGTGACCCAGCATAACCGGGAATCCCTTCCGGCTATCGCGCGCTGCGTGGAAAAATTCCAGACCTGCTGATTCCATCGCTGCACCTGCACATAGGTGACGTTGGCGTTTTGTCCGGCAAACAGTTCGACGGCTCCGCAATGGAACCCCGCAACCCCGCCGTCTGACGACACTTGCTCCTCAAGAATTGTGACCTTGCTGTCGGCGTCGGCAACAATGATCGTATGTGACAGATCCGCGCGCCCGGACTCGGACAGCGCGATGAAGACACGCAACGGAATCTCAACAACGACGCCTTTGGGGACGTGCAGCAGGTATCCGCCTTGCCAAAACGCGCCGTGCAGCGCGTCAAATTTGTTCCGCAGCGGGATGTTGCCGCTTCGGAGTTGCGTCTCGGTCGTCACCCCCTTGGTCATGAAACATGACCTGACAAAATCGGGACGTTCCTTCAACGCCGTATTCAGATCCGCGAAATAAACCCCTTTTCGTTCAATCTCCTTTGACAGGAAGGATTCGACGGGTGAGCCATCCACCATAGCGATGACACCGGATGATGCTTCTTTCGACTCCGCCCGTGTTTTCGTTATGCCGGATGAGGTGGGTGTTTCCGATGCCGAAAATGCGACAGGTGTGTAGTCATCCACATTGAAACCGCGCATGTTCCGCTTTGTGCGCCGCCAGTAGTCCTGCGTGCGCATGTCCACTTTCCGTCGCCATTCGTCATCATCAGCGGTGTGCGGCATTAGGAGGGACTCGTAAGCATCGTGCGCCTCCAGCCGCCTCTCACGCATCCACTTGGGTTCATCTTGACATCTGGATATCTCCTCCACAAAGTCGCGTGAAAAGTCCCCCGTGCGCACATCATGAGCACGGGGGCGAGTTTGAATCAGTTCGGAACTCAATTGCAATCTCCACTCTTGAAACGTGATAAACGGTTCTACCGGTTCACCTGTTATCCGACAGACCCTTCCATCTGCAGTTGGATTAAACGATTCATCTCTACCGCGTATTCCATCGGTAGCTCCTTGATGAGCGGATCGATAAACCCGTTAACAATCATGGTTGACGCCGCTTCCTCGGAAAGTCCGCGACTCATCAGATAGTAGAGCTGTTCCTCGCCAATTTTGCTGACGTGCGCTTCGTGTTCAATGCTCACATCGTTCTCGCCAATCTCAATGACGGGGTAGGTATCGGATCGTGAATCTTCATCAAGAATCAAGGCATCGCACACAACGTGGGATTTACACCCCTTCGCGCGCTTTGCCACGTCGACCCAACCACGATAGCTGGAGATGCCGCCATCTTTACTAATCGACTTGGAGGTAATGCGCGAGGTGGTGTGCGGCGCGCAGTGGAAGACCTTGCCGCCAGCGTCTTGGTGTTGTCCGCTGCTTGCGAAAGCGATTGAGAGAATCTCGCCGCGAGCCCCCGGCTCCATCATGTAAATGCTGGGATACTTCATCGTGAGTTTGGAACCCAAGTTGCCGTCAATCCATTCCATATGCGCGTCCTCGTAGGCGACTGCGCGCTTGGTGACGAGGTTATACACGTTATTCGCCCAATTTTGGATGGTGGTGTAGCGGACACGCGACCCCTTCTTACAGATGATTTCCACAACGGCGCTGTGCAGCGATTCGCTGGAAAATGTCGGTGCGGTACATCCTTCGACATAGTGCACCTCGGCACCTTCGTCGGCGATAATTAGGGTGCGTTCAAATTGCCCCATGTTCTCGGTATTGATGCGGAAATACGCCTGCAACGGGTAGTTGACTTTGACGCCGGGCGGGACGTAGATAAAGCTGCCACCACTCCAGACTGCGCTGTTGAGTGCGGCAAACTGATTGTCCGCCGAGGGAATTACCGTGCCAAAGTATTCTTTCACCAAATCGGGGTGTTCACGCAACGCGGTATCGGTATCGAGAAAGACAACACCAATCTGGTCCAGTTCCTTCTCCATGTTGTGGTAAACCACTTCAGAATCGTATTGCGCACCGACACCGGCGAGGAATTTCCGCTCGGCTTCGGGAATGCCGAGCCGATCAAACGTCTTCTTGATGTCGTCGGGCACGTCATCCCAACTCCGCTCGCTACGATCGGAGGCTTTGACGTAGTAGTAGATGTCGTCGAAGTCGAGTTCGGACAGATCTCCGCCCCATTTCGTCATCGGCTTCTGCTTGAATATCTCGTAGGCTTTCAGGCGATATTGGCGCATCCAATCCGGCTCGCCCTTGATGTCGCACATCTGGTTGATAATTTCTGGATCCAAACCCTTCCGTGATTTGAAAACCGGTTTGACATCATCGTGAAAACCGTATTTATAGTCGCTGCTGATACCTAAGTTATCTTGCGTTGTCTTTTCTGGAGCTGCCATAGTATTTTTCCTTTATCGCGCGATATGTTGCACATGATTTGTAACGAATGTTTTTACACACCGTACTTACGTTTTGTTCCCCGCGATTTTAACCTAGCCCCGAAAGGCGCTCGATTCTTCCGCTTCGCCGTCAGTGTCCGGTACTGTCGCTGCAATGCCGTATTTTTCGCGTATTGGATCGTATCCCTTCTCCTCCAACAGTTCGGCAAGTTCCCAACCCCCGGATTCAACGATTCTACCGTCAAGCAGAACATGTACATATTCGGGTCGGATATAGTTGAGGAGGCGCGGGTAGTGTGTGATAATTAAGACTCCCAAGTTGGGACCAATCAACTGGTTCACACTTTCACCAACAATACGGACGGCGTCAATATCCAATCCTGAATCCGTCTCATCAAGGATTGCTACCTTGGGCTCAAGCATCGCGAGTTGCAGAATTTCCGCCCTCTTTTTCTCGCCGCCCGAAAAACCGTCGTTAAGATAGCGTCGAGCGAACGATTCATCAACACCCAACTGTTTCATTTTTCCTCGAAGTTCGCGGCGAAATTCACGCATGGGAATCAATTCGGTAGTTTCGCTTCCGTTTGAATTTTCGGAGCGCACGGAACTCACCGCCATCCGGAGAAAATTCGCCATGGTAACCCCAGGAATCGCCGTTGGGTACTGAAAGGCGAGAAAGAGTCCAAGCCTCGCTCGTTCATTCGGTTCCAACTCGAGGATGGGCGCACCATTGAAAGTAACCGTACCTTTGTCAACATCGTAGTGCGGATGCCCCATTAATGCGTTGGATAGGGTACTTTTGCCCGACCCGTTAGGTCCCATGAGCGCGTGGATTTCGCCCTGCTTAATCCTGAGGTTAAGCCCCTTGATAATCGGCTTGTCTTCAACGCTCACGTGTAAATCATCAATGACTAACTCATCACTCATCGTTTTGCGTAAATCCCTTCACAGTCCTACAATTCAGTTTCTCTACAGAATTCGCCGAGGTGAGGTTATCCTCCAATCCTCGACATATTGCGCTCAGGTTTGATAAAATCCGCGGCGTTTATCTTGTGCCCGGGCCCCTTGGCTTTCACCGCGTCCACAATCATATCCGCAATCACGCCGTCGGGAGCGCCAGCGCGCAGGTGCATCAGCAAATCGGTTTCCGTCAGCGAAAACAGGCATGTTCGGAACTTCCCGTCCGATGTAAGACGAATGCGGTTGCATTGGTCACAAAACGGCTCGCTGACGGAGGCGATGATGCCGATTTCGCCGCCGTTGTCTCTGAAACGGAAACACTTTGCCGTATCGTGCTTCCGGTCACCCTCGTTTGGAACTGGCACAAGGGGAAAGACCGCATTGATTTTATTCACAATCTCTTCGCCGGGAATAAACATATTCTTTCCCCAAATGTCGTCTGCATCCAGGGGCATAAACTCAATGAATCGGAGTTGATAGGAATTTTCCCGAGCAAACGCTGCCAAATCGACGATTTCGTCGTCCGAAAACCCTCGCAGCGGCACGGCGTTGACCTTAATCGGGTCAAACCCGCAGCGCTTCGCCTCGCGCAACCCCTCTAATACTTTGGAGAGCACTTTTCGGCGCGTCATCTGCTCAAATTTTGATTCGTTCAGCGTGTCAAGGCTGACGTTGATGCGCCGAAGCCCGGCGTCGTAAAGCGCACCCGCCTGTTTAATCAAGCCGATGCCGTTTGTCGTCAAACTGATGTCCTTCAGTCCTTCAATTTGGCTGAGTCGGCTGATGAGTTCCGGAACGCCGCGACGAACCAACGGTTCTCCGCCGGTGACTCTGACCTTGCGAACGCCCAAATCGACAAAGATGCGGGCAAGGTGGACAATTTCGTCAAACGTCATCACCTCTTCATCTTCCATAAACTCCATGTCTTCCGGCATGCAGTAGACACAGCGAAAGTTGCACTGGTCGGTTATGGAGATGCGCAGGTTTGTGTGCACGCGGTTGAAATTGTCGATGAGTTGCGATTTCATTGCGTTGCGGTGGGGCTTCAAGACTATAATCAACTTCGATATATGCCGGTTACTGCTGATCTCTTGGCACGAGGATGATATCACAGGGCGGTGTCCTACGCAAGTTTTTTATGCTAATTACCTTAAAAAAGCGTGGATTGACGGGGGTTGGGGGAGGAGCCTGAGGAACGGGGAAGCACGCTGCTAATCGCGCGTTCGATGCTTTCACAGGATAATGAGATTTCTATGGGAACTCTACCGCCCTCGCTGTTCACTCGGTTGATCGGTTAGCTCCTCCTTCGTTGGCCACTCAGTCAATCTTCCCCATAGGGATCAAGTTAAGGGAGTTCGTCTAGTATTGGTGAGGTTTTCCTCGCACCCCATACGGTAGGTGCGGTTTCCAACCGCACCGGGCCACGCCCTTACGGAAACGAGTGCCATAAATCATCTTCTGTGGTGCACCCATCAATCAATGGATCGGTATTTCCTCGTCCAAGTTTACATGGAAATTGGCAGTTTACAACATTAAAACCGTGTGACTCGCACCCTAAAACGCTTAACTTGATCCCTATGGCCACTCAGCCAATCTTCCCTAGTCTATTCGTCGATACTATCTCCTTTAATCATTTTTCACTCGCTTGATAGTTCAACCCGACCTACATTGTTCAGTTTCTTTGAATTCCGAAGATACCCAAGTTTGCTCATAATGATAGATGAACGCCTGAGAATTTAGAAACTTTACATCTTCGCTACCAGGGGTGGATCTTACCGCGTCCCATACTATCAGGAATATGCCTATTATAAGGAGCAAGCCAAGAAGAATTAAAATGAAGATGGCGAGCAAGGGCCGTATCATAGTGGATTTTCCTTTTTATTCAGGTGGAGTTGAAGAACTCCTCTGAAGCGCGAAAGGATACATGTAACCGGGCTTGTTTTTCCATCTCGTCAAAAAAGATTGCATTCCCCACATTACTTTGCGTGAACCTTGATATCCTACGGCTGTCAGTGATGAAATTTTCCCCTCGGTTTGCACGCCATTGGTCAACTTGTTTGTCGCACCGTTTCCTTCGTTATTTATCGGGAGAACTATCCTGGGTCAACAGGTATCTAAGCATTATAACTCCACCGACACCGACGCCGATATAAAGGGTAAATGTGCGCCAAAGCATAGCAAACACTGCCTGAGATGACTTGGGGATTATCTTGCCCATCAACCGTGCAGATGACAATTCCGCCACACCGGATGCGCCGGGCGTAGGAGAAAAATAGAAAATCAAGAAGAGAATCATCTGTATGAAGATTGTCTGGATAAAGGGAACATCCAATCCCATTCCTTTCAACACGATATATGCTATGAAGAATTTGTTGAGGTATGTTATCGAACTCAGCAAAAACGCAGCTAATAGAACCAACTTTCCCTTCAGTACATAGATTTTCATGATGTCCTGATACTTTTTTATCGAATCAAAAAAAGATTGTAATTTTCGGCTTTCCGGTAATTTCTTCAAAATGGGGATAATGCTCAAGAATCGTTTTGTGGAATTTTCAAAGGTTTGCGGCTTGACCACTGCAACTGTGAATAACAGGATGACTGCAGAAAACACTAAGAGGGTCACTCGGGAGAGGAGTAGTAAAGACGGGTTCATAGCTGGAACATGCCCGAAGAATATGAGATAAAGCGCACAGGAAATCAGGAAAAAGATTGAACCTAGAAAGCTGATAATGCTTGCCACAGTCGCTTCAGCAAATGGCATACCGTTTTTATACAACACATATATTTGAGCGGCACCGCCTCCCGTTTGAGCGGGTGTAACGGCACCCAAGAACACGTTGCTCAGATTCGACTTGAAGCAGGTTTTGAATTCTATCTGAGGAAAAATCTGAGTAGCCAGCACTAGGAGACGCGTACCTCCCAATAGCCAATCGAGCATGTTCAGTGCAAGGGCTACGATAAGAAATGAGGGGTTGAGTTGGGTGAGGTGCCGAATACTCTCGGTAAAAGAGGTAAGAAAGAAGTTTAAAAGTAATCCTGCGATCGATAATACAATGAACCACTTCAGTCCTCTAATCGCCGTGCGCGATGACATCCATTTTCTATCGGACATAACTCATATGCTCCAAGTTGTAAAAGTTATGCCAAATAGTTGGCTAAGAGGTGACTTACCTCGCTCGTCTCTACCACATCACCCTCATTGAGCCGCTGAAGGACGCTTTCGAGAATTTCCTTCGCCTCCTCACTCTGATCGTTCCGGATAAAGCCGTCGTAGAAATGTTCCCCTGCGAGTGCACGGTCGATTTCCTTATCTTTATCGTGGTCGTCCAGTTCTGTGAAGTACACTACATGGTAGCGCTCACCATAGGCACCTTCTTTGTAAATTTCAAACATAATCTTGTCTGATTCCAGCACTTTCGCCCTCCAAATACATAGTGAACAGCATCTCTATCAGAAGCAACAATGACGGCAATAAGTTTGAATTTCACTTCAATGATTTGATATTTTATGTCTGAAAAATAAATGACCGAAGATAGGGATTGGACAACTTTCCCCAGCTTCGGTGCATTGTAGTTATGAAAATCATCTCTCATTTCAGACGCTAACATTTGAGCCACGACGTTTTTTCTCCGGTTGTGGCTCCATCGGCAGCGTCCCTACCGCAGCAATTGTCGTCTCTGTATCAAGATTCGCAGTCAACTGGCGTCGAAGTTCCGTTTCATATTCGAGGAGTTGCTCGTCAATGGCATGTTCTTTCTCCGCCTTCTTGACCATATCCTCCCTGTATCGTCTGAGGAAGTAATCAATCGTTTCGACACGGATTTTGATGGAGCCGGTCGGCTTATTTTCATCAATATCCTTAAAGCAGAAGTATGGTGTGCCGGAGTTTTGAACAACCTCTTCGACAACTGTGTAGATGGGCGCATCGTGTCCACACTTGAAGTTTGAGAGTTCAAGCGCGACTAGATTCGGATGACGTGCGATATATTTCGCCGCCCAGACCTTGATGCTCGTGTTCTCGCTATAGGAGTTCTTCCATACGTCAGCGATGTCCATTGGATCTAAAATTGCGCCCGATCGCACCTCATCTCCGAAGAGTTTGCCCAAAATGTCATCATCAATTGGCAGGCTATCCTGTGTAAGGATGGGGTAACCAAGTTTTTGGAACTCTGCCAGGATTTCGTGACAGATTCCAGGGTCATTGTGATACGGTCTGCCGAGCAGCACAATGCCGAGACGATTCTCCGCCTCTAGCTGGTCAATGATTTTGCGACCCGATCCACGCAGCATGACGTTTTGGTACTGATCGAGTGCCTTATAGCCGGCTTCGACGGCTCTGCGATTCTCAGCCTCGGAGAGCCCAAACACATCCTTAAACTGCTCATACATCTGTCGTTCGAACAACTGCGGTTCACTAAGATTAACAAAAGTATCAAAGAGTTGTGTCCCCATCTCGGCGAACAAGTCTCCCTCTTTTGTGAATGCCGCTTTCACAGCTGCCGGTGTGGTAGAGACTGTAGGGCAGGAGCGGCAACCTTGGGTGCCGACCAGATCCGAAGGCAAGCAATCAATCATTGGGAAGAAGATGATATCAAGCGGTTTCTTCTTGTGATGTGTATGAAGCAGATTATGAACGTGCGGAATGGCGACCTTCGATGGAAAGCAAGGGTCAATCGAACCGCGTTTGGCACCCTCTTTGTACATCTCTTCTGAGGTATAGTCCGAGTAAACGAGGTTGCGCGGTTTCAGACCTAAACTCTCAAAGTATGCGCTGAATACCGGGTTCATGGAGTACATGTTAAGCACACGCGGGATACCAATACGAATTTCTTCTCGTTTCTTCATCAACGCCGCACGCTGCTTTTGTGCTTTGGTGATGGAAAGTTTCGGAATCGAATCGGCAGCCAGCTCAGGCTTGAACGACTTAAAAATCGCTGTCGCAGCAATTTCCTGCATATTGGGGTATGCACCTTTCGCGTCGTCCATCCCTTTTTTTATCACCTTCATCGCCTCTACATCCTCAACGAGCCCCCGTTCACAGGAATTCCCGACGATGAGACGCTTGGCACCCTCCAAAAGTGGTATCTTAGACTTCCGCGGCGGTTCCGCTTCCGCGCTGCCTGAACCAACATTCACATCGATAAAAGTCCGCAAACATTTGTTCTTGCAGAAGAAGCAGCGCGTGTTTTCGTTGCGGTGTGTCGTGTAGGAGATTTCATTGACAGCGTCAAGCCCTATGAAACTCGTTTCTCTGCCATTTTCCCACAAGCGTACCGCTTCGATAGCTGCCCCGATTGCACCCGACTCACCACAATGCTCGTGCACAATAACCCTCGGTTGAACATCTTTGCCCTTGAAGCGCGATTCAATAAAGTCCACCTGCATTTTGACGGCTGCCAGATTCTTTTGTGTGCCGCCCTGCAGCACGAAATTAGTGCCTAATGCCGCGAGGTTCGGAATCTGCGCCACGTACAGCCAGATATTCTTGGGGAGAACCGCCGCCAATCCCGCCATAATCTCCTCCGGCTTCCAGCCTTGACGCTGAAAGTCCACGATGTCCGACTGCATGAAGACCGCACAGCCGTAACCAAATGTGGGCATAGTTTCTGCCGTAAAGGCGGTATCGGCATATTCCTCTACCGGGATACCAAAACCTGCCGACGTTGATTGCAGGAAGTAGCCGTTGCCGGCAGAACACTGCGTGTTGAGCTTGAAATCCTTGACCTGACGGTTCTTCAGGACGATAATTTTAATGTCTTGTCCACCAACATCGCAGATGACATCCACGTCGTCGTAGAACCGAAGCGCGGACTCTGTGTGAGCCACTGTTTCAACCAACGCCACATCGGCACCAAGCACGTCCTGTAAAATGTCCTTGGCATAACCCGTCGTTCCTACGCCCGTTACCTTGAGTGTTGCGCCCGGTGACTCAACCTGTTGACGTAACTTGTCGATTACCTCCATGGTGTCTTCGATCGGGTTGCCTTTAGACAGTTGATAGGTCTTGACGAGGACATTACGGTCTTTGTCGAGGAGCACCGCCTTTGTAGAAGTTGAACCTCCGTCAAGTCCGATGAAACCCTCAACAACTTGACCGGACTCAAATGTGGCAGGGATGAACTTCTTCTCTTTGTACCGCTCCCTGAAAGCCGAAAGTTCCTCCTCGCTCTCGCTCAAACCGGATCCACCCATCTTGGCTTTTTCTTCAAGCCGACCATACGTAATATAATGCTCCAGGTCTTTCGTTCCGATGTACGTGCCTATGCTTTCATCTTCCTGTTTGCCGAATTCCACCGCGCCAATGGCTGCGAAGTATTGGGCGTTTTCCGGCACTTTGATGAGGTCTTTCGGGTCTACTCCTTCAGGCAGAGGATATTCTCTCTCCTCCCATACCTTGGGAATGTTGTACTTCCACGCCTCCACCATGCCGCGAATGTAGGTATTGGGACCACCCAGCAGCAGCACTTCGGGACGCAACGTGTTACCGCGGGTGAGCACCGACAGATTCTGTCCGACGATCGCCTCGAATAGGGACGCCATCAGTTGATCTTGAGGAACCCCCATCTTTTGCAACGAGTTGATGTCGGTTTCCGCAAACACACCGCACTTGCCCGCCACGGGATGCAGCTTGATGTCGTAATATCCCTGATTGCAAAGTTCTTCCGCCGGTATGCGGAGTTTGGCGTTGACCTTATCAATCACCGCGCCTGTACCGCCGGCGCATTTATCATTCATTGAAGGAATTTTCTGCTTTTTTCCCGTCTCGGGATCCTCCTTGAAGATGATAATCTTGGCATCCTGACCACCAAGTTCAATGACCGATCCCGCTTGCGGGTAAAGCTTCTCAACCGCAAGTGAGACCGCATTCACCTCTTGGACGAACTTGGCACCGAGTCGAGGGGCAAGCGCATTGCCGCCGCTGCCGGTGATAAAGATGCGATACTGGTCAACCGGCACCTGACAAGTTTCCTCTATACTTTGAAGAAGTTCCAGCGTCTTTTCGGGCTGCTTGGTGTCATGACGCTGATAATCCTGCCAGACAATCTCATCCGTGACTGGGTCGACAACGACAGCCTTAACGGTTGTCGATCCGACATCCATACCGATGTATAACATCTCATATTTTTCTTTCATTTGTACCTCCTAGGTTCAACCGTCTTCCGGACACGAGATTAGGAATGTGATGTTTAGAAGCGATGCATAGTAGCAAATTACTTTCATGACTTTCGCCTCCTGATAAGAGTTGCCGCACACGCGGGCGCGGGCTCAAGGTTTGACGCCGAGTGTCCAGTCTTGAATCTCCCAGCGAGATTCGAGGGCGATGCGCCGAAACGCGTTGCCGGGATTGACCACGACTGCATGATTCACGGTTCGCAGCATTGGTAAATCTGCAGGGCTATCTCCGTATGCGTAGCTTGAAGCCAGGTCGACCCCATGTTGCTCTGCGAACTCTTTAATGACGCGAGCCTTTTCCTCATCGCTCAACGGGGGTGTTGTAAGTTCACCGGTGAATTTTCCGTCCTCCTCATGGAGTTGCACTGTGAATACATGGTCACAATGAAGAAATTCAGCAAGCGGTTGGACAATAAAGTTGAGAGACCCGGTCACGAAAACGATGAGATCGCCCCGGCTACGATGTTCATAAATCCGATTTAACGCCGCGGGAAAGATCTTCGAGCGAAGTAGTGTGTCGAATTTCTCGGTGGCAAGCCGTTGAATTTGCTCAACATCAAGACCTCGGTAGTTTCGGTAAAACACTCGATTAAATCTTGTGCGGCTGGCTTTATCGAGAAAGAAGTAGTAAATCACTTTGGGGATGAAGTGGATTAGCCATAACAGGCGCAATACGGGATGTAGCATTGGCAAGCGAAGCCAAACGTAGTAGTGCACGATGGTGCTTTTCACAATGGTGCCATCGACATCAAAGAAGGCAGCCGTTTTTCGTTGAAGTGATTGATTGATTGACATTGAACGTTCTTCCGACTTTATAAGCAATCGATCCCATTTCTCCAAAATGGCAGCGCATCAATGTCGTGAATTGAAGTCGCGATTCGGAGATCACTCCTACCGCCGAATTGGCGGAGCGACACCTCTCTCGTCGGATTTGCTTTCCCGACGAGAGCGAATCGGGCGGAATAGACATGCCTACAAGTCTGCAAGGTTGAGGTTGAAGGACCGTAACCCAGCACGATGTTTAGCAAGAACTAGAATTTCCAGAAGACTTCGAATCCATGAGTGTGAGTTGTTGATTGGCTTTGCGGATCGCCAGCGCTTGTTCCACAGAACCGCTTTCTGCTTCATCGGACGTAGTGGGCTGGGTTTCCGGGCGGTATCCCATCAACTCTGCAACGTGATGAACGAAGTTGGCAGCTGTACCGACGATGCCTTTCGTGTGCGGTACCACGTATAAACCTCTCTTGAGTTCCGGATGGTCGTCAACGTATTGCTTTATCTCATCAAGTGTAAACCCTGTCGTGTCAAGCACCCGGTTGAATTCCTCTTTGCACTTGACTTTGGCTTCACCAAGCGCCATCTGCACACGACTATGCGCGTTAATCTCGCCCTCGCCGGAGGTCTCGATGGGCAAGTAGATTATATCCTTAAAATGGTTGACAACTGCCGACTGTGCACCGTCGGATTGAGTGGAGGGCATGCACCCGAAAGGTTTGAGGCTAAGCACCATGTGACACAGATCTTTGTTGTGATAGTAGATGTTCTTGGCAACCTCAAGGTGGCCCTCACCTCCACCCGAGCGGGAGTTGTAGAACGGGTGCCCAATTCGCTGCAACTCATACTGATCCGTCAAGTCATGGGGTATATAGTTGAGCGCTTCGCGCATCCGATTCCACTCTCGCTTGAAGATTGACTCCGCCAAGGTCAGCGTTTGTAACGAACGCTGCTGTTTGAACTTCCTGCCGAGCCTTCTATCAAGGCGCCAGGAACTAATCGGTTCCTCTTTTTCGTCTATACCCAAGCGATCCCTCATCTTCAACTTGGCTTGATGAATCATGTACACGACCCATGTACCCACAGGTTCAACGACAACCTGAGATCCCTCTCGCTCCAAGAATCGGAACATATTGAAGTTGCCGTCTCCCTCCGTGGTCTGTGCCCAAAACTCGCCCGTAATTTTTACCGTAGGCTTGACGCGCGTGCGGTCTACCTCAATCTCATTGATACGCTTACCGATTTCACGAAGATTATCCGTGTATTCGGTTCCATATAGTTGCTCAAGGAATTTACCAAGTGTCTCAATCGTGTTAGCAGCCTTGGGGATACTCTTCAGTAAATTACCGACTTTGCCATCAAGCTTGAAGGAACGCTTATGCTTAAACACATCGTGCAATGTGTCCATGCATTCCCGCAGGACTCGGTCTGTCTCGCCCTCGTTGACCTCATAGGGACGGATTTGATAGGCGACATCATTCAACAAATCTCCCATATTCATCGCGTTGATGAGGGCGAGGAAGAAGTCCGTATTCAGTTCCAGACCAGCCTCTATCTCCGACTGATTCAATCCGCCGGACTGCTGGAACAGTTCTACACGGAAGCCGTCAAAGCCTGAATTTCTCAGCGCCAGACGGTACTCTGCCTCATACATGCCAAAACGACAGGGACCACATGCGCCCGCCGTGAGAAAGATGTAGTTATCTACGATCTCATCTCGGAGTTGTCCCTTGTGCTCAAGTTCCTGTAGGTACTTCACTAGATTTCCAACCGTAAAATACGTTGGATTGCACTGCCCATTATTGCCAAACTCTTTGCCAAGTTGAAATGCATTGACATCCGGAGTAGGCAAATATTCACATTTATACCCCATGCCCTCAAATGCACCGTGAATCAAATGCTCATGCCGCCAAGTCAGACCGCCGAACAGAAGCGTGGTATCGGGGCGTTGATCCTTTGTAAATGGGCGTTCCACAGGTTTTTCAAAATGATGGGCAACGCCTTCCTCAATTCCCAATTCTTTCCTGAGGATTGCCCTTTTCTCAGACAACTTCTGTTGAATGAGGTTTTCGGTATCTACCGCGGGTTGGCTATCAACGTTGCTCGGAATCCCGATTTTATCAGGACTTCCCGAATCTGGACTATCTACGATTCTTTTCAAGTTACTCATTGGTTACCTCCTTGATTTACGGTTGAATAGTTGCTGCCATGATTGACCGGGGTTCACCTCAAATCACACGGCGGAAACCGCGCCAAACCTGATTGAATCAACTAGACTGACATATCAGTCCAGTAGATTCTTACAAAAAAAGCAGGGAATTTTTAGATTAACCGAGCAGATTTTATGCTTCTTACGGCGCGGCATCGGAACTATTGCCTCGCTGTCACCACGCTCTGGTTAAGCCATTCGGGATGTTAAAATTCCCTGCAATCCGAAATTCAAGATTTCATCCAAAAGTTCGTCCAATTGAAAAATGGATTTTGGTTCCGAGGAAATAAACTCAATGACCTCTTTGGAACAGCCCAGAATACAGCACGCTGTTATCTCTGTGTTGCACATCCTGACCAGGCCAAGTTCGATACCGTGTTGTAGTGCGGATTCAACCTTTCCTTGTACTGCCCCGTAAAATTCGTGCAACTTCCTGTCAAATTCCCTGTCTAAACCCACGGCACGGCTCAATAGAATCCGGGGCATGTCCGGATCTTCCAACGCAAGTGTGAAAATCAGCCTCAGAATATTCCTCAACTGTTCCAATGGAGGGGTTGAAGAATTCAAATCAATCCGCTTCATTATTCCCCCGAGCGATTTAACCAACTCGTCGAGAATGGTATTGAAGACATCTCTTTTGCTTTGAAAATAGAGATAGAACGTGCCCCTGGCGACACCCGCTCGCCGGATAATGTCCGAGATACTCGTTTGATGGTACCCCTTCTGCGCAAAGAGCTCTTTTGCACTGCGAAGCACAATTTTTTCTGTTCTATTTCTTAACACTTTTGACATCTTCCCCGGTGACGGGTAGCGGCAGGCATCGCTCAGCAGTGATGCCTGCCGCGGAAAGGATTATTGGACTCGTCTATCTCTTGAACCAGTCGAACCAAAGAAAGGCGAATCATCTATGAAAGCATAAACTGTGCCAATGCTCGATCGAGTGAGGGCGAGACTGAGAAATCCTTTGATAGCGTTGTCTTTGAAGGTTTCGGGCGGGCAGATAGAGTGAGAGTGGATAGGTTGAAAAAATCGCAATATGCGACCGTAAAGTTGGAGATTTAATCGGTCAATATCGGCGGAAAGACAGGTGTGGCGTAGGATTAGGGCGAGTAAATCGCAAAATACGACGATTTCGCATTTTGCGACATTCACGAAAGAAAAGAGGTCATTGGCACATCAAACCGTGCCGAGAAAACGAGATGAGTCATTTTCCGGTCGACACCCTTCTCGTAATGGCAAATCGAGTTCAATCCAACATTTTGGCGTCTTAATCTGACCCGGCGAGTTGATACAACTTCACTTTTCGATAAAGGGTCGATCGGTCGATTTTCAAGGCTTGAGCGGCCTTGGTGACATCATTGTCCATCATCCTGAGTGCGTGTGCCAGTGTTTGACGTTCGACCTCTTCGAGCGGCAGGATCCCCGCTGAGTCAGGGATAGATAAGATAGGCTGGGAAGAAATCATGGACAGAATCTGTGGCGATAGGTTGTTCGGTTGCAACAGTTCTGTAGTCTCAAGCAGAACAGCGCGTTCAATGATGTTCTCCAGCTCGCGTACGTTGCCGGGAAAGTCATACTGCATCAGTAATCGTAAGGCATTGGCGGAAATTCCTTTAACGGGTTTCTTCGCGTTTCCGGCGTATCTCTTCAGAAAATGGTCCGCTAAGAGTGGAATATCTTCGCGGCGATCTTTTAGTGCGGGCACCTCGATTGGGAACGTAGCGATCCGGTAGAACAGATCTTTCCGGAAAATACCGGCTTCCACCGCGACTTCCAAAATCTGATTTGTCGCCGTTAATATTCGGATGTCGATTGGGATATTGGCTGTGCCGCCGACGCGCTGAATCCTCCGCTCTTCAAGAACACGCAGCAACTTCGCTTGCAGACCCAGTTGCATATCACCAATTTCATCAAAAAAGATGGTCCCTTGATGTGCATGTTCAAATTTGCCGATTCGTTTCGTTACTGCACTGGTGAAAGCCCCCCGTTCATGACCAAACAGCTCGCTTTCAATTAGTGTTTCAGGAATGGCAGCGCAATTGACGGTAACAAATGGCCCCGCTTTACGAGGGCTGTTCGCGTGGATGGCGCGTGCGACCAGTTCTTTGCCGGTCCCGCTTTCTCCCGAAATATGCACGGTGATGTCACTTTCAGCCGCTCGTTGGATCAACGCGAACATCTGCTGCATGATCTGGCTTTCGCCTACAATCTCAGAAAAGGAGTAATTCGCTTTGAGTTGGGCGCGTAAATGAAGTACTTCGGTTTTCATCTGCTGAATCTCTACCTCTTTGGACATATCGTGGTAACTGACGACGCTACCGGCAGAATCACCTCGATTATTCCGCACCTGCGTAATCGAGCGATAAAACAACCTCGGTTCGGACTGGCTCGCCCCTCCAATCTCTTCCACCACGTTTTCAAGATTTTCAGAAAGAGCTCCCTTCCCCGGTTGCAATAGTTCCGGTTTTTGGACGCGCGCTGTCACGCGCTCTCTGAGCTCGTTCGGGGGCATCTGTCTCAGTTGGTCTTCTGTTAGGTCAAACAGCTGCTGATAGTATTGATTTGCAAACAACAGGTGCCCCTCGTTATCGAACATGCCTATCGCATCTGCCGCGGAATCAAGCACCGTTTTTAGCCTTTGATGACTGATTTCGAGGTTTTGATGATTCGTCACAATCTGCTGTTGTTTTTTTGCTAACTCGTGTTCGACGTTCCACTTCTCGACAAGGGAAAGCGTAATTTGCTGAACCTCCTCCGGCGCAAAGGGCTTTCGAATATAGAGCAGTTTGTTTAGCAGCTCCATGTCGCGTACAATCTCAGGCAGCGGTTTATCCGTATAAGCGGTCATAATGACTAGCTCGATGTCCTTCTCGATCTGTCTAATTCCACGGATTGCCTCAACCCCATCAATGCCCGGTGACATTCTGACATCAATGTATGCCACCGCAATCGGGCGGTTTGATGCCTTCCCCGCGCATATAATATCGTACGCATCCTCTCCGCTTGTCGCATGCAGAAGTTCAAAGTTGGGCAGAAAGGAGGTCTTATCCCCTGAAACCTCGCCAAGAAGCGTTTCCGCTAGCTCATCCGTTAATGCCCCCCTGCGGTTGGGATTCAACATATCTTTAAAGTCGCTGTGGATCTCGGCTTCGTCATCAACAATCAAAACACGATAATTCCAATGTTCTTTTGATTCCATCAAATGACTCCAATTGCCAGGTTCTGCTGACGTTTATTTGAGGCGTATCCTTAATCGTAGTGGCGAGGATCAAGCGAGTGAAAAGATGAAGCGAGTGAATGGGATCAACCGTCTGGTTAAGGTGGGCGATAGCGATTCTAGCGCGGTAGCCAATCCTGCGATAGAGATCCTCGCTCGCCCGTTGATCTACGGGTTTGGAAATCCAACCAGCGAACTGTTGCTATTAATTGATATTGACCGATCGAGGCATCTGTCTTGACATACAATAAAGAGGTCCCCCTACGGTATAACTGATGAGCGCCGCAGCATGATTCGCATAGTTGTGCCTTTACCAATTCCCTCGCTCATGGGGTAAATCTGCCCGCCAGATCCGATCACAAAATTGGCACTCGAATAGAGACCGAGCCCGGTCCCCGATTCCTTTGTTGTATACCCAGCGGTGAAAATCAGCTTCAAGTTTTGCGGTGCAATACCGATACCGTTATCGGTAACGTCAAGGCATAGAAAATCCCCACTGATATAAGCTTCAATGCCGATGCGCGGTGTTTCATCGAGTCTACCCGATTGAGTAAGTTCATCAATGGCTTCAATCGAATTTTTGACCAGGTTCACCAACATTTGATGAAATTGACTCTCTTGAACCCGAATATCTTGGGGTGCGTTTTCGAAGTTGACATGCACTTGAATGCCTCTTATGTCGATCGAATCTTGCTGTAATTTCAGCGTACGCATGATTGTCTGGCGCAAGTCGATTATTTTCCACGTCATATTGGACTGACTGGAGGATTCTTGCGTACGGATGATATCAGTGATATGCGTTACTCTTTCCCTGACGCGCCCAAGTGTCTCGACCACCGTTTTGTTCTGATTGGCAAAATCTGCAGCGAGCGCAATCATAAATGGCAGCACCTGCTGTCCTTTCGGGTCATCTCTGATGTAATCAACCCAATCCTCCTGATGTGCTTTGAACATATCGGAAAGCGCAGAGAGGCGGTGTATGAGCTGATTGCTCACTAAACTCTCTTGGAGGACATTTACTCCTACCGTTACGCTGTTGATCGCGTTGCCGATATTGTGGAGGATGGTCTCGACAATTTCCAATCGTCCTTGTGCAAATGCTTGCGTCAACGCTTCTTCGGCAATCACTTGATGCGTCACGTCGCGGAAAACGATTACACTTCCCTTCTCAGTGTCTTCTTCGTCCTGTAGCGGTCTCCCGCTAACGCTGATAAAAGCACCTTCCGGCACTTCTAGGTTGCGTACAAACATCTCTACGTCGTCTGAGGCTTCGCCTTTAAGGGCGCGTGCAAGCGGAAGTTCATCTGCCGGAAAGGGTGTGTTTCTGTCCGGGAAAAAGAACCCATAGTCGTCGCTCCATTTATCAGGGGTGGTATCTATCGGACCGATTCCGAGAATTCTTTCGGCACTTGGATTAAAAATTTGGAAAGCTCCACTCTTATCGGCAGCGATCACTCCATCACTGATACTATTGAAAATGGTATCGGTCAGTTGAACATGACTTTGCAGGTCCTGCATCGCTTGTTCCAACTGTATCGCCGCAATTTTGTCCTTCGTGATGTCGTGAACAATAGCCACACAGGCTACCACCTCCCGATTCTCGCCAAATAAGGGGAGGACACTAGCCTTGATGTGGATTCCGTCCGTCCGTTCCTTATTGCGTACATAAAGCTCCACATCTCTTGCTGATTCACCCTCGAAGATCTGTGTGGACAGAATCTGATGGACTGGGAAGAGTGTTTTCTTGTCAGCATAAAAGACACCATGCGTTTCAGGCCATTCACTGGGCGATTTACCCCGGAGTTCCTGACTGAACATTTGTTGTATACTTGGATTGAGGAACAATACCTCACCTTTTGAATCGAGTACAACGATACCGTCATACATAGTGTCAAAAACGGTTTTCATCAAATTGGTTTGTTGGCGCAACTCACTGATAGTTTGGTTTGAACCCTCCTCCTTCGTTTTATACTTGGTGACATCGCGTATCGTCATAACGACGCCGGCGGGGGTTTCTTCCTTACCTTTGATGGGCGTGATGTCGTAGTCAATAGGGATTTCTCCACCTGATTTTGCAAGGATCCAGGTATTATGGTCTACCTCGGAAGCAGAAGACAATCCTCCGGCGGAATCAGAGCTTTTTTGGAGTGCCTCCGTCAAGAGTGTATGTTTTTTAAGATTGCCTGCATTTCCAACATAGATGTCGAGAATATCCGTTGCCTGTTTCCCGGTCGCTTCTTCCATTTCCCAACCTGTCAACGTTTCCGCCACCGGATTCATGAATGTTATCAACCCCTTTCGATCCGTCGCAATTACGGCATCACCGACACTGTTGAGAATTGTAGATAGCCGCTCACAACTTTCTGTGTTTGCCATTCTTTCTCCTCTATACTTCGGCAGAATTTTAGCGTGACAAATTAAAAGGGAAGAAATTATCATACCTCTAATTCACCCAAAAAGATTGGAGGTATAACGGACAAACCGCGATTTGCCCGATAGTGTTATGGATAATTTCTTCCCAGAGATATGGATACCGTATTTGTTGAAGTTTCGTCAAGGGTTTTCTAAACCGACCTTCACCTAATTTGTCGGTTTCATCTTTTCGTTGTTAATCGGACAAAGCCGCAAGTGCCTCACCCACATCGCTGATACCTGTATTTTCGTTGATAAATCTCTATCCGGTTGGCACCGATTTCTATCGACCTTCCAGTGGGATTTGTCAGAAGTCATCGAATCTATGATTGACCTACTTCTATCTGAACTTGGCAACTCACTGAGTTACGCCGGCCATCTGCTACTTGCTGTTGACCCGACAATGGTAAAAAAGGTGAAGGGAAAAATGAGTGGAGTGCAGAAGTGGCAACAGAATTCAACTCACTCCGATAAGCAAGTCATCGGTCATCAATGGGTAATAGCTGGATTTCTGGCACGTGTCAAACATCAATGGCATTGCTTACCTGTCATCAGCAGGTTGATTTCAGGCAAGAGCAATCCGTCCCATTTCGCTGTGGACACGCAAGGCAATGCCCAACCGATGGGTATAATCGCCGCTGTGCTTGCTGTTGTCTTTTTTGGTCAAGAATAGCGTCAAAGCAAAACCGTTGTGTGTTGTTGCCGATGCCTTCTTCTCAAAAGCCAACTTCATTACTCCTCTGGTTGAGCAAGGGATTACACTTGTCACTCGTTTGCGTCATGACGCCGTTGGGTTTCTCCCGCCATTCTACTGTGGACGTGGACGACCGCCCAAGCGCGGTAAATGTATCAAACTCGCCAAGCGCTTCAACCAGATGCAAAAACAGACCACAACCGCTTGGCTATATGGAAAGCAGCGCCAAGTGCAGTATGTCGTCATCGACCTCTTTCTGCGTGATGTGAAACACAAAGTCCGTGTGGTCATCGCTGACGGAACAAACCGCCCTATCCTTTTGGTCTCCACCTTTCTCGATTTGTCGCCAACTCAGATTCTTGAGATATATGCCGCCAGGTTTTCAATCGAAATCGCCAGCCGTGAACTCAAACAACACTTTGGGTTGGGTGACTATCAATCGACGACTACCTTAGCCTTCTTGCGGTTCACTCAACTGTGCTGTATCGCTGCGAGTTTGGCTCGACTCGTCTTATTGAAGCGCCACTCCCCTGAAGGAATTCATGAAACCGATGGCGGATCAACTGCTCCATCAACCATTTCTTCAGTCCGCCAACACCTTAGACGCTTCGTCATGCGCCAATTGATTTTCGACAAGTCCGCACATAGTGCGGATTTGACCGAATGCCATATTGACATTGAGGCAATTTGCCGTGTCGCTGCTTAACAATGATGTTTCCGATATATCTCAATCAACAATGCCCTGTTTTTTCTGCCGAAGTATAGATAGTGAATTCCATTCATATTTGCGCAGATTTCGGTAGGTGCGGTTCCCAACCGCACCTACAAGGTTGAACAGTCAACATGATCGGGTTTCTACGCCAGAGGAGACTACTACTTTCAAACACACCATCTAGCAGGTAAAGAGAGTGAAACCCAACGCCCATGTTTCCTGAATTGTGTTCTCGTTGGGTTTCACTATTTTTAGTGCGCTTTTAGAGCGATCTAGCATCAGAACATGATGGAAAACGAAACACTTTTTGGTTGGCGCCGTTCAACCCAACCTACGGATTACGGCTGTAATTTCCCTCAAGATCAAGCACCCTGCTTTTCGCAAGAAGCCGATACACCAGCAGGCTTGCCTCCGACCGTGTCAAGACCATTCCATCCGAGCCGGCACCACGATCCCCACTCACAGCCGCCGAAAGATCGTCCGCCAATTCGGTATCGCGGTAGTCAAGTTCCCTTTGCAGAAGGGCGCAAAAACGGTCTGCGGTAATCGTAACCTGTTCACCCTTTTCTGCCTCTGCTACCTGCCACGCACAAATCGCTGCGTCGTGTGAGCCATCCATCAAACTGCCGAATGCTCGCGTCCAGATTTCCCCTAGCGCTTCGGTGAGCGGCTCGTGCGGCTTGGCGTTGTACGAGCTGAAAAAACCTTTGATTCCGAGGAACTGGATGGCGGACACCCACGATGCATCGGTCGCCATGTCGAATTCATTGAAAAACGTCAGCATGACCCGGTTTTCGACGAGCCGGCGCTGCAGCGCCGCGACCTCGATGTCCGCCGGCGCAACGCCCGATTCGAGCGCCAGAGCCGCAGCATGCCCTGCTGTTTCCGCAATGTGCATGCAGCAAGGTTCCACCCTGACGGTACCCCATGCCACGTGCGTCGCGGAAACCGCCAAACCCATGATCAGATTGTCGATGTCATTTGGGAGGAAGGAACGGTAGGGAATCTGGGAGGGTCGTGTGTACTCGGACAGGCTGGTAAACCCGTCCCCCTCGGCGCCGCGAAGGCGCTCCGGCGTACAGTCGTGAGAATCCATCAGCCACTCCGCGATAGCGACCGAATCGCCGTGCACCGGCGCCCGGTCGAGGCCGGCACCGATACAGGCGTCGCTCTCGCGCATGACGTAACGGCCTACGATGCGCCTCCCCTCCCGCAAGTAAAACTCGTGTGGGAAATGTCCGTTGTCGGCGAACTCATCCGCAGGGAGCGCCCAACGCAACGCCTCCCTGCGAATCTTCTCGGGCACGGCGTCGTCGTGCTGCAGAAAAAAGAGCAGACCGAGAGCGAAATCGCGGTGCCGTTTAATAATCGCTTGACGTGTCTCCCAGTTGCCGTCGGGAAAATCGTCGACACCGCCGGGGATACCGGCGGCATTCCAATCGCACTTAGAACCCGGTATCGGAATGACGCCCGGAAACGCCGTGAGCGGATAGTTCAACAAACCACTCTTGATAGGATACGGATAGAGCGGGCCCTCTTCGGGGTCGCCATCTACGATTGGCAGGAACTCCCGCCGGTCATACCCTTCGGGCGATTCAACCGGGATCTGGTTGTCGGGGTCGGAGCTCAGGCAGACGCGAAAATTGGCGGCTTGCACGGCACCGTCGCCTTCCCCTGTGCTCTCGGAGAAAATCTCCTGCGTGGTTCCCCACCAGGGGCGGAGATTGAGATCGCCGCGCCGCGCTGCCCGAGGCCATTGCAAGGCTTCGTCGCTACCGTGGGAGAAATTCGCTTCGTTCCCGCTGCGCTTGACCCAAATCTTCCCTGCATAGATTTCGTTGTATTCGCTGCGGTCTTCCCGACCGACCCGATAAGGCACGCCCGCCAGCGCGGCGACGTCGGATTCGTAGGTCGCGTCGATGAAGACTCGAGCACTGACGCGCATTGGCTTTCCCCCAGCAAGGGAACGGAAATGTACTGACCGTATTTCTCTGCCGGCGCGCTCCACCGTGTCCGGAAGATACTCCCGAACGACCCGGATCCCGCTTTCCGCAGCCACCAATTCCTCGAACATCCGTTCGGCGATGTGGGGCTCCCAAGTGTAAGCGCCTTTGAACCGCCCACCGCCGAAAGGCCCGCTTTGCGAAATCCGGTAATGCTCCGAATCCTCGCCGTACGTCTCTCGGTAGTGGGTGCGAATCTTCTCCAACCACTCTTCCTGAATGGGCGCACGATACCCATCATACATGGTATCCCAGCAACTTAAGCCGTTCGATAGAACACCGCCGAGATGACGATAGGCGGAGACGAGAACGACTTGCCCTCCTTCACGCGCCGTCCTTACGGCGGCTGTGATTCCCGCCGGAGTTCCACCAGCTACACACACATCGCAAAATTCGGTGGTCTCCATTTTTTGGGCTGATTCGGTCACTTTCATACATATTTTGGTAGGGCGATCAACTGAGTGGATAACGATCAATCGAGCGAATAGCGAGTGCGATAGCTAATCCCGCGCGATAGAGATCCATTTCCAACCGCACCGACGAGACTGGAAAACTGCCGGTCGGTTAGGAAACCGAGTCTACCGCAGTGTATCAATGATTATTGGTTTTACTACAAAAATACGCGTTGTAGAGAATCTGGCACGCTTCTCCACGTGTCAGGGCTGCATTGGGGGTGGACGCATGAGGGTTGGATGCATTGATGTCCCGATTTTCAGTCTGAGACCGCAGGTGTGCACAGAAGGCATCGCATGTGATTGGCTTGCCAGCTGAAAGAACAGAGAGCTCTCTCGCAAACTCATTGGCTTCCAGCGTGCTATCGATCAGTTGAACGAAACCGCTGATCCAGTGGCGTGCCGTGCGCTCGTCAAGGTCATCTTGAGGCCGCGCGTTGTAGGTGTCGAAGAAGCCTTTTGTGCCTGCCCATTGCAAGGCGGCATTGTACGGATAATCGTCGTCTAGTGCGATGTCGTTGAGGAAGGTGAGCATCGATTTGTGTTCAGCCAGCGTGCGCTGGAGTGTTTGTACGTCAATGTCGGCGGGGGTTTGATTGTTGTTGATAGCCTGAGCGGCCCCCCACGCCGCGGATTCGGCGATTTGCATCCAGGTGGGTTCCAGACGAATGGCGCTTTGACCGAGGTGGCTGGATGAGAGGCAGACGGGCACAAGGAAGTTGTCGACTTCGTTTGCCAGCAGACTGCGATACGACACTTGGCCCGGGACGGTCTGCTTGTGCAGCATGACTTTGCCCTCGTCTCGGCTGTCTTTGACCCGTTCGGGATGGCAGGCATGCACGTCGGTGTACCATTCGCAGACGGCGATACTGTCGGAATGAATGGGTGCTCGGTCGATGCCTTCGGCAAGGCGAACATCGTGCTCGGTGAACATGTAACGCCCTTCAAGGCGCCTGGCTTCGCGCACGTAGATTTCCCAAGGCATGTGATTGTTATCGGCAAATTCATCTTTTGCGAGACCCCATTGCGCAAAGGCGTCGCGCATGTTTTCAGGAGCATCGGGATCGTTTTGGAAGAAATACATGATACCCACGGCGATGTTCCAGAAGTCGCGCAAGATGCGCTGGCGGGTCGGCCAATCGCCGTGTACGTAGTCGGTGGCGCCTTCGATAAGTTGCGGCCGGTTCCAATCGCTTTTGTTGTTGGGAAATTCCCCGCCGCCTCTTCCCCGGTCGGGCGTGTTTACTTCGAGCGTTTGAAGGAGCGTCTTGATTCGCTCCGGGTCATAGTCATCAGGCGGTAATGGTTTGACCTGATTGTCCGGATCGCTGCTGAGAGCCGTGCGGAAATTCATGGCTTGCACCGCGCCGTCACCCTCACCCGTGCTTTCGGGCATAATGGTTTCCATCACGCCGCCGAATTGCCGCAGGTTCAGCGATGCAGCGATATCAATCATGCGTCGATCAGAGGCGGGAAGTTCGTCGGTGAAACGCATGAAGATGCGGCCGGCATGGGGCTCATTGAATTCGTCCCTCGATTCTCTGCCGACACGATAGGCGACGTTAGCCAGCGGCAGGAGATCGCCCTCGTAGGAGGTGTCGACGAATATGTCGCCTGCGGCGCGAAAACTCTTGTCGCCGTTCATTTCGGTAAACGTGACGGCTGCGATTAGGCGGTCGGATTGTTCGACGTGGGTGGGGTAATGGCTCTTGATAAGGGTGATGTTCGGTTCGCGCTGAACCATTTCTTCGGCGAGATTTTCAAACACGCCGGCTTCGTATTTGCCGTTGGAGTGACCGGTTTCGCCGGGCAGACAGGCGGCGTATTGCGGCGAGTCTTCGCCATAGTTGCTGCGGTAATAATCGAAGATGGACTGCCGCATTTCGTTGTAGATGGGTGAGCGCCAGCCTTCGTAGAGTGTGTCCCAAATGCCCAGACCATTGGCAGGCAGCCCCCCGATGTGCGGGGTGTGATTGACGAGCAGGGCGGTGAGTCCTTCGCGAGCGGCACGCACGGCACAAGCGATGCCGGCGGGGTTGCCGCCGTAGATGACGAGGTTGTAATCATGGTCGGACATTGGATTCCTTTGCAGTCTTTTCGGAATTCACGATAGAACGAATCGGTTCATAACGTTAGGTGGGGTTCACTATGTTGCCTCCACGTGTTTAATAGATAACCCAATTTGCTACTTACGAGATTTTAGGCATGCACCACACCTATTAAGTAGTGTCCAAAATCGAACCTGAAGGAATATGTCTCATTTTCAGGTAGTTACAAAAAAGGCGAAGCAAGTTTATCGCTCCGCCTAATTTATGTTGTCACACTACACACTGTCCAAGTCAACCTCTAATTCTCTTTCGATTGACTTAATAGTTCCTATTTCAAGTCCTTCGAACCGTGGTTGGGAAAGACGCCGTTGTGTTTTGTCAATTTCCTAAATAATTGACTCTGGAAGTTCGCGCCCTATTCTCTTATATGCATCAAGTATGGTTTCAAACGCGTCTTTTGCATTTGCAAATGCCTCATCTAATGTATCGCCTTCAGTTATGAGTTCTGGAAGTTCGTCACAGTTTACAACATAACCCCCATCGGGGTCCGGCTCAAACACTAGAGTAAGATTGTATCTGATAACCTCTATCATTTTCATCTTTTATTTCCTGAAATGAAAGGTTAGTTTTGCAGCGAGAAAACTAGCGACTGAGCCTATTGTAACCACTTCCGAGAGTATGACGCAACTCTTTTCTTTCCAGTGGGAAAGAGAAACGGCGACGCTACTAACCATGTGTCCTAACATCGAAACACACAATTCTCTCCAACGGGTCAGTTGATACCCATCTTCCGCTCATTTGCTATCGAGTTACTGAGATTGCACCGACATCAGAGACGATGTGACCCAAGCGCTCTAAGATACACTTTTCCCTCGTGTGTCCAAGGGACTGCGGTCATTATTTCTGCTCGGGGAACGGCTTGCGAATATCGTAGCGTCCCTCCTCGAGAACCGGCAATGTGCCGTCTGCCACCATCAACTCCAGCGGCGACTCTCTGGTCTCGAGCGGCATGGTGACCACGTTCTTGATGCGCAGCGACTCGTAAATCGCCATCAGGATTTCCACGGTATACCGCGCCTGCCGACCACTGCTCCGGTGCTCGGCAACCTTGCCCTCCATCCAATCCGTCAATTCTTGGTACTGGTTGGTCTCCTCCGGGGGCGGTTGAATTGTTTGCCAACCGCGCGCCTTCTCGTTCTGAAGCAGAATCTCGCCGGCCCCGCCCTGTTTGATTTGACCCTCGGTGCCGGATATGAGAGATATCGGCACGATCGGCTCGGGCAAGTCACTCTCGTATAGTCCCCGAGTGCCGCCCTCGAAGCAGACCAAACCCACACACAAATCCTCGCACCGACTGCGGCGCTCCCATCGATCCGTGGTACGCGAAGTTTGCCCAATCACCCAAAGCGTCTCCGGATCGGATAGAATGTACCGCCACCTATCGACGACATGTGTGCCTATGTTGAGCAATCCCGCCCGCGGCTTTGTCCGATCATAAAACATCGTTGGTTGACCAATGGCGCCGTCAGCCACCAACCGCCGGATTTCGGTGCGTGGCGGGGTGAACCGGGATTGATGCCCGATGGCGAGCTTCGCGCCGTTGCGTTCGCACGCCTCGATCATGTCATCGGCTTCGCCCAAAGACGCCGCCATCGGTTTTTCACCGATGATGCCTTTGATTCCCGCGTTCGCCGCCGCGATGGTGATTTCGGCACGAATCCCCTGCCATGTCGGGATGCTGACAATATCGAGATCCGCATCTCTAAACATCTCGTTATAGTCGGTATAGACGGCGGGAATGGAAAACTCATCGGCAACTTTCTGTGCCACCTGTTCGTTGATATCCGCCGCCGCGACAAGCTCAGCCGCCGGATGTTCCGTCCAGGCGCGTGAATGGTGTCGCCCCATTCCTCCGCAGCCCACGACTCCAACTCGATACGTTTTACCCATCACTCTTTTCCTCCTTCGTCAGATGCAAAAATGTGGAAGTGTTATTGGCTTGATTTCTAGCAGTCGTCAAGTCACCAATCAAATAGGAAATCGTAAATTAGTCGGCGTTCCCGCTGGCTTTGCCGGACCTCCTCCTCCAACCGGGAGGGATCCCATTGAGATAACAGCCGCGCCTCCAGCGTCTCACGAATGTCTCCATAGACGGGATTCTCACCCAGATCGTTGAATTCCCCCGGATCATCTTGGAGGTTGTAAAGCTCGGCGCGTTCGCCGAGGCTGTAGTTGAGCTTGAACCGGCCCTGCCGGATCATAGCCAGCGGCCGAGTCACACCCATCGCATAGTACTCAGAGATAGCCTCGTTCTTCCAGCCCCGCGATTCTCCCTTCGCCAGGCTCATCAGGCTGTCACCGTCCATCCAGTCCATCCTCGGCGCACCGGCTAGCTCCACAATTGTCGCCGACAGATCGACCGATGAGACGGGTTCCTTCACGCGGCGGCGGGGCAGCTTTCCAGGCCAAGAGATAATCAGGGGGATGCGGACAGATTGCTCATACAGACTGCATTTATACCACATCCCGTGTTCACCCAGCAGTTCACCATGGTCGCTTGTGTAAACCACCACGGTGTTCTCGCGAAGCCCCGTTTCTTCCAAGGCGTCGAGCAGCCTGCCAATCTTTTCATCCAGATAGGCAGTCAAACCGTAGTAAGCGGAGCGCGCACGGCGAACCGCTTCCTCTGGCAGCGGTCCCTCTCCTAATCCTCGCCATTGCCGCATCCGTTGGTGGAGGGGGTGCCGCCCCTCAAGGTGGCCCGGCGGAATCACGGGCAGATCCACCTCTTCCGGTGGATACATGTCGAAGAATTGCGGCGGAACAGTCCAGGGCGGGTGCGGCGCCACAAAACCGACGTTCAGTGCCCATGGCTCCGTTTGGCGATCCGTTTGGCGCAGATAGGCTAAAGCGGCGGCTTCGACCTCGTCATCCGCCTTTACCTCCTCGCTCAGCCCCGCGCTTGTGCGTATCTCCTTGATGGGCGCGCGGCTCTGGAGTTCCTTCGACCAATCGGGGATCATCGGCTTGTTTTCGGCGTTAATGTCCCGCGCGATCTGCGCACGAAAGCCGTGCAGCCGGTCCGTGCCTCTGAAGTGCTGCTTCCCCGCGAGAACGGCGTCATATCCCTGCGTCCGCACGGCGTGCGCCCACGTCGCCGCCTCCGATGCAAGCGGCACTCCGTTGTCCCAGATCCCGATATGCTGAATATGGCGCCCTGTCATGAATGACATTCGCGAAGGGACGCAAAGAGGTGAATTGCAATAGGCAGCATCGAAAACAACCCCATCCGACGCCAACCTATCCATATTTGGGGTTCGCACCACCGGATGTCCGTACGGACCGCTGAACATGGGCGCATGCTGGTCCGCCATAATGATCAGTAGATTGGGTCGCGCATCTGTCTTGGGCATAGATACGTCTCCCGACTTATGAAATCCTTACTTCGTTTTGTAGGGTGCGATCAACCGACTGATAATGGAACGCGATAGAGGTCCCAAGGCGATAGTAATTCCGAAGAGATTCATCAAGCGAGTGAATAGCGATCGCGATAGTGAGTCCGCTGCGCACAAGCCTATAGGAGCTAGAAAGATCGGAGTTTTCTGAGTAAAATGTGGAATCGGTCTTTACTATTATAGGAGCGATCTCCTTACCTGCATTAAACTTGTCAAGAAAACACTCGAGCTCGCCGGCGTTATGCCATTTCTCTACCAAGTAACACTCGACATTGCACTCCGCTGGAGTGCAGACGCGGTGAGGAATCGTGTTCTATTGACATCTCACTCCTCTGGAGTGAAACTATTCTACGATGGAACGCTTTTTCAAAACCTGTCATAGAGCGCAAAATGAGTGTTACTTGCTGAAAGAATCATTCCGACAGGGACAATGGGAGTGCTCTTAACCATGATTCGTGGGATCTCTTTCGCGGTCGTAGTGCACCCCTTGAT
>JAJDTR010000003.1 GCA_022827055.1 Candidatus Poribacteria bacterium | reverse complement strand
ATCTCACTCCTCTGGAGTGAAAGCATTCTACGAACAAAGGCTCTTTCAAAACCTGTCATAGAGCGAAAAATGAGTGTTACTTGTTGAAAGAATTATTCCGACAGGGATAATGGCACGCTACCAAGTAACACTCGACATTGCACTCCTCTGGAGTGCAGACGCGAAGAGGAATCGTGTTCTATTGACATCTCACTCCGCTGGAGTGAAAGCATTCTACGAAGGAACGCTCTTTCAAAACCTGTCATGGAGCGGGAGTTGAAAGTCACTTGATGAGGAAATTATTCCGCCAAGGATAATGTACGCTATAGACAAACCGTCGGGGCAAGATGCCCCTCCTACATGGAAATTTGGGGCAGTTACTTGCTGAAAGAATTATTCCGACAGGAATCATGGTGTGCTCTCAAGTATTTGAGCGTATGATGGTTTAATTATATCATTCTCTTTCAATGTAGGCGGGGCATCTTGCCCCGCATTGGACTTCACCTTCCGCGGATAACGCCGAATATTCCTAAAGCGCCAAGCAATGAAAGATTCGGAAATAACAGAGGGGCAAATGCCGGGGCGCCGTAGAGAAAACTGTCCTTAACGCTTGGCGCGGCAACCTGCAGATTAGCGGAAACGTGCAAACAAAAACCAACAATTCCCGTCACACTGTTTAGAACCAAAATCGCCAAGCACAACCTAAGAAACGGTACATTATCCGGTTGCACAATGGCAGTCATTAAGAATCCGACAGCCATTGCGCTTGTGAATACGGGAATCCACTCACGCCAATTGAAAAATCCATTCTGGGCGTGGTCGCATAGTGAAAGGACGAAGTTGCCGAGAAACCCGGCGAACGTCATGACCAGAATCCACCTGCCCCATTCCATCGAGTCCACTCCGACCGTATGATGCATGATCAGCAGCAAGCCAATCCCCGCATAAGAGAGCGGTGCGATGAACGGTGCGGTATAAATAAGACTCTTGACGGTGAGATCGGTGAAAAACTGGCTTTCGAGATGAAACAACATGCCACCGATGCCGACGAATACGGAGACCCAGCCTACACTGCAGCCGACGAAACGTTTAATCCTACGTTGTCCTCGAAACAACGCCAATAACAACAACACCGGTGCAACAAGCGAAAATATAAATGGAATCCACTCCGCACGATGCGCAAAGCTGTTGGCTGAATGTGCGATGAAAACGTCAAGCGCGAGAAATGATAGGTTGATGATGACGAAGAGTTCAAGCAGCACCGCGCGGTTGTGAAGCCAATTACGGTTTTGCATGGTTTTTCCGCAGTTGCGTTGCAATCTCCCGCATTTCAGTAATCTTCACCAGCAGTTCGTAATTCCCATGCCACTGTACGAAGTCTGCTCCGCCCATGAATGCCCCATGTTTTGCCGTCCGTCCATAGTAGTGCCACAAGTCAAAATAGAGAAACTCGATAGATTCATCGAAGGCTTCCGCCGTAAGCAACCCCTCTTGTCGGAGCGCAGCCATCAACGTTTTTGCTTCGGCAATCTTCGCGTTGGTGTCCTTAATAACCCCTTCAGCCTCTTGATAGAATCGCTCAACATGTGATTGCGCGTGACACTTCAGACAGACCTCTTTCATCGCTGTCTGTCCTTGGTGATAGCTCGGTCGCTTCTCCGAGACCGGAGCGAACAACCAATAGGAGAGCCGTTCCGTGGTGTCGTGAGTTACTTTCAAACCTTCCAGCCCGCTCAGATGGCACGTCGCACAAGTCGGGACCGACATGTCCGCCGTGGTTAGCCGCTTGGGGTCGGCTCCGAGGTTCATCTCGCGTTTCTGCGCATTGTATAGCGCACCATGCTTAGATTCGTGGAAAATCTCAATTTGGGAGTGGTCCGGTCCCATGTGACACTGTCCGCAAGTCTCCGGTTCTCGTGCGAGCGCCACGGACGCGCTGTGCCGCGCGTGGCAATGCGTGCATGATCCGATGGATCCGTCAGAGTTCGGCTTGCCGATGTCGTGGCATCCTAGACATCCGACATCAATGGCGCTCTCCCCCTCTTTCCGTCCGAGTCGATTCTCGGGACGGTCAACCGCTCCGGCGTGGTACGTCTCGGCAAATGCAATCTGTTCCGCGGTAAAATCCTGCACCCCTCGAACCGCCGCCCACGCTGGCGCGCCATGACGGCTTTTAACAAACTGGTTGTATTCCGTTGCGTGGCACTGACTACAGTTCTTCGCGGTCATAGCTTTGGTGATAGTGAATCCGTTGTGCACGCGCTGTTCCTGCCCCTCCAACGCTTGATGGCAATCAAGGCAGTTTACGCCCTTTTCCGCATGACGGCTTCTCTCGAATTGATGGACAACTGCGGACGTTTCCCTGCGGTGGCACGTCGCACACTTGCCCGTTGCTCTCACAAACTCGGCTTTCGGCTGTTCCGTTTCGTGAACCGGGCGTTTCGAATTAAAAATCAATGCGGCGATAATTAGGGCAGTACCCAAGAATACAGAGATAAAGATCGATTTGAATGACATGTTATACTCTACGCTGTTGGAAGTTGCATTTTTTAAGAGTTAAGAAATGGAGCGTGAGTTTTGCAGGTGGTAGGAGGAGTTCCCACCGATTCCCGACCGTCGCGATTCGGAGAAGGATCTCTATCGCACTCACTATTCGTTCGCTTGATCTCCTACAAACCTTCGGTGCACAATTGCGCAAAATTAACCGATGCTGAGTATAATTCCGTTGCGTTTCTTTCTTCAGCGCCCAACCCCTCACGCAAGAATACGAGCGCCATGGGTCATCCGCCTCTTCCGTTCTCGCAGCCAGACTTCATGGAAATAATCAAGGTAAATACTATGGCCAGAAGTTATACATCGGCGTCTTGGTGAATACCCCAAGCAGGCTCCATAAACCGCCCACGATGAAATCGCCAAGCATGAGACCTATGGCAAAGATGACAAGCTGCTGCGCCGCTCTTCTCCCACCTAGCTTCAGCACTCCCCATTTTACGACAGAACTGACCAACATACAACTCCATAAGTATTTCATGCCCCAATCGCCGGAAATCACAAAGGCGATGGGATGGAACGGCCAGAAAGAGAACCTTGACCTCATGAACATCAGTATAAGTGAGAACAGAAATCCGAAGGTCATTCCCCCCACGGCGTAATAGTTGGGTTCCGTTGAGGCATAAAGCCAGCTCTTTAGCCCGTCGTATACATACCATCCAAATTGCAGCGACCAACCGCCTCCGCCTCCCGATACCGCACCGACTTTATAGAATGAATGGAGTATGACCCAGAACACGCACACGGAACCGAGAGTTGTTATTCCTATGATAGAATAAAACAACCTTCTGGTGTTGATCCCGGACCTATCAGCCAGTTTAAACCCCTCCATCTGATGCGGCATCGAATTGCTGGTAAAGCTTCTATTGAACCACTTGTAGAGCGACATCGCGACGAGGTTATTTGTACCTAGAGTCCGCGTCCCGATTGAATCTATTAAAATCCCGTAAGTCGGCATATTTTCCATGGCGTGAACAGGGAATCCCAGCTCGGCGCGCATTCTGGTTATCACGAGTAATATGACAAAGTAGATGCCAAAGAATATGGGAATGAGCCAAGGAGACATCCCGATCCGTAGAGAAAACAATACGAGAAACGCGAATCCCAGAATGATGCCCGCTATGGCAAATCTGTATCTTACGGGCTCGTCTTCATCGTCCATGGGGCTGTTCTTGAACACTCCCTTGAAGACGCCGAAGATATATTTCCTGCTGTAGATGAGAAGTGTCAGGCATATACCCACTGCCGCGCCGAAGCATTGTTCATTGTGATAAGGAAAACCGGGGATGTTTATGCCAAGAGCGCTGGTAAGTATCAGTTCGGCCTTGTAGAATAGGAAGAATAGCCAACTGCTGAATGCCAGATCCAGCGGCATCAGAAGACCGAGACCGATGACAAACGGGTAGAACGAGAAGCTGATATGCCCGATGGCATTCCACGGTTTTTCTGTGAATAGATGACCGATGCCGTGCCAACTGCCGGCTCGTTTCACGGGGATGGCGGGTACGGCGGGAAAAAGAAAGCTTAACCCGTTAAGGATAGCGATTGAGGCGGCTACTGCAAACCCCATCCAGAGCATCTTGCTGGAGAAAAGCCTGTTAGTATTACAGGCTAATTGATAGGCGATCTGTGTGACAGGATAAGCCAGATGATCACGCTCGATCCATCGCTTCCTCAAGATCGAGTTTATACACAACATCACGAATATGAGACAGGTGGTGAATATCGTCCAGTATGCTGCCGGCTGAAGCCACGCCTTGACATGAGAAAGCGTGTATAAGGTTGACTCACCCTCATAATAACCGCTCAGGACGCTCCTGTTCTTAACGACAAGCCAGTCGGGGAGATAGTTCCAGAACAGTTGCCCCCACTCGTTCTCCGGAGTTGCATACCAGAAAGCATGTCCCACGCTTGTAACCAAAAGCGTCATAAACGTTATTGAGGGGAGCGCGCAGGCTACGCTCAACAGGATGTAGACGGTAAGCAGTTCCGCATTGTCAAGGATGGAAACACCGAGGGTTCCTTTTACGATAACCCTCAGAAGCACGAGCACAAAGACGGTAAATATAACGTTGTAGAATGGAACGGCGTAGGTGTTCAGCGCATAGCCGACAAGTCCCACTTCTCCGGCTATAATCCAGTAGAAGTTGAACGGTATAAAGACGATCGTTACAGCTATGGATTTCCAGGTGATACCAGGGGACATCCTGTTCACCCCTATTCATCTTCTACTGCTGTACAGAACTTGCCAAAGTCTTGTCGATTTAGTACCTTTGAGGTCGATTGTCCGTTGGGGGCTATGCGGTTCGGGATGGGGTAAGGGCGGGCGACCGTGCCGCAGGCGGAGGGTACAATCATCCTTATATGCTCCGGGAATTGCGGTGGAAACTCACCGGTAAGAGTGAAACAGCCAACCAGGTTAATAACTTTCCTTCACCATGCCCCAGGTCGTTGCGAGTTTCGAGGCAGGATCAATAGCACGAGCGGCGGTGGCTGTGATGTTTCTCATAATTTCGTTTTTGCTCAATACCTTGTCATAGATACGGACTACGGCAAACGACCCGTTGAAGCTCCGGTCTCTTTCCCCATGATGGCCGCAGAATATACAGATGAACTTTACAGGCAAAACCCTGTTAAAGACATAGGCTCCGTCTCTATCCACGACTTTACCATCTTGGTAGAATACACTTCTGTCTTTATCACTCCCAAACGCTATCCAGGTCCATTCACCTAGTTCCAAGTCGATCCCGTGCGCCTTATGTGCGACGGGGCGGGTGGTGAAGAGTTCGCCGCCTTTTTGTCTTCCCGCTCCCAAGAATGCCCCGATCGGTCCAAATGCTTCAACAGCAAAGCCAAACACCCAATGCTCCTTGAAGAGCACGTTACCGTTGCGCTTCATGAGCGCTTCGAAGGTCCAGCTTGCAAGAGGCAACTCGGGATTCGTTCCTTCCGGTCCGCCGAACGTCTGGTCGGATTGTTTGCATGTGTAGAACTTCGTGCTTTTCAGCGTAAAACCAAGCCCCGGAATCTCAATCGTGCCCGTTTCGAGTATCGGTGTTTTATCACCTGCCGGTAACTCGCCGCCAGCCGCGCCCAAGTTTGTCCAAGCGTCCGGATGACCGGGATTGTCGGACGCGTCGAGGTGGAGCAAAGCGCCGGGAACTGCATCGGCGAGAGCCATGGTGGGAGCACCTGCCAAGAAGAATACGACGCTGAGGATAGACACTGCTCTTCTCATCGCTTCACATTGCCCCAAGTGGTGGTAAGCTTGTCCGCAGAATCGACGGCGTACGAACCACGCACATTTTGGGAAATCTCGGCTTGGGTGAGTGCCCTGTCATAGACGCGGTAGATAGCGATCGAGCAGTTGCAGGTCCGAATTGCCTCCCCGAAACTGTGAGCGAAAATTCCGTGCAAGACCATGTCGTGCTCTTTGGTCCACTTTGCGCCTGCCCCATTCTTGGCGACCTTTTCGCCGTCGACGTAGAAAGTCATACTATCGCCGCTCTCAAACACCAAATGCACCCAGTGCCACTGCTTTTCACCAATCTGGATTTTGTGTATGCCAGTGCCCCAGTCGTCAACCAAGTCCAGGTCGTGACGGGCAATGATTATGCGTGCGAAATCTCCGTTGCCCGAAGTGTCCAGCCATATCCGAATGCCTTGCACCTGTTCTCTGGGGTGAGCCTGCAACGCGACAAGATGATGTTCTTGCGCGAAAAAGGCACCGTTTATCTTCATGAGCAACCCCATGGTGAAGTCTTCAAGGTTGACGACAGGCGTTTTGGCGTGCCGCACGCCATTCGTGAATACCGAAAAAGATCGCTTAGGCGTATACCACTTGGCTTCATGCTTGAAACGGAGTTGTTTTATTTCGATGAGACCCTCTTCCAATACTGGTGTGACGCCGGCCTTTTCCACTTCTCCGCCCGCGGTACCGGCGTTTCTCCAGACCGTATCCTCCTTAACCTGGTCCGTTTCGACGGGGTTGAAGTAGAGCACGGGATCAGGAATCGGATCGGAGAGCGCCGTCGATAACGTCAAGGCAATGAAAATCAGCATTCCGACAATTACCTTAGTTCCGACTATACACATATTCATTCGGATATCCTCCGTATGCATGTTCTGATTGTGTAGGGACTTCATCGCTAGGTCGATGGCTCGTATTGACCGATTGTTGCTGATTTTCCATAATCGAAACTCAGTTGTCTGTCTTCGGACCCTAATGACTATCAGTACGTCGGGATGGACAATCTTCTCTACATCGTCGGTTGATAGTGCAGATTGAATACCCCCAGGGATTACCGCGCTGGCGGGTTGTCTGTCGAGTTAATAACACGACGATAAATGGATTTTTCGACGCTTGGAATATACGATTTGGAGGGAGGAGGAACTAGGCGCGAGTCAGTCGCATCTAATGTTAGACAACCACTTTCAAGCGGAGGTGCCGATGATCGTATCCTACGCCGAGAATCGTGGTTGTCTGGCCAAGAAATGCCATCACGCTCAGGAGACGCCGGCAGACATGACGTGTAATCCACATGGAGACGACGTGTGATGTCTGCTGGCGAAGCGACCAAGTTATACCATTTCTATATATTAGCAGTGCGTTAATAGCGTCAATCAAGTCTGTCCGAAGCGGGGCAAGATGCCCCGCCTACGGGATTTGGTGTGAAGGGAAACAGTTGTCATAATAGTATATGGAAAGCACTATATACACTGTTATTCAAGCAAAATGGTATTAGATTAATGATAGTGGAAACCGGCAGGCAAACGTAAAACAACCTGTCGGGTCAATATCTTGCCTTCACCGTGCCCCAAGTGGTGGCGAGTTTTGAGGCAAGTTCAACAGCAGCGCCGGTTGGACCCGCCGTGATGTTTTGCATAATCTCATCCTGGCTCAGTACCTTGTCATAGATACGGACGACGGCAAATGAACCGTTGAAACTCCGACCTCGGCCGGCACCTGCATCGTCGGGATCCCCGTAATGACCGCAGAATATACAAACAAACTTTAAGGGCGAAGTCTTTTGCCAGACAAAAGCTCCGTCTTCATCGACGAGTTCACCATCCTGGTAGAACACACTTCCGTCTACATCACTTCCGAACGCTATCCAAGTCCACTCCTCTAGCTCAAGGTGGATGTTGTGCGGCTTGTGTGCGACAGGGCGGGTCGTGAACAGTTCACCACCTTCTTGTCTTGCCTGTCCAAGGAAGGCGGCAATCACTCCCCACTGTTCCAGAGTAAAACCAAACACCCAATGCTCCTTAAAAAGCACGTCCCCGTTGCGCTTTATGAGCGCCTCGAACGTCCAGTTCTCAAGAGCCAGTTCGGGATTCGTCCCTTCCGGGCCGCCGAAAGTTTGGCCGGATTTTGTGCAGGTATAAAACTGCCTGTCCGTGTATTCTATACCAAGCCCCGGGACGTCGATCGCACCCGATTCGAGTACCGGTATTTCCTCGCCGACTGGAACCACCCCGCCAGCCGTTCCCAGGTTTGTCCATCCGTCCGGATGTCCGGGATTGTTAGAAGCGTCAAGGTGGAGCACAGCGCCGGGAACCACTTCGGCGTGCGCGATGCTAAAAGTAGTTGCCAGGAAAAACACGAAACCAAGGGTTAACGCTACTTTTCTCATTTGTCCATCTCCTTTTTAATGTTGGTCGAACACTATCAGATTGAGGTTCTAACATTGGAGGCGAAACATTTCTTATTTCGTAGCAATACTTCAGACCGTCATAACTGACGCTTACTAATGATGGTGTGTGCGGCGGCACGGTAAATGCGCCGAATCCCTAACCCTAAACCACTCACGAGTTGACATTTATCATCCCAGCCGACACTGATGTGTTGCCGGGTTCTTCTCAAATACATGTCTAGCATACCAACTGCTATGCACAAAGTCAACAGAAATAGGGGATAAGCGATTCTAGGACGTGTTGACATTGGTGTTGAAAATTCCTGAAATCGTAGGGGCGAGGATCAAGCGACTGAATAAGGAGCAAGAATTACTATCGCCGTCCGAACTTGTGCCTGATGTGCGAACAACGGGTTGGGAAACCCAACCACCAACGGAGCGAATAACGAAGGATCAAAGGAGCGATTAGCGACTGCGATAGAGTTCCCGTAGAGATCCTCTACGACGAGGCATGTGTCTGTGCACCGCTCTTGATTGCCCGGTTGCGGTGAAATGTCAACAAGACCTGGCTAGGCGCCCATCGATTGTTTCAACGCCGAATAGATTAGACTACAAGCATCACCTCGGGTCAGAGGCTGACTCATGTCGACGCCTATCGAGCGGCACAGTTGCTCCCCTGCCGACCGGTCGGGGGACAATCCGCAGTCGACAAGCTGGCTGCAGAAAGCGCCCGCTTCAACCGAGCCATCAACATCGTCCTGTTTCTGAAGTGAAGCAGCCATTGAGCGCACATCAAGATCCCCGTTCAGCAACTCCTCTGCCCCTTTTGCCCAAGTGCGCGCCGTTGCCGCATCCAATTTCTCCTCGGGTTTCGCGTCGTAGGAAGGGAAAAAGCCCTTCGTCCCCAGGTATTGGATCGCCGGGACCCACGCCTCGGGACCGGCAACATCGATGTCGTTAAAGAAGGACAGCGAGATTCGACGGTCTGCCAACTCCATCTGTAATCGATTGACATCAACCGCGGCAGGTTGAATGTTGTCTTGCTTTGCCATGCATACGGCGTGAGCCGCAGATTCGCCCATATTCATCCAGGTAGGTTCAAGGCGAATAGTCCCCCACGCAACATGGGTTGAAGAAGCGCAACCGGGGACGAGCAAATTATCAACATCCTTTGGAAGCAGGGCTCGGTAAGAAAGCTGACCCGGAAAAGTATCCCAATTGAGCACCAGTTTGCCCTCTTCCATGGCGCCCTCGGCTTTTTCATTGGTGCAGCCGTGCGTATCCATGTACCACTCGGTGTACGCGATGCTGTCTCCAAAAACCGGAGCGCGGTCGTAGTCGGCGCTGAGGCTGCCATCGTGTTCCGTGAACATGTAGCGTCCCTCTAGCCTCCGTGCCTCCCGAACGTATATCTCATAAGGCATGTGCCCGTTCTCCGGAAACTCATCCTTGGCAAATCCCAGTCCCCGCCAACGCTCCTGCACCTTTTCGTCCACCGACGGATCGTTTCGAAGAAAATGAAAGATTTGGAATGTGGCCTTCAGGTGTTCGTCCATTACCTTCCGCCGCACACTCCAATCGCCTTCCGGGTAGGCGCTTTGCGAGCCTAGGATCTGGGGCCGATTCCAGCCCCATTTCCGGTCCGGAAGGGGACCGTTCACCGAACTCCAACCCAGGGTTTTCAAATACTCCGGATCGTATCCATCCGGACATTCCGGGATGTACTGATTATCGGGATCCTCGGAGAGCACCATGCGGTAATTATACGCCTGTACGACACCGTCGCCCGCTCCGGTACTCTGTTCCAATACCCGCAGGAATCGGTAACCTAGATGCCGGAGATTGAGTTTCTCCTTTATTCGCCTGACGCGGGAATCCACGTAATCTGCGTCGTCATCGGCATCGCCCAATTTCTCCATAAAAATGTGTCCCGCATGGGGTTCGTCGTACTCATCTCTAGATTCTCGGCCAACCCGGTAGGAAGTTCCGGATACCGCCATCAAATCCCCTTCGTAACTACAATCGGAGAATGCGTCGGCAGTGACTTCGTAGCGCTTGCCGCCGTCCATCTCGGCAAGGGTAACCGACTTGATCGTTCGCCCGTCGCGGCTCGCTTCCACCGGATATACATCCCTGATCACCCGAATGTTTGATTCCGCCTCTACCATTTCCGTTACCATCGATTCGAATACGCTTGCTTCATATCTGCCGTTGCTATGGTAGAAAGCCGGCGTATCCGGAGGAGCCGGAAGACAATTACGATAATCCGGCGAATCTTCGCCGTATTTTTCCTTATAAAAGTCGAAAATGCCCCAACGAAGCTCATCATAGATAGGACTCCGCCTGCCTTCGTAGAGCGTATCCCAGAGGCTGAGACCATTAGCCGGAAGTCCGCCCAGAACCGGCGTGTGATTGGAGAGAATAACCTCCAGTCCTTCCCGAGCGGCCGTGATGGCACAGGCAATCCCTCCCGGATTGCCGCCAACCACAAGAAGGTCACAATTCAAGTGCACGTTAGCATCAGGCATGATTTTCTCCGTTGTGTATTCGAGGATTGCCAACCTACATTGGCGTTTCAGGCGGTAATATAGCCGTGGCAGAAATGTCTGGCGTGACATCAATCGCGCCGATTCTATCAACTCAAGCCGCTTGTGTCAATATCATCTGGCATCAGTCGTGTAGGTTGGGTTGAACGGTCAAACACGATTATGTGTCAACGCGAAGAGAGAATCAGACTTACAACAACACCGGCTTGAGGATTGAGCGAGTGAAACCCAACACGCACGTTCTTTGAATCGCGATTCCGTTGGGTTTCACTCTGCTCATTGAGGCCTTGAGCACCATCAAGCATCGGTATCTAGATGAAACTCCAAGCGGTTTTTGGTGGGCGCCGTTCAACCCAACCTACGGATTACCGCAAAATTGGATGCGTTTCCCTTGACATCAAACACCCGGGACAACAGCAGAAAACGACAAACAAAAAAAGCACCTAGGAATTCCTAGGTGCTTTTCGGCTGTCCACCCTAACTACGGTGTTTAATTTTATAGGTGTCGAGTATCAAACCCTCACGACATACAATAGCGCTACGGGGAATCGAACCCCGGTTTGATGGCTGAGAACCACCCGTCCTAACCCCTAGACGATAGCGCCTCATGGCTGCCCGGGAAGGACTCGAACCTTCGCAACATGGTCCAGAGCCATGCGTCCTGCCATTAGACGACCGGGCAACACTTTATGTTTAGTGTATTATAACAACCTGTAGGCGATTTGTCAAGTGTTTGAATCGTACAATCGGCTGAATCAAGTTTGGACAAACTCGCCTCAATCATGCCTCACGACGATTGAGGCGAGCTGAATGCAGGCAGCCCTGTAGGGCGGGCACTGCCCACCAGTCTCAAATTGAGCATGGAGCGCGAAAAGAGAGGCCACCCTTGACGGCGAGGACAAAACTAATCTATAGTATACAAGTGAGGGGCGCGCAAGACCGTTGTTTGAAATAGGTTCAATTATCTACTCGGGCGGATCGCGTCTAATTTCAAATTGTTCTCCTATGGTGACGGAAGGAGTAGACATTGCGCGACGATACAAAACCGAATATCGTCTTTATACTCGCTGACGATCACGGCTACGGCGACATCTCCGCCCACAACGGACCGGGTATTCAAACTCCCCACATCGATGGCATCCGCTCGCGCGGAATGCGGCTCAACCGATTCTACGCGAATTCGACGGTTTGCTCGCCGAGCCGCGCGTCGTTGTTGACCGGACGTTACCCGGACCGGGTCGGCGTGCCGGGCGTGATCCGCCAGACGGTGGAGGATAGCTGGGGCTATTTCGACCCCAGTGCCATTACGCTGCCCGATATGCTGCGCCGGGCAGGATATGAAACGCTCCATATCGGCAAATGGCACCTCGGGCTGGAGGATGAAAACCACCCGTGCGAACGTGGATTTGACGAGTACCACGGCTTCATCGACGACATGATGGACGACTACTGGACGCACCGGCGCATGGGGAAGAACGGGATGCGCCACAACCGGGAGGTCATCGACCCGGTAGGACACGCCACCGACCTGTTCACCGATTGGGCGATCGACCGCATACGAGATCGAGAAGGTGCCGAAACGCCGTTCTTTATGTATCTTGCCTACAATGCGCCTCATGGACCTATTCAACCGCCGGAGGAATGGGTGAGAACTGTCCGAGCGCGTGAGCCCGGTCTTGACGAGAAGCGCGTCCGCTACAATGCGCTGGTTGAACATCTGGATGACGGGGTGGGGCGCGTGATGGGGGCACTGGACGAGGCCGGACTGGCGGAGAATACCATTGTGATCTACACGTCGGACAACGGGGGATTGTTGGCCGATGGCGCCTATAACGGTCCCTTACGAGGCGGTAAGACCGACATGTACGAAGGCGGCATCCGCGTCCCCTGCTTCGTTCAATGGCCGAACCGTATCGAACCCGACTGCGAATCCGATCAAATTGTCATGCTAATGGACTTCTTCCCGACGTTATGCGAGATTGCCGGCGTTGAAGTAACCCACACGATTGAGGGGCGTTCCATCCTTCCGTTGTTGAAAGGGAGCGAGGTGGATTTCTCAGATCGTGTTTACTACTGGGTGCGGCGCGAAGGATTTTTTTCGCAGCGCCGCTATGTCGGCAACGATTATCATGCGGTGCGCAGGGACGGCATGAAACTGCTGCACAACGATGCTTTCTCCCCGCTGGAGTTGTTTGACCTGGCTGAAGACGAACAAGAATCTACGGACCTTTCACGAACAAACGATACGGACATGAACGAGCTCTGCCGCCTCATGCAAGCGCACATTCGGCAAGCCGGAGCGGTTCCTTGGCAGAAGAGTGTCTGTGAATAAGCGGCATCGGGGTGACGGAAAACCCTGTGAGATAGAGATTTTCCTTCGCCCGACGGGTTGGGGACCCACCCCTACGAGAGTGGTGCATGGCACGATTTGATTTGGCGTAAACTTTTCCTTAATCTTAGGGATGGGTTCCCCTGCGCGGAAAAACCTGATTGACGCCATTAACGCACCGCGAATAGAGAAACTTGGCAAAAGCATCCGTCAAGAGAGGGGGAGCATGAACACCAGTCCAATCATATCTGGCGAACCATTCGGGGTGAAAAAAACGCGGGCGATTGTCCAACAATTGCACCGTGACGGTTTCGCTCACATTCCCGGTGTGCTGACCTCGGAAGAAGTCAGCGCCCTACGCGCAAAAACCGACGAACTTATTGCTGACCCCGTCCTCTTCGACAGAACCAATCCGGAACTCGCCGACCCGAGATATATCCAGTTGGGAAGACACCAGGAATCGGGGGAGGAGCTCCCGTTTATTTTGAGAAATACAATCGAACTCGACCCAATCTTTCGAGACATGCTGCTTAGGGAGCCGATTCTCAGTTTAGCCGAGGCGGTGGTGGGAAAAGACTGCAAGTTCTGCGGGCAGAATGTGCTGCGGAATCTTCCAGGAGTGGCGATTGAACGATGGCATGTCGACGGGCAGGTTCATTTTCCGCTGCCTGAGAACGTCTCTCGCCATGACCCGCGGATTCGGATGCCGGTCATGTGGTTTACCGTCCAGATGGCACTGACCGACATCACCTCAATAGAGCAGGGCCCAACGCAATACGTCCCCGGCAGCCACTATTCCGGGCGCAATCCTAACGACCAAGACCACCCGGAGTTTGAAGGCAAGGGTCCCGTGTCGATTTTCTGCAAAGCCGGCGACATCTACCTGCAAGACCCCCAATGCTGGCACCGCGGGGCGCCCAACCTGTCCAACGATACCCGCTACATTATACAATCACAGTACGCCGCCAATTGGGCATATTGGCGCTTTAGTTTGTGCAATCGCGTTCCCGTTCCCGAGAGTGCACTGCACACCGCCAGTGATCGGTTGCTGAACCTTTTGGGCAGAAGCCGTCCGTAACCTCATAAAACGCGTGAAAATTACGACAGCGGAGGCTGCGGTGATAGAAGTTGGCAGTTTTCTTACCGGGTTCTTCGCCGAACGTCCTGCAAATCGGCGCAATCCGTGATTCAGAATTGATTTGCCACAAACACCAAATCAAACACATTGACCACTCCATCCTCATTCACGTCCGCGGCCAAATCGCCCGTTCCTAACCCTTGAGCAACCAGCGTCAAATCCAAGATATTCACCGTCCCATCTTCGTTCACATCCGCCGGATTTGCTGGTTTGGCGCGCAGATAGATTTCCCCATCCAAATCTGGCAGCGCGTGAAGTGTGTTTGTAAAGCCGCTAGTAACGGATATTGCTTCTTCCGGCAGCGTAATCTCATGCGCCTTACCGCTGCGATTGTATACCGCCCAACCGTTAGTGAACTCGCGGATGAATATCCCTTCCCTATTCTCATAGAGATTAGCTTTCGGGCTAACGGGCTGTCCGAGGTCCACGTCCCAGAAATCGTACCACGTATGAACATGATTGTTTCCGGTGTTGAACATAGTGTACCCGTCCGAGTGGGTGAGACCTAACGTTGTGAACACGCGCATCCATTTGCGATTTAATACGCTATCCGGTGGTTGATCTGGGAATCCCCAGCCTTCAAGACAATTTATTTGGGGTTCTCGGAAGTTATTCTCTGGCCAGAGCAGGGTATCTTCTATTGCAATGAGCCCGAAGTGTCCAAACGGGTCCACCTTACCGGGCACCAACGTTTCCATAAATGAACCGTTGACGTATTCTTTATACTGGGTGGCTTTGGTCTGATTAGCATTAACCAGAATGAGAAACTCATCTCGGACATTGGCACGTACCGTACGAAGAATGTTAGTCGTTGCTCTGATTATGTCGTCGTCGCTGGCGGAGTGTAAGTGTCTACCTATAAACCCAGTAGCGTTTGCAAAGAACCCGTCAATCATTACTCCATCAAACAACCCACATTGCTCTATAGCAAGAATTCTTTGAATCAGCAACTGTTGAACATTGGGATTAAGAAAATCGATGAGGTATTGATTGTCCGAATTGCGCGCAATATTGCCATTGGCGTCTCTGAGCCAATACTCCGAGCCGTGCGGAAAGGCTTCCGGTACAAAATGGTTGTGCAATCGGACCTCAATCAGGAAGACCATGTTGGGGTTAGCTCGAATTTTGCGCTCGCGATTCTCTCGCGCCTGCTCAAGATCTCCGGCATATGAAGTCGCCAGCCCATACGTAGGCGTTGTCTCCGTTCTATCGCGTGTCAATCCGAAAGACTGGCTAAAATGTAAATCGTGAAGTTCATTACGTTCATCCTCGCTAAGATGATCTAAACCGACAACGCCGTCCCATGCTTGAAAAATCGACGGAAGACTTCGTCCTTTAATGCGATCCGTAACTGAGGGAAACAGAGGCGCAACATCGCACACCTCATCGTACCGAAAATCGGTCAGGTTAAGTGCGCTAAGGGGCGAGAAATCGTCGCCTAGATTATTCTGTATCCACAGCACCTGTAAATTGGTGAGATTTGCCAGAGGGCTGTAGTCTACAATTTGGTTGCCATCAAGTTCTAGGCGGACTAAGTTGTGAAGCGTTGATAATGGGCGTATATCGGATATCCTATTGGAATCCATGTCCAGAAAGGTTATATTCGTTAGCCCGGACAATGGCTCAAGATTCGTTACACGGTTGTTCCCCAAAATGGCTCCTGTCAGGTTTGGCAGATGCCGTAAAGGGGTAAGATCCTCGATTTGGCACCCCCAGAGATTAAATCCGGTTAGCCCTGTCATACCGGACATCGGGCCAATATTTCTTATCGGGTTATGATACAGGCTCAACGTGGAAAGGTTTGTAGCGTACTCAAGACCCGTAATATCGGTTATGCCTATGTTGCCGCCCGCGTCAAGATCGCCTCTCAGATTGCGCATGTCGTCTTGTGTAATAGGCCTGTCGGAGCGTATGCGGAGCTTTTGGCGGATGAGTCGATCAAGGGCGGGGTCCGGTATATGCACTACCTGTGCGAATGCGGCGCTGCATACCGCCGTATAGAGCAAAAGATATAGCGTGGGTCTCTGTCGAAAATTCATAGCATTCTCCTGTTAGCCTGTGGAATCTGTGTAATCCGCGAAATCCGTGATTCAGGGTTCATTTGCCACAAACACCAATCTCATTGGCTGGCAGGCTCGGCTGGAGGTGAATCGAAGTGGTTTGGGCCAGGCGTTCCTTTCGCGCAACCGAGGTAGATAAGGCCAATTATGCCAAACAGATAAGCAACAGCCATCCATTCGCCAGATCTGTCCATGTCGTGCACGCGTTTGATGCCGATAAAAGCATAGGGGACAGAAAACACGACAAACACGAACATGACAGACAGAATATCCATCACGTACCCAAGCAGCCATCTGCCGATAGTGTCACTGTTTTCGCGCGGAAGAAACAAATCGTCAACAAGAGTGGCAATAAACAGCACCAGACTGACGACAACGCAAATCGCCACGCCTTTCCAATAGGTCTTTCTGTTGATTCTTCCCTCTTTCTTGAAGAGCAGGTAGGTCCACGAGATCTTGGGGTGTTTGTATTCGGTCATACGATTGTCCTCCTCGGGGCGCGCTCCCCTACCCACCACCGGGAATCGGAAACCACAGTCCCCCCGTTTTAACCGCCAACGCTTTATCCAGCGTTCTATTCACGCCGATGACGTCCAATTTAATGCCCGCGCCTCGACATTGGCGCAACACCTCCGTAATAGGATACGAGCCCTTCGTGGCTTCGTCAGTGACGAGAATAAACCGCCGGTCGGCGTTGGAGCGGAATTTAACGCGTTGGATGGACTTTACAATCGCGTCGTACGCCCGTTCATCGCCACCGCGTTGAATGACATGCGACTCTAACAGGTATTGATACTTGGCATAATCCTTCGTTTGGGGAAACACGATGGTGTCGCGATCGAGGTATTTGAAGGTGATAATCCCCAAGGTGAAATTGACCTTTTTCTCTCGGAATACATCTACCATGCGCCTGAGTTGCCCTCCCACGGCGCGGATGTTGTCCTCCATGCTGCCGCTGGCATCCAACAGGAAGACAATGTCCACGGGGGACGAACTTGTCCCGCCCGCAATGCTTTCGGCGATTCCCTCCAGCGCCGTACCAATCTGTTCCTCCCGGCTCACGGGGGTAGTGTTTTCAGCCGCTGTCTCGGACTCTTCTTCCGTCGGTTGAGATGAATCGCGTTTTAGCCCAACCTCTCGCGCTCGCGGCGAATGAACCACTATCCCGGCGGGCGACCCACTCGATTCCTCCAGCAACGGTTCCATCTTCGAATGGTTTGACAACAGGGTATCCGACAAATCAAGTTTCGCGTCCGTGTTCAGTGTTTGAGAGGCGAGCGGGGTTAGCTGCGCAATGTGCTTTACTCGGTCGGCTGCGGGCCGCGATTGGGTTGCGTGCCGGTTTAGGGTAGGATTGGGCGGCTTGCGGTTTTGCGGTGTCGACGCGCTAACCATTTTCCTTGCGCTTGAGATGTGGAAACGCGGGAGATCCACGAGCTCAATCGGTTCCATCACAATCGGCTCCGGAATCGGCGGCGGACGATACCACTCCGGCAGCCGAATGTGCAGGGTGGCAAGTACGAGAATGTGCAGGACCAACGAGATGAGGAGCGAAACGCGTGAGCGGCGGCGACGGCTAGGTCGTTTGTTTACCAACTCGGTGTTACCCTCAGCCCACTGAGCGTATTGGTGCCGCAGCAGCGCCCTTCCGGTAACACACCTCACGCGTGTTCCGGTTGATTTGGCTTGAGTTCTTCTAACCCTCTGTATTGTCCTGCGCGTTATCATTGAACTTCACTGCAAGTGTTTGTCCATCCATTCGACAATGCGCCGCAGCCGGTCTAAACGCAAGTCCGGCGGCCCGCTGCGAGACAGATCGTGGCTCGCTTCACCCGGGTATCTGACGAACTCCACCTCGCGCTTGAGTCGTTTCAGAGCGATAAACAACTGTTCCCCCTGCTCAATCGGGCATCGTAGATCGCCCTCGCTGTGGAGAATTAGCAAGGGCGTACTAATATTTTGAACGTAGCTCAGCGGTGACAGTTTCCAGTAGAGAGTCGGATCCTCCCACACCTCCGACGGGAAGTAGGTGCGATCACCTATCAGTTGCACATCGCACGTTCCCGCCATGCTTATCATGTTTGTGACGCTGCGTTGCGTCACGGCGGCTTTGAACCGGTCGGTATGACCAACCGCCCAATTTGTCATGAATCCGCCGTAGCTGCCCCCAGTGACACCCAACCGTTCGGAATCGACGTAGCCTTGGTCGATGACGTAATCAACCCCTGCCATGAGATCGTTCAATTCCGGTTCTCCCCAGGTTCCACGGATTGCGCCGGTAAACGCCTCGCCGTAACCTTTACTGCCGCGCGGGTTCGTGTAGAGCACGACATAGCCTCGCGCAGCAAGAAACTGAAACTCATGAAAAAAGGCGTTGCCGTACTGTGTATGAGGACCTCCGTGAATCTCAAGAATCAAAGGATATTTGCGATGCGGATCGAAATCGGGAGGTTTGACGATCCAGCCCTGAATCTTTTTTCCATCATACGTGTCGAACCAGATTTCCTCCGGCGTGGAGAGCGACAGTTTTGCTTTCCATTCCCGATTCAGATCAGTCAACCGTGATGGCGTGCTTTCATCACTATTTCGGGCCGAGAGCAGATAGACATCGCCGGGTTCGATGGCGCTCCCAATCTGGAGTGCAAGTTGCCTTGTCCCGCGGTCCGCGGAAAAGGAACACACATTGATTGCACCCTGCGTCAACCGGATAGGTTCGCCGCCGCTGCGATTCGCGCTGTAGAGATGACAACTTCCCCTATCGCTGACGAGGAAAAACAGTCGGGCGCCGTCCACGCTCCAGATTAAGGATGCCGCTCCGACCTCGGATTCGGACGTATCACCAAGCGTGTGGTGCCCGACGGGTCGGTCCAAACCGAGTGTGAGATCCCGCGCCTCACCGTTTTCAACCGATACGACCCATAGATGCGGGTCGGACACACCCCAGATTTCGTCCGGACGGTCGTGTCCGATGTAAGCAATTTCCGCGCCATCGGGCGACCAGACGGGATTTTGCATGTGCCCGGACTGTTTCGTCAAACGCCGCACCGTCCCGCCATCGGAAGGAATCAGCCACAGGTCCTGACAACCCGGCGTCAGGTCCCCATCCTCGGAGCGATTTGAGACAAAAGCAATCGTCTTTCCATCGGGCGACCATGCGGGAGAGTGGTCGTCGTAGTCCTCCGAGGTGAGTTGATTCGCTTCACCCGTTTCTACGCATACGGTCTGCAAGTGCCAGCGTTCGCCGCCGTTGTAGCCGGTGCCGTCCTCCCGGTAACCCGCTCGGCGGATAACGCGGGGCGGATATGACCTGTGTTCCTCTTCACGCGCCTCGCGCTCCGCTTTCCGATCAGCAGCAGGTTTTGCGCGGAACGCGAAGGCTATCTTCGTTCCGTCGGGCGACCACGCCAGTGAACCGATGTTTCCCTCCTCCAACTTCGTCAACAGTCCCGCCTCTCCGCCATCGACAGGGATGAGCCAAATCTGGGAAGAATCGCTGCGGTCGGAGATAAAGACGATACGCCGCCCATCGGGTGACCAATGGGGCGAGGTGTCGCCGTAATCGCCCACGGTGAATCGGCGAGGTTCGCCGCCGTCTGTGGGTACAAGCCAGAGATTGGAGAAATATCTGTTCTTTTTCGGGTTTATCCACCGTGAGACAAATGCAACGAGTGTCCCGTCAGGCGAAAGCTGCGGCTGGGATACAAAACGCATGGTAAGCAAATCTTCAGCGTTGATCTTGCGGGGTTGTGCTGTCATCACAAACCTCTCTTCTATTCGGTCTCTGACATTCAATCACCGAGAGTTTCACATGTCCTTCGTGTACTTGAATGATAACATATCCGTAGGTACAAATAAAGCGTGGTTGGGTTGAACGGCGCCGGTGAAAACGCATGGTTTAATTGGGATGTTGGGTTTCACTTTTTCATTTTCTCCAACAGCGTCGTTGAAAAACGCAACGATGGTTTACGTTGGATATCAACTGTGTTCAACTGCGATTACCCCCAAAAACTAGACAGTAGATTAAGGTGGATTTCGTGCTGGCAAAACGGTCATGTTATGAGTCATAATACGGCTCAGCAATGCCAAGAACTACGAAAGGAGTTTGTATAGCATGGCTAGTAGAAAGCAGTATGATAACCGATTCAAAGCGCAAGTGGCGATTGAGGCAATAAAGAATCAACGCACCATGGCTCAGATTGCCAGTGACT
>JAJDTR010000149.1 GCA_022827055.1 Candidatus Poribacteria bacterium | reverse complement strand
TAGTGTCATGATTACCAGAAAAGGAAATCATAAATATCCCTGAATTGTCCCACATGGAGTGCGGAGTGTAGGATATACGGTTCTCTCGTATTACTTGTGTACAAAGTCGAGCTTAATCCTGCCCCAAATCGTGGTTTTTTTGGAAGCGGGGGACACAGCTAGTCCTACCGGGCTAATGTCGGGCTCAAGATCGTGCCCATCAAGAACATTGCCGTTATTGATATGATATGCAATCGTCCGTCCATCAGGAGACCATGCGGGACCCCAATTATTCTCTTCATTGTGTGTAAGCCGCTCGCCATTTCTACCATCCGCCCCCACCACATAGATTTGACCGGGGCCTTGGTGCTCCGCCACCACGTATGCTATCTGTCGTCCATCGGGAGAAAACGATGGGTTCCCTTTAGGCGCTAAATCGTGTGTCACCCTTTGAATCCGTCTTTTAGGTCCCGGTCTGCCAGCGCCTACAAGGTAGATTTCATTGCCTCCATCTCTTGAGGATAGAAATGCAATCGTACCCCCATCCGGAGACCATGATGGTTCCCACGCCTGGACTTCTAGCCTCACACGATTATTTCCATCCGCATCCATCACGTCGACATGATCTACCACATCGTCGACGGAGAACGCAATCTTGCCCCCATCTGGAGGCCAGTCTGGATCCCTCTTACCTCCCCGTCCATCCGTGAGTCTAATCGGGTTCTTTCCATCGGAATCCATTACATAGATTTCATTGGTGCCATCTCTCCTTGATGTAAAGACAATCTGACCTGTGTTGAAGCCGAGTGCGTTTCTCAGCCACATTCCCCCAATCGTTAGATAGACACACAGCACCGCAAACAGCATAAATCTTGGTGCCAATTTCAGTCGCATTTATTCCTCCTTAACATGATGAGTTGCATGAGTAAGGCGTAGCCAAGCAAATGAACGGCAATAAACCGATTGAAAAACTGACTGGATAAGGAAGGTGAAAGTTAATCCCGTGTGTTGGAAACGTGGACAGGAAGCCGCTCGTGTGAATTAAATCACGAAGAAATATAGGCTCGGAATGGAATACTGGTTAAACAGGCGGGAAAACAAGCATGCATATCGGCTCAAAAGTCTTGAAGGTGCATTTACTACGTCGTCAATCAGGGCTGCGAGAAAAACCCGATATGGGTGACATTGACCTGGAAAGATTCTACCACGATCAATTCCATTGTCAAAGTTACCGCTCAACATGAATGCTGCAAATAGGTATCCCGTGAGACACGCTGCTTCACGGTGAGCGTTACCCATAGCGAAGTTTCTCATCGTTGTAAGGCTTCACAATGCCTATTGTCCCGGATACGACCTATTCTCCAATTCTGCAATGAACTTCTCCGCAGAAATCGCCGCAGCGGCACCGGCTCCGCCAGCGGTAATCGCCTGGCGGAAGATATGGTCATGAACATCGCCAGCGGCAAATACCCCCGGAATATTCGTGCCTTGAAGTTTGTCTACGACGATGTAATCTTGGTCATCAAATTCTATAGTTCCTTTGAACAACTCGGTGTTCGGAATATGCCCCACGAAGATAAACACTCCATCGATCGGGAACACCTGTTTTTCATCGGTGTCAACGTTCCTGAGCAACGCACCATTGACCTTTTCGCCGTCACCCTGAATTTCTTCTACCACCGTATTCCAGATAAACTTGATTTTATCGTTCTTGAAAGCCCGTTCCTGCATGATCTGGCTCGCCCGAAGTTGGTCGCGGCGATGAACAACGAAGACCTCCGAAGCGAATTTTGTTAAGAATATGCCCTCCTCAAGGGCGGCATCGCCTCCACCCACCACAATGAGCCGCTGATTCTGGAAAAAGAAACCGTCGCAGGTCGCGCAATACGACACGCCGCGCCCTCCAAACTCCTCTTCACCTGGTACCTCAAGCATACGTGGGGATGCCCCCGTGCAGATAATCACGGACTTGGCAAGATATTCTTTCTCATACGTTTTCACGTAGAACGGGTGTCGATTGAAGTCAACCTCCGTGACCATATCAAACCGCACCTCTGTGCCGAATCGCTCGGCTTGCTGTTGTAATCCTTGAATGAAATCTACGGCTTCGGTTCCAAAAAAGCCGGGGTAATTTTCAAGATCGAGCGTTAACGAGAGTTGTCCTCCGAGCGCATCTCCGGTAATCAGAAGCGGTTCAAGCATCGCTCGGGAAGTATAAACCCCCGCGGCGAAACCCGCCGTCCCCCCACCGATAATGATAACATTACGCTCCTCGATAGCATCCCCATTGTTTTTTTCTGTTGTTGACATACTACCTTCTCCTTCTAGTTGTAACATCTTTTCCAAATTACCTGTTTGCGCGAGCTCCGCCAAATCGTCATCATCCCCAATATGTTGGTCGTCGATGAAGATCTGCGGCACATCGCGGCGTCCGGTCAAGGCTTCGATCTCATCCCGCATCGCAGGATTGCCGTGTATGTTTAATTCCTCATATTCGATGCCTCGACTTTCTAGAATGCGTTTTGCACGGTCACACCAAGAACAAAAATCTGTCGTATAAATTTTGAGCTTTGCCATAATGTTCGTGTTGAAGATTCGTCACTGGATTTACTTCTACCTTTAGTGATTGATGTATTGAGTTAATGTATGTGAAACACGCCGTTCGCTGTAGGTGTCCGCTCATGTCGCACTGCAACTGGGATTCCGCACCTTATCTCCGTAATTCATCCGAGACTTGGGAGGTACCATTCGAGGGATGTCGTGGGCTACCGGATAATCGAGCTCGCAAGCGCCGCACCATACTCGATCCGCTTTCCACTCAATCTCGCCTTTACAAAGCGGACACACTAGAATGTCTTTCAATGTTTTCGCCGAATTTCTGCGCCGATTCACGAAAACGGACTTCACCTTGGAGACTAAGTTCCTAGGCACGCGCCTCTTCAAGATCGGTGCCCACTTGTTCCAAAATGAAGAGTGGTCGCCCTGGTCGAGCATGACGGAAATCGCCTTCCGAGACTCCAAATCGATCATAGATGTTTCGGGAGGTAGGATTTCGTAGTCAACTTTATCCCTCCACTCATACTGTACGAGAAAGAGTTTGTGATGGGTAACGTGAAAGCGAGCAAAATTCTTGTCATGTGCTGCCAAAGCATGAAAAAGCTGACCAAATTGACTCTTGACCGCTTTTTTCTGAATCACCAATCGATTGTTGACAAGATTGACCATCCAGTTGTGATACGGCCACCCATAAAGTCTTTCGGCAATCTCGGAAGGTGTTTCGATATAGCCGCCCGAAGCAACGCGCGTTAACTCCCGGATTAATAATTCCGGGTTCTCAACATGCTCCAAAATATGAGAACAAATAACGTAATCAAATGACCCATCCGCAAACGGCAGATACTGACCGTCTGCCTCGACAAGCGGGCGATCTGCGACGATGCTTCCACCTCGTTGCAAGTCATCATTGATAAACTTGTCGCAGAGAATGTCGGACCGGGTCTTTGGATTGTGTCCGCTCCCTATTTCGAGAACGAAATCGTCGGGGCGAATATTCATCGCTGCACAACCATGCTAATGTAGAGGCTAATGCGTGGGAAGCAGATTGCCATAATCTTGCCCTTGGTGCTAAAGCCGATGCATCGCTTCACGATTCGGAGCCCGTGATGTCGGAAACACTTCTCAAGATCAATCGGATTAGCGTAGTAGGCGCTGTCGCCGTCTCCGCCGAAAACCTCTCCCTCAAGATCGGGTTCTCGGTAAAGAAATTGTGGCGAAGGCGATAACCGCTTCTTCATATACAGGAAGATATTCCTCGCGCTGTTGGATAACGCTTGGCGTTTTGTTTCACCCCAAAACGGCCTGCCGGGTTTCCCTCGAATCAGGCGCATTAGGTCAATCAGTGGCATGAGTGGAGAGCACAGATTCGGACCGCATATGATGATTCTCCCCCCTTTTCGGGTCACGCGAATCATCTCCGACAGTGCTGTTTCAATATCCGGCACATGTTCAATCAGTTCGTTTGAACAGACGACATCAAACGTCTCATCCTGAAACGGAAGTTCGAGCACATCACAGACTCGGTATTCCAGGTTATGTTCCCCGTCGCGAGTCGCCGTCTTTTGCCATTGGGCAGCTTCTTCAAGAAAGAGTGCGGAAATATCTGTCCCGACGACATCGTGCCCTGACCGATTGAGTAGCATTGACGCGATGCCGTTGCCGCAGCCGAGTTCCAAGATTTGCGCGTTGGGCGGCGTATAGCGATTAACCAGTTCTACAAACGGTTGGTGATAAGCTTCGTCGTGCTCGGCGAGGAGTCCCTTGTAGGTCTCCGATGTTTCATAAAACTGCCGCATGCGCTGTCGGAGCGGCGTTTCCGAGGTATGCGCTGAAGTCTCTGTTTGGCTGACGCTGTTCATTGTTCAGATTGATGAGTAGGTTATGAATCCTAATTGTCGGTAACATGCATTTTCAATCATCATCTCAACTCGCCTCTGTACAAAAGTACAACGGTTGGATTGTTCGGGAAACCGTACAAAACCGGCCCCGTAACCGGGGATCAAGCAACCGACAATGGAGCGAGATAGGAATCTTCTTGCACCGCCGTGACGGCACTGGAAACCGCTTCCGACTCTTTCACAAGCCATCCAAATGGACCAGATAGCTAATACTTCACCCACTGTTCCGGAACATCTGATTGACACCGTCTGCTATGTTGCCCAGTTGAAATTAGTGTAACTCATTATACTACCGCGTCCGAGCAGAGGTCAACTGAAATCAGGAGACGACAGGGTCTCAGAGCCTTGCATGACATCGCATGAGATTTGTGAGAACGTTTTCTAGTTCTCGGTGTGGAAATGTCTCGGAGGTAACAGAGATGCGCAAACTTGTGCTGACTTCCCTTGCCGGGATGATTATTCTAGTTGGATTGTTGGGATGTACAGATAGTGAGGAATCTGAAATCGCCTCGAACGCGACCGATGATTCCGCCAATCTTCCCCCGGTTGCGCCGCTCGATTTTGGGCGCGCGCGGTCATTTCAACTTGAGGATCTGAACGGACATCTCGTTTCCCTAAACGACTTTAGTGACCGCGTGGTTGCTATCAATTTTTGGGCAACGTGGTGCAAACCTTGTCGGGAGGAGATTCCGATCTTGGTGAAGATGCAAGACAAGTTTTGGAACCGAGGCTTCACTGTACTTGGCCTCTCTAGAGATTTTTTTCAACGAAACGATCGATTGGTAAAAAATCAGGGTGCGGTTCAATCCTTTGTCGAAGAATTTAAGGTCAATTATCCGGTTCTTTGGGACACTGAAAATATATTTAGCGAACACTACGGCGGTATTGGGATGCCCACTACTATTGTCCTGGATCGTAGTCACCGTATTCGGTTCCGGCACACCGGCATCATTGATTCTGTCACGCTGGATGCAGAGATACTCATGCTCCTAAACGAGACGTAGGGAAGCCTTGATGACATTCTCAGGGTGCCGTTACCTCATTTCAGTCCGAGATTGGTCGTTCTGTAACCTCCGTTTCCATGTGGAATGTCGGCAAAATATCCGGTTGCCGTCGAATCCAATCTGTGATAGAATCGCCGCTGATTTGCGGACGATTTCGCCTCCACTCAGGAGAAGTGGTAAGGCAAGATTGCAGATTTAATAATTATAAATTATTCCCTCATCATTGAGTGAGGTATCGTATTAAGCTATGCCATTTCGTTAGAATCTTTGTGCACATCATCTTTTAGTTATATCAATCTCTTTCTCTGTAGGCAGAGCATCTTGCCCCGCATTGCATGGACTTGATTGATTCTACTCATGAATTGCAAATAACGAGAAATGGTAATTCCTACAAACCTGGTAGAAATAGAAGGAGAAAATATCATGAACCGTTTAACCGTTTTTATTCTCACAATGTTCCTCGGATTGACACTTCTTGGTACAGCATCACTGGCTGAGCACCATGAGAATCCCTGCAATCCGTGCGCGAGCGAGGAAACCGCAAACCCATGTAACCCGTGTGCGGCAAACCCGTGCAACCCATGCGCAGCTAATCCGTGTAATCCATGTGCAGCTAATCCCTGCAATCCCTGCGCGGCGAAGATGCACTTTACCGTCGGTGACGACCGGAATGTATTTGACTTCGAATCGAAAGCGCCGCTGGAAACAATCATCGGACGAACAAACAAGGTTACCGGACAAGTCTCTGTTAATCCCATGGATATCTCCAGCGGTGCCATGGCAAAATTTGAGGTAGACCTTGCGAGTATAACAACCGGAATCGGCCTTAGAGACCAGCACATGCGCGAGGGATACTTGGAAACAGACAAGTACCCGACAGCCACACTCACGCTAGATAAACTGACCAAAGTATCCCAAAACAAACTGGTGGATATGCAGACAGTCAGAGTGGACGCAGATGCGACGCTCGAACTTCACGGCGTTAAGCGGCGGGCGGTATTGAAAGGCCTCAAGTTGACCTTTTTCAAAGAAAGTGAGGACACCAAAGCGCTACTGCCTGGCAACCTTCTTCGGATAGAAGGCGGCTTTACAGTGAAGCTCGGCGATCACAATATCAAGAGGCCGCAAGTGGCTTTCCTCAAAGTGAGCGAGGATATCAAGATCAACGTGGGTCTGTACGGTTCATCGGGCGCCGAAGTGAACAATCCGTGTAATCCCTGTAACCCGTGTGCAGCCAATCCTTGCAATCCGTGTGCGGTAAATCCTTGTAATCCCTGCGCGGCGAATCCTTGCAACCCGTGTGCCGCAAACCCCTGTAATCCATGTGCTGCAAACCCTTGCAACCCATGTGCAGGTAATCCCTGTAACCCGTGTGCCGCTAACCCCTGCAATCCGTGTAATCCTTGTAACCCTTGAGGGATGTAGCCTGAGACATTTGGAAGGATAGGACTTCCGCTGCCGAGGATTCATTGCCTTTTGTTCCAGAGAATCCAAGCTGCGCAAGTCCTCTTCCAACCATCTCCTTGTCCAGCCCAGCCTTGGAGAAACTTGATAGACGCTGCCAATGCACCACAATTACTGAGCGATGGTATTAAGATGGCTAAGCCTTTCCTGAGAAACTTTTGAACAGTTGGAGGCTGAATGGCAGCAGCGAGAAAGAGAACATGGAAACACAGATATGGTATCTGAAGAATATTAAGTTCTTTCGCAATTTGACTGATTCAGACTTCTATGCGCTGAATCGAAGTGCACATGTGAAGCAGTGCGGCCGTCGCGAGCAGGTCACGGGAAAGACGAATCTCGGAAACATCGTCTATCTCTTAAGGAAGGGTAGAGTCAAAATCTACAAACTCTTGTCCAACGGCGAAGGGCTTACACTTGAGGTTCTGGAATCTGGCGATATCTTCGGCGAAGCAGAGAACGATGATGACGAGCCTCTTGACACGATAGCCGAAACTCTCGACGATACGATTCTACATGTCATGCGTCGGCGAGATTTCGAACTGTTTCTTAAGAAGAAGCCCGACCTGACAACGCGGCTAACGAGGTTTGCCCCCGCAGGTAGACAGTACATTCACAATCACCTCGAAAACTTGGCGTTCCGCTCAGCTTCTTCCCGCCTTGCATACCTGCTGCTTTCATTCGCCGATGGAGGTGGCGTCCACAATAGTACCGGCATGGAGCTGCGTGTAAAGTTGTCTCGGGCAGATTTAGCCAAACTTACCGGGACAGCTCAGGAAACGATTCACGACCTTCTCAAAGAACTGGAACGCTTGAGCATCATTGAGGTCCGAGGTCGACGAATCAGACTACTGAATCAATGGAAAATAAAGAAAATTGCTGATGCCAAGATGGTCGAGCTGGAAATACCCCCCGACGAGGAAGAAGAATCGAATCTCTTTGACGTTCCGGGCAACAGCCTATCCCCGCCCACCGAACAGAAAACAGCACAGTAAACGCCGCCCGCCTTAGATGATAATACTATGTCGCGTTCGCTCAAATAAGATTCGAAAAATGTCCTAACTATACGAGGATTGTGCAAAATCATGGTCTGAATCACGTATTCAGCAGACTACACAGAAAACACGGTCAAGCAAACGATGCAACCCTATGTCGAAGTGTCGCAAGAAAACCAAATATACAAAAGCACCAACCACCCAATTGACACCTTCGCTACGGAGCGAGATCAAGCGAACAATAATCAAATGCCTACAATCAACATAATCCCAGAATTCTACAAATTTTGGTTTAGACAATGTTAACTACAGACATCAGACACGTGCCATGTATTCTTAAGAAATTTAACGCCCAAACCAGCCGAGAGTCGCTAATACCATTTCCTGACTAGAGGACAATAAAATTGAGCCACGAGCACCAATACCTTCAGCTTGACCGCCAAATAGTTGGCGACATCTATACATCGCGCGAAGCCATGGACAATCTGACTATCTTATGCGACGATTTCGGGTCGCGGTTTGCCGGGACACCGGAGGAAAGGAAAGCCGCGAAATTCATCCAAGACACATTCGTGCGATACGGTCTAAAAAATGTGCACCTGGAAGAATATCCATACGCGGGCTGGTCTCGCGGGGAAGCGACACTTGAACTTGTAGAACCTGTTCAGAAGTCCATCCCGTGCATTTCGCTGCCATACTGCCCTGCAGATGAGACTACCGCGGAACTCATCTCCGCCGGTCACGGTAGTCCGAGAGAATACGAGCGCATTGGCGGCCAGATGGAGGGGAAAATCGTCATGGCTTTAAGCGCATCGCCGCCCGACTTGGGACGGTGGGTGCATCGGAAAGAGAAGTACGAACGAGCGGTACTCGGCGGTGCTAAGGTTTTCGTCTTTGTCAGCGAACACCCTGGCGTTGGTCCGGAAACGGGCAGCCTTCAGAATGACAGCATTGCACCGATTCCCGGAATCTCAATTTGTAAAGAAGATGGCGCATATTTGCTTCGATTGGCGGAGAGACACGGAACCGTGCAATTGCACGTGCGCACGACTGACATCAACGAAGCCCGAACATCGTGGAACGTCATCGGCGACTTACCGGGCGTTGAAAGTCCGGACGAAATGGTGATTGTTGGGTGCCATTACGACGGACATGACATATCTCAAGGAGCGCATGATCCCGCGTCCGGCATGGTTTCAGTCATTGAAGCGTCGCGGGCTTTATCGCGGTATGCCTCACGTATCCTTAAACGCACCGTGCGGTTCATCGCATTCGGTACGGAAGAGATTGGGTTAACCGGTGCGTTTCGTTATGTGGCTGACCACAGAGACGAACTGGACAGGATACGCTTCATGTTCAATATGGATGCCTCGGGCGGAGAAGGTCGCAAGGGAATCGGGCTGCATCGATGGGAAAAACTCGAACCTTTTTTCAAGGAGGCCGCAATTGATATGGCTGCGGAGATTCCGATCGGACAAAAACTAAATTCCTACTCGGATCACTTCCCGTTTGTTTTGAAAGGGGTTCCGTCAGGCGATATGAGCGACCCCGAAGCACCTCCCCACGGACGAGGATTCGGACATACGGCGTATGACACGTTGGAGAAAGTAGAGCTGGAAAATCTTAGAAAAGCTAGTGCGGTCGGCGCGCGGCTCGCTCTTCGAATTGCAAACGCCGACGAATTTCCTGCTAAACGACGCGCCGACAAAGCCGTTCAAGAGGTGATTGAAAGCGACCCCGGTTTGGAGGGATACAGGGTATCGCTTGAGTTAGAAAGATTGAAGCGAGAAGCGATTTAATTTTCGGAGGGCGGTTCGGAACAGCCTTCAAGAGATTCGAGGAAATATAACTATCGAATGCGCGTATACGCTCTGTCAGATCTCCATGTCGATTACAAACGAAACATGTCGCTTCTTCAACAGATGTCCGACATTGAGTATGTAGATGATGTACTCCTGCTGGCTGGAGATATTAGCGACGATCTCGACCAACTGAAGACCTGCCTTGCACATTTACGCGCGAAGTTCCGGTTCCTCTTTTTTGTGCCCGGGAATCATGACCTTTGGGTACGACGGAAGGAATGTGTTGATTCGATAGCGAAGTTCTGGCGCATTTTGGACCTCTGTCAATCGCTGAATGTAAGCACAAATCCTGCCAAGGTTGGGGGCTCGGGAGGTGCTGCCGGTGTCTGGATTGTGCCGCTTTATTCCTGGTACGTGAAGCCTGAGGAGGGAGATTGCAGCCTATACGTGCTCAAGGCGGGCGATGACCCGACGCTGTCAATGTGGAGCGACAACCGCTTCACCCGGTGGCCAACCTCCGATAACGGCGAATCGGCTGCAGACTATTTCCTGCGCTTAAATGAGAAACACACTCGCCGAACCTATGATGCACCGGTTATCTCCTTTAGCCACTTTCTACCTCGGACAGATCTAATTTTCGGCTCCGGGCGTGAGAAAATAGCCGCCGGAAAACCACGCAAAGATCGACATCCGAGGTTCAATTTCAGTCGCGTTGCCGGATGCACCTGCCTCGAACAGCAAATACGACGGCTCAACGCCGCGGTTCATGTGTACGGTCATCAACATCGCGATCGATTTCGACTAATCAATGACGTGCTCTACGTCTCACACTGCCTCGGTTACCCCCGTGATCGAATCGCGGAACCGGATGGCGAGATTAACTGCGTGCCCAAGTTGATATGGGAAACCTAATCGTAGTAGGCATACACCGTGTGCCGTAACACTCTTCAAATTGCGTCACGAAAGTAGTAGGCACACGCCGTGCGCCGTAACAGCGAAACATACATATTCTTGCTGCACTAAGCCGTTGTTTGTTCAACCACCGGTTGTGTTTAATGATATTCGATGCGCAGTACCAAAAGGGTTGGGAGACCCAACCCCTACGGATTAATCCTTGTCCGCATATCAATTTGGGGTGCGAAGAACAAAGAAACTTCGTAGGGGCAGGGTTTCCCCGCCCAGGCTTAACAAAACCGGGATGCTCTGCTTAGATACACGACCCTATTGGCGCACACTCCTCAGTAATTTCACAGTAGAAAGAAATCCATTTTGATAAAGCCTCACTACATCTGTTACCTCCTAAATAAAATTCTGGTTGTCCTGCTTTCATTGTCGCAATTAGGACCAACGGAAGCGAGCCAATCAAAATCAGAGCTGCAAACTGATCTTGCGATTTCTCGGAGGAATGCGCTTGTTCGCGCAGTGGAGAAAGCAAGTCCCGCGGTCGTCAACATTAGCACAATTAAAACGCAACAAGTCAGAACGCGTTCATTATTTGGCGACCCGTGGGCGCCTTTATTCGATTTTCCCTTCGAAATTCCACAATGGCGGGAACTTCATGGACTCGGTTCGGGCGTGATCATTGACAATAGTGGTTATGTGATAACAAACCAACATGTGATTGACGGCGCCGATGAAACACGCGTCATTCTCTCGGACGGACGTGAATTTGAGGCAACCGTTGTAGGAGAGGATTATCTCTCTGATCTTGCGTTGTTGGAAATTGAGGCGCCAAAACTCACCCAAATTGAATTTGGCGATTCAGACAACCTACTTGTCGGAGAATGGGCTATTGCAATCGGTCACCCGTTTGCGGTAACAGGCGGCGATCCGCGGCCGACCGTCACAATCGGGGTTGTTAGCGCCACTAACCGTGCTATCAAAATTGACGACAGACTGTATCAGCGGCTCATTCAGACAGACGCTTCCATTAACCCCGGGAACAGCGGGGGAGCGCTAGTGGACATGTACGGGAAACTCATCGGAATCAACGCGGCAATCCATTCAACGAGCCGCGGTTCTCAGGGCGTCGGATTTGCAATCCCCGTAAATACCGCGGCGCGGATAGTCGAACTACTCGCTTCGTTTGGATCAGTTGTACCTCCATACCTCGGTATTGAAACACAGGCGTTGACACCGGAGTTGGCTGAAAAACTCAAACTTGGCAATAGGATGGGAGTACTGGTGACCTCCGTGGAAAAAGGTAGCCCGGCGAAAAATGCCGGTATCAAGCGCAGTGACGTGATTGAGGCAATCAATGGACAACCAACACCAAACCTGTCGGCGTTCAATTCAATCACAAGATTGTTGGAAAAAAGCCAAACCGCTACGGTCCAACTCATCAGAGATCGGAATCGGGTGGATGTAACGCTCTCAATTCGCGAACTTCAGTGGTCTTACAAAGTACCCGGTTGGGGAATCACTATCGAGCAATTGGACCGCGAAGCAGCTAAAAAGTACCAGCAGCGCGGCGTTCTCGTTACAAAAATCGAGCGTCGAAGCGCGCTTGCGGAACTATTGGAAAAGAAGGATTTAATCTACAGCATAAACAACTCAAGAGTCGGCTCAATCGAAGACTTCAAGCGCAGTATCAATCAATTACAACGGCAGCAACGAGTCACGCTCTATTTTGAGAGAGATGGAGAGAGATTGAGATCGCGCAACTTAATATTCCAATAGGGGTTTTTACCGTAAGATTGAGGAAATGGAGATTTTTAATCGTGAGTTAGCTTAGAATCTAGATAGCCGCGAGGGGGCTGGCGTGTCGGCTACCGGTGACGCATCGGAAAGTCTCGACGGACAATCAGCAACTTTCAAGAATCTACCTGCATTTCAATTTAGGCGCTAATCGCTCATGATAAATTGACAAATTTAACGGGCTATTATGTACACATTGAGTTCCGAGTCTTTCGGGTTGGAGGATTGAGAATAGCGTGAAAGGAATTCTTCCAACCCTCCACACTTCCATCTTCCCGGTGCTACTTTTCCCAGTCGATGCGGAAGATAGACCTTTCCAATGAACTTGCTTATATCAAGGTGATAAACATGCGCTTGCAATTGCCAACAATTATCGTGCTGTGCTTCGCCGTCATCCTTGCCATTACACTTATCTACAACATTGGAGTAGAGGATGACGGACCGGGAGACAGCGTAAACCTACAAAGTGCCGAATTCAAGATGATACGGACTCATGCGACCGAGGCTTATACCGCAAAAGATTACGATAAGGCAATTGCGCTCTACGAAGACGCAATAACCATGCGGCCCGAAAATGCGGAAGTGCTTAACGACCTCGGTGCGACCTACTACGCGTACGGTTTGGAATATGCGGGCCCGAGTTGGCCATCATGGGATAGTGACTTGGAGGGTAAAACCGTGGCTGAAGGACTTGATGAATTGCAGATGGCTATCACGCACACGGAGTCAGGCTTTATCGTGATGAATTCAGCAAGTCGAAACATGGCAAAAGCAATCGAACTAAAGGCGAAAGAACTTGGCGCAATTGGTTACACCGAAGCCTGGGAGGAACAGGTAACCATTCGTTTGCTAATCGGCAAAACACAGCAATTCTTGATGAAAGCCGAAGATGCCTATAAACGTGCCATCGAGCTTAAACCAACCTATAGCCCGGCATACCACAATCTTGGCTCCCTGCTTATGAAGATAGGTCAGACCGATGCAGCCGTCGATTACCTACGCCAAGCCTACGACTTGGACCCGCGCAACAAAGATCTTGAACAGTATCTTACGCAGTTCAAGAGATGATTCCAAACTATGAGCGATGATTCTCAGAGCAGCTTCCGGGAGCTTACAGTAGGGGGCATTTTTCGTGAATCGCTTGTGCTCTTCCGTGAGATGTGGACGAAATTACTCCTCATTGTTGCGCCATCCTCAATCATCAGTTCGATCATATACTTCTTCATTTTCGCCCGGCAACCCGACCTTGCTAATACTCCTGCTGCCCCCGCAACTGCCCCGTCAACACTGCTGTTTGTCGCGTTCGTGCTCTTCCTCTCCTTAGCCGTAACTACACTTGGGATAATTGCAATATCTGAGCGTTTCTTGGGTGCATCGGTTACCATCAGTCGGGCATTTCTGCGATTCGCCGATGTGTTTTTCCCTTTGCTTGGGACGTTGGTCTTCGCATCAATTATCATAGTCGCCGGACTATTCACATTCGTCATCCCGGGGCTGGTTATATACGGTTGGTTCTGTTTGGCCCCCGCAGTGGTTGCGATTGAGGGCGAAGGCGGATTCGGCGCCCTCAAGAGAAGTTACGTGATTGTAAAGGGATACTGGAATAAGGCATTCTTTGCCGTTGTGCTATTGGCTATCCTTCAAATTATCGTTGCGTCGCTCATATATTCAATGTCTAAGTTGCTCGGAGCATTTGCCGGCATCACGGAAGTCTCTGAATTCCTATCCATCCTGTTGCCATTCCTTTTCATCGAACCGTTCAAAATCACTGCAACAACGCTACTGTATTACGATCTCCGCATCCGCAAAGAAGGATATACCATTCAGACTATGGCGGACGAAATCGGAGCGCTGCCTTGAATGTCGGTACCGTTCGACTTTCCCGTTTCCAAAACAACCCACGTCCTATTACCCGCACACATGATGTCATTGGGAAACTATCCTTTCAGACGATAATGGCTCGCGGCTAACTTTAGAATCACGGTTGACGGAAGACGGCATTAAACCCACAGATCTAAGATGTTTCGATTCCCTAGAAAATTCTCGGAGTTTTGGAGTGTTTGGCTGGAAGCGGGAGGGTACAGAAAGGAAAAGCGGCTCCTGCTCGAAAGTCTTGAGGAGCAATTCCAACGAGACTTCCTTAGCGCTTCCGACTTCTATCGCGCAAGGTGTACAGACCACTTAGCCGCCGAGGAATATGAGGCGGAAAAAACCGAATTTGTGCATGCTTGGGTTACTCGCCGGTTGGACAACAGCCCGGACCTTGAACAAGCGGCAGCAATCGGTGCTGTTGAAGGAGATGTGCAAGTCATTGCGCGTGCGGGAAGTGGCAAAACCACCACCCTCGTCAACCGTGCTCTGTTCCTACAGCAACACTGTGGGGTGGCGCCGGACGAGATATTGCTCCTCGCATTCAACCGAAAAGCGGCTGAAGAGATTCGAGAGCGGCTGGTCACGTACCTACAGGGTTCTATTCCTCACGTTATGACCTTTCATGCCCTGGCTTATGCGTTGACTCGCCCTAAAGAGAAAATTGTTGACGAACCTGACGGCGAGCGGAACCAGGAACGCGCCCTGCAGGACGAGATTGACCGATACCTGCGGGTGTCGGAAAACGCTGATAAGATTCGACCATTGATGGCGGCGCACTTCAAATCCGACTGGGGGCACATCGTTTCAGGCGGCTACAATAGACCTCCTGAAGAGATGATACGGTTTCGTCGGTCATTGCCGCATGAAACGCTTGATGGGAAGTACGTGAAATCTCCTGGAGAAAGAGTTATCGCCAACTTCCTGGTTGAGCACGGCATCAGCTACCAATACGAGCGGAATTTCTGGTGGAACCATGTCAATTATCGTCCCGACTTTACCATTTTCACCGGAGACAACAGTGGCGTTGTCATCGAATACATCGGACTGGGAGGTGATCTCGACTCCGACGCTGTATCGGAGGAGAAACGTAATCACTGGCGCAACAACCCCGATTGGACGTTGTTGGAATTCTTGTCTGACGTCCTCAAAGACGACGGAGAGGATAAGTTTTGCGCCCTACTGAAACAACAACTTGAATCCTGTGGTATTTCGTGTGATCGATTCGGCGAGGAAGAATTATGGAATCAGATTAAAGACCGTGCCATAGATCGGTTCACGAGAGTCGTAAAGCGCTTCATACAACGAGGCAGAAAACTCTCCTTGACGCCGGAAGAGCTTGCGGAGATGGTGAATACCCACGAATGTATTAGCGAGGTGGAGCGCCAATTCTTGGATGTTGCACAGGGGTTCTATGCCTCGTATCTCCAGCGCATCACATCAACTGGAATGCTGGATTTTGACGGGCTCCTTCAAGATGCCGCAAAACAGATCGAAAACGGTGGCACCGTATTTCGACGGAAATCCGGTGAAGGCGACCTCGGGAAGATGCGTCATGTGCTTATTGACGAATATCAAGATTTCTCGGAACTCTTCCATCGTCTGATGGAGGCGGTTCGAGGACAGAACCCTCGTGCACGCTTTTTCTGCGTTGGTGACGACTGGCAAGCCATTAACGGTTTTGCCGGTTCCGATCTTCGTTTCTTCCAAGACTTCGCCCATTATTTCCCGGATTCTCGCGCGTTGCATGTTGCAACCAACTACCGCTCCGCAAAATCTATCGTCAACGTCGGTAATGCATTGATGAAAGGCTCGGGTAAACCTGCCCGCGCGCACAAGAAAACCTCCGGACAGGTAGTGGTCGCCGACCTTGCCAACTTCAAGCCAACATTGCGAGAGGAACGGGAACACGCTGGCGATCGCTTCACTCCCGCCGTGTTACGTATAGTGAACAAGGCGCTCGCCGGCGGCAGAAGCGTTGTCCTGCTCGCCCGTAAAAATCACCTGCCGTGGTACGTCGATTATAAAGATCAGGAAGATTCATCAGTCAAGAGCGGACTCGACCGCTTTCTTGCAATAGTGCGCGCTCATCTGCCTGAATTACACGAGGAAAAAGTTACTGCATCGACGGTCCATAGCTACAAAGGTCTTGAACAAGATGTCGTTATCCTGCTTGACGCCGTAACGCACTGTTTTCCATTACTGCATTCCGAGTTGATTTTTACCCGCATTTTCGGCGACAATCTTGAGACAGTCACTGCCGAAGAGCGCCGTCTCTTTTATGTAGCCTTGACCCGAGCGGTCGACGATCTGTTTATTCTGACGGAAACTGAGGATGTCTCTCCATTTCTTGAAGATTTGAAAAAGAACATGAGACTTCCTACCCTCAAATGGTCGGATTATCCTCCATTAGCGGGAGAAACAAAGTATTTTGCTGTTCGGGTAGGCAGTCAATACGGACGTGGTTCAAAGCCCACGATGGCAATCAGAGAATTGCTTAAAGCCGAGGGATACGCTTGGGACAACGAATCAAAGACGTGGTATATTCTGCATCCGGCGCGAGGGTTTTCCGTCAAGGATTTCGCTGATCAGACTAATTGGAGCGATTCTGCTGTTGGAATTGAAGTGCGGTTCTGTGACGATTTGGACAAGGAGGTCGCCATATACAATGTCGATCACGGTAGATGGCAGCATATCAGCGGGGACATTCCGTAGGTGTAAGCACATTTGTGTGGCGGGGCACCACCCACCAATTGTCGTAGAGAATAATCGCCGACTATCAAATCACAGATGGACACATGATGGACATCGAAGGAGATATAAAACTGAAATAACCATTCTCAAATGACCTAGGGTGGCAATAATGCAAACTCTTCAATTAAACGCTCAAATTCTCGTAGGGTGGGCACTGCCCACCATTTCTCGTAAAGCTGAATAACCATTTTCAAATGACCTAAATTGGCAATAACACGAATTGTTCAAACAAACTCTCAAGTGTACGTTGGGAGGGCACCGCCCACCATGTGTTTCACAGCGCACGCCAATTACCAGATTTAAATTAAATCTACGAACGAGTATCCAAGGAGATTGCAAAGATGAAAAAATCATCCTCAATTATCCAAAATTGGATTAACCATCTATTCTTCAAAAAAGCAAGCAATGCTTAAGTTATCCAAGGAAAGGTAACCAATGAAAACACTCCTAATACTGCGTCACGCCAAATCTAGCTGGAAGGACGCAGGCTTGCTAGACCATGACCGTCCGCTCAACAAACGCGGTAAACGAGATGCCCCCCGTGTCGGTAGACTTATCCTGCAACAAAGGCTAGTCCCGGATCTGATAATCAGCTCTACTGCGAAACGTGCGAGAAGCACGGCGAAAAGAGTTGCAAAGGCGTGTGGTTATGGGGGCGAAATCCAATCAACTCCCCAATTATACCACACTCCCGCCGGCATATATATCGAAGTCCTAAACAATCTTTCAGATGATTATTCACGAGTGATGGTGATAGGACACAATCCCGGCATGGAAGAACTCGTCGCTAGGTTGGCGCGAAGTTGCACGATGCCCACCGCTGCGCTTGCCAACGTCTCGTTGCCCATCGACAAATGGAGCGCATTGGATGGGGCAACCAAGGGACAGCTAGACGAAGTGTGGTATCCGCGAAATTTGGTATGAAAATCTCGCGTTTCCATGTTAAAATCAATCCAAAGTCGAAGCGTTATCAAATGGAAAATCACTCGTTACCGTTTATGTATTCACATCCAATCGACTCATACAACAACTCCACATTACACGTCCTGTGTGTGTTACTCCTATTGGGCATTGTTCACTCCGCAAGCGCGGCAGAGATTGCGGTGAGCACTGCACGAGACGGCCAATTCATGCCACGCACAGTCAGCGATGGAAGAAGAGGCGCTATTGTTGCCTGGGAGGATTACCGCACGGGAAAGGATTGGGATATCTACGCACAACGGGTAAATGCGGCGGGAAAGGCTGCGTGGAAAACGGATGGAGTTCCGATTTGCCTTGCCGAATGGAATCAGCGCCGGTTAAGGATGATCCGGTCCGTCGATCAAGTAATTGCAGTCTGGAATGATCGACGTGACAAATCCAATTGGGATATCTACGCACAGGCGATCGATCTGTCAGGAAAGGTATTGTGGCAGACCGACGGTGTACCGGTTTGCACGGATGCCGCCGATCAATCCACGCAGGCGATTCTGAGCGACGGCGCCGGTGGTGCAATCTTTGTATGGGAAGACGCGCGACGGAGTGCAGAACACCAAGATTTGTACATTCAACGACTCGATTCGAACGGTCAACCGATGTGGAAAGTGGATGGGATTCCGGTTTTCCCGTCAGATTCCCTCCAGAGCGATCCCATACTCCTCGCAGATGGCTCGGACGGATTCTATCTCGTCTGGTGGGATGTGATCGGGTACGAGTCGTGGCACATCATGGCGTTTCGACTCAATATGGACGGATCGCCCGTTTGGGATGCCCCAATCGTTGTTTCGCCGCTTAAAGGTATGCAGGGAATACCGCGCGTTGCCAGCGACCATGATGGCGGACTCATCATCGCTTGGCAAATCTACGAGAGTTTTATCAACGACAATCTGTACGCACAACGAATCGATCCGAACGGAAGAAAACTTTGGGGGGATGAAGGTGTCAAAATCTGCGAGGCATCCGGCATCCAAAAAAACGCCTCGATAACCAGTGACGGTAATGGCGGAATCATTGCCGTTTGGAGTGATGAACGTGATGTTTACTCGGATCTTTATGCGCAGCGCGTCGGTGCATTCGGGACAGTTCGCTGGAAGGAAAATGGCGTGCCCATCTGTACCGCCGGCGGCCATCAGGATAGGCCGTTCATTGTACCATCGGTTGATGATCAGTTCTTTGTCGCTTGGTTGGACTACCGCGAGGACTATGGAGATGAGAGCAGCGATGCGATTTACGCACAGCAACTCAATCTGGATGGGAAGGTGGCTTGGAACGCTGATGGTGTGCCCATCTGCACGGCACCGGGAGAGCAGTATCCTCCGTATGTGCTCAGATCCGAATCCGGCGTTCTCAGTGTGGTGTGGACAGATGTACGGGATGATCAGGGCGATGTTTACATGTGGAGATTCTGACGCAACATACCGATCGCTCTAGCTCGAATATGTAAAAACGTCCTGGGTTGGGTTGAATGGAGGACTGTACGATACCGAACCCGTAGGCGAGGACAAACCGAGCGATTAGCTGTAATCTGACTGAATAGATCAAGCGACCGATTAAGGGGATCAAGTGAATGGATAATGAACGCGATAGCTAATCCTGCGATAGAGATCCCAGTGCGATAGGGGTTGTATCTTAACCCGCCGAACAGCGCCAAAGTCTAAGTCAAACCCAATTCCTCGTCCGCCTAATTCTCAATCAGGCTATCACTTAACTACCCCAGCTTCTTAGCCCCCTGGCCCACCTTCATCCACTGTGCACAAGCCAGCGAAATCAAAGTAAACACGGCGCCGCCAATGAAGATGATTTGATAGCCAAATGCCGCCCACGTGAAGCCTCCGATGAGCGGAACACTCACCGCGGCGACGTGGTTCATGGTTACACCCATGGCGAGCGTCGGCTTGAGATCTTGCGGCGACGCAATCTTGTTCACGTAAGTCATCAAAGCAATCCGACCAACAAACAGGAAATTATCGATGCAATAGAGCACATACAGATGTGTGACGTTTTTAAGTGTCGCATAACCGATAAACACGAAGAATAAGCCCGCGTAGCTAATGCTCAACATGGTTCGCTCACCCAACTTATCCACCAGTCTGCCGATCGTGGGCGAGAAGAACAGAACGACGACCTGATTAATCAAAACAAGTTTGATAATCACGTCCCGATCAGTACCGAACACCTTGACTAGTGCGAAGATTGCGAACGTCGTAAAAATCTGTCGCCTACTTCCATCCAGTAAGGATAGCACGTAGTAAAGCCCGTACGATTTCCGCAGTACAAACCGGTTTTCACGCTCGGTCTGTAACCGTCGTGACGTGAAAAGAAGGGCGATTCCACCGGCAGCAACGACCCCGCCTCCTATCCGGAATAACCCCCCAAATTCAAACAGATTTGTTGCGAACAAACATAGTCCAATCATCGCCAACGTGGCAAAACTTTCCACACTCCTTAACTGCCCAAACCACTTCCCCTTCTCTTCGTCGGTTGAATACGCGAGCGTCATGGCCGACCGCAACGGTAACCACGCATGAAATCCGATGCTCCACACGAAAGAGAATACGAGGATTCCGTAGAAACTGTTAACTTGCGAATAGGCTGCCATGCCAACACCCATCACAATCAGAGCAAAACCGGCAACAACGGGTGGCGCCAAATAGATGATGATAGCCGTAAAGAGTGCATTGAGGAATCCGGGCACCTCTCGCAGCGATTCGATGTAGCCCAATTCACGAGGCTGTACTCCAATCTGGTCTACGATGAAGTTGTTAAAGAGTGGGTGTAAGATTCCGAAAAATGCGCCTACGCCAAAGACGCCGCAAGCTAATAAGCGAAAATCTCGGTTCCAGTTGCGCATATATTACTCTCTCTTTGGGTGTTGATGCGGTAAGGTTTTGTCGACATTTTTGTTACGCATGTGCGCAATCGTAGCTGCGAGGTATTCTCGTCCAGCGGGTGCCGGGAAACCCAATCCTTAAAGATATCGGCATATACGTAACCGCGGGCTTTGTCGCTTCGTGCAGCATGCCAACGGGTTTAGTTTGTCCACGTGTCAAATGAACGGGCAAAACACAATAGGGCCAGAAAAGAGCGGCGCCCAGTTAAGTGACTAGAATAACAGGGTAAGCCTCCGCTCCGATTGAAATCTTCGCCTGCTCGCGATAATCATTCGAGGTCTGAAGATTGTCCTTACAGTTGGCTTGCACATCTGTGAATACGAGCTCAGACGACTGCCATCAGAATTATAGAACTAAACAAAAACGGCTTGAACCCACATAGCACACGGATTCAAGCCATTCGGAGAGTTTATCGAATATCTTTATCTGAGTTTTTCTGACTGAGCCAACCTAACGTTTAGACTTATGACTGCGACAAATCCAACACACTCCGTGCTACCTCTCCCTTTTCAAGGGCATCAAAAGCGTCGTTAATCCCTTCTAGGGGATAGGTTCGCGTGACCAATTCATCCAATTTGAGCTTTCCCGCACCGTACAAGCTAAGCAGTCGATTGAAATCTATATGCGTGCGCGCTGTACCGTAGTAGGAGCCAATCACCGACTTCTCAAGCATCAATATTCGAGCGTCAATCTCAACGGGGGTGTTCACGGGAGCATGTCCAATGAAGACTGTCATACCGCGACGGCGGGTACACTGAATCGTTTGCAAGAACGGCTTGCCCGTTAGACCAATTGCCTCGAACGCGTAGTGTGCCCCGGCGCCGCCCGTAATCTCTTTGATACGCTCAACAGGATTTACTTCGGACGAATTTATTGTGTGGGTTGCGCCAAACTGTTCCGCCATCTCCAGCTTTGTGTCGAGAATGTCGACGGCGATGATTGGCTCGGCATTCGCCAAGACAGCGCCTTGAATACAATTCAATCCCACTCCTCCGCAGCCAAAAATGGCTACCGATTTTCCCGGTGCCACCTTAGCCGTATTGATAACGGCACCGACTCCCGTCATGACGCCGCAACCAATCAATGCGGCCTGTGCAAATGGATAATCCTTAGGTATGGGTACCGCAACATCTTGGGGCACAACGGTGTAAGTACCAAACGTGCCTAACCCCGCTAACTTGTTCACGGTTTCGTCGCGTTCCTTGAAACGTGGACGGCGACTGTTATCCGGATCAACCGTACAGAGATTGGAAAAACCCTCTTGGCACATCTCGCAGTAACCGCAACTCCGTCTCCAAGCCAGAATAACGTGGTCTCCTTCGGCGACGCCTGTCACGCCGCCGCCAACCTCTTCAACGATTCCCGCTCCCTCGTGACCGAGGACAACGGGAAGTTTGATAAACGGCCAATCTCCCTTCACGACATGCCAATCGGAATGACACACGCCGCTGGCGCATAGTCGTACCCCGACCATGCCGTAAGCCACCTTGGGTGGGTCAAGCTCTTCAATTTTCAAAGGTGTGTGGACATCATACAACACCGCAGCTTTCATTGACTAATCCTCCTCACTGGTCCAATGGTAAAATGAAATACAAATGAAGACATCCACGCTCTTGGTGGGTAGGCTACAGTTTATTTCTTGGGATGAAAGTGCAAGCTCCTTGATAACCGCGGTATTCTCTAGGAAGTGTAGATGCGATGAAACGAGATTAACTGAGATTAAGCGACTGAACAGGGAGCGCGATAGAGATCTTAATAGCGAAGGATCAAACGACTGAATAAGGAGTGCGATAGAAGTCCCATAGAAATCTCGTAGCAAATTCAATAGGGGGGTCCCTCCGAATCGCGGCTCCGATTCTGAACGGCGTTAATGCCAGCTCAAACGAGCATCATGTTTCTCAATGGAGTATGGATCGGTTTGTCGACACCGCCGCACCAGAAGGCGAACAAATCTGCGCCGAGCGCATTAACGTTGCACACCGTCGTCTAGGGAATCTCTACCACCACATACTTCTCATCGACCGAGGCGGAATAGGTTTCAGCCGTGTATGGTCCCTTTTCAAGGGTTGTCCCTTCGACGCCATCGCTGTAAGGAGAAGGTCCCGATTCGACACTGACCTTGTATTTTCGCGCTCGTCTTCTTGCCGGACTCCACCAAGATTGCCCTGTTTTGATATCGAACTCCCAGCCGTGCCAAGGACATCGTAAGATTTCCCCTTTGCGAACATATTCGTATACGCCAGGAATATCAGATTTCAGGAATCCTGTGAGATGCCCCTCACAAAGCGGTCCACCCGTATGTGGACAATTATTGCGAAGTGCGTAAAACTCGCCGTCAATGTTAAAGACACCAACCGCTCTTCCTCCAATCTCCACAATCTTTCGTCCGCCGGGTGGGATTTCGTCAACGGTTGCAACTACATGCTTTGCCATAAGCGCGTTTATTGGTCAGTTCCAAAGAATTTAACGTTTCTTGGTACGTTGCGCCTTGATTTGATATGCGGACACGGGTCAATCTGTAGGCGTTGGATTTCCCAACCCTTGTGGTACTGTGCATCGTTGGACACGTAGCACATCATTCATTTGTTTAAAACTGATAAAGGGCGCGCGCGTTCTCTGACATAATGCGCCGTCTCAAATTTGGGTTCAGGTTCTTGGGGAGCGCATGGCTGGGCGAATCAAAGTCCCAATGCGGATAGTCCGTTGCGAACATCAATTTTTCATCGGCGTTGATATGTTCAAGCAATTGCTGAAAGTACTCCTGTTTCGGCGGTTCCTCCATCGGCTGTGTGCTTACCCAGAAATGCTCACGAATATACTCTGACGGGGTGCGTTTCAAATACGGCACCTCTTCACGTAGCATTTTCCAAGAACGGTCGAGCCGCCACATCAGGGGCGGTAGCCAGGCAAATCCACCCTCGATTAGCACCACTTTGAGCGTGGGAAAGTGTTCGAACACGCCCTCACACACCAAGCTGGATACCTGCGTCTGAAACACTTGACACATTCCCGCGTGATCCTCAATGTAGTGCGAAGGTTTGCCCGCGGAGGTGATTGGACCGACACCGACGCCGCCGAAGTGAATCCCGATCGGTAGGTCGTGCCGCGCCGCCGCCTCGTATATCTTCCAGTATCGGCGGCGTCCCAACGGTTCCATCGAGCGAGCGACAAGTAAGACTTGCACAAACCCGGGGTGGTCCCCAAGTCGATCGATTTCATCGGCGGCGAGTTCGCCGTCTTCAAACGGAACCAGAATGGACGCTCTGAGCCTTGAGTCCGGTTTAATCCATTCCTCTATCTGCCAGTCGTTAACTGCGTGTGACAGCGCCGCATTGAATTCCACGTTGCGCATATCTTGAAAAATCAAACAGTTTAATACACCATATTCGATATTCCAGTAATCAAGCAACTGATCCTGCATAAACTTCAGGTCCGAACCCGGTGCCTTGCCGGAGGGTGGCCAGGCATCCTTCCTAGCCGCATACGGCATCCCGCGCGGGAGATAGGACCCATTTCGGGCGGGCGTTCCCACCGTTTCAAGATGCCGTCGCGTGCGCTCTGACATATAAGGATGCAGCGCCTTGTGCGAAGGTATGGCATTGTGAATATCACAATCAATTACGGGAATTTTCCTTCGGGTTGCCGAGGGATTCGCCTGCGTTTGTGTCGCCGCCATCTTTCTGTCCTCCTTGGTTCAACCTTCAATCAACGTAAACGAGAAAAGTTTCCGCCGAGTAACTCATTAATCTGGTCTCTGTGTGCTAATTCATGCTCAGCGATGTGCTGATATTACGGGAAATAATTGTCATCAAAAGCGATAGAAATTCCGAGCATTCTCCGCCATGATCTTCCGTCTAAGTTGTAGAGATAGGTTCTTGGGAATAGCGTACTCCGGTGAATCGAAATCCCAGTGCGGGTAGTCGGTCGCAAACATCAGCTTTTCGTCCGCATCAATATGTGCAAGCAACTGGTGAAAATACTCCTGTTTCGGCGGTTCCTCCACCGGTTGCGTTGTAATCCAGAAATGGTCGCGAATATACTCCGACGGCAACCGCTTCAAATACGGCACTTCATCGCTCAATTTCCTCCAAGCGCGGTCAAGTCGCCACATCAGCGGTGGCAACCAGCCCAAACCGCCTTCGATCAGAACAATCTTGAGCGTGGGAAAGTGCTCGAAAACGCCTTCACACACCAGACTCGTGACCTGCGTCTGGAATGCCTGTGTCATACCCGTATGATCCTCAATGTAGTGTGAGGGGGTGCCGACCGCGGTGATAGGTCCTGCTCCGACCCCGGTGAAATGGATGCCAATCGGGAGATCATGATGTGCCGCCGCCTCATACATCTTCCAATACTTACGGCGCCCCAAGGGTTCCATTGTCCGCGCAAGTACCATTACCTGCACAAAGCCGGAGTGGTCGCCGAGTCGATCAATTTCCTCTGCCGCCAACTCGCCGTCGTCGCATACCACCGTAATCGACGCCCGCAGACGCGGTTCAAGCTCAAGCCACTTATCAATCTGCCAGTCGTTCACCGCCCGTGCAAACGCCGCCGCGTACTCCAGATTCGGCATGTCGGGCACCGCAGTCAGACAGTTTAGGATGCCGTACTCCATGTCCCAGCGGTCCAGCAGTTGTTCCCGCATGAAGTCAAGATCGGAGCCGGGTCTTTCACCGGACGGAGGCCATGCGTCGTAACGTGCGCCGTACGGCATACCGCGGGCAATATATCCGCCGACTTTATCCGGCGTCTCCAGCATTTCGTGATGCCTGCGCCACCGCTGTGACAGATAGGGATACAACACCTTATCCGACGCTAGAGTGTTATGCACATCGCAGTCGATGATTGGCGGTTTGTTTCTTTTGATTTCTCTCTTCAATGTCGCGGACTCCACACGTGCATATGCGGTCTATGCCCCACCTCAACAACAAGCTGAAGTCTTCATGGCCGAAATCTGATGCTGTAAATCAAACTTCAACAACTCCATGGTAAAGCGCTTGTCAAATCTCACCACTCTCGACGAACTCCGTATGCATCAAAGGCCGAGTCCTTACCAATGATGGGAAGTTCCTCCACAAGTGCTTGAGCTATTATCAGGCGGTCGAATGGGTCTCCGTGATGATGAGGTAAGTTGGTCAATTGTGTCAGGCTATCAACCGTGATATCCAATATTCCAATTTCATTGAATTCCAATTGCTCTGGAAACAAGCGATTGAAGGGTTTGGTCAATGCGAGCTTCTTTGCCTTGATTGCAATCTCCCATAAACTCACGATACTGAGAAAACAGTCGTTGCTTGAATCTTCCACCAATTCCCTGGCTCTGTCTCCGAGTTGCCTATCCCCAGCAAGAAACCATAGTAACGTGTGGGTGTCTAGCAGATATTTCATTGTGTGTATTCGCTAGACTTTGGCAGTTCATCATCAAAATCTTCAGCCATGTGCATGAGTCCTTTGGCACTCCCATAGCCAGTCTTTATCCACGGTTCAAGGAAAACCTTCTTCCAGTTGTATTGGTAGGTTGGCATCAACGTGATCATCCCTTCTGCGTAAAAAAGTAAGTGGTATTTTACATACGTTTCATCAAGCAATTTAATACACTCATTGAGTTCCCCGAATGTTGGTATATCCTCAGGCTCACCTTTGTCCCGATGGGCAATACGTTTGTCAGCAAACTCCTCACAGGCTTCTACCGCTGTATTGAGACTTTTCCAATCTGTCTTCACCATCTTTGGGCAAACATACCTGCCAGAGGAATCTGCGTATCGTTTGAAGTCACCTTTAATGATAGCTTGTGCTTGGGGAATAGAATTTCCAGAAAGTAGCGAACAATAATACTCGAAGGACAACTCTTCAGGGTTTCTACAAATCTCATTGAGCAATCCTCTCAAGTAACACTTTTTCAAAGGGAGTGTTGAAAAGCGTTTGCAACAATTCGATTCCACCTCTCGTTGATGGATAAACCGATTTAAGCTGCTTGTGCGATTAGATGAAATCCTAATTGTTTGGCTTTACGTTCCAGGTTCTTGACTGCCCTTTGGCGAGCCTGTTCTTCATAGTAGGACGTCCGATTTCTCAACATGGCATAGATAATACGTGCGAGTTTATGAGCGATTGCCGTGATGGCTTGAGCAGGACCGAGCCTCGCTCGCTGACGACGATAATAGCCGCCGAGAGCACCTTTGCTAGTTGATACGCCTTGCGCCGCCAGCCTCAGAGCGCGTGCCGCACGATTGTTGTTTTTCTGTGTTTGACGGTACATCACTTTGCCACCCGTGATTTGGTTGTTCGGACATAAACCCAGCCAGGAGGTGAAATGTTTGACTGAAGGCCATTTGCTCATATCGGTGCCGATTTCACTCAATATTGCTTGTGCATTGAGCACATTGACTCCCTCAATCTGAGTGAGATCTACCCCGCTTAGTTGATACAGATGTTGACGCAAATTAAAACAGGGCTCATTCCCCTTTGGACGACGCCGCTTTCTTTGA
>JAJDTR010000086.1 GCA_022827055.1 Candidatus Poribacteria bacterium | reverse complement strand
TCCGACAGGGGTAATGGCATGCTCTCAAGTAACACTCCACATTGCACTCCTCTGGAGTGCGGGACTCTGGACATGTAGCATTCTATTGACATTTCGATCCTCTGGATCGAGGAAAGAGACTCTGACTAGAAAGTGTTGCTTTCTGAATGAATTATTCCGACATGGATAATGGGACTCTACCAAGTGACACTTTCTCCAAATTAAGTGATAGAGCGAAAAACGAGTTACGAAATGAAGGAATCGTATTGTTACGTAGAATGGAGTGCTCTGTACCACAATCTGTATGAAGTTTAAAAAATTATTTCGGTAATATCCTAACGATGCTCGGTGCGGTTGGAAAGGGATCTCTATGGGAGTCCTACCGCGTTCGCTATTCACTCACTTGCTGGATTTCTATCGCACTCACTATCCGTTCGCTTGATCACCTACCGAGTTTAGGGAAAACTGAATTGCCGATTTAAATACTTAATCTTCATCCCGTCGCTTCCGATAATTGTCACCGTCGGACATATTCATTTTGAAGTGTTATGCGCATACCGGTCGAGTATCTATATATTTTTATAGGAGTTGCCGCTACGTTTGCAATATTCACGGCGTCTATGATCGTCGCCAACTATCTTGCCGATACGAAACAACGGAGGCGCTTTAAGAGGTTCAACAACGCTCCGATCGTCATCAATCCGTATTACGTTGTGTCCGTGGACCTGGTATCCGCCAACGACAACTCCGTGGTCGTGCAGCTCCGATTCCATCTCACGAAGGACAGCGATAAACCGAGTTTCGATCACCCCTTCGAGAATGGTCAGCTCGCCCGCCAAACCTTCAACGAAATCGCTCGATATCTGGAGACATTTTGACCACGAAAAGAGGGGCGGAGGCAATACCGAGGTTCACTATGTTGATTATGAATGCACGAGTGTTTTGGGCAATATTCGGCCTATACCATAGCCGAATGCCGGGAGTTCACATTGTCTGAACTGTGATTTATGGGATTTTTGTGATTACCTTGATTGCATGTGGCAAGTTGGCGGTGATGAGTCGGCTAGATCGTTATCTTGAGGTCACTAGGATTCAGGGAAGAAACCAAGTTTTCAAGAAAAAACTTGGTTTCGAGTAAGTGTTAAATACTTAGCGAATGAACTACTTAGAACTCGGCGCGGGTGGGGGGCTCCACCCCATTCTCGAAAGAGAGAGGGTACAAGGGGTTTTCCGTTCATTTCCCACTTGTGCCCTTCCGCACTTCGATCGCGAAACGCCCAAACCAAATCCGTTCCAGCTAACCTTGCAGGACATCTTCGCCCGCATGTGGTACTGGATGATGACCCTGATTCTTTGCTGGGGAGGTGTTACCATGCTTACCAAACTGTCTACACAGAAGCATGCGCTTCTCAATGGACGAGCCTTGTATAGACTATCAATCGTATTTCTCATCACCACACTACTCGGCTGTGGTACCAGATTAGGTGGATACTCTGAATTCGGGCCATCATTTGAACGTACCAGTTCCAGTGAGGAATGGTCAATCTATAATCAAGACGATGATCTGTTAGAATCAGGTGCAATAGATGATTCTAGCTTTGAGCCTGCCGGATATGTGAAGTTAGGTCTTGGACTCGGAGAGCAGGCTATTGTTCATACAATACTTAAAAATGGTAATCCGAGTTCTATTGGCGGCGGCTTAACAATCTTCTTTAAGAAAACAGCTCCTTCGGTATTCTTCGATGTTTCAATCAATTCTCTAGGTTTGCAAACTAACATTCCAACAAGCTACAACGTCCGTCAAGATAGTCGGGGTGGAGGCGTAACCGTAGGTGCAGGCTACGAGTTCGCGGGCAGGCTTTCCAGGTTTGCACTGAAACTTGACCTCACCAAAGGGGGGTATGAGATAGACCAAAGTAACTATGATGCCGTTGATGTGCTTACAACCTTCTTTTCACTGTTCACCGAGATACCAGATTATGAATACATCGAAGGTAATGCCGATTCATTCACAGTTTCACTGAAGGGTATCGTTCTTCTATACTAAAATCTTTTGAGATGCTTAATTGTATGGACCAGATCGCCATAGAACGCGCTAAAAATTGCGTGGGGGAAAGCTGACAATGCCTTTTCAGAACCGACGACAAATGAGAAACATGATTGTACTTCTTGTGGTCATGCTCTGCCTTTCGAGTTGCGCTGCGCTTGAGGAGGCAAGCCAGCGCCGGCAGGAGAAGATTAAACGGCAGCAGAGCAAGCGTTACTTGACGCTTGCACGTCCGGATGCGCAGATTTCGGTGTCGTCCGGCGCACTGGAGATTGGAAGCGACCATTACACACTCACCTTCCACGAAGACCTGCTGAAAAACAAAGCCTTCGACGAGCCGAGAGAGCGCGAAGAATTCGGACGCGGTGCGTTGGTGTACATGGAGAGTCTTTATACGTTCATCGAGAAGTTATTCGGCATAGAACCGCCAGTCCGACGCATTGGGATTATACTTTATGAAGAGTATCGGGGCACGACACGAGTTGCCATAACGGAGACAAATTACAGCATGATGCCACAAGGCAACGAAATATTGCGAACGGTTGGCAAGATAACAATGCACTTCCCGATGGCGATGTTTGACCAGAGAGACGTGCGGGCGCATGAGTTGACGCATGCGTTTACCACAGTTTACTACTTTCCCATATGGTTCACCGAAGGGATAGCCGTGTTCGTACAGAACGAGTACGCGAAGGGGACCGGACACGGTCGGCTGAATCTCCAAGATGAGATGAAGCTCGACATGGACAATGTGAACGCGATCCAAACGTGGGAGGGGCACGGATCGCACGATGTCCAATGGGGATACTCTTACTCGTATTCCATCGCCAAAGCGTTGTACGAGCGTCTGGGCGAGGATTTCTACCCCGAACTGTTCCGCATCATCAAGCAGGAAAAACTTCATCAGAAGCTGCCGCGGCAAATGAAATCGAGCATGTTGATTTACTATATGAGCCAAGCGGCGGGCGAAGACCTTGTGCCCTTTTTTCAGGAGCTTAAATTCAATGTGCGCCGGCTGACTAGACAGGAGATAGAGTCTGTTATCCGGCAGGCGACACCATCCAGATAAGGAGGAACATAAACGAATGAATCTTCAATCGACAATGACACTTCTCTTGATTGCGGTAGTGATGGCATCATCGGGCGGATGCGCCAGCATAGCGGTCAAGCAAGCGTGGAGCAGTAACTTCGCTCTCGCCGACGGCACAACGGCAAACGATCCGGCGATTATAGACGGAAACGTTGCAACGCTTGGTCAATCGCAGTACGTAGAGGCGACAGGCGATGCGATTATGGGTATGGGGGCGCAATCCGAAGCGGTCATCCTCCTGCCCGAACCCAAATCCATCCATCGCGTCGTGATTCGCTCGCCCAACTTACTCGCATTCGACATCTGGATAACCGATGCGCAAGGGAGATGGGAGAAGATTAAGGAAGTAGAGAGCAACAAGAAGCCGGTAATTGACCTTCGATTAAATCGCACCGTGTATACGTCGGGCATCAAGGTCAGAGTGCGGCGCACCTCGGACGATGCGCAACAGCGCCGCAAGAATGTTCGCAATGTGCGCGGGTGGATGGTGTATAGCGGAAACACAAACGCGCCCGCAAAGATTGCGGAGATTGAGTTGTATGGGTTTGTCTCGAAGCCCGATGGTACGAGCACTGTTACTCAATCGTCCGACAGCAGCAAAGCCGAGGAGGAACTTGACGAGATTGATCTGTTTCTGAAATGAAAGTGATGAACAGTGATCGCCAACTTGGGGTGGCAAATAGAATTCGCAGCCGTATTCCAATATCCAAAGGAGTTTTATCATATGTAACCTGAAGAAACACTGGGGACGGTCGTGACCGTGACGGAGAACCGGTGGCAAGCGGAATTTATTTCTACGCGCTGTCCGCCGCCGACTTCGCCGTCACGCGGCGGATGTTGATTCGGAAGTAATTCATGATTTTGTGACTGCAATTAGCCTGATTGTGACGATCAGTTTTGCCATACTCAAATTCATTTGGTCTATTACCGGACGCATACCACTATGCCGAGGCTAAAACAAGGACAGAGGTTTTATGGAAGAATTGAACATTCACATTGCGTGTAAAGATGGCATTACCATTTTGAAACCTAGCGGCAAACTGATTTTAGATGCCGTTTCTGAACTCCGACGAGCGATTGACGACGAACTCCTCGCCGGTGGCGAGAATCCAAAACTGCTCGTGGATTTCGACGACGTTTCAATGATAGGCAGTGCCGGGCTCGGGATATTGATGCAAGTCCATGTCTCAATGATAAGAAATGGCGGACGCCTTGCTATTATCAATACGAACACAACTATCCGCCACCTTTTGGTCAGGAGCCGCTTGATTACCACTTTTGAACATTTTGATAGTGAGAGCGAAGCGATTTCGTCACTCACATCCTCGAATTCTGGTGAGTAGAAACTCCGAAGAATGGGGCGCACTTGTAGAGCGAAATAAGCGCATATACCTGTTGGATTTCTATCGCGTTCGCTATTCACTCACTTGCTGGATTTCTATCGCCTTGGGATCTCTATGGGAGCTCTATCGCGTTCGCTATTCGCTCGCTTAATCTATCCGCTCAGTTGATCCCACGCTGGGGCTTTGGTTTAGTGTGGCTTGGGTTGCTATACACCTTTCGCGCCGCTGGCGCTCTCAAAGGTTGGTGCGCGGTGCGCACCCTACAGACTTCAATTTTGTACAAAGTCGAGGTAAGAAGGTTAGCGGAAAGGAATTCAGGCAGACATCGATTTTGAATTTGCCGACATAATCAACGGGACCTGGGCGATAGGTGGAAGTGCCCTGACGTTAACCGGCACCGGTGGCACCTGCCTAGGCTTCGAAAGGCAGTTATTCCGTTGCGATCTAAAATCAGCAGTGTGACCCGTGGCACCGTAGGGGCGACCTCTCGGTCGCGACAATCAAACGCGCCAATTGGTCAAACGACTGCAAGGAGGACAGTAATGAAATCCACAATGAAGTGCCGAAAGATTATCCTTTTGAGTCTGCTAACCGCCATCCTAATCTGTGGCGTACAACACGTTAGCTACGGTGGAGAACTCTTTTGGGGGTTGGGTGAACTTCTGGGTGGCGCGGGTGAAGCAGTAGGCGCGGGACTAGGGGCAGCCGGGGAGGGAGTAGGTGCGGGATTCGGCGCTGTTGGTGACGGGTTGGGCGCCGCTGGCGAAGGTCTGGGCGCTGCTTGGGAAGCCTTCGATACTGTCGGGGAAGCCTTCGGCGTTCATCCAATCGAACTCATAGCGACCGGCGGCATTTCCGCGCTTCTTCGCCATATTCCGCTTCCCGAAGCACATGTCCGCGGGCGGGTACGGGGTGCCTCAAACGTGTTCGTCATTCGCGAGACCGGGCAAATTGGGATAGTCGTTTCAGGCAGCGTTTACTTTTGGGATTCCAACGCGGAGCAGTTCGCCGCGCCGCTTATACACGGGGCGCCTATTTTCAACTTTGTCGTCAGCCCGGATGGGGGAATGCTTGCCACGACAAGTGAAGGAGGCAATGTGCAATTGTGGACGCGCGACACGACAAACGCTCAAATGTCGTGGACCCCCAGCGGTCAGCAACTCAATTTGAATCTCGCGGGGTTCACTACCTGGGCTCAGCTCAAATTGGAACCCAAAATTCAGATTCTGAGCACCGCCTTCAGCCCCGACGGTGAGATTCTTGCCGGCGGAAGCGCCCACGGTACGGTGCGGCTGTGGAACGCCATGACCGGAGGTATTCGAACCACGCTACACGGCCACTCGGACACAGTCACGAGCGTTGCTTTCAGCCCCGATGGGAGGCAACTTGCAACGGCGAGCGCCGATGGCACGGTGCGGCTGTGGGATCCCCGTACCGGAGATCATCGAACCACGCTCAGCGGGCATACGGGCAGCGTCTTGAGCGTTGCTTTTCATCCTTTGAACGGTCTTCTCGCCAGCGCGAGTATTGACGGCACGGTGCGGTTGTGGAACCCGAACACCGGAGGGCATGAAGCCACGCTCGACCACGAATCACCGGTGCTGGATATTGCGTTCAGCCCCGACGGGGAAGTTCTCGCCAGTGCAAATATAAACGGGAGCGTACGTTTATGGGATCCCGAAACGAGAAGAGTTCATGCGTTGCTCGGGCATGGATCGCCCGTGACGACGGTTGCTTTTGGCATTGACAAACACACCCTCATCACCGGCAGCAGGGATGGGCAGATACGCCAGTGGGAAGTTTGGGATGCCGCCGATAGCGCCCCGGATATACTCACAGCCTCCACCGCGTCGCCGTTAACCGAGCGGTCGATTCATGAGAACGTGGTCACACTTACGCTGAGCCGCCTGGCTTTTGCGCGGTCTGTCTTTGATATTCGAGATGCGGTAACGGTATCGGGAATTTCCGGCGCAACAATTCCGCGGCACCAACCTGACCGAAAGAGTGACACCGAAATCACAGTTGAACTAGAATTCAATGGGAACATAGATACAGACGCTAACCTTACCTTTACCGTGGAAGCAAACGCCGTACCGGGTTACTTTGGGCCCGCTCTTACCGCACAAATACCGGTTACCGCCTTCACAGAATCGGTAACCGCTTCGACGGCGTCTCCATTGACGGAAGCCACACTAAATGGGAGCGTCGTGACCCTCACGCTTGATGGCGGGACTTACGCGCGGTCTAGGTTTGACATCGGGGAGGCGGTAAAAGTGTCAGGGGTGTCCGGTGTTACCGTCGAATGGTCCGATGTACACCGCCAAAATGACACGGAAGTAATAGTAGAGCTTAATTTCAATGGGAACATAGATGCGGATGGTACGCTCACCCTTAGCGTGGGGGCAGGTGCCATTGAGGGATACGGCGGATTAGCCCTCGCGGCGCAATTGCCGGTCACTGCGTCCACGGAATCGGTAGCCGCCTCGACTGCCTCTCCATTAACGGAACGAACGCTGGACGGAAGTGTCGTCACACTTAGGCTCAAGGGGAGAAACTACGCGGAGTCTGTCTTTGACATCCGAGATGCGGTGAAAGTATCGGGCATCGATGGCGTAACGATGCCACGGCACCAACCGGACCGAAAGAGCGACACGGTGATTACCATGACGCTTGAATTCAATGGTGACTTGGATGAGGACGCCACCCTCACCTTCACCGTTGGAGCAGGTGCCATTGCCGGATACAGCGGTCCCGCACTTACGGCGACACTACCGGTCACTGCATCCACGGAATCGGTAGCCGCCTCGACCCCGTCGCCATTGACGGAAGCGACACTAGAGGGAAGCCTAGTGACGCTTAAGCTCAGCGGCTGCACTTACGACCAGTCTATCTGGGACATCCAACGTGCAATAAAGGTGTCGGGGATTTCAGGTGCAACTGTTGACAAATTTAGTCGTGTCAGCGATTCGGAGGTCACACTTAAACTTGAATTCAATGGGAACATAGATGCGGATGCTGCGCTCACCTTTAGCGTGGGTGCAGGCGGCATTCAGGGATATGGCGGTTCCGCCCTTACGACGCAATTGCCAGTCACGGCGTCCATGGAATCGGTAACTGCCTCGACAGCCTCCCCATTAACAGAACAGTCGATGAATGGGAGCGTCGTAACTCTTACACTGAATGGCAGGTATTATGCCCCTGCTTGGGAAATCCGTGATGCGGTGAATGTGTCCGGAATTGCGGGAGTAACTGCCGACACATTTAACCGTGTCGGCGATTCGGAAGTAACGGTCAAGCTTGAATTCAATGGAAACATAGATGCGGATGCTACCCTAACCTTTAGCGTGGAGGCAGATGCCATTGAGGGATACAACGGTCTAGCCCTTACGGCGCAATTACCGGTCACGTCGTCCACGGAATCGGTAACTGCCTCGACAACATCACCATTGACGGAACCGACGCTAAATGGAAACGTCGTCACGCTCACGCTGGATGGGAGAGTATACGCCCCTGCCTGGGATATCCGCGATGCGGTGAAAGTATCCGGAATTGCGGGAGTAACTGCCGACACATTTAACCGTGTCAGCGATTCGGCAGTGACAGTTAAACTTGAATTCAATGGGAACATAGATGCGGATGCTACCCTAACCTTTAGCGTGGGGGCAGATGCCATTGAGGGATACAACGGTCTGGCCCTTACGACGCAATTGCCGGTCACGGCGTCAATGGAATCGGTAACCGCCTCGACTGATTCTCCATTAACAGAAGAAACGCTTGATCGCAGCGTCGTGACACTGAGGCTCAGCGGGTGCACCTTCGCGCGTTCTATCTTTGACATCCGTGATGCGGTGACGGTAGCCGGCATTGACGACGTAACAATGCCTTGGCACCAACCCGACCGAAAGAGCGACACGAGAATCACAATTGAACTGGAATTCGACGGCGACATGAGCGCGGACGGTACTCTAACCTTCACCGTGGGGGCGGGCGCTATAGCAAACTACAACGGTCCCGCCTTAACGGCGCAGGTGCCGGTTACCGCAAGCAAAGAATTCGCTCTCGCCCCGAACTTCCCGAACCCGTTCAACCCGGAGACGTGGATACCTTATCAACTTGCATCGGATGCGGATGTCACACTGATGATTCATGCCTCCGACGGCACGCTAGTTCGGCGTTTGGCGTTGGGGCACAAAGTTGCGGGCACGTATTATGGCCGAAGCCGTGCCGCGTACTGGGACGGTCGCAATGAGCGCGGCGAATCTGTAGCTAGCGGCGTGTATTTCTACACACTGCGAGCGGGGGAGTTTGCGGCGACGCGCAAGATGTTGATAAGAAAATAGTAGGGGAGGGCGCCAACGTCCATTGGGCGGGGAAACCCCGCCCCTACGAAAACAGGGGGATGAGGAATTTTGTTAGGTGAACCAATCCATGAAGTGATAGAGATCTCCTCGTCCTAGGTTTATACCATTTCTCACAAATGTAAGTGCATTGATTACCCGGATTAGGCAAAGAAACTTGTGCGGTAAAAAACCTTGTCTCCGCGTAAAGCCGGCGGGGCAAGATGCCCCGCCTACGGAAAAGGTGAACGACATAATTGAGACATTATATGCACTATTATTCGGGCGAAACGGTATTACATAGTAATCGACGGATTCGAATGTTGAAACGCATGCTTGCGTCGGATTCTCGTAGGAAGATTCAATTGAGCGGATAGGGAGGGTGTTAGGATTCTCCGAAACCTCCGCCGGTCAACGATACAGTTTGAATTTAACAAAATGCGTTGGGTTACGCTCCAACAATCATATTTTCTAACGCTATCAAACCGTGTAACGCACGCGGCACATTGAAATTTTTGTTGTCTACACCGCTTAACCCAACCTACAAAAACTGCGGTAGTCTTCTCCGAAACCACCAGCGGTCAACGATACAATTTGAATTTAACAAAATGCGTTGGGTTACGCTCCAACAATCATATTCTCTAACGCAATCAAACCGTGTAACGCACGCGGCATATTGAAATTTTTGTGGTCTACACCGCTTAACCCAACCTACAAAAACTGCGGTAGTCTTCTCCGAAATCACGACCGGTCAACGATACAGTTTGAATTTAACAAAATGCGTTGGGTTACGCTCCAACAATCATATTTTCTAGCGCTATCAAACCGTGCAACGCACGCGGTACATTGAAATTTTTGTGGTCTACACCGCTTAACCCAACCTACAAAACTAGAATGGAATACAAATGCACCAACGCTACGCACCAACTGTACAGATTCCTCGTTTCATCTTGTGTGCAGTGATAGTTTATCTCAGCGGTTTCTCGTTCGATTGGACGGTTGCCGAATCTATGGGGAACGGGACGCATTTTTGCGGTGTTATTGATTGTCAACCGAACAATCAGCGTTCAGCCCCACACAGCATCCGTCGCTATGCGCGATCCTTTGCGGCAAATTTGAGCGTCGGTGAACCGCGCACTTTGCGGATGATCTACTTCCTGCCCAATGACCGCCCGTATCAAGCTGACGTGGTGCAGCGGATGAAGGAGGTGATTCTCACGGTTCAGACCTTTTACGCCGAACAGATGGAGGCACACGGTTATGGGAGGCGAACCTTCCGTGTTGAAACTGACGCACAAGGCGAACCGGTAGTGCATCGTGTGGATGGACGACATCCCGACAATTACTATCTTGACGACACACACGTTGTGTATGAAGAACTGACACAAATGTTTAACTATCGGAAAAACATCTACCTCACCACCATTGACGTTAGCACAAACTTACTTAGTCGGCAGTTCGCAGGCTCGGGAATTCGCTATACGAAACAGGGCGGCGAGGCGATGGTTGTTAGATACGCTGCTCCGGATATAGTAGCACATGAACTGGGGCACGCCTTCGGACTGCAGCATGATTTCAATGATGGCGAATATATCATGTCGTATGGTACGGAACGAAGCCGAAACGACGGGTTACCGGTTATGTTATCCGAATGCCACGCTGTCTCTTTGTCTGTGCACACCTACTTTAATTCCGATTCCTCATTGGAGCGGGGAGAACTACCAACCGTCACATTCATTTCGCCGAGTAAGTATCCGGCGGGGAACACGAGCGTCCCTATTCAGATCAGAGTCGATTCTTTAGATGGACTTCGCCAGATAAAATTACATGCTGCACAACCGAATGGAAGATGGTCGGTGAAGTTGCACCGTGTCTTATCGGGTGAACGATCGGCAACCATTGATTTCGATTATGACGGCGTTATCCCATCTGCACATGATCCATCTTATAGTAGAAGCACGAGCCTTTCGAGTCCGCTTGTTCATCCGATTGTTATTGAAGCCGTTGAGATGAGCGGCGATTCAGCCTCCGCGATGGAGGGTAGCGCGTTTTCGTTTGTGCTGATTTCCGAAGCGCTCCGGCCATTGTCCAAAATTTCAGGGGACAAACAACCCAGCGGCTTGCCCAATACACCGTTACCCTTCCCATTTGTCGTCGAAGCGCGAAACCTCGACAACGGTTCTACGCTCGTCGACGTGCCCATCAGTTTTACCGTGACGGCGGGAGGCGGGAGGCTCAGTGTGGAGCACACCGTGACTGATCGGGCCGGACGTGCCAGCAGCACGCTCACACTGGGGCCCATCGCGGAAGGAACACCGTCGAGGTGACTGCCGGCGGGATTGGGCAAGCGGTGACATTTAACGCTGCCGCGGGGGTGCCAATAGACATCCCTGACGACAACCTCCGTGCCAGAATCGAATTCGCGCTCGGCAAATCGCCAGGTGCCGTGATCGGCAGGGCGGACATGACAGTATTGCGCCGCCTTGAAGCACCCATCGCCAACATCAGCGATTTAACCGGGCTGGAACACGCTGCCAACTTAACCCACCTTTATCTTGCGAGAAACTCGATCTCGGATATCTCCCCTCTAGCGGGATTAACCAACCTGAAAGACCTGTCTCTTTGGGGCAACTCGATAGCAGACCTCTCAGCATTGGCGGGATTAACTAACCTGACAGGATTGTCTCTTGGAGAAGACTCGATAACTGACATTTCGTCTGAGACGGGCTCAACCAACCCGACGGAACTGCATTTTCCCGGCATCAGCATCTCGGATGTATCGGCGGTAGAGGGTTTAACCCAGCTAACATGGCTGTATCTTGGCGGCACCAACATCACAGATCTCTCGCCCCTATCGGGCTTAATCAACCTGAGAACGCTGTGGCTCGAACACAGTATCATCTCGGACATCTCACCTCTGGTAGCCAATGCAGGATTGGGGAGTGGAGACGAGGTTCATTTGCGCGGAATTCGCCTAAATTATGCATCTATCTATACGCACATTCCCGCACTGCAGAGGAGAGGGGTTGATGTGACTTTCGACAGCCGAACGCCTCAGCGAATTCGCATCGTTTCAGGCGATGACCAACAGGGTTTACCCGGTGCGGCACTTGAAGAGCCGCTTGTTGTGGAAGTGCAGGATGAAAAAAGAGTTGCGTTTGAGGGAGTCCCGGTTACATTCACCGTCGAGGCGGGCGATGGGACACTCAGCACCACTAGCACAGCGACAGATGCATACGGCAGGGCGGAGAGTATACTCACGCTTGGACCAAATCCGGGAACAAATACCGTCGAGGTGTCTGTTGCAGAGATTCGGGAAAAGCAGATGTTTACCGCCGAAGGAATCGGAATGCCGAAGACATTGGAGATAGTCTCTGGCGGTGGCCAACAAGGGCAACCCGGGACGACGCTGGAGAAAGCGTTTGTGGTGGAAGTGAAGGACCAAACCAATGAACCCCTGGCGGATGTAGAGGTCATGTTCTCGGTCACGAGCGGCGGGGGAACGCTCAGTGCCGGGAGCGTCACGACTGCTGCCGATGGTAGGGCGCAGAGTACGCTCACGCTGGGACCGAACCCGGGAACGAACATTGTCACGGTATCCGTAACAGGAATTCAGGAGGAAAAGACGTTTACCGCCGTAGGCGTTCGGATACCCAAGACATTGGAGATAATCTCGGGCGATGACCAGCAGGGACTGCCCGGGACGGCGCTTGAACATCCGTTTGTTGTCAACGTACTGGATGATGAAAATAGACCTGTGCCGGGCGTCGAGGTTACATTCTCGGTCGGCAGTGGCGGCGGAACACTCAGTGCATCAAGCGCCACGACCGATAGCAACGGTAGAGCAGAGAGTACCCTCACGTTGGGGAAAAATCCGGGCGCCAACACGGTCACGGTATCGGTGACAGGGATTCAAGAACGGCAGACGTTCAATGCCGAAAGCATCCGAATACCGCGGGCGTTCTGGATAATCTCCGGATCTGACCAACAAGGGTTGACCGGTGAAGCGCTTGCATATCCGTTTGTGGTCGACGTGCGAGATCAGTCCGGCAAACCCATGGCGGATGTCGAGGTCACCTTCACGGTCACCGGCGGCGGCGGAACGCTCAGCGTAACGAGCGCGGCAACCGATGACAAGGGCAGGGCAGAGAGTATTCTCACGTTGGGGCCCAAACCGGGAACGAACACTGTCACAATAGCTGTAGCCGGGATTCGAGAGACGCAGACCGTTACCGCCGTTGCCGAGTTACGACCGATTCCGGAGGATGTCAACGGGGACGATGTGGTGAATATTTTGGATTTGTTGGTGGTGGCGCAAGCGTTCGGGAAGGATGGTCTGGAAGGAGACGTGAATGAGGACGGGGTAGTGAATGTGTTTGACCTTGTTCAGGTTGCCGGGGTAATCGGAGGTGGTGGCGCCGCGCCTTCGGCGTGGTATCGCGACCTGGAGATCGATCCTACAAAAGCGGATGTGAATCGGTGGCTGGCGCAAGCACAAACACTTGACCTGACGGATGCAACGTCGCAGCGAGGCGTACTTTTCTTGAAGCAACTTATAGCAGCGCTGACACCGAAAGAGACGACGCTGTTGCCGAATTACCCGAATCCGTTCAATCCGGAGACGTGGATCCCGTACCAGTTGGCAGCGCCCTCCGAGGTAACGCTGACGATCTTCGACATGAACGGGGGAGTGGTTCGACGGTTGGAGATTGGACATCGACCGCCGGGAGTGTATAGGAGCCGAAACCGCGCCGCGTACTGGGACGGTTGCAATGACCGCGGCGAGGCCGTAGCTAGCGGCCTTTATTTCTACACACTAACGGCAGGTCGATTCAGCGCGACGCGTAAGATGCTGATACGGAAATAGTAGGGGAGGGCACCAGCGCCTAGTGGGCGGGGAAACCCCGCCCCTACGAAAGCGAGAAAACCGCGCCCCGATGATGGTAAAGGGTGTGTTCCAGCGGGCGGGAATGCCTAAGGAGGAGCTGGAACACAGGAAGGGGATGTTGTCTAGCTATGACCTCCCCTTCTCATTCTATAAGGTAGGGTTAGATAGATAAAATATACTATCCGAAGGTCGCGACCGGGAGGTCGCTCCTACAAAAGATACGTAGTAAACTGCGTTATTAAAGATCGAGTTGTGCAGTCCTAAATGTATTATTTTTGGTTGAAACGACTATAGATAATCTCAACGCAATCCATAAAGGCATGAAGCTTGTTTTCGGGACTACGAACGGAGGGTAAGGAGGCGTCATGGTCAATCGCATATCCATAGTGATTATCATTCTCTCCCTGTGGTTATGGTGCGCCGGTTGTGCGTTGATTCTGGAAGAACCCCCAGAACTCGAACCGGTTGAAGCCGTGTTCTATTACGATCCTCATTCTGCGTCGATTGCCAGTGCCTACAGCGCGAGATTGCCGGAACGCCGGATGATTAGGCAAGTGGTCATTCACTCGATCGATCCTATCAGGGGAACAGACATCTATGTCCGAGAGAAAGAGGATAGGTGGTTACTCGTCAAAGAGATTAAGGAGATGATCGAGGGTGTGACGCGAATCAACGTCAGAGCCACCGGTAACGCGGTTCGCGTAATTCCCAAAACGGACGCACTAGGAGTTATTACCAATGTCGAAGTCTTCGTTGTACCGAAATGAAGCCTTCCTCAGGCGGAGGATTCAACTTCGCATCTTGATTCCATGTTTTACTCAGAGAAAGGAGATTCAATGGACACTATAACACGATTTGCAAGCTTTGCTTTAATTCTGGGACTAATTGCGGGTCTTTGTGGCTGCGACCAGTTCATTTCTCTATTGTCCACCGATACCGAGGAGGACATCTTCCGGACGCCTATCGAGTTCGATATCGGACTTTCACTGCATTTGACGGGCGCAACCACAGCGTCGACCGGACTTGCCATGCAACGGGGATTCAATCTGGCTCGCGACGAGATTAACGAAATGAACAGTCCGGTGCGAATTAACTTCATCGTAGAAGACGACGGAGGTACGGCTGAAGGCGCGGTCGCGGCGGTCGAACGACTTGCCAAAGCGGGCGTCACCGCTGTCCTCGGCATGGCGCTTTCGAGTCAAGTGAGACAAGCGTTTCCCGTCGCCGAATCCAACCAGGTCGTGTCTATCAGTCCCATCTCGGCTGCCGCCGGACTGAGCGGACTCGGAGAGTACACCTTCCGCACTGCGTTGGCTGTGAATATAAAGAATACCGCAGGGGTCAAAGCGACTCATGCGCAACTTGGCTATGAACGGGCAGCCGTGATATACAACGACGCCGAATTTTACTCCATCAGCAGCAGAGAATACTTGACCGCGTCGCTGGCGGACTTGGGGATCAATGTGGTGACTACGCAGACTTATCAAACCGGCGAGACGGATCTCACAGCGCAGTTAACCGAAATAGCGAGATTGGATCCGGACGTGCTCTTTATCCCTACGCGGTCATCGGAAACGGTGGACATCATGGTGCAGGGGCGTCAACTGGGAGTTGCGTCGCAGTACATTCTTAGTTCAATGGGGATAGAAGAAATCGAAATGGCGGGCGACGCCGCGGAGGGTGCGATTACCTTCGGCAGTTGGAGCAGCGAGTCGGATAATCCGCTGAACCGGGCGTTCGTCGAGAATTATCGATCGACATATGGCGTCGATCCCGAACCCTGGGCTGCCCAATCCTATGCCACGCTCTTTATCCTGTTCCGCGCGATCGTAGATACGGTATTGCCTGACCCAACCGCTACAGACGCCGCTTCGATTCGTGACACGTTGGCGATGACTAAGGATATTGATACGAATTTGGGGAGATTCTCTTTTGATCCCGACGGCGAAGCGGTTTACGAACCGGTGGTGCTGGTGGTCAAGGATGGAGCGATGACACTGTTTGACGGCAGTCGTATGCCGGAATGACAAACCTGAAGCGAAATTGTACCGTGAATGTATCTGTTATACCATTTCTCCAAAATGAAAGTGCATTGGTTACATGAATCGAGTAAAGAGGATTGTACGGAATCGAGTAAACACCCTTGACTCCGTGCAGAGTCAGCGGGGCACGGGGATTTCTATCGCACTCGCTGTTCACTCGTTTGATCCTTATTCAGTCGCGTGATCCACTGGAGTGAATACCCTTCTACGATGGAACACCTTCTCCAAACCTGTCATAGATTCAGAGACGTAGTGTTACTTGCTGAATGAATTATTCCGATCGGAATAATGGGGTGTTAACAATGTTTTAGTTTTTATGAAAGGAATTCAATGATATTTTCTAAACGCTTCACACAGTTTTCATCGGCGGTTCTTATTATTGGGGTCGTGACAGGGCTTTGCGGCTGCGACCAGTTCATTTCCCTTTTGTCTACCGATAACGAGGAGGACATCATCTGGACACCAATCGAGTTCGACATCGGACTTTCACTGCCTTTGACGGGCACAACCACAGCTTCGACCGGACTTGCCATGCAACGCGGTTTCAATCTGGCTCGCGACGAGATTATCGCATTGAACAGTCCGGTGCGGATAAATTTCATCCTTAAAGACGACGGAGGTACGGCTGAAGGCGCAGTCTCCGCGGTCGAACGACTCGCCAACGCCGGCGTCACCGCTATTTTAGGCATCGCTTACTCTAATCAAGCGAGGCAAGCGTTTCCGATCGCAGAAGCGAACGGAGTCATCGCTATCAGTCCCTTGTCGGCTGCCGCCAGATTGAGCAGCATCGGAGAGTACACGTTCCGAACGGCTTTGGCGGTGGATATCAAAAATACGGCCGGTGTCAAAGCGACTCATGCGCAGCTCGGCTATGAACGGGCAGCCGTGATATACAACGACGCCGAATTTTACTCCATCAGCAGCAAGGAATACATGACCGCGCCGCTGGGGGATTTGGGGATCGATGTGGTGACTACGCAGACTTATCAGACCGGCGACACGGATCTCACAGCGCAGCTGACCGAGATAGCGCGGCTGAATCCGGACGTGCTCTTTATCCCCACGCTGGCATCGGAAGCGGTGGACATCATGGTGCAGGGGCGTCAGGTGGGCATAAGGTCGCGGTACATCCTCAGCGCATTGGGGATGGAAGAAATAGAGGTCGCCGGCGACGCCGCGGAGGGCGCGATTACTTTCGGCAGTTGGAGCGGCGAGACGGACAATCCGCTAAATCGAGCGTTCGTCGAGAATTATCGATCGACCTACGGCAGCGAATCGGAGCCCTGGGCAGCGCAGTCCTATGCAACGCTCTTTATCCTGTTCCGCGCAATTGTGGATACGGTAGTGGCTGATCCCACCGCGACGGACGCCGCGTCAATTCGTGACACGTTGGCGATGACTAAGGATTTTGACACGAATTTGGGGGGATTTTCTTTTGATCCCGAAGGCGAGGCGGTTTACGAACCGGTGGTGCTTATGGCAAAGGATGGAGCTCTGACACTGTTTGACGGCAGTCACATGCCGTAAGCGAGGATAGACGATCCCCCGGCTCTGACCGATTCATGGCGATTCAGTCGGACTATGCCGCGAGATACGGCGCGCGCAGCGAAAAGAGTAACCATAGTCATTTCACGGGTGGTTAGGCACTTTGCCACCCTTAACGACGTGGGCAGCGGCTGTCTCCCGCTGTTTCCTACGGGAAGAGGGGACGTGTGGGCTTTCCTTTCTTTCAACCACGCGTCTCCTTCCACGCTATATCCTAAGTATGAGAGGGAAGGAGTCATCATTGGATTGGTTGGAAATATCGGGAAACGCACTTGTCATTGTGTTGCTGTTGGCGATACTTATCGTTGTGCTGCAACTGAAGAATTCGCTAAAACACACGATGAACGCGATTCGACGGGATGTAGAATCATTGAGGAGAGAGGTACAGGCGGATATTCACGAGCTCCGAGTAGAAAATAAAGAGGAACGTGTCAAGGAAACACGTGCTTTTGCATCGACGCGGAAGATAATGCTGGACAATCTCGACGCCATCTACCAAGGCGTCAAGAACATTGCCGAATCCAAGAATAATGATTCCCACAGGACAAACGGTTAAGCGAATATCCAAAGCGGCTATCGCGTTTGTGGGGTGGGTATGGCTTGGCGGTTGTTCGTTGATTGTGGAAGAAACCCAGCCCCTTGAACCCGTAAACGGCGTGTTCTATTACGATCCTCATCCGGCGTCGATATACAGTGCCTACGGTGTAAAACTGCCGGAGCGCCGGATGATCAGGCAGGTGATCGTTCACTCCCGCGACCCTCTCCGCGGAACGGACATTTATGTGCGGGAAAGAGTAGACTCTTGGAAACACGTCAAAGAGAGAAAGGTTATGGACGCCGGGCCTACAAGGATCGACGTCAGAGCAACCGGCGACACCGTGTACATCATACCCAAGGCCCACGCGCCGGGCGTCATCACCGATGTCGACGTATTCGCCGTGCCAAGGGAGCGAATCCCCAATGTTAAGTGATGTACAGAGGAACGACATGAATGATCCCATGGCACCGAGCGGGATGCGTTGTTGAATGCGTTCGGTGAGCACCCGGACCACCCGACATACAATGTGAATGATTTTATGGACGAGATTCCCTCATGAACAAAAAGGAGATGATTTGACCGACACTATCGACTGGGCAACTCAATTGCGGTACATCGTAGGCAGCCCGCTCTACGGGCAACGCCCGTTTGTCTGCGACGGCTATCCGACGGAAAGGCATGTACTGATAATCGGCACGAATCCGGCTACCTCGCTAAACATGGACTGGTGGAATTCGGAGCGCGGTTTTGATTACGACCTCTTTTTGATCAAATATATAAACGCCCGAAGGCGAATGCACAAGAGTTTATTGGGAACAACACGAAGGCGATTCATACGGATTACCGACACGCTTCGAAGCAAATTTCGATTGAATTTGAAATCGATTGAAACGAACGTGTACCGCAGAGAAACGCGGTCGGAAGAACAACTTTGGCGGTACGATGAGGTATTGCATCTGCTCATATCGGGCTTACAACCGCCAAGGGTTGTTATTCCCCACGGCGCGTGCGCGGCGGCGTGGTTAGCCGATCGGGCAGGTAAACTCCCTCCCAATATAAAAATTCCCAATCGCGCATTTCCACATCTCTCCAAGGCGACCGATGCGGACATTACGCATATATGCGATTGGATAAGGAACCTACTCCACACATGAAAGGCTAAGACTCAAGCATGACTATTACAGAACTGAAAACCGAAAACGAGAAGTTGAAGGCGGAGAACCGCGAACTGCGAGAGCAGTTGGAACAGATGAAAACTATCCTCGACGGTCTGAGCGAGGGCGTTGTTGCCTCGAATACAGCCGGTGAGTTTCTGATCTTCAATGTGACAGCCGAGAGCATCGTCGGCATCGGTGAAACCGACAACCCGCCGGACAAATGGAGTGACCGGTACGGCGTCTTTTATCCGGACAAAGTTACCCCCTTTCCTAGCGACGAACTCCCACTGGTACATGCAATGCAGGGGACAGTCACAAACGGTATTGAGTTGTTTATTCGCAATGCAAAGAAACCGCAGGGGGTTATTATCAGTGTGAGCGGAAGACCGCTGCACGACACTTCGG
>JAJDTR010000093.1 GCA_022827055.1 Candidatus Poribacteria bacterium | reverse complement strand
GCTGATATTCGTAAATCCGTAGTATCTCAACCATCACCTCCGGTGGGGGAACGGGAAACATTGACCTTGATTGGGTAATTTCTCTGCTTGTTAAGTATGTTGGTTCAGAGAATCCCGACCGTGATACTCCATGTCTGATGCCAGCGCAGATGTCATCAATACTCAATTGCCCACAGAATTGAAGCATCTTGCGCATGCAATGATGAAAAACCTCATTATATGAGACTTGAGAGGAATTAGGGACAAACCATCCTTGGGAAACAACTTGATATCCCAAGCCATGCAAAATGTCCCGCACCTCTTCCACTTCTATTCCGATCTCTTGAGATAACCACCTATCATATGCGCAGCCCGAAAACTTCGCGTGGCGGTTGATAAGTCTTCTGACTTTAACCGGCAAAGTGTCACGAACATGTGGAATCTTCGCCGGAATATCTGGTGTGCCTGAAACCGCGAGTTGCACTGCGTATTGCAAATTTTCTGGAATTCGTAGCCAAGGCACCTTACACTCGGTAGCCAATTTAAAGACTGCAATCGAGATTTCAATCGCATCCGTATTGACAAAATCCTGAGATGTCCAATCACCAACAAGTCCTGATAACCGAATCTGCTGCGTCCAATTTTCATATGTAATGTCTAACCCTAAATCTCTGGCAATGAGAAGCGCGGATTGCATTCTTAGCAAGGCAGGCCTGCTCTTGAGGCCACTAATGGATACGGTTTTGTTCTTAATTTCGTTTTCTAATTGCCTGACTCTTTCGCGTGTGATACCTAACTCGACTCCCGTTTGTTCCAGTGTTTTAGATTCGAGTCCATACCTAAATCGCAAAATGGTCATAGAGTTCTGTCCCGGAAGATAACTAAGAAATTGTTCAATCTCCTCACACATGTTGATTGAACCACTCAAGATGGTCGACAACACCTGATAAGCTTGGTTATTTTCTGTCGTTTCAGTCGCTTCGCTCCACTCTCTGATTGATTTCCCCGCAATCTCGGCGTCCTCGTGAAGCAACCTTCTTGATAACTGTTTACTGACTAGCTGTAATTGCCATTCGACAACCCGTTTTGGAATTTCGTCCCTTCTAGCTATACTTTCAACCTCAGAATCCCTAAGAATCTTCGAAACCAACCAACGCCAAATGTTCGATGGCGTCCAGTTTGCAACTTCAGGGTTATCCTGAAACTTCAACAGTGGTAGTATATTTGCTATTTCCAAAATACACTGTATTCCTAACTCCCGCACGGTTTGGAGGTTACCGAATTCCATGAATTGTAAAAGATCCTCAACCGTCCGAATGTCTGCCCGCACTAGCGCATTAAAGGAATATGCCGTTAAGTTCAACGCTTCAATCGGGTCTCTTCGTGAAATAAGGATGTAATTTTGATTCAAAGTTATGTCGGTATGCGCCTCAATCCCTAAACCCTCAGAAAATTTCACCTGAGCCAGTTCGCCCTTTATTTCGGAAATAGATTGTTTTCCAAGAGCAGGAATCGTTCTGAGTTTCCTTGTGTCGACAAGTTGTAGTACTTCGCCAACTGTTTGAACACCTGCGCGTGTGAGTGCATTATAGGAGCGTACACTCAAATCTAGTTTATCAATAGGATCTTCTTGAGAAAAAGAAGCGCTATTTCGCTCTGGAGTTACATGTGTATCTGCTACGACTTCCGAAGTTTTAAGGATTTTGACCAGAGAAAGATTCTCTTTTATCTCTAGAATACATTTCATCCCGAGACCGCGGATAGTTCTGAGCCGACCTGATTCTGCCAGTTGTAGAACTTCTCCAACTGTTCGAATATGAATTCGCCTGAGCGCATTGAAGGAACGTTTACTTAGATTAAGTCTCTTGATAGGCTCTTCCGGCGACAGATAGGGATAGTCTTGATCTGAAACCGAATCTATTTTCGGTTCTACTCCGGCAGCGTCAAGGCCTTTTGCCTGCGCCAACTTGGCTTCTATTTCTAGGATTGATTTTCTTCCAAGGCCGGATATCGTTGTCAGTCTCCCGGAATCAACTAGACGTGCCACCTCTCCCACAGTTCGTGCACCTGTACGAGTGAGTGCGTTGAAAGATCGGTTGGTTAAGTGTAGCTCCCCAATCGGATCTTCCTCGGAAAGATTAGAATAATCTATAGACAGTTGGCTCATAGCAACAATTCTTCGTCCTCACTAACAAGATTTCAGTACCTTTGTCGATATAACTCCGTTTGTTATAGGCTATCTCACATACCAATACTCTGCATTAGGGCACACCCGCCAAAATTACAATTGACTGACGAGATCCCGATAGACGGGATGATAATGCCGCGTCACCTGTTCTTGTCTTCGCTAAATCCGTCTATAATCCAGTAAGTAATCTTCGCTATTCCTCTCGGAATAAGAAAGAAGACAATACTGCCTATTACTCCAATAAGAATGCAATCTCCATATCTGATGCAAAGTGTTCCAAAAGTCGATGTTGGGTGAAAACAACGTATCACCAGTTGTTTGCCCGTCTCCAGTTCCTAAGTTTTCAGATTAATCTTTCACGGGCGTTTCAACTTTCAGCTTGACCCCAAGCTCGGACGCAATCGTCTCAAGAAGTCGTTTCTTGTCCGCGGTGGTAGTGTTGTGCGTTGTTATGTAATATTGACCGGACTTGCGCTGTTTCTCGTGGAACTGAGAGGTTGATACGAGAGAAAAACGCCCCACATTATGTCCAAGTTCTCTCACTCGCTCAATTCCAAACTTCTCAATAGCTTCAACAAAGGTGTCTGTCGCGGCTCGACGGTCTATCCGTTCCCCGTTTGCCATCGTAACGACAAGACGCGTCGGCGGTTTCCTGCCCGTGGGGGTTGCCGTCGGCTCGCTTACTGGCTGGATTGACGGCGCGGGCGCTTCCTTCGGTTCAGCCTCGACCTCCTGCAAACTTCTCAGGAAATCCAATACCTGTTCCCGTGTTGGCTCGTGACCATACAAACTCTTTGCCTTCTCCGCTACAAGGTTGAGCAATAGGTCATCCGCATCCCGCACCAATCTGGTCCATGCCTCTGGCAAACCTGTTTCAATCTGGCTCTGACTTGGGGTAGATTGAAATTCGCTTTTGGCTGCCCGCATTGACTGCATTTCGCGAATCGCCTCGCTCGTCGGTGAACTACCATTTACCCAATACACAAATCTAGCAATTGCTCTTGGTAGAAAGTATAGAATAATTGCGGCAACGAGGTTAAAACCTATCAAGAAGGCACTTAGTTCCTCTGGCTTTTTGCTCAAATTCCACGCCGCGAATGCTAACCAACCGAAGGCAAGCAAAAATGAGCACGTAAAAACAAACCGTCTACCACCTTGAGATTGGCGTTGACTGATTTTCAAGATGACATCTCCAGATCGTGAAAAATCTTGCCACGAAAGACAGTGCCGAACTGAGTTGAAATTTTCGATGATGTGAATCCTCACGAACGAATCGCGGGACTTTACTTAAACAAATTATACTCCCGCGCAGTCTCGGAATCATTTCAAGACCAATACCGTTTCGCTTGAATAACTGTGCACATGATGTTTTAATCCTATCGTTCCTTTTCCGTAGGCGGGGATCAAGCGACTGAACAAGGAGCGCGATAGAGGTCCCATCTTGCCCCGCCCCGGCGAACGTTGATTGACGCTATTAGTGTGCTGCAAATATAGAGAAATGGTATAAGCACTTTGTAACGGTGAATCAGCGGTGCAAAACAGCGTGCAAAGATCAGTTGCTTCCTTTATCCGTCGTTGGTAAAGAAGTGATAATAGCCCGCAGCACTTGATTAACGGATTCAGTAGTACTGAATACGGCGGCGACATCCGCATCAAGGCAAACCATCAACTGGTCCTGTCCAATCCTGCCCGAAAAGCGGTTAGGCTTTGCTTTATTATAGTCGAACGAATACTCATCCTGTATCTCATCCGCTGTGCCATTAACACGATCAACCGGTTTGGTGTTCTTCATAATCTTGACGTTCTCCTCTTGTTACTTTTCGTGCACTAATAATGCGAATAACATAATCGCGCTCGGTGAAACATACCAAGAGTAGACGGTTCTTGTTAGAGTGACCGATAATGAGTTCTCTAGGTTCCTCATCCGAGTGCTTTGCATCATCGAAGATCGCAGCAAGTGGGTCGCAGAATACAGTAGCAGCTTCTTCAAAACTCACACCGTGCTTTGCGATATTGCTATTTGCTTTATCAACATTCCATGCAAAGCACCAAGTCATATGATTAGTACCTAGTCGTCAATTAGTCGGAACTTGTTCCTCACTCAATAAATGCTTGAATTTCACTGATTATGGTACACCGAGACGGCGTTCAACTCAACCGGATCCACATAAATAAGTCTTCAAGACTGAAAACTTAATCTTCAGCGATGTTGCTGTGGGGAATTACGCCTTCGTGATAATCATACCTTCAGAAATCAATCAGTTGGAAATTCTTCGATTGCATTAATAGTGTAAGCCGACGGTAGAGCCCAAATTCGACGGGCATCCTCAAGGTCTGTTTCTGTATAGTTTTCTTTAACCTCATCTGCCCCAATAACTATTGCACTGGATAAGCCCAATAGACGAGGCGGGAGTGTGATTGACACTTGAAATCCAAAGCCATAAACTCCAAAATCAAACGAGTTCCAGTGAAATTCGCTAACCAGTTTTAGTCTGACGAACCTTTCCAAGTTATCGTGTATCTTTCTTGGAGGCAACTTTGCAAAATAAAAAACTAACCAATTGCTCGTTGACGGGTTACAATATGCGAATCGACGGAATGGTTTCCCACGCAAAAATGCCTCTCGTGCCTTTTCAATCTTTTCACCCATAATAGCTCTTTCTCTCCGAGCCATTGAACCAAGTTCCCAAGCGAAGTACAACCCTATCGGGTATCCATCGAGTAGTCTCCGTTGGTCAGTGAAGACATTCTCAAGTTTATCAAGCCACTGAGAATATTGATTGTGAGCATTACGTGCTGCGATTTGTTCAACCATGGCGGCTCTGTATGTTTCCAAAAAGGATTGGGATTCAAAATCAATCGACGTGTTTGGAAACTGATTAGATTGGCTTTTGTAATATCCTAAGGCGTCGAGTTCCTTATTGAGAGGAATGTCAGCGACTTTTAGGTAATCAAACCGATCCTCCAAGTAGTAGCAAAAATCAGGAACGGTGTCTATCTCTTCTGTCATTTCAAATAGGGCATTACCGGAGAAGACATGAATGGGTATTTCCTGATCGTAGATATCCTCAATTGCTTGTGACGGTAGCAGATTAATATCCCCGTCGTGAATCAAAATTATTATGCCAATTACCTGCGAAATATCTTCACAGTCAAGCTGGGTATCATAGTATGAATTGTGCAGAAATATTTTTTCCCTTGCCTTGATTCGCCCGTAATTTTTCTTGATTTGTGCCGAAGCTTTTCGCATGCGTAATTCTGCCCAAGATTCAACCGGAACGGTGCTTCGATCTCGAGTCTTGACTTCAATTAACAATACAGTCCCGTTCATCCAAACGAGCACATCTGCAACTTCAGCTTTTGACTTTGTCTTGGGATTGGGAAACGAAAAAACCTTTGAGAAATGCTTATCAAAAAACTTAGCGACAAGCTTTTCGCCGACCGTTCCGTTATTATTGTCCATAGCGTGAGGCCTCAAGAAACAAAATTATCAGACGCTCGTTCAGTTCCTTTTGTGATTTTCACTAACAATGAACGCCAACGACCTCTCGAATCCCTATCCTCCTCATACCGTTGAATCGGGACAAAGTGATTACGGATACGCTTGACATCCCTTGGGACACTGCTTCTAAACTCAACTTTCAAGATTCACTTTCTACGATTTGGAAGACTTCATCTTTACCTACAATCTCTGTGTTTTCGCCTTCTTTGATTGCGTTCGCCAAAGCGATGTCTTCAAGAACCTCCGAAAAAACATCATACAACAAGTCTCTTCGTTCCTGTAGTAATTCTACGAAAGCTTGTTTAAACACTTCCTTGAGTTGATTTTCGTCTTCAATTATTTGTTGCATAGTACACTCCTAATCCGCCAAAAAATAAAGCGTGACAAACCCTGCTTCAGTCCGCCACGCTTTACCCTAATCCGACACCCGGTTCTGTTATTCGCCCTTGCGAATCACCAGACGGTAATGTTGTCCAATCTTCTTCGTGTCCGTAATGTCGTGCCCATCATTCGTCAGGCTCTTCGGCACGTTCTCAATCGGTTCGCCGTCGTCAATAGTGATTTCCAGGAGTTGGCCGACATCCATTGTCTCCAAACGAATTTTCGCTCGCACGTAGTTGAATGGACACGCCACACCCTTAAGATCAAGGCTGTCCACAATCTCCTCAACCGTTTCAACTTTCGGAGGAGCCTCCGGAATACGTGCGGGACTTGCTTCGCGCCGTTTACGCTGTCCTCGACTTTGTTGCCGCTCCTCTTCTTGGCGGATTTGCATTCGATTATAGACGTTATGCGCTTCCTCGACAAAAAGTGTCGCCTCCTCGACCCGCTGATGCGTTAATTCGGCGTTGAGATTATCCGTGCCCTCCTCGACGGCCTTGAAAATGTGTGCGCCAAAACCGGCAAAGACAATCCCCGGCTCGAAAAACCGGTTCCGAAATTCCGAAACCGTAGATTCGTCATCGACGTACTGCAAGCCTTCTGTCGTTAACAAGCCATCGGCAGCCCGAATCATGCCTTCAAAGGCGCGAGTTGCGGACTCGACGAATTCCTCACGTTCAAGCAGCAGCCCGGCTTCGTAGAGTAGCCGGTCCGCCTCCTCCAGTTTGAACGAGACTAACTCAACCAATTGTCCCGCACATTCACCAACCCCGGTCTTCAGCTGAAACTCCTTCGTATCGCCGGTGTCGACGTAGTAACTCGGGTCCTCCTCGTAACTCGGAATCTTGTCGTACTTCGAGAGCACCTTCTTTATTTCAACTTTTCCCAGCCGCTCAATATAAGCGGTGAAAGTTTCGGCTTCATCTCGCTCATCAAGATACCTATCCGTCATTTCCTTGATAAATTCGGGGATATACTTGCCGTGAATCTTGCCGTTCGGAAGTCCGTAAGAGCCCGCGTTATCAACGGCATGTCCCCCTAATAGCACCTGATAGTACGGCGCAATATGGTCGCCAAGCCGTCGAGATGAGCCAAAGAAACCGAAATTGGCGATGTGGTGTTGACCGCATGAATTCGGGCAACCGCTAATCTTGATTCGCAAGTCCTCCAGTTCGGATTTTACACCGGTCTGGATGAAATGGTCTCTCAAGTGTGCCGCCAAACCGCGAGAAGACGACACCCCTAATTTACAGGAATCGGTGCCCGGGCATGCCGTAATGTCTACGGTAGACTCCGCACCCGCATCGCCCAAACCCACGGCTTTCAATTCACGATAGAGTGCGGGAAGGTCGGTCATCGTGACCCAACGCAGCACAAGATTTTGCTCCACGGTTGTGCGAACCGTCTCCTTGACATATCGGCGAGCAATGTCCGCTAGCACACGCGTTTGATCGGCCGTAATGTCTCCCAACGGAAGCGTAATCGTAACAAACGCATAACCGGATTGGCGCTGCGATTGGACATTTGAGGCGTACCACTCCTCGAAGCCTTCCGGCTTCGTGACCCCGTTCAGTTGCGTTGGCGGTTTCAACGGCTCTTCGTCATACGCATCAAGATGTTCAAGATGGCTAGTCCATGCGGGGTCGTGACGCAACTTCTCGCGCTCTTCGAGCACCAAGCGTCGGAACTCGTCAATCCCGAGTTTCCCCACAACGAACTTCATTCGTGCTTTGTTGCGGTTTTTCCGCTCGCCGAGCCGAGCAAATACCTTTGAGATCGCCTGTGAAATCGGGAGCAGTTCCTCCTCTGGCAAAAACTCATCGAACACCTTTGCTTGATGGGGTACCGCGCCAAGCCCGCCGCCAACGAGAAGTTTGAATCCACGTTTAGGTTTGCCGTCAACCTCTTTTATAACCGCAACTGCCCCGATGTCGTGCATGTATCCCAAACCGCAGGCATGTTCATGGCAGCCGGAGAATGCAATCTTGAATTTCCGCCCGAAATCTTGGGCATCGGGATGTCCCAGCAAGAACGCCGACAGTGCCTTTGAGTGCGGAGTCACGTCGAACGCTTCGTCATGGCAAACGCCGGAAAGCGGGCAAGCCGTCACGTTTCTTACCACATTCCCGCACGCTTCCTTTGTTGTAATGCCGACGGACGCAAGTCGCCGCATCAACTCCGGAGTGTGATTAATGTCAACATAGTGATATTGCACATCTTGGCGCGTCGTGATGTGGATGATATTGTCCGACATCTCCTCGGCGATATCAGCGAGCATCTCGAGTTGCGCCGCGTTCAAACCGCCGAACGGAATCTTCACACGAATCATTTGTGATTGATTGTCGCGTTGTCCGTATACGCCGTGTCGCAGTCTGAACTCGGTGAAAACCTCCTCTAGAACGTCGCCATCTTGGAAGCGATTAAGTTGTGTTTCGAAAATCTCAATCGCGCGGCTATCATCCTCGGGAATTGCGTCAATGTCATAAGGCATTACCGCTCCTGTCGCCATTTTTGTCTCCTTAATAGTTGCGGTGTTGATGGAATGAGAACCTGTCCTCTCCATATCCCAAACTTAGATTCTGCAAGCCTGCCGACAAAAGATTGAAGGCGACCAATTTAGTCGGTTATACGTCAAGAATTTTAGACTAATTTGATTATATTTAGAACCCCTATACTTATCATCCGCATAATAGAGCTTGTGTAATCTCGAATTTTCACATACTAGATCTTGGGGTATACCGGCATGAACGAGCAGAAGTCACCTAGATATTGCCGCGAATCCGATTGATTGACCGATTTTGCCCTTTCATCAT
>JAJDTR010000054.1 GCA_022827055.1 Candidatus Poribacteria bacterium | reverse complement strand
GTCAACAATGAGGAACACCGCTATTCCAGCTACAGCCTTCCTTGCAAATAAAAAAGGGTTGCCATTGGTACTCCACCCCCGTGGATTATCAGTGGCAACCCTTTGAATCCGCCGCTCACATGGGCGAATTTGTTTGTAAGTTCCAATCATGTCCGTTTGAAAAACGGACATGATTGGACTAATAGCATAAACTGTGCCAATGCTCGATCAAATATCAATGAGCCCGAGGAATCCCTTGCTAGGCTTGGCTTTGAAGGATACAGACGGGGAGTTAGCGTGAGAGCCGGAGGGTTGAAACTGTCCCAAAGTTGGACGGTTTTGAAATGGATTAAGAGGGAAGGATATTGGCAGAAAACCCATAACCACGCGGATACTGGCGAGGTTGTCCCATAACGCTACACCATCCCGTTTTGGGACAATTAAGACGAGTCCACCGGTACATTACGTCGTGGTGGGAAAACGCGATGAGTCCATTTTCCGGTCTTCATGTAAATTAACACGAAAAATCAATTTAAAGCAGACCTTTTGGTACCTCAATCCGACACAATAAGTTGATGCAACTTCAATTTCCGATAAAGGGTCGATCGTGCCATCTCCAAGGCTTGGGCAGTCTGCGTGACATTATTGTCCATCACTTTGAGTACATGAGCCGGTGTTTGACGTTCAACCTCTTCAAACGGCAGGATTTTAGTGGTTTACTCAAAAGTGTTTATGATAAGTGTTGGGTGTCGGTAGCTCACATTGTCTGAACTGTGATTTATGGAATCTCTATCGCACTAGGATTTCTATCGCATTCGCTATCCACTCGCTTGATGAATTTTTGTGATTACCTTGATTGCATGTGGCAAGTTGCCGGTGATGAGTCGGCTAGATCGTTATCTTGAGGTCACTAGCATTCAGGGAAGAAACCAAGTTTTCAAGAAAAAACTTGGTTTCGACATGCGTTAAATACTTAGCGAGAAGACCAGTTAGTTAAGTCAGGGGAAAAGAAGGTGGGGTGGGAAGAAATCATTGACAGAATCTGTCGGGGATCAAGCGAGCGAATAGCGTGCGCGATAGCTAATCCCCTGTGCACCAGCTTTTGAGAGTGCAAGCGGGAGCACATGCCGTATGTAAGGGAATTCGGCAGACTAGAACTCACGCGGCTTTGGGTTAGACGGGCGTCACAGTTATGCCGATAGCACAACTGTGACGCCTATTCTGATTGACTCTACTTTATAATGACAAGCCGCCGTGTTTGATGGAAGGTGGGTGTCCTCAACTGGTAGAAATAGAGTCCGCTCGAAACGCCCTCTCCGGCATCGTTGCGGCCATCCCAGTAAGCGGCACGTTCGCGGCTATTATAAAAGCCCGCAGACTGAATACCGAGCGGAAGTGTGCGAACCAGCACCCCGGTCGTGTCATAAATGGATACCGACACCGGACTGTCCGCGGAGAGTTGATAGGGAATCCAGGTTTCGGGGTTGAACGGATTCGGATAGTTCTGTAACAACTGATCCTGCTCCGGTCTACCGATTCCGTCAAGCCTGACGGACAACACCGCGTTTGCAAGGTGCTCAGGGGTCACGTTGAATCTCAGGGTTTGCGATTCAACATTGCCATCGGGACCGACGACATGCAACTCAATCACGTCTCCAGCTTCGACAACGCTGCGCCGCGCCAAGTCGGCGGTTGCAGCAGCGAAGTAATCGCCTTGCACGGATGCGGCTATAGTGCTGTTTGTTCTCAGGTTACGGACGATGACTTGGTAGCCGTCAAACGCCGCCAGTTTGCCGTTCAAGTGCCCGCTAACCACGAATGCCCACACGTTTTGTTCTTGAGAGATCTCGGCGGATATGGCGGGCGGTGATGTCGCAGCCTTCGTTAGATCTGTCCACGGCGCTCCGACGAAGGCGAAATTGCGGGTTTCCGGGACATTGACGATATAGCCTTTTCCACCTTCAATCGGAAAACCGTCGTCCGGGGCGCTTGGCGTCCAGCCGACGAATCGTTGGTCTGCCGAATCAAGCGTGATGACGGTTGTCGCCCCCGTCAGCGCCGCAAGCGTCTGAGCGCTCATTGGCGTTGGCGGCGCCAACGGCACGGACATCATGTTCAAACCCTTCGCCAGTGTGACGTGGTAGGCGTTGCTAAAATTGTCACTCTCCGCCTTAGTGCCGAGTGTGGCGACAAACCCGTGCCTTCGCCCATCCGCCGAGTCATAGTGCCCCACGACAGAGCCATCCTTATTGATGTTCCAGCCCTCCGTGCTAATGCTTCCGGGAAACCATAGTTCGTGCAGCCCGTACAGATATGAGCCGACATAGGAGCGTGGAATATCATCCACAAATTTTGATCGGGCACTTACAAATACACTCCTTCCCTCGCCCTCGCTAATGCCGTGCAGAAAAAAGTATTCCAGATTTGACGGCTCAAGATAGTCAAGAAGTATAAACCTACCAGAGGAGGAGAGCGCGAATGCGTGAAATAGACCGTCAGCATCTACGTAGCTGCCTACGATAAGACCTTGTGAGTTCACAAAATCGGCGTATGTTGCTATCGCATCAGGCACTTCAACGATTTTGTCCCCTGAAAATCCACGACGAACGCCGGAATCGTCTATAAAATTACCCGTCAGTATCCCGGTCGAATCGCTGAACCCGTATATCTCCGTTTGCACGGCGCCCGGAAAATCATATTGCCGCAGTTCGCCATTTTCCAGGATGACACCGTGGTGCAGCCCATCGCTATCTTGGTAGTGCCCGGCAGCTAACCCATTAT
>JAJDTR010000069.1 GCA_022827055.1 Candidatus Poribacteria bacterium | reverse complement strand
AGATCGATGCCTTCGCCTTCAGTGTCATACGTCTGGTTGACGACCAAGTAGAAATCGCTGCCCGGTCGGAAGATATAGTTTATCAGGAAGTTGGCGGAAACGGCGTCATTGCCGCTGCTCCACTGCGCAAACAACTTTGTATACAGCGCTGTCGAGAACGAATAACTTATCCTCCCGGAAAGAACGCTGGCATTGAATACACCCGACGGAAAGCTGATACGATTCAACGCTAGCCTAGGATGGATACTCAGCCGCGCGCTCGGTTTCAAAACCGCTTCCGCGTTGATTCCGCGTTTCGTACCGTGGTAAAAATCTCCAAAGTCCATACCCAGTATACTGAAAACCCTTCGACTACTATCCCCGAAATAGTATGCACCAAACCGGGTAAACTCGTGTTCGCCGCTTGGGACGACAGCGTCCTCTATTTCAAACGCTTCGTCGAGATGCTCCGTTGTATGCGTGGCGTGGAAACCTATCCAATCCCCGCTCCGAAGCTCGAGTTCGCCGTCGTAGGTAACGTTTCGAGTTTCAAGTTCATTGTCTCGGTCCAGCACCAATTCAACCGTGGGACCGGTTCTTAGCTGGCGTATCCCGAACGCCTCCGGCCAAGGCGTATACCGCGCCCTGCCGCGGATCTGACGAGCCCCTGTGCGAAAAACGAATCCGACTTTAGGATCGAATTGCTCTCCGATGTCAGTATACGACCCCGCCGCCTGAAAACGACTGGTACGCCATTCACTGCCCAGGTAGAAGGTGTCATCCTGTTCGGGAGTTACATGGTCAAACGTGCGCGACCACAATCCTCGGACCGTGAGGTTTTCCCGAGGCCGATAGGAAAAGTCAAGTCCCGCCGTGCGATTGTAGGCATCGGCGCTCTGCTTGTTGATGGCGATTGCGCCAATGGACGACTCGGCGAAGACATCCCTCGTTAGGCGCAGCACGGAGTAATTTGTGTGGGGTTCCGTCACCTCGTCCTCTTGCAATGCATCCGTAAACACATCAAGCACACCGACCCCGTAGGGACCAACTTTTCCGGTTATTTTGCCGCCCGCGATAATGGGCACCGCACGGTCTTCCGCCAGACCGATGCGGCGGCTATAGAATAACAGCAACGGCGGGGGAGTGAAAAAGTTAGGTCGCGGGATACCCACATCAAAGATGCTGGCGCCTTCAAGAAAGAAGGGTCGTTGCTCCGGGAAAAACAGATCAAAGCGAGTTAGATTGACTTGCTCCGAGTCGGCTTCAACTTGCGCGAAGTCGGTGTTAAACGTAAGATCCGCCGTAAGATTTGGCGTGATGCCGTATTTTAAATCCAAGCCTGCATCAAGCACCGACTTAGTCTCCTCCACCTCCGCTCCTCGGCTGCCGCCAGCTAAAACATAAGGCAGAATTTCCAAATTGCGTGATGGGGAGACACCCTTCAATCCCGTAAGACTGCCAAAGTAGGCGGTGCGGTACTGCCCCATAGGACCGTATGTCTTGGGCGCCGGTTTCCATGCCCCGATCTCTTGGTTGCGCGCAATCCCCCGCCCGAAGTTTATCCCCCAAGTAATTGTCTTGCTCTTCTCGAAGCGGAGTTGACTGAACGGTATGGCAAGCTCCGCCGTCCAATGGTCCGAGTTGATTCTTGCGCGGCATTTCCATACGATGTCCCAATTCGAGTTCAGATTGTCTCCGCTGTTCGAGACCGCCGTGTCCTCCACCCCACCCAACGGATTAAATCGGAAGAAAACTGCGTTGCGCCGGTCATTATACGTATCCAATATCACAAACCCGTAATCATTGGATGACAGTCCCAAGGAATCCCGGCGCATTACGTTGGCAACCAGTTTATCCATCTCAGCGTCGAAAAACGTGAAACCGAAGTAGAGATTCTTCTCATCATAGAGGATTCGCACTTCGCTCGGCTGCGTCATCGGCGCCCCTTCGTTCGGTTGTATCTGAAAAAAATTGCGGATCGTCTGCGCGTTCTGCCAGGCAGACTCGGCGAAGATTCCGTCAACCTTGATATTCTCAGAAATCCGATGCGGTGAAACGTGATGATCCATCGGCCTCGCACTCGCTGCGAAAGGAGACAACAGCACGACAGCCACAAATAAAATCAGGAGTTTTCGGACCATCTAATCTATCTTTTCTCATCAATGCGTACCTACTCTAGGATTGGGCATGACGTGCTACCGAAAACCGTCCGTTAGGGTGCGCACTGCGACCAAGCGAATGAATTATGACCGATCAACCGAGTGAATAGCGAGGGCGATAGAGATCCCTTACCCTAGAATCGTTTCGCGGAATCCTGGTTGTTTTCTCCGCGCCACGTAAGACTCTCTTCTCGATCCTCGTATTCGACGCATATGAATATTATAGCGTCGTGACAAACACGTTCACGGCACCCACCAATACGTCATTTTCCCGATAATCGTCCAGTCCCGGAGATCGATGCTTTCGCCTTCAGTGTCATACGTCTGGTTGACGACCAAGTAGAAATCGCTGCCCGGTCGATAGATATAGTTTATCAGGAAATTTGCCGTAGCCGCCTCTCTATCGCTGCTCCACTGTGCAAACAGCTTGGTAAAGAGCGTCGTCGAGAAGGAATAACTCACTCGTCCCGCAAATATGCTGGCGTTGAACGTCTCCGACGGAAGCGCGACACGATTAAACTCGACTAACGGTTGCACGCTCAGCCGCGCGTTCGGTTTGATGATTGCGTCCACGCCGATACCGCGTCTCGTACCGTGATAGAACTCCCCGAACTCCACGCGCAGATCGCCGAATACCTTGCGACTGCTGCTGCTATGAATTGACGCTTGAAACCAAGTAAAGTCGTAGTCGCCGACCGGAATGACAGCGTCCTGAATTTGAAAATCCTCCGTCAGATACTCCGTCGTATGCCTGGCTTCGACTCCAATCCAATCCCCGCTCTCAAGGTCGAACTGGTTTGCGAAGACAAGCTCTCGAGTTTCCAGCTCATTGTCGTGGTTCAACACAAATTCAACCTCGGGCCCTATTTCAATCTGGCGTATCCCGATCGCCCGCGGCCAAGGGGTATACTGCGCTTCGCCGCGAACATGTCGAACGCCTCCGCGCCGGATAAAGCCGACTTCGGGATTGAACTGCTTTCCGATGTCGGTGTATGAGCCGTCCACCTGAAAACGATTGCTGCGCCAATCGCCGCCCAAATAGAAGGCGTCGTTCTGTTCCGAGACCCCGTCGTCAAGCGTGCGCGCCCAAAGCCCACGGACATCAAGGTCTTTCCGCGGTCGATAGGAAAAATCAAGCCCCGCCGTGCGATTATAAGCGTCGGCATTCTGCCTGTTGATGGCGATGACACCGACGGACGACCCGGCGAAGACATCCCTCGTCAGGCGCACCACGGAGTAATTTGTCCGAGGTTCCGCCACCTCCTCATCTTGGAATTCATTCGTGAACACGTCAAGTACACCGACACCGTATCGTCCAACCTTCCCCGTTATCTTGCCGCCCGCGACAATCGGAATCGCCCGCTCCTCTGCCAGACCGATGCGTCGGCTGTAGAACAACAGCAACGGCGGAGGTCTGCGGAAACTCGGGCGTGGGACACCCACATCAAAAATGCTGGCGCCCTCAAGAAAGAAGGGGCGTTGCTCCGGGAAAAACAGATCGAAACGCGTGAGGTTCACCTGCTCTTCGTCGGCTTCAACTTGCGCGAAGTCGGTGTTCAGCGTGAGGTCTGCCGTGAGATTCGAGGTAATTCCGTACTTGAGGTCCAATCCTGCCTCGAACACGGCATCGGTCTGTTCTTCTGCCGCTACACGACTGCCGCCCGGCGACACATAAGGAAGCAGTTCCAGATTCCGTGAAGGAGAAATGCCTTCCAATCCCGTGAGACTGCCAAAGTAGACGGTGCGGTATTTCCCAAGGGGACCGTATGTTTTGGGCGCCGGAATCCACGCTCCGATCTCTTGGGTTCGCGCAATTTCTCGACCAAAGTTTATCCCCCAGGTCATCACATTGCTCTTCTCGAAGCGGAGTTGACTGAACGGTATGGCAATCTCCGTCGTCCAATGGTCCGGGTTGATTCTCGCGCGGCACTCCCATACAATATCCCAGTTGCTGTTCAGGCTGTCCCCGCTGTTCGACACCGCCGTATCTTCCATCCCGCCCAGCGGGTTGAAACGGAAGAATACTGCATTGCGCCGATCATTGTACGTATCCAACAGCAGATAACCGTAGTCATTTGACCTCAGCCCCTCGGAATCCCGGCGCATCTCGTTTGCAACCAGCCTCTCCATCTCCGCGTCGAAAAAGGTGAAACCGAAGTAAAGGTTTTTCTCATCATAGAGAATGCGAACCTCGCTCGGCTGCGTCATCGGCGCACCTTGATTCGGCTGTATCTGCAGCAACTGGCGTATCGGCTCCACGCTGTGCCAAGCGGGCTCATCGAAAACTCCATCAACCTTGATTTCCTCGGAAATTCGGTGAGGGGAGACGCGATGTTGTATCGACCCTTCACTCGCCGCGCTAGGAGAAGAGAGCACGCCAACTGCCAGCAAAAGCAGGAAAATCCTAACTTTCCAATCCATTTTTCTCTTATCACGGTGCGTCCGCTAGTGGTGTAAAACAATCTTCAATCATCATGCTAGACGTATGCATCTCGGCTCATCTGTAGGGTGCGCACTGCGCACCAGCCTTTGGATGTGCCTGCGGCGATTCACCGATTGGGCAAGCAGCGATTAGCCGATCGAATGAAGAGGTTAAACCTCCAAACAACCCCGAATCGCACACATCTCAGAACGACAAACCGATCTCATTCGCTACGCCGGTGATATAACCCTTCGCCAAATCATACTCCTCTTTCCCGGACAGGTGCTCCATCATCATCGGCACATCCCCGGGCAGGCGGTTCAACTCCGTGAGGTAGGTGCGGTAGTCCAAGCTGCCCGTCCCCGGGCGGCACTCCTGTATCTCCACCGTGAAGGTCGGATACATGACGATGTCCTTGCCGTGGCAACTGACGATAGCGTGACCAAGTTTCTCGAAACACTCCTTGATTACGTTCCTGTTATTGAAAAACCGCCGCGGCGAGGTAATGATATTGACAGGGTCTAAGTGCACCCGAAACGATGGGCGGTCAACCGCCTTAAGCAGTGCCGCGTAGGAATCGGCGCTGTCCGGAAAGACCGATGGCATCATCTCTAACAAAAAACTCGCACGCTTCGGCTTCACCGTATCCAGAATCCGCCGGACGACTTCCACGATCAGATCAAAACATTCGTCCGTTAGATTCTTGGGGTGAGGAGCGGTCGAAGAGGCTGGATCGTACGTGCCCGAATAGTTCACGCAGCCCAGCGCACCTACTTCATCCGCTACCGCAAGCCGGTCGCAAACTATGTCTATTTGTGCACCCCGTTTCTCCAAGTCCGGGGCAATCATGTTTCCCCATGCGCCCCCGACTTCCGCAATCACGACTCCCTCCGCGTCAAAGGCACGCTCGATTTCCCGCATGCGCTCCGGCTCCTGCGAGGTAACCCGTGGGCAATAGGCAGCCCGAAAACCCTCTGCGGTATGGGCTCTTGCTAACGCCGCCGGGTCATCGGTGTCAACGAAAACTGGTCCGCCAAGTCTCATGAACTATCTCCTCCACGATCGGGGACAAAACGATTGCACTGTAGTCAAAAAAAGATTGGATTTCTTCTGGATTTTATCGCCATAATCCTGTATGCTTAATATGCCATTTTAGCACACACTCGACGAAACTGTAAACAGCCTTTTCCTAACCTTGCGCCGTTGCGTGTACCCGGATTCATCGCACAGATTACCCCGTCAATCAAGGCATCACTGCGCGGAAAAACGGCTTGCTCATCCGTCGAAACGTACCGCCTTAACCGAAACAGCTTACTTCAGCCGATTGCAGCCATCTCCCGAACAAACGCTCAAGGAACAACCTCAGTCCTATGCGGACCGCCTCAACCGACACTCCCGATTCAGACTCACAAAATATAGAGGAAAGAAAACGCGAGCGTGATCGTAACTTTAGACTTGCCATGCTGCAAGGCACATTCATGCGAATGAGTTTTGCCTTGGTTGATGCCGCGACAATTCTCCCCGCCTTTGTTCATACTCTCACCCAATCAAAGATTCTCGTCGGACTAACGGGTTCCCTGCAACCCGCCGGTTGGATGTGGCCGCAACTTCTGATGTCCAATCTACTTGAGCACCGTCCGCGAAAAATGAAGTTCTACGCCATGGGGATGGCCGTCCGCATCACGATGTGGGTGGCTATTTGCTTATCTGTAATCTTCATCGGTGCCAAACGACCGGTTACGCTTGCCATCTGTTTCCTGATGTTTTATTTCATTGCCGCTTCGGCGATGGGTGTCTCGACGATTCCCTATATGGACATCATCTCGAAGGCTTTCAGCCCGCGTCGCAGAACCCAGTATTTCAGCCTACGCCAATTCTATGGCGGCTTGTGTGGCGTCCTCATCGGATTCTTCATTCGTGCGGTGTTAGGCAAAGAATCGGAGTTCATCGGTCCTTTCGGCGTCGTTACCCGGTTTTTTAAGTCACTCTTAAATTTCTTTGTTTTCTCGGTGCTGGGACTGAGCTCCGAACTGTCGTTTCCCTACACCTACTGTATCCTGTTTATCTGCGCGGTCGTCACCTTCAGCCTGTCGGTGACCTTCTTTCTCAGGATCCGCGAACCTGTCGGCCCCGTTCAAGCATCGCGTCAGCCGATACGGCAACACCTCAAGCGTGGCCCCTATTTCCTCCGCATAGATGCGAATTACCGGCGGCTTCTGTTCCTCCGAATCTGCCATCACTCCGCCGGAATGTCAACCCCGTTCTTTGTTCCCTTCGCCATGCAGAAGTTGGGCATTTCAGAGGCAACAATCGGCTCCTTCTTCATTACAATGGCGCTCACCGGCGTGGTCTCAAATATTTGGTGGGCGCATGTCGGGAAACATCACGGCGTCAGATGGGTGTTGTTAATGACCTCGGCAATTTTGATGTTGCCGCCTCTATTTGCGCTCCTGGTGCGATTCCTGCCGCTCGCGTGGAAAACACCATGTTATTATCTCGTGTTCTCGGCGGAGGGAGCCGCCGTAAGCGGCATGTGGGTCGGATTCATGGCATATCTGCTCAACATCGCCCCGCCTCTGAGCCGCCCAACCTATCTCGGGTTCATGAACACTCTCCTGTTCCCGATGAGTTTTGCTCCTCTTCTCGGAGGGGTGCTGGTTAACATCGTGAATTACGGCGGATTATTCCTCATGTCCGTCGCTTGTGGCGTCTTGGCACTAATGGTCACGAGACGGCTGGATGAAGACGTTTACGAGGACGAAGGCAGCATTTAGCTTTACCTTAAGTTTGTAGGGTGGGATCAAGCGACTGAATAAGGAGCGCGATAGGAATCCCCCAGCCTTTGAGAGCGCCAGCGGCGCGAAAGGTATATAGCAAGCCAAGCCACACTAAACCAAAGCCCCAGCGTGGGATCAACTGAGCGGATAGATCAAGCGAGCGAATAGCGAGTGATCAAGTGACCGGATAGGGAACGCGATAGAAATCCCATAGAGATCCATCAACCGAATGAATAGTGAGGGCGATAGAAATCTTCTTGCCCCGCCGTGCAGTAACAAGATTCGGGCGATACGCAACACATTATCTGCATAGTATTTGGAATCCGTCAGCGATTTTTTCACAGGTCAACCCAAAATGACCAGATGGTTAAAATCTCACCTGCTTTTCTCAAACGTCTGATTGACACCGTCTGTTATACGGCTCAAATGTACAAAGTCAAGCTTAGGGGTCGTAGGTTGGGATGAACGGAATTCGTTGATGATTCCTAATCTTAAGAGGAGTCTTCCAATGCCCGCTCTGCCTAGACATGCTAAGACCTGGGTGAAACCCAGCATGAATCGCACATTCCACCGTCATGAGACATCCCCTACAATCAGATGCGTTTCTTCTGCCCGTGTGGTATTTTAATTTGACATGGCAATCCCCTTCAGGTATGCTTTTTCCCGCAACAGGCGAGAGTAAAGAGCATCCCGCAAGGGAAATCTCAATTTTGGGGAAACCGAACGCAGACAAAGACTCCGACGCGCATCCGCCAAAGCAATAAATCCTCCCCAGCTTCCCCGGAGACGCCGTATTCAAGGGCAGCGTGTCTACATCGAATATCAAGCTCGCGGACTGGGCGAAGCCGAGCCTGACAAATGTGACGCCCCGCGTCGGTCGCGTAACACGCGGTTTCGATGACGCAATACACATTCGTCCGGACCGCCGTCACCACGAATATGTCTCAATTTAAATGCTGAATTGGTGAACGTATACCGCTGCTCTGTGTCGGGAGAATATTGACATGGTAAAGGAAGTCGTCGGTTTCATCGGCCTCGGCAATATGGGCAAGCCGATGGCGTACAATATCACCCGCGCAGGATACGATATGGCGGTCTTCGACATCGCCGGGACAGCCGAACGCGCGCCTGAAGGAGCAGCAATTGCCGACTCGGTGAGCGATGTGGCGGAACAATCGACAACTGTGTTCCTAAGTCTTCCCACCCTTGCCGCCAATACCGATGTCATAGCGGAAATTGCCGAAAGCGACACTCAAGGCGAGCTTGTCGTGGTGAATACCTCAACCGTCGGAGCAACAGTTGCTGCCGAATCTCACCAACGGCTCAGCGAAAAAGGTGTGGGCTATGTGGATGCCCCCGTATCCGGAGGCGCATCCGGTGCGCGGAATGCCACTCTCACCATCATCTTTTCCGGCGACGCAGCGCTGTTCATGCGGTTGCAGCCGTTATTCGACGCGATTGGCGCCAACAGTTTCAACGTCGGTAGCGAACCCGGTCAAGGACAGCGGATGAAGATGGTAAACAACCATCTGGCAATCTCAACCTTGCTAACCACGAGCGAAGCCTTGGCGTACGGCGAGGCGGGCGGACTCGACATGAAAACCATGCTGGACATCCTCAACGTATCCTCCGGCCGGAGTTACACTTCCGAACACATATTTCCGAACTTCGTCCTAACCGAAACCTACGACAGTGGCGGTCCGGCATCAATCATTCGCAAGGACATCGGGTTGTTCGTTCAAGAATCAATCGCGGATGGATGCCGCCATGGTCTGGCGAAAACATCGCTAGACCTGCTAGAGGTGTTCGATGACGAGAACCCCGACAGCGACCAAACAGAAATCTATCCCTTCATCCGCGACAAAAAACAACTGTAGGGTGGAATCAAGGAAGATTAAGTGAATGGATAATGAACGCGATAGAGAATCCCGTGCGATAGAAATCCCATAGAGATTCCCTCTGAATCGCCACTTTAATTCACGCCATTTATGCACTGTCATTTTAGCTCGACTTTCTACAAAAGTATAACGATTGGATTAGACGGGAAGCTGTATAACACCAAACCCGTAGGCGGGGCATCTTGCCCCGCCGTGATGGGACTGGAAATCGCTACCGACTTTTTCACAGGTCAACCAAACAGACCAGATGGTTAAAATATCACCCGCTTTTCCGGAACGTGTGATTGACACCGTTTGTTATACTACTTAAATGTACAAAGTCGAGTTTAGAGACTGTATAAATTAAACTCGAATCCCAACCGAAACAAAAACTGCCCACAATGCAAACTAACTCATGGACGACTAAGGCCGTAATCGGCGTGGGTGTCCTCGCCATCATCATTGCCGGCGCGCTGGTCATACGCCGTATCACCGCTTCGGCCGATGATACGCCCCGTGTCGTCTATCAACTTCCCAAGACGAGAAATTCCGAAGAGCGAAAGCAACTCCTCGAACGAATCACACGTGCGCAGGTGAGACGCGTACCGGAAGCCACCGCGGCGAAAACCGACGACCGACCGGAGATGGAATCGAGCCAGACTCGTTCAGAGCCCGAACACGAAGAAATAGAGGAATATTCTGACACCGCCGAGTTTGAAGAATGGGCGAAAGAGGTACTGGATGAGGAAGAGGCATCGTATGACAGGAGATACGACGACCTGGTCAACGTTGCCGCGAAGATTAAATCGGTCATGGAGAAGATAGAGCGCATTGACGAGGAAGTCGACCGAGTATTCGGTGATTGGAAACGCAACGTTCGTGACCCCAAGAATCCCACCAAAGAAGAGGAACAAAGAATCACGGAGATGAAGGAGGAGATGGCGCCAATGTTTGAGGCACGAGAGGAATTAAATGAAAGCTTGGGATCGTTCGTCGAGGATGTCGCGAGCGCCGTGCCGAGCGCACTTCGCACCGAATCTTTTGGTGCCGAAAAGCAGCGTTTAAGTTTCGATTACGGCGAAATCCGCTCGGAGCTTGGCGCACCGCCGGACCGATTTGACGGGCAACTCTCCGAATTTTTCGCCGAATTCGAATATTGGAGCGTGTCTAAGTAATACCCCGCACACCAAACCCGGTAGGCGGGGCATCTTGCCCCGCATTTGAAAGACTTACTTGACGGTGTTAATGCACTACAGATATAGAAATTGCTAGATGTGCCCAGCCCCCAGGCAAAATGAACAAAACTGCCGAACTTCTTAAAGGAATCGAGGAATTCAATCGCGGCGACTATTTCGAGTGTCACGAAACCTTGGAAGACATCTGGATGCTTGAGACTGGTAAAGATAAACGATTCTATCAAGGCCTAATCCAACTTAGCGTCGGATTCTTCCACCTGCTCAATCGCAATCTCCGCGGCGCGGCAAGCCAATGGGAAAAGGGAGTGGCAAAGCTAACCGCTTACGAAGACGAACACCTGGGCGTAAATCTGAAAACGCTCATTGCCAAGATGCGCCGCTGCCAAGAGACGTTGGAAGCCGTTCAAGACGGACGACAGACGGAGTTTGACTGGTCGCTCGCTCCGCAAATCATCGCAACCTCGCCCGTTTGATGCATGCTGCAGGATTACTTGAGATTAAACGAATGGATGGCTGCTCTCTGTAGGGTGCGCAACGCGCACCAGCCTTTGAAAGAACCGTCGGCCATCTTTGACCCCCAACTTGAAGATGGAACCACCTTACTCGCGACACAAAGGCGCGACAAAGAGAGGAGGTCGATCAACGGTGTCAAAACAAACCGATAGCGAAGTGGTTTTGACGATACCAATGCACCCGAGTATGGAACTCGTGGCGGCACAGACCGGCTCTTTGATCGCCGAAGCAGGCGGGTTCGATGAGAAATGCATTGAAGAGATTCAACTCGCGATAATCGAAACCTGCATCAACGCCTTTGAGCATAGCAAAAGCGAAGATCAGCGGGTGCGCATCAAGTTCATAATGAAAGACAACGAGCTGGAACTCAAAATCACCGATCGCGGCGTCGGTTTTCAATTCGATCCGGAGGTGTTGCAGCCGGAGGGCGAAACAAAGTCGCATGCACTGCGGAAACGCGGCTGGGGGTTAGAGTTAATAAGAAACATGATGGACAATCTCTATGTCGACAGCAACGAGCACGAAACTACAATTACATTGGTGAAAAAGAAACCCGATTACTGATTGAGTTGTCTAACTTGAAAGGTTGAGGAGACCAAAGTGCTTAGCGGTAAATTTGACGTTCAGATACGGGAAGAGGATGGTTACGCCGTCATTCAAACAGAGGGTTATTTGAATGGTCCCAGGGGTGAGGATCTTGCCGAGACGGCGAAAAACCTCATGCAAAAGGGACATACCAAATTTGTCATCAACCTCGCCGAGACAAAACTCATCAACAGCATCGGCATATCCATCCTGATTGAAATTATCGAACTGCTCGAAGAGCGCCAAGGCATTCTAAACTTCTGCGGCTTGACGCCGACAATTGAGCACACATTTAAACTTGTGGCGCTGGCAAGACATGCTGGAATCTTCCCGGACGAAGATTCGGCAATCGCCGCCCTCAACAGCCCATAGATATACCCTAAAACCAAGTTTTTTCTTGAAAACTTGGTTTCTTTTTTTTCGCAATTCGGGAAAGGGAGCCCTGCCCTGAACGTCACTCCACCAACAGACCACCCTTGATAAAAGGATTACTCATGCAAGCCCCTTCCGCCGACGAAACCATACAACGACTGATTTTCGGGCTATCGGAACTTGACGAACTCGGCGAAACCATCATCTCCGGACACGGCAACTTCAGCGTTTCGAGCAGAACCTATCTGCGCATGATTCTCGGGACGCTGCAGGTGTCGGGGGGCGCCATCCTGCTATTCCACCCGAACGAGAACACGCTTACTATTAAATCGTCCGTGAATGTTGCTGATGAATCGCTGGTCATTCGGGTGCCTCCCGATCAGATCTCGGGGTTCTTGGATCACCCGTACATTGACCTGTCCAACCCGCCGGAGGTTCTCCAGCCGTTCTTCGAGCACATCCATTCCCAGTTGCAGTCGCTTGATGCCCGGTTTTGGTTCCCGTTAAGGATTCGCGACGAATTTCTGGGTGTAATTAGTCTCGGAGCATTCTTTGATGGGCACGAAATAGAGGATTGGAATCGAGAGCTCCTCAATGTATTCGCCAACCACACCTCTATCGCGATCGCCTATTCCCAACTGATGGTCAGAAGCCGCGCCGAACGGTTTCGGCTCTTCATGCTCTCTGACACTGCGACTCAAATCTGCAAATCACTGGATACGGAGGCGGTTCAGGAGGAAGTGGTGGCGCATGTAGTCTCGCTGTTGGACGCAAACGCCGCCGGGTTGATGCGAATAAACCCTAACACGGAGCGGCTTGAGATGAAATCCCTGTTCAGTCTCGAATCTCATGCCAACACCGAGTTGAGGAACCTGTCGATTCCCCTGAAATCGGACGAAAATTTGCATCCGGCGCTAACCATGCTCGCCGAAGTCGCAACCCAAGAGGACAAAACGTTGATATACAACGACGAGCAGAATGCCGCGTTGTTTGGTCGCAAAAATCTTATCGCCGTCCCCATGCGCGGCCGCGAGGAGATACTCGGCGTCTTGATTGTTGCCGATAAGGTGGGTAGGAGAGGCATTACACTTGATTTTACCGTCGGTGACAGCACTCTTCTGGAAGCCTTCGCCAACCAAGCGGGGGTCGCCATAGAAAACGCCTTCCTGTATCAAGAAGCGCTGGAGGCGCGTCGATTGCAGGCGGAGATGGAAGAAGCCGAGAAAATCCAGCGAACTTTGATTCCCGACACGCTGGCGCAGATCCCCGGCTATGAAGCGTTCGGGCTTTATCAACCCCGCGGCGGCGTCGGAGGTGACTACTACGACTGCATTCCTGAGTCGGACGGCATGTGGGGACTCGCCATCGCCGATGTCTCCGGCAAAGGAATGCAGGCCGCGCTGCTGATGGCAACCCTGCGAGCCGGGCTGCGATCCGAGGCAACCCGCAAAACCGATTTGCCCGCCATGGCGTTTACCCTCAATTCGCTGCTGAATGCGAGCGGTGACTTCGGTAAATATGCGACCTTCTTCTTTGCCCAGTTGAACGCCGAAACTAATCAACTGACATCCATCAACGCCGGTCACAACGACCCGATGGTCATTCGTAGCGGCGGTAGTTGCGAATGGCTGAAAAAAGGCGGCGTAATGCTCGGGATTTTTCCCGACGATATGATTGCAAATATGCCACCCTTCGAGCAGGAGACCACGCAACTCGCCAGCGGGGATATCATAATTTTCTACACCGACGGCGTCACCGAAACCACGAACATTAACGACGAACTTTATGGCGAAGCCCGGTTGCAGGATACCGCCGTCCGCCTTCGAAACGAAAGCGCGGAGACAATATGTGGTGCCATATACGATGAGGTCCTCGAATTTCAAGGCGAAGCCGAACAATTCGACGATCTAACCCTCATGATCCTCAAGAAAAAATAATCTTGTAGGATCAAGCGAATGGATAATGAGCGCGAAAGTAAATCCCTCAAACGACCGAATAGCGACCGCGATAGAAAATCCTGCGATAGAGTTCCCATATAGATGCTGCACCGGCCATTTTTGTAGGGTGGGCACTGCCCACCATCTCCTTATGCGCCGGTACTTGTAGGGTGCGCACCGCGCACCAGCCTTTGCTTATTGCAGGAGACCAAGGGAATGAACAACGAGCGCGATAGAGATCCTCCAACCGTCCGGACAAGGAGCGCTATCCATATTATCAATGCCGACACAATTCCGATATGCAAATCTCCGCACTGCAGAGCAGTGCAATGTCAATAGAAACGAACGAAGCTCGTCTATGCACTCCAGCGGAGTGCCATGTGAGTTGTAGGGCGCAATCAAATCTTATCTCCTTCTAGGAGCGATCTCTAGGTCGCGATGTTGTAGTAGGGTGGAATCAAACGACTGAATAAGGAGTGCGATAGCGATCTTCTGCCCACCATTTATTGTAGGGTGCAATCAAGCGAGTGGATAGATCAACTGACTGAATAAGGAAGACGATAGAGATCTTAGCGCGATAGTAAGTCCCCCGCGCACCAGCCTTCGCTTTAGGTACCGCCCACCGTTCCCTTATGTGCTAGATGCTTGTAGGGAATAACAATCTTCTGTACCACAATCTGTTAGATTGTGGGGTGCGCAAACTAATCGTTGCGCTACCAGAGCACGTCCGATCTTGTGGGCAACCATACATATCATCATCGTTCATTAAATCACAATCATAATATGCGTAAATGACCATAACATCATAAAATGACAACACCACACACAACCACGCCAGACAAAATCAAACCTTCATTCTCCGGCCACGAAACCTTTCCCTTTCGCTATACCTGGCTGAAAAAAGGCGTCGACGCCGTGACAGACGACCCAGCCGTCTTCACGAGCGACCAATCGACAATCACCCTCGGCGTCGGGAAAAACATGGTGCGTTCCATCCGCCACTGGTGCACCGCGGCCGGACTCATTCAAGCGAAGAAAAATGATCGCACGCGATTCAAGCCGACCGACCTCGGAAAAGCCATCTTCGCCGATGACGGATTCGACCCCTACCTTGAGGACAGCGCGACTCTGTGGCTCATCCACGCGCAACTTGCAGCGAACGCTAGCCGAGCGTCCACGTGGTATTGGGCGTTCGGATTCTTCAATCAGAACGAGTTTAGAAAGGAGAGGTTCACCTCCGAGTTGATGGATTGGGCTGGAAAAAACGGGCGGGATCGAATCTCCGAAAATTCGATTAACCGCGATGTCGATTGCTTTCTCCGCACCTACGTCCCCTCGCGCATGACGAAGGGAACGATCATGGAAGATTCCTTCAATTGCCCGCTCGTGGAGTTGGGGCTTATCACCGATTCGTCCGACGGACTCACCTACCAGTTCCACCGCGGCGAAAAACCCTCCCTTCCGACCCCGGTTTTCGCTGCCGTTCTGGCTCGACTTTGGGAGTCCCGCTTCGGCGACAGAAACTCGCTCGCATTGTCGGAAATCGCCTATTCGCCCGAGAGTCCGGGACAAATCTTCAAGCTAGACGAGGATTCTATCGTCGGTTACCTTGAGGGACTCGAAAATCTCACCGACGGCGCCCTCCGCTACGATGAAACGGCGGGACTCAAACAGGTCTACCGGGAGAAAAAGGTTGACAAAATTGGATTACTTCGTAACTATTATGGACTACGGGCTTGATAAGTCATCCCTGCGGTTTTCGCTCCCGGAACCCAAGGTCTCGCTAGAAGACAAAATATAATGAATATCAATAGATCTGGTGTTCCCTTCTTCTTGACGTTACGCGACAGAAATGAGACAGGCAAACCCGAGAAACATACGAATCTATGTTGACCAAAACGATCGAGAGCCTTTCACCGAATGGCTGAGATCCATTCGAAATCGAAGAACACGGAGACGAATTCAAACTCGAATTGACCGCCTTGAAGCCGGAAATTTGGGCGACTATAGATTTGTTGGCGACGGTGTTTTTGAACTCCGTTTCCAATTTGGTCCTGGCTATCGGGTTTATTTTGGACAATTAGACAATACAATTATCGTCCTACTCTGCGGTGGGGATAAATCCTCGCAAGTTAGAGACATTGAACAAGCTAAAACCTATTGGCAGACATACAGGGAGTCTTAAAAATGAGAAAAATGAGAAATTACCACGATTACCTGATGGAAGAACTTTCCGATCGGGAGGAGGCTATCTCCTATCTCGAAGTCGTACTAGAAGAATACCAGAAAGACGGCGACACCTTCGGATTTCTGATAGGACTCCGCAACGTCTTTGAAGCCCAAGGTGGACCAAACGAATTCGCTCGTCGCACTGACATTGACCCGCGAGACCTCTTGCAAGTGTTATCCGGCAACGACAAGCAAGATCTCAATATACTTGAAGCCGTTCTCAATGATTTAGGAGATTCGCTTTTGAACGTAAACGTCGAAAATGAATCCCTTAACGTGCAATACACAGAAATTTTGAATCGCCTAGTCCCTATGGTTGATCGCCTCAATCCTTATCTTAATCTGGGTGAAATGGACTTTAGTCCGAAATCGCACGGATCTATGGAAATGCGGGTGGCACATGAGCAGGTGTAGCGGTAGTAGTTTTGATAATTTCTCCGGGAAGAGGGGATACTTGAGAACCTGTTTGAAAAGTACAGTTGTAGGGTGCGCACTGCGCACCAGCCTCTAAAAGCCCCAGAGGGGCGGAAGGTGTGTAGAAACGCCACAAACCCCATGCACCTAAGCCCCAGAGGGGCGACAGATAGGTAGTAGACGACAAAAAAATAGCATGAAAAACCTTCCCACAAATAACCAAAAATGGCTTTGCTACCGATTATTCAATCAGGCTCTGAGGAAGTTTCAGAACGTGATCGAGAGCGGCTCCTCACCCTGCAGCTTCAGGACACGAGAGTTGTTTCGCGCGACGAAGAAGATATGGAAATGTTGAATCGCGTCGCTTCCGAAGTAGTCCATGCGAGTCCTCATCTCAATCTAGATAATACTTCCATTACGGTGGAATCGTCTAAATTCTGCGATGGAATAGAAACTTCGGATAGTCAATCTTGAAGGTTCAGTCTTTCGCCAGTTGTCTGTTGGCGTGGGGAATTTTCTTCCTTCGACATCAATGAACGGAAGATAAGTTTGAGACGAAAGGTTGCGTTTGACCGCATACTGGTTGTTTCGCTAAGTAGCGGGAGGCTTGTAAAATGAGATTTTTTGTTCCTGCAGTGAAGGATGAAGCAGAGGCAGAAACTGTCTGGGAAGCGACCAAAAAATTTGCGGAAGAGATGTTAGGGTGGAAGATTTCGGAACGCCGAATTTTCAGCATCGCCTATCGGCACGAAGGCAAAGATTACCATGTAGAAGTGGGGAAACCAGATCCGCGGAGCCATGAGTTGGTGATTGCCATTCTAGAATCAACCACCTATCTTGTTTGTACGCCCAATCGAGGCGTCGTACGAGGTATACCAATCTTGGTAGGTCAAGACAAGGTAGGAAAAACTATCGATTTCGAGAACGATCAACTGACTGAATAAGGAAGGCGATAGAAATCCATCAAGCGAATGAATAATGAGTGCGATAGAGATCCATCAAGCGAGTGGATAGCGAGCGCGATAGAGCTCCCACAGGTGTAAAGCAGGCGACACCTATCCACAAGTAAAGCCACATCTCAAGTGACCCAATATTTAAATAGGCTTTAGAGCCTGTTTGAAAAGTACATTTGTAGGGTGGGCACTGCCCACCGGCTTCTAAAAGCCCCAGAGGGGATCAAACGAGCGGATAGCGAGCGATCAAGTGACTGAATAAGGAACGCGATAGAAATCCATCAGGGATATAGCACTTCAAATGAACAAAAATGGCTTTGCCGCCAATTCCTCAAACTGGCTCCTAGAGACAACCCCCCAAAAAATCAACCCTTATACCTCATCCAAATCATCATATCCGGGTATCAGATGTTCCTCCGCAACCTCCTCGTTCAGTTCAATCCCCAATCCCGGCTGATCCGGAACCACAAATTCGTTATCTTGGATGAGCGGCTCCTCGGAAATTGCCAAATCCCAACGCCACTCCACCTGATCCGCGTGATACGGCAGTTCCATAACGATGAAATTCCGTACAGCGGCACAAACATGCGCTGTCGCCGTCATGCCGATTGGCGAGGTGATATTATGCGCCGCAAACGGTATATAGTACAGATCCGCCAAATCCGCAATCTTCTTCGCCTCCAGTATCCCACCCGTCCCGGACACATCAACGTGCAGCATGTCGCACGCTTGCGCCTGAATCAGATCTCTGAAACCGTCCCGGCGAAACAGAAACTCACCGGTACAGATCGGAATCGATGTCGCGGCGCTAACCTTCGCCATCGCTTCGGGGTTATCGTTCGGCACAGGGTCCTCCAAGAACATCAGATCGAACGGCTCCAAACACTCGGCGAGTTTAATAGCCGCGTGCACGCTGTATAGACTATGGCAGTCGATGCTGATATCAATCTCATCACCCACCGCCTCTCGCGCGGCGGCAACCAACGATGTCATTTTTTCCAACTCCGCCGTGCTCAATTCCCGATTGACCGCATCCTGTCTAAGTTCGTTTGCGGAGTTGTCGATGTCAAACTTAATTGCTTGGTAGCCGTCCTTAACACCTTCCCGCGCCCGCTTCGCCCAACTCTTCGGCGTGTTCCCCTCTCCATGCCCAACATCGGCATACAGTCGAATACGTTCCCGATACTTTCCACCTAGCAACTGATAAATCGGCACGCCGAGGCTTTTTCCGAGCACATCCCACAAAGCGGTTTCTATCCCGCCGATAGCCGACAAACCCATCCCGTATCGGTTTCTCACGGAACCCATGAGTCGATGGTACAACGGCTCGATATTCCTCGGATCCGCACCAACGAGCGTGTCCCTGAATTGCAAGATAATGTCGGCAATCCCCGCCCCGGGATGCGCCTCTCCCAACCCCGTCAATCCCTCGTCGGTCTCAATCCGAACATAGTTCCACTGTTTATATCCGCTTAACGTCAAAACCTTCACATCTGTAATCTTCACGCCTGTCCTCCGTGTATATGATGTCTTGATTATATCATTCTCTCCACGTAGGTGCGGTTTCCAACCGCACCGGGACTCGCCCCCTATTCATGGCGGGCAAACCAATCCTTACTGGACGGCTGACCTTTTCAAATGTCAACAGAACCAAACACACCCTGTCAAAAAACTCGGTTGATGTTGCGCACGCCGACGATTCATGATAGCATGTCTCCCCACGATCATGCAACAACTGTAGGGTGCGCACCGCGCACCAGCCTTTTTCTAAATTCCCTCTGTAGGACCGACCTCCTGGTCGCGATTTCTTAGCGCGAGCAGAGCTTCCTCCTATGGAAGACGCACAGTAATAGGAAATCTATAGCTCTACCTACCAGGTCGGTTGCTCAATAGAGAACCCCTTATGAGTTGTAGGTTGGGTTGAACGGGATTTTGTTAATAATCGATGATCCTAGAGGAGTTTTAGAGTGCTCACTTTGTCTGAACCTGCCAAAATATGAGTGAAACCCAACATTAATCGCACATTCTTCCACCATGAGACATCCTTTATAATTAGATGCGTTTCCCCTGTACATCTGTAGGGTGCGCACCGCGCACCAGCCTTTCTCAAAATTTCCTCTGTAGGAGCGACCTCCTGGTCGCGATTTCTTAGCGCGAGCAGAGTTTCCTCCTATGGAAGACGCACAGTAATAGGAATCTATAGTTCTACCTGCCAGGTCGGTTGCTCAATAGAGAACCTCTTATGAGTGCGAAACATAACCCTGTTAAAGCTTTCAGAGAGTTCCGGTGAAAATCCCGCTTACCCCATCCACTAAGCTCGACTTTGTACATTTGAGCGATACAACAAGCAGTGTCGCTCAAACGCTGAAGAAAAGTGGGGGAGATTTTAGCCATCTGGCCTATTTGCTAGACCATTGAAAAAGTCTCAGCGATTTCTTGTGCCATCACAGCGGGGCAAGATGCCCCGCCTACGGGGTTGGTTTTGTGCGGCTTTCCGTACAATCCAACCGTCGTACTTTTGTACAAAGTCGAGCTAAGAGCCTGTTTGAAAAATCGGTAGCAAAGCCATTTTTGGTTATTTGTAGGAAGCTTTTTCATGCTTTTATTGTCGTCTACTACCTACCTGTCGCCCCTCTGGGGCTTAAGTACACGGGGTTTTGGCGTTTCTACACACCTTCCGCCCCTCTGGGGCTTTTAGAGGCTGGTGCGTAGTGCGCACCCTACAAATTGTACTTTTCAAACAGGCTCTAAACACTGACAATCAAGGAAATCCTAAAAATCAAATAAATCACAGTTCAGACGATGTTAGACACCGCCAATCTGGAGATTGGATTTGCACTCACTACTAACCGCTAACGGCTGACGTAAAAGGCTTTCAACCGAAGAAAAACTTATGACACAAGAAAAACAAAAATGTCGCGTGGCAATTGCCGGCTGCCACCGCATGGTTGGGCGAACCCCCGGCAGCCACAACTTCGCTGCCGCCTTCCATGCGGTCCCGGAAATCCAAGTCGTCGGCGTTTTCGATTACGGTGAGGAGACCCGCGCCGAGTTTGCAGCCTGCTGGCGAGACGTGTGGGGCGAAGTGCCGACCTACGACGATTACGAACGCATGCTGACCGAGACGCGCCCCGATCTCGTATGCATCGCCACCCGTCAAACCATGCACGCCGACCAGATCGAACTCGCCGTCCAATCCGGCGTCCGCGGAATTCTCTGCGACAAACCGCTCGCCACCAGCCTCGAAGAACTCGACCGAATCAACGCCGCCTGCCGAGACGTGCCGCTTCTATTCGCCCTCGATCGACGCTGGTCCGCCCGCTACCGTTCTTTGAGGCGACAGTTGGCTGACGGAATCATCGGTCCCGTTACGAGCATTACCGCATACGGGCTGTCGAATCTGATTAACCACGGCTGCCACTGGTACGATTCCCTGCTTGCGTTAGCCGGTGACATCGCACCCGCTTGGGTGAGCGGATTCGTTGAGGACCTATCGAACGAACCTGCCGACTCACGCAAATGCCAAGACCCCACCGGCAGAGCACAGATCGGATTATCGAACGGCGTTGTCCTTTTCATCACTCCCGATGGCGCGCATAAAGGCACCGGGCTGCCCATGAATTTCGAGGTTGTTGGCGAGAACGGACGCCTCTTCCTCCTGAACGATGCCGCCGAAAGTTTCGTCTGGCGCGAGAACGACCCGTCGAATATCCAGCGATTGGAGCTTCCGGGAGAAACCGAGCCTTGGCCCGCGGGGAAAGCCATGGTAGAAGACCTGATTAACGCCGTTGAGAGCGGCGAGAGGACTGCCTGCGATATGAAAGAGGCGTCCCCGGCGACAGAGATCGGCTTTGCCGTTCACCTCTCATCGAAGCAGCAGAGTGCAAAAATCGAACTCCCCGCCAAAACCCGCTCCCTCCAGATTAAGTCATTTGAGTGGGGAAATGAGCCGTAGGAATCAAACGAGCGAAAAAGTATTTGTAGGGTGGGCACCGCCCACCATTTCCTCTTGGGATAATCCCCCGTGGTTGTCCGTTGCGCTCACCCTCACATTGGCACTTGAACATTACGGGAAAATCCGAATCCTCCCTCGATCAGGGGAAAATATGGTATACTACCGGCGTCGCTCCACAATCTTGATCGTCCTATACGCCTTTGGAGTCGCGCTTATCGGGCACACGACAGCCACCACCCCTGTGGTGAACATCCCCGACGCCAATCTCCGCGCCGTCATTGTGAAAGCGCTGGACAAGCCCGAGGACGCCGCAATCACAGCCGCCGACATGGCGGCATTAACCGACCTTTCGGCAACCGAGGCAAAGATTCGCAACCTGACCGGTCTGGAGTATGGGGTCAATCTTACAGTCCTAATCCTTAACAATAACCAATGCGCCGACCTGTCGCCATTGAGCGGATTAACCAATCTGGAAGCCCTTGACGTTGGCGGCAACCCAGTAGTCGATTTATCGCCCCTCGCGGGATTGACGAAGCTGGAATTTCTGGAAATCCCCGATTGTAAAATTGTCGACCTATCGCCGTTAGAGGGATTGAGCCAACTCACAAACCTGAATGTCGTCAATAACCAGATATCTGACCTCACTCCGCTCGCTGCACTAAAGAATTTGGAATGGATAGACCTATCGGGAAACCTAATAGCAGACCTGGCGCCTTTGGGAAAGTTGGGGAACCTCAAAATGCTTTGGTTGGCAGAGAACAGCGTCTCCGACCTGGTGCCCCTCTCGAACCTGTCCAATCTCATTCAGCTCTTGCTCAAGAACAATCAAATTTCAGATTTGGCGCCTCTGGCGCAACTCACGAAGCTGGAAAAACTGGACATCTCCGTAAACAGCGTGTCCGACCTGTCGCCTTTAACGAAGTTAATCAAATTGGGGATCTTGAGTCTCGACGAGAACGAGATAGAGGACCTTTCCCCATTAAGAGAGCTATCAAACCTGAAACAGTTGCACCTTTTCAAAAACCGAGTATCTGACCTGTCACCCTTAGCCGGATTAACCAATCTGGAACGGCTGGGACTTGTGGACAACCGAGTGTCTGACGTATCACCCTTGGTCGCATTAACCGGTCTGAAAGAGCTGGATCTGCGATCGAACACGCTAAACCCGAAAACCATCAGCACACACATTCCGCTCCTTCAATCCAAAGGCGTTTACGTAGAATATTCTGCCAAATGATTCACGCTAATTCGAAAATCCTCCGCCCGTTACGACAGCGGCAAACAAACTTAGCTTGAAACGAATCTCAACCTAGCCGACTGAAACCTACCCATCAAGAGGGATACATGAGTCAAAACAGACGCCACATCCTCGGTCTTTCCGGAGGCAAAGATAGCTCGGCGCTCGCCATCTACATGCGGGACAAGGTGCCGCAGATGGAGTACGCTTTCTGCGATACAGGAAAAGAACTGCCGGAGACGTATGAATTTCTCGACCGGCTGGAAGCCTTTTTGGGAAAAAAAGTCGAACGCCTGAACGCCGACCGTGATTTTGACCATTGGCTCTCGGTTTTTGGTGGATTGCTCCCCTCATCCCAGGTGCGTTGGTGCACCCGACTCCTGAAAATTAAACCGTTTGAGGAATTCATCGGTGATGACTCGGCTTACAACTACGTCGCCATCCGCGCCGATGAAAATCGCGTCGGTTATAAGCCGCTGAAGAACGTTGAGAACCGAAACATTGAACCCAAATATCCGTTCAAAGAGGACGGTATCACCGAGGCGGATGTCTATCGCATCTTGGAGGAGAGCGGTCTCGGCTTGCCGGAATACTACAAGTGGCGGACGCGCTCCGGGTGCTATTTCTGTTTCTACCAGCGCAAAGCCGAATGGGTCGGTTTGATGGAAAAGCATCCCGACCTCTTTGAACTCGCCAAGGGTTACGAGAAATTCAACGATGAAACCGGAGAACGATACACCTGGAGTCAAAGTGAAAGTTTGGCAGAACTTTCGGATGCCGAGCGGATTGAGCAAATCAAGGCAAGTTACAACAAATCGATGGCACGGAAGACGACCTCTCAACCAAATCGTTCTCTGTTAGAAATTCTCGGTGACACCCTTGATGATGAGGATGACGAAGAACCGTGTTTGATTTGCGATTTGTGATACTGTATAATTTACGATAGGTCACCCGAGGGAGGGTGAAAAATGGACAGGGAAGAAATTATACGAAGATTTGAAACCTTAAATGTATGGAAGCGCGACGGGAAAAGAGCGCCTCACAAACCTTTGTTAGTTTTGTATGCAATAGGAAGAATGCTACGTGATGAAATCCCCCTTATTCCTTATTCCGAAATTGAGGTGGACCTTAAAAGATTATTGCAAAAGTTTTCGCCTACGCAATCAGACAAGAGACCCCATTACCCATTTTGGCGGTTACGGAAGAACAACGTTTGGGAAGTCACCCATGCCGATAGGATTCGTCAAACCTCAAAAGGGGATGCCTTCGTCAGAGATTTGCGTGATTACAACGTTTCCGGCGGGTTTACCGAAGATGTTTTCCATGAACTTGAGAGCGACCCTAGGCTGGCACTTGAAATAGCAAAACGCCTTCTCACCGGACATTTTCCCTCGACAATACATGAAGACATTTTGCAAGAAGCCGGATTCGGATTTCCGCTACAAATTGACGGGCTTGACTTACTATCTCAGATTCCTATCGCGCCAACAGGCGATCCAAACTTCCGAGTGAATATCCTGAGAGCTTATGAATACAGATGCGCGGTCTGTGGTTTTGACATAAGATTGGGAAATACACCAGTGGCGTTGGAGGCAGCCCATATAAGGTGGCGGCAAGCGGGTGGTCCCGATGAACCAGTCAACGGGTTAGCGCTGTGCTCGCTACACCATAGGCTATTCGACCGTGGAGCCTTTACTTTGTCGACTCAATTGCAAATACTCGTGTCAGATGACGCCAACGGTTCGGTAGGCTTTCAGGAGTGGCTCATGAGGTTCCACGGTAGAAACATCAGCTTCCCGCAGAGGCAATCGTATTATCCGCAGGAAAATTTCGTCGGGTGGCACGTGAGGGAGGTTTTTCAGGGGAATCCTCGCGAGTTGTAGTCGGCGGAAGCGAAAAACGCGAACCATCAGCAAGAAATTTCCAGCGAGTCTACGATGGCGGAGAAAATATGAAGGCTAACACATCTTCACCAAAAACTCAGGGACTAACACTCAATTTTTTGGAAGTCGTTTTCAATAAGGAACTGCTGTATCTGCCAAAAGCAGTATATTCAGACGAATTGTACGATGAATACAAACACAACCCGGATTTCTTCATCTACAAATTCAATGATGACTTATACGTCTGGAAACTAAACCCAACCGACCAGTCTTTATCGGGGATTTTTGAAGAAGCACTAATATCCTTCAACGAACATTCTCCGATTTTCACAAAAATTTTAGAGCGTGCCATCGTGCGGTATTTCAGTAATGAAAGTTATGAAATTTTCAAGAGACGGCACTCGTCAATCTGGGAAGTTGAATTAAATCAGGAAAAAGAAGGGGAGTTTGGAGTTTTGGTTCTGCGCCCTACCTTGGCTTTTTCTCTGAGGAATCTTTATTCGAAACGGGAGAAGAAACAGGTTATCGCTTTGACTGTTAGAAGGCGAGGTAAACCGATTTTCGTTGGTAGTGAGGCTGAGATTAAAGGCCATCTAGCAGATACTCGCGGATTTACCCGAAATAATAACGGGGAAATCGTCGCTTCAAGTCACAACCGGTACATATACCTAGAAGCTACAGGACAACAGCAAGCCTATAAAAATTACCTTAACAGGATAGAATCAGCTCGTAACGAATTTGATTATTTCAAAGCCTGCGAAAAGAGATTCAATCAAGTTTCTGCAGAATTTTACCTGCCAAAGGGTCTGGAAATCTCAAAATTCCTGCTCGTCAATCTTCCAAGTGCTTCGTTTGAAACAATAAAAATTCCGAAACCAAGATATTTTTACTACAATGAAAGAGCTAAGACGGGATACTATGACAAGATGGTTTCAGAGTTAAAACCATATTCATTCGATCTCTTCAATAATCAGAGGTTGGCCATTCTTGTTGTGTCGCCAGACGAATACGAAGGCAGTGTGGGCGAATATGTGATGATGCTAAAGGCGAAATTGAGAACGATATTTCATTTGCATGATGTCGAATTCCGCGTGGAAACGGTCAAGCCTCCAGAAACCTATCTTGATGTAATAAACAGAATAGATGCCTACGATTATCAGCTGGCTATTATTCTGCTGTCTCAGAAAGACAAAGACATTCCCACACAAAAATCTCCTTATTATTTGACGAAAGCCAAACTTCTAAACCAACGATTGCCAAGTCAAGATTTAACCATTGAGAAACTCAGGAAAAACGATAATATTATAAACAATGATGTTGCGCTGAATGTCTATTCAAAGATTGGCGGTACCGCATGGACGATAGAAAAGTCTGAAAAAAATGTGTCTGAACTCATCATAGGAGTTGGTTCTACCAGCGACGATAGTGGTGCGTGGATTTTAGGTTTTGCTAATGTCTTTGATTATAATGGCACATATCTTGTTGGCGACTGCAGCCAATTGAGTACGTTTGATGAATATGCAGAGAACCTTGAAACCTATCTCATTGACGTTCTTACTCGCGCATTCAATAAGAAAGGACTATCACAAGGGGATAGAGTTCGACTTTTATTCCACTTGTTTAAGGAATCGAGCGAGAAATATGAACTAAAAGCGGTCAATAATGTGCTTCAACAGTTTAAGGAATATGACATTCAGTATGGACTGGCCCATCTTAGTTACAATCACAACTTTCGAGTCTTCAAGAATGAGGGGCGTAGTGTACCAGAGCGTGGAACGTTTATTCAGTTGTCGCATAATCAAGCATTGCTTCATTTGGGCGGTCGTTCAGTTGTTCCGATTCAAGTCCGACTGGACAGAAGGTCCGAATACAGAGATCTCTACGAAATCACCAAACAAGTGCTTCACTTTACCCACTTATCTTTTCGTTCTTTCATTCCCGCCAGCAAACCCGTTACTATAAAATATCCAAACCTCATGGCTCAGATGGTGCATGAACTTAAAAAAGTGCCCGATTGGGACTACTCAATCTTGGACAAGTTGAATGACAAGCTGTGGTTCATATAAGATGCTGATTTGCGATGAATTACAAAAGCTAAAGCAAAAACTTCTTGATAGGTCAAGCTTAAAGGAGCGGGCGTTTTATCAATTTCTAGCAGGCGACCCTTTAACTCAACCACCTGAATTCGACTTGACCGAAATCGAACAGATTTGTCTATCGGTATTCTGTGCTGGTGTTCCCGCAAAAAAAGACCTATCAACTTTGATCGAAGCACAGAGGAAAAAGCAACCTATAAGTGGGATGCATTATACCAAGAATCTGATCGAACTATCCGCCATGGCTCGAGAAAATGTCGAATACGAACGTAACAATCTTGAATCATATTGCTTCAATCATTCTACAAGGGATTTTTATGTTCTTAACACCCTATTTGAAGACGCCTGCTCAAATCCACCACGCTCTCAAGGAGCCATTGATGAAATCGCGAGTTGTCTTTACGAACGTACATATCCACATCGGGGATGGAAACCTCTCTTAATGGAGGCCATTCAAAAAGCATCGGATCTGATAGATTTTTTTGTAATTGAACAAGGATTCCTACAAGCGATGGACGATAGTCCTACTGCGCATCGGACAACAGATATCCTTATTGTGACTCGAATTTTGTCTTCCCTCGTTGAGAGAAGCGAACATCGTATCAAACGAGTAATAGGAATTGCATTCTTCATTCCTGTTTTCTCGGTATTCGGTGTGTTAGGTTATTTCATTTTCACTAACTGGGATAAGACTGAACCAATTCTTGCCGCCACCGAATTACTGGGTATTTTGGTCATAATCTCATGCGCAGTTTTCGCTGGATTTAAGCTAGACAGAATAAAAATATACAACCAAATTAGAGAAGCGATTATTGACTGGAGATTCAACCGAAAGGGATTAGATCGGTCAGAGTTAAAGGAGAGATTAGCTAGGTTAGACGCGGACGAAAATGAATAACCAATTGTAATTTCCATCGCAACCCTTTGATCGTACGTCGCTGGTTGCGTTCAACTCCTTACCTTACTACGGATAAAAACTCTTCGCAGATGCACATCGTTAAATGTATTTATTTGGGTGAAGATACCGATTAATCAACGCATTCGACTCTTCGGCCTTTGAACTTGCTCCCCAACATGTTCCATCAATAACGCAAAGCGGCGATGTGCGCCCAAGAGTACAATCGTGACCACATAGAAAACCCCATCTAAAGCGCTTCAAACAGGAAGATCTTTGTTTCGAGGTCTTGTCAACCCCAACCAGCCCCAAGCGTTAATCTCTATATACTGCATTGGAGGCAAAACGCTAATGAGCGAAACGTCGGACAATACCCGCAAAGAATCCCCTTCACGACGGCGTGGCTTCCGACATGCCCTAGCATGGGAAAACCTTCGCCCCATCGTGGTCGCCCTCGCATTTGTCTTCGGATTCATGCGTCCCTTCGTCGTCGAGCCGTTCCAAATCCCCTCCGGCTCCATGGAAGACACCCTACTCGTCGGAGATCGCATCCTTGTCAGCAAGTTTATCTACGGCGTCCGCATCCCGGGCACCGACATCAAACTCCTCGACGTGCACAAACCCGCGAGAGGCGATGTGTTTGTCTTCGTTCCGCTTCACGAGAAATCCCGGCACTTCATCAAACGCGTCGTCGCCGTCGGCGGCGACACCGTTGAGACAAAGGATGGCGCGCTCTACGTCAACGGCGTAGCCGTCAAAGACGGCGCCTACACAAAGCGTACACCCCGCTACCGTGGCTCTCAGCACGATTTTCCCCCCTTCCGCGCCCCCTACCTCTTGCCCGCTAACGACGCTTTTGCGGACTACAAATTCCCGTCCCGGCAGTTCCACGCGAAATTTCCGGAGGGCAAACCCTTCAAGGTTCCTAAAGGGCACGTCTTCGCCATGGGCGACAATCGCGATCAGAGCAGCGACAGCCGCACCTGGGGCACCGTACCCGTGAGCCAAATCAGGGGTCAAGCCTTCATGGTCTTCTGGTCATACGATATGCTCAATCCGAAAAAGCCCTGGGAGATTTGGAAGATTATCGCCGACATCCGATTCACCAGAATCGGGCGGTTGATTCGCTCAGAATTTGATGCCCGGCAGGGGTGACCTAAATTTTCTGGCTTTCTCCCCCTTCAACACAAACGCACCTATACTCCGCACTGTCAGAAATTGCGTCTTCTGTAGGATCAAACGAGTGGATAGCGAGTGCGATAGAGATCCCGCGATCTCCAGGTCGCGACCTCCTTACTTGCATAAACCACTTATCCATCTAGTTCTCAAACATCTAACCAATCTTCCCCCATTTTATATATTACCATTGTAATCGGTGCAATTATTCCTAGAAATAACGAAGCACGGAGGCATCATGCTAGGCGCAATCATCGGTGACACCGTCGGTTCCATCTACGAATGGGACAGAATCAAAACCAAGGATTTCGACTTCTTCGACGATCACTGCCAATTCACGGATGATACGGTCTGCACTGCGGCGGTTGCCGATATTCTACTGCACGACCTTCCTCCCGCGGCTACCATGCAGGCGTGGTGCCGCCGCCACCCCGGACGCGGTTACGGCGGATTCTTTAGCCGGTGGATCAATTTCGACGTGCCTAGACCCTACGGAAGTTACGGCAACGGCGCGGCGATGCGCGTCTCTCCCGCGGCGTTCCTACACCGCGGCGACCTTGACGCCGCGCTAACCGCATCCGACAAAGTGACCGCCATCACCCACGATCACCCCGAAGGCATGAAAGGCGCGCGGGCAACCACGCACGCTATTTGGCTGGCGTATCAAGGCGAGAGCCCGGCGGAGATCCGCGAGACAATCTCGACCAAGTACGGCTACGATTTGACGCGGACTGTCGACCAAATCCGCCCCGACTACTATTTTGATGAGACCTGCCAAGGCACGGTGCCGCAGGCGATTACGTGCGCGCTGGAATCCGAGAGCTTTGAGGACGCCGTGCGCAACGCCATCTCGCTCGGTGGCGATGCAGACACGCTTGCCGCCATCGCCGGCCCTATCGCCGAAGCGTTGCACGGCATCCCCGACGAGTTCAAAGAGCGGGCGGAAAATCAATACCTCGCCGACGCGCCGGACATCCGTGAGGCAATGCGAGAAATGTACCAGGCTGCCGCCGAATAGGACCGCGGTTCAAGGTGCTGCCCTCCCACACAGATGTATTGCGTAGGTTGGGTTGAACGATTATCCATTGAAGGATTTCAAGGACTTAGTCCACTCGACCTTGATGCGAAATTCGAGTGAAACCCAACGTATCATTGCTAATCACTAACCACTAAACACGCACATATGTAGCCGTAAGCTACATTTTCGCTTTCATACCAAAATTTCATACCTATGCTTTTTATGCTTTAACATCAAAACCGCCAAAAACCCAGTCATAGCCTGTGCTCAACCCCTTCCGTTGCCTCTACCGAAAACCCCATTTTGGTATGAAAAGTATGAAAAGTATGAAATTTTCTACCCCAAATTTTTCCCTGTAGGGGTCAACGATCGTTGACCCCTACATCACCTTCCCTATGGATGGACAGACCAACCACGTTTACCCATTTCGTTCGCGCCAACTACCCACTGGTCACTAGCCACTGACCACTGGCCACTGCTTTTTCCCCTCTTGACAACGGGGGCCGATCCTGATAGAATACGCGCATCAAGTTTGTCGGAGGTTACACACACCCCATGCCGAATACCGACCCGCGAGACCTGCCCGCCGCACTGGGTGGAACCCCCACCTTCGAACCAGCCCCCGATGCCTCCTATCCGAAACTTGAGCGTTGGCGCCAAATCTCGGAAGCCGAAGCCAAAATCGCCTACGAGATGACCCTGCGCAACGAGCTTTCGGGTGCATCCCCGGTGGTTCAAGCGTTTGAGCAGATGTGGTGTGACCGGCATGACACCCGGTTTTCGATAACGCTCAACAACGGCACGGCGGCGATACACAGCGCCATGTTCGGACTCGGCGTCGGCCCCGGCGATGAGGTCATCTGCCCCACCTACACCTGGATATGTTCGATCACTCCCGCGCTGATGCTGATGGCAAAACCCGTCTTCTGCGAGATCGACCCGCGCACCCTGCTAATCGACGTGGACGATGTGCGGCGGCGGATTACCGAGCGCACGAAAGCCATTGTGGCTGTCCATCTGTGGGGCAACGTCTGCGACATGGACGCGCTGATGGCGTTGAGCGACGAGACCGGTGTCCCCGTCATAGAGGATTGCTCCCACGCGCACGGCGCCAGCTACAAGGGGAGACCGGTCGGAAGTATCGGACACGTCGGCGCTTGGAGTTTGCAGGGCAGCAAGCCGGTCAGCGCCGGCGAAGGCGGTGTGCTGGCGACGAACGATGCCGCAACCTTTGAACGTGCCTGCCTGCTCGGCCAGGTGAACCGTTCCGTCAAGATTGAGGATGGCGACCTGCGGTACAAGCACCTTCCCCCGATGGGGCTTGGCGTCAAATACCGGGCGCACCCTGTGGCTATCGGCATCGCATCGGTGCAGATGGAGAAACTTGAAGCGTTGAACGCCAAGCGAAGCGCCTTCATCCGAGAGGTGTCGGACGGCTTGCCTGCGATACCGGGAGTCAGCCCCGTTGAAACCTATCCCGGTACGGGGCCCGCGGGTTTCTTCGGGTTCCCCATCCATTACGATCCGGACGAACTGTGTGGGCTGCCGGCGCCCGTGTTTGCCGAGGCGCTTCGCAAGGAGGGCGTCCTCGCAAACAATAATCCGTATCCGCTTCTGGTTGGGGACGGTGTGCCGCTATTTTCGGGAAGTGCCCCGTCGAACGACAACCCGTATCCGCTTCTCCACACACTGCCGCTGTTCACGGAGGGACTGGATATCTATACCGATGGACGGGGTCCCCTCTGCACATCCGAAATGGGGGGAGATTACGTCGGCTACGCACCGGGCGACCTCCCCGTCAGTGAAAAAGCCTGTTCACGACTCGTGTTCCTGCCCGTCCTGACCGATCCGGTTCCGCACGCCGCACCCCGCGTCCTCGCCGCTATCGACAAAATTGCGCGTCACGCCGAAATGCTCGCCAAGAGTGATGCCGTTTGACATGCCGGTCGAATTCTCCTCCCGCACTCGGACACAGAATATTCAAAACCTACAGCGCGAACCGTTAGACGTGCTGGTCATCGGCGGTGGCATCGTGGGCGCCGGGCTGATCCGCGACCTCGCCCTAAACGGCGGTATCAGAGCCGGTTTAGTCGAGAAGGGCGACTTCGCCAACGGCACCAGCAGCGCCACCTCCCAACTCATTCACGGCGGCTTCCGGTATCTCATCAAACGCGATTTCACGCTAATTAAGGAGGCGCGGCGCGAACGTGAAATCCTGCTGCGCATTGCGCCGAACCTCGTCAAACCGGCGCCGATAGCTATCCTCAACTACAAGGGCGACCCCTACCCGCTCACCGGTATGAGCCTCGCGGCGCACTACTACAACCACCTCTCGAAAGCCGACAAGAACGAAAGAGCCTGCACCATCCGTGACCCGGCGCAGATACGGGACATGGTCGGTCCGGTTGAGCCGCGGTCGTTGAAAGGGTGCGTTGTTGTTTGGGATAGCATGGTTGACGATGCACGCTTGACACTACTGACACTGAAGGATGCGCACCGCAACGGCGCGTTTGTCGCGAACTACGTGCGTTTCGTCGAATTCATCGCCCAGCCTGGCAAAGCCAACGAGGCACATACCGTGCTTCTGGAGGATGTCCACTCTGGTGAGCGGTTCAAGATCATCACACGAAAAGTCGTGTCCGCTGCCGGTCCCTGGACAGATCGGCTCTGGGAGAAGGACCCCGCCTACGATGGCATTCCGCGATTGACAACCCGGAAGGCGAAGGGGATTCACCTCATCTTGCCCCGCCTGAATCGGGGTGACTGCGGCATCGCGACGTTCACTCGCGCGGAAAAGCGTCAGAGCGAAAAGCCCCGCATCATCTTCACGCTCAGTTTCGACGAGGCTCACTCTGCGGTCGGTACCACCGAATCCGATCCCGAAGCGGATCCCGATTCCGTGCCCCCTTCTGCCGCCGAGGTGGACTATCTTCTCTCGGAAGTCGCTCGAATATTCCCGACGGCATCCGTCAATCGGGCGAGCATCGTGTCCGCCTATGCCGGTGTGCGCCCCCTTATCGCTCCCAAAGGCGAGGGCTTTGTTTCTCGCGAGCACCTCGTTACCGAGAGCAAAAGCGGGGTGATGTATATCTACGGCGGCAAGTTGACAACACACCGGAAGATTGCCGAGGAGGCTGTCGACCGCATCGCTGAGGAGTTGGGATGTCCGCGCTCCTGCAAAACTGCGGCGCACCCGCTGGGAAACGCCACTGAGTCGGAAGGTGGCAGACGTGCCAAATCGATTCCGTCCGTGGACCGGGAACGGATCGTGCTTCGCTACGGAAGAGACGCAGCCGCCATCGGAAAGTTCATTACCGAAGATCGGACGCTGGCAGAGCCTATATCGGAGTCGTCCGCCTTTTTGAAAGCGGAGGTGCTCTACGCCTTTTGGGGTGAAATGACGATGACGCTCGACGACCTGCTCTGGCGGCGGCTACGGATTGGATTTGGCCCCGGCCAAGGCGTTGATTTGGCTCCGAAAATCGCGCGCTTCCTCGGTGAAAGAGGACACTGGGACGAAACAAAAATAACCGCTGAAGTAGAATCCTACATCCAACGAATCTCCCAACTGAACGCAGAATTCAGATAGATCAAGCGAATGGGCAGCGAGCGCGATAGCATTTGTAGGGTGCAATCAAACGACTGAATAGGGAGTGCGATAGAGGTCCTCTGCGCACCAGTCTCTAAAAACCCCAAAGAGAATTAAGTGGAGGTATGGTGAGCGCGATAGAGATCCCCAATGTTAATAGAATCGTGATGCGCCCAATCTCCGCACTCCGGAGGAGTGGAATGTCAATAGAACACGATTCCTCCCCGCGTCTGCACTCCAGCGGAGTGCAATGTCGAGTGTTACTTGGTGGAAATAAGTAAAGCGTGATACCAAAAAAATTTGCTTTACGCAATACGTATTACGCATTACAGGAGATCGATTATCCAATTGTCTTAGTCAAGTTCAATATCCCCACGTGCCCACGACGACACCGGAGCCCCAAATGACCGTGAAAGAGCGGCGCATACTTTCCGACATGAAACAACGCACACTTTTCGACCTGACACAAGATGGTCTGGTCATCGGACGGAAACTTGAGCGCATCTATCCCGCCTTCGACACGGACACCTTCATCAAGGACGTTCGGACAGAGATGGAAGGGCAAACAATCTACAACGTGACGAAAGCCATCGGGCGCGTATTGCGCCATCACCTACCCGAAAATTATACCGATGCATTGGCGATTTTAATGGAGCATGTCGACTCGGAACTCCCCTCCGAACCGAGCCCGTCCCCCAGCGAAGAACTCCAAACCAACCTGAGACCGGTCTCCTACTTCGTTAGCCTCTACGGATTGGCGGATTTCGACGCATCTATGAATGCCTTCTGCAAACTCGCGAAATACCGGTGCACCCGCGGCGGCGAGATGCGCGAGTTTCTCATTAACCACCCCGAGCGGTGCTTTGAGCGCTTTCGCGACTGGGTGGACGACGAAAACGCCAATCTCCGTCTTTTTGTGTGCGCGTCAATCTGTACCCGCGGGATATGGCAAAAGTGGATTGGACGGTTCATCCCCGATCCGCAGCCGATGTTGGCGCTGCTGGAGTCGCTCAAGGACGATAGCGACCCGCGCGTGCGCGAGCAGGTCGCGGCGGACATGCGAGACATCGTCAAGGACTATCCGACTGAAGGCTACGCCGCCTTGGAACGATGGAGCCGCGACGGTCGCTCGGAAACAGCGAAAATTCTACGAGGTGCGCTAAAATATCAGGCGAAAATTGGGGACAAACGCGCCCTGAAACTGCTCGGTATGGGAACACCCGGGGAGCTGGGCAAAGCACAAGTCACACTCATTGAACTGAAGCCCGAGCGCGAGGTCGTCCCAATTAACGACGAATTCCGTTTCTCGTTCAGCTTGCAGAGCGAAGCCGCTGAATCCCAAACGATTCTGACTCACTACGTAGTCTCATATAAACGACCCACCGGGCGCATCACGCGTAAACGCTACCGCGTCAGCCAACGAAAACTGAAGCCAAAACAGACGGTAAGTTACGATAAATCTCTTTTCCCGTTGCCGTCGCTCAAACAGTACCACGACGGAAAGGCGCGCCTAGACTGGCACCGTTTCGAACTCGAGGTGAACGGCGACGTGCTCGGAAGTTTCGATTTTGAAACAATCGGGGAAACAGTCACGGAAACACATCCGGAAGAATCACATTGAGCACCTCTGCGACAGTCTTATAGTCAATTCCATTCGCGGTTACACATATTTCAGTAGGTGCGGTTTCCAACCGCACCTACCGCAGTATATGAATAACGGTTGGTTTTTCGATTGCTTAAAATTCACGAGGTGGAAACTGACTGGAATCGTAGAAGAAAGGAGCTACCGCCATGACAGATGAAGAAAAATTTGCCGTTGATCTCTACGGGTATTTGGTCATCAAGGACGTGTTAACCGAAGACGATGTAGACGAGATGAACGCAATCATTGACAAAGGAAACCGAGACGGTATGCCGAGTCTCTGGGGAGAACCGTTTAAGCAACTCATCGACCACCCCAAAATCCTCCCCTATCTCATCGAACTATTAGGCCCCTACGTCCGTCTCGATCATGATTACGCCCTATTCATGAACAAGGGAGACACGCGCGGCGGTTTGCACGGCGGCGAGGATGGCGGGCGCCCCGGCGGTCCCGAAGGCGACCATTGGTACAGGTATAGAGATGGCGTGATGCGTAACGGACTGTGTGTGATGACATATAACTTGACCGACGCGCCCGAAGGCGCGGGCGGGTTCGCCTGCATTCCGGGGAGCCATAAGAGCAACTTCCCCACCCTTCTACCACAGGAGGTTAAACGGTTTGAGCGTCCGGCGCACTACGTTGTCCAACCCGCACTTGAAACGGGCGACGTTCTGTTTTTCACCGAAGCTGTCATTCACGGAACCATGCCGTGGCAAGCGGAACACGAGCGCCGCGCCATACTCTACAAATACAGCCCCGGACACTCGGCATGGTCGGGGAGCTACTACGACCTCAACAAATACGGCGAACTGACCGAGCAACAGAAACGATTGCTCCTGCCCCCATCGATCGGCACCCGTCCTCGTGTGGTCGATGATCAAGAGTTGTAGGTGTGCACCTGAATCTTTTTTCGTAAGTGCTTAGTGCAAAACCGGATTCCGCTGATGGGTAACGAATGAAGATTGTATTTTCGTAACTGTTTAGTCTATCAATCTGTTTTGGAAATGTAGGTTCGTCGCACTGCAGTTTAATGCCCGTTCCCACTCCATGAGTGTAATGTAGGAGATCAACTGACTGAATAAGGAAGGATCAAGGGAATAAATAGTGACCGCGATAGAGATCGCATAGAAATCTTCTCCAGGTCGCGATTTCCTGTTGGCGTGTAAGTTCTTGACTGAACTAAACAATTACGTATTTTCTATGTGTCTAGCCAAGATGCGTCGGTCTTCCCCGCTCCGAAGGAGAAAACAATCATGGAACATCCACTTCTAGATATTGACCGCATCGACCAAGAACCCGATCTCTATCTCCATAACGTTGGCGACGTGTTCGCCGTTTTTGACGAAGAAATACAGGATTCCGGGAACATCTCGTACGGTATACAGACTGAAGGGGAACGTTATTTCGTAAAAACAGCCGGATATCCGGACAATCCGGACCCCTATCTGAGTCACGCCGAAAGGGTGTCCATGCTTCGCAACGCCGTCCACTTGCGGCAAGGTTGTGGCTACCACACGCTGCCAACGCTCCATCAAGTCGTTGAGTCGCCTACCGGTCCCCTGCTAGTCTACGAATGGGTAAACGGCGAACTTGTCCGTACCGACGCCGCAACACGGGAGCAACCGCAATCAACCTTTCAACGTTTCAGGGGACTCCCGTCCAAGGAGATTCTGGACGTCCTCGACCAAGTATACGAGTTACACTATCAACTTGCACGAAAGGGCTGGATCGCTGTCGATTTCTACGACGGTTGCATGATTTATGATTTTAACCAACAGGAATTTCACGTCATAGATTTGGATCTTTACCGTGACGCGCCGTTCGTAAATGAGATGGGAAGGATGTTCGGCTCAACCCGCTTTATGGCGCCCGAAGAGTTTGAATTGGGCGCACGGATCGATGAACGTACGAACGTGTTCACCATGGGGCGAACCGCAGCCGTGTTTCTGTCGGATGGAACGTTGGATCGCGAGCCGTTTCGCGGCAGCGATGCACAGTACGAGGTTATACGTCGTGCCTGCCGGGACGATCGGAGCGAACGCTTCGATTTGATGGGGGAATTCTATCGCGCGTGGGGGCAGGCGCGTCGCGAATGATGGAGCATTAGTCAGAAACCTCCTCCAGCAGTTCGCGCCCGTTAAGCGGCTGCACCGGCCGGGTGTTATTATCAATAATAGCTTTGAATGCGGCGATTTGCGCTTCGGACATTTCAATGGGAGATTTAAGCACAAACCACTTTACCCCTTCTGAACACGGCGGGGTTGTCAACGAACCTTCGTAGCGATAGGTATGCCTCGCGCTCGGCAATAATTCATCGGCATTGAATGTGACACCCTCAACGCTCTTCGCTTGTCCCGGGGCGGTTGGCAGATGTGCCCAGATGGGATTGAACGCGGCGTTCTCCCGCCCGCGCCGGATAAGGGCTCCAACGACAGCCAACGTGCCATCGTCACTTGCATGAACGAGGTGCATCTCCATGTCAAACGATTTGCCCGTTACCGTATGTTCGCTCGGCGCGTGAAAATGGAATTGCAGCAGTTGAAATCGAGTGCCGTCAACCTCTAGCCAACTTCCCTTTGGATACGTGACTTCAATCGTGTGACCATTATTCCAGATGGTCAAGATTGCCGGTTGGTAGTTGATGGTTATGCCGGAAAGATTTGCGCGTATGGGGTTTGCAATGTCTATCGGCGATTGGTGCGTACCTTCGGAGCAAAGAATATATTCCGGGGAGAGCCGCCCCCAGACAGCCGGACCGTTTTCCGCCTCATAACCCCACTTGACGTGCTCGGGATGAGATTGGCGATTCTCCGACGTCGCGCAACTCGGGGTACACACAAGGGCGCACATGACACTACCGATACCAAATAGCATTGGACAACAATCCATCAATTTTCTCCTTTTGCTTTCTAAATGAATGCGCAGCGAATCACAACGGGCTTCTGAGTACTACTACTGGTGACTTTGAATAAACTTTGTACCGCAAACTGTTAGTTTGCGGATCTCAATCTAACAGAAACGTTAAGACTCTGTGCATCTAAGCCCTAGCGGGGATCAAGCGAACGATCAACTAAGCGGATAGCGAAGGCGATAGTAAATCCCATAGTGGGTGATCAAGTGAGTCACAACGGGCTTTTGAGTACTTGACTAGTGGTGACCTTGAATAAACTCTGTAACGCAAACTGTTAGTTTGCGGATCTCAATCTAACAGAAACGTTAAGACTCTGTGCATCTATGCCCTAGCGGGATCAAGCGTGCGATCAACTGAGCGGATAGCGAAGGCGACAGTAAATCCCATAGTGGGTGATCAAGTGAGTCGCAACGGGCTCTTGAGTGCACGACTAGTGGTAACTTAGAATAAACTTTGTACCGCAAACTGTTAGTTTGCGGATCACAGTCCAGATAAATGCCAACCCCACCCAAAAGAACCCGCAGGCAGTTCAGTCCGCGAGGAGAGCCTGAACCCGATCTTGAAGATTCAACGGATACGCGATGTTCGCAATTTTTCCTTCGCGGTCAATGAGAATAACCGGATCCCCCCACCCGATAGCGTATCGATCAAACGTTTCGCCCCTCGCGCCGGGGATTTTCGTGCTGCCCTCCAGCGCAATAGGGTAGCTGAGCGACTTTTCCTTGATAAGACGCATGACGACGTCGACTTCTGTCGCTGCGGGACACACCGCGATGCAAACAAGCCCTTTCTTCCGATAGGCTTTCTGTAAGAAATTCAATACGCCAATACAGAGTAAATTATCCGAGTCGCTCAAATCCCAAAAATATAGCGCAATCGTCTTTCCTTTTAACTCTCCGATGGAGACTGAGCGCCCGGACAACCATTTTGCGACCTTCAGCTCCGGTGCAGGCACCCCCATCAGAGCTTCCAGGCGCACCTCTGCCTCCTGCGCGTACATCTCCTCTGTTTGATGTTCTGCTCCCTGTTCCCATGTCGATTTGACGGTATTTCCCTGTAGCAAGACGAGATCGGCGATGTGGGACATCTCCTCTGTTGCGGTAAACTCACCGGTAGCCGCAGAAATATACGCTCCCGCGAACGGGTGCGCGTGGATGATGTACGTTCCGCCTATCATAAGCCTAACCCCCCGGTATCGACCGTCGTTGTCTGTCACCGCGACACTTGTGCTGGCTGTCACGGCGACATCTGTGCCGACCGCCGCTCTTTTCTGATCATCCCGCTGGGAAAGCAAGATGGTTACACCGGGAATCGGTTCTCCGTCTTTGTTAACCACCCGGCCGGAAACCTCCACCTGCTCGTACCGTTCCATCCGAATCTCAACCGTCCTGTCCGGTTGGAATTCCACCTCTGCGGTACCATGCAACTGCCGTTCAACATGCTCCGCTTTAAGGTAAAGTAGCTGTCCGGGCCGATACCCTCGGAGGGTATATTCCCCCCTTTCATTGGATTTTCCGCGTTCCGCCATAACCACCGTCCATTCCTCGGTAACCCATGCACCCGCCACCGGCTTGCCGGCTTTCGTCAACGTCCGAACGACCAACTCGATACCTTTTGCGAATTGAAAATCAACGGTTACGGTTTCGCCCTCAAGGACATTGACACTTCTTGAAACTTCACCTATGTCCTCATAATTCCGAGGTGCACGGGTAAAAATTATCGCTTGCCCCGGCGCGGCGCGGATGTGGTAGACGCCCGTTCCGTCCGTAGCCGCACTATGACGCTTCCCCAGAGATTCGGGATGAGCGGCGTCATGAAGAAAAACTCTGTGGTTGGCTATCGGCTCGCCGGTATCCGTGTCGGTCACTCGACCGGTGATAACGCCGCACCGAATCAAACTGAGGTCTATATCGGATACCGTCTGTCCCTCCGTCACCAGAATGCGTCCCTTGGGGATAGCCGTCCAACCATCGGGACCTACCCCAAGGGAGAGGTCGTACAGGCCGCGCGGCAGGTTTTTCACGACGAAAACCCCGTTTTTATCGACGTGTGCCTCCCCTCTCCCATGAGACATATCTGTCCCACGCCCCGTAACGGTCGCGTCTGTTACCGGCGCGCCGGTATCGGCATAGCTGAGACGCCCCATGATTCTGCCTTCGTGCTTCAGTCGAATCTCAAGCCCTTCCGCGCCAACTGGTACGCCGAACCGTTCAGCCTTTGCGAAACCGGGCGCCTGGATATGGAGCATTGTCATAGCGCTTTGAGGTAGATTACGGAAAACAAACTCACCCCTCTCATCGGTCTCGGCGGGCGGCATATGATGAAAAATGTTCAGCATAGAATAATCCTCGCGATGAGGCGACATCCGGTCTCCACTCATCAAGAACTCGATTCTTACCGCCACGTTGGGAATGGGTTCGCCGGAGGAGTTCAGTACCCGCCCGGAGATTGTCCCCGGCGCGTCGAGTTGAATCTCAATATCTTCCGTACTTTTGGGAGGCAAATTCCGCCAACGGTTAGCGTAATCCGAGTGTGTAATGAGAATGTCCAAGCGCCCGCCCGACTTCCTAGGTTCGGGACGCGGTATCTCAAAGCGAAACGTCCCGTCCACCGCCGTGCGAGTGACAGGTTGGGTAGCCTGCCAATTCACGGCGTGCAGAATCTGTGCCCCTTCTACCACTTCGCCGCCACTGTTGACGACGCGACCGGAATAGGTTAGTTTTTCGGTCGCGTTTTCCGTGTCACCGCCCTCGGCAGTCTCGCTATCTCCAATTGACAATAGCAAAACACAGAGCCCCGCCGCTAGCAAGAATCGGCTTTTGCGAACAGCTAAACTCCTAGCGGCTGCCATCGCCGATCCCAAGGTATTGCGTATCTGCTCCATTATCCGCATGAGAATCCCTCCTCTCAGCTCGACTTTGTACAAAAGTACAACCGTTGGGTTGGACGGAAAGCCGCATTACACCAAATTCGCGGGCGGAAATCAAACGAACGATCAACTGAGTGGATAACGAAGGCGATAGAAGATTCCATAGTGAGTGCGATAGCAAATCCCACGCGATAGAAATCCCTTTTCCCCGCCGTTCAGTCATAAGATTCGAGTAAATCACAACACGTCATCTCAACGTCAATCTTTCATCGGTTACAGGGTATGTTCCAGCCCCTTCTGCATTTGGATCATCTCGTTTTAAGCTGACCCCAAGTAGTTGCCAGCTTGCCTTGCGATTCTACTGCTAGCGAACCGCCCACTCGCAGCTTGTGCCTATTGCCAGATGAATCCGAATAAGGATTTCCCTCCATAAAACGCCATAACGCTATAGTATTTCCGTCGGATTTTAACCGACGTTTGCTCTTAATAGGAAACTTTTCTCCGTAACGCCACCCTTTAGACACGCTAACTTCGTCGATATACCCCTCCATGGACTCAAATCTGTACCTTTTAGCATGCCACTCTTTCCCATCCTCCATGGTCATAGGTTTTCGTCCGCCAATCAATAGTGGAAAATCGGAAGTTCCCATTGGCATCGCAATACTAGTGCTAAAGCGTATGAACTCGGGAGGTCCTAAATCCTCTGCATCATCAAATGATAACGTAAATTGCGCTTTATTGTCCTCTACTCTTTTGATTTGGCAGACGATATTCACCCATTGACGAACCGGAAAATCGTCGCGTAAAATCCGATTACCGGACATGGTTTGGTCCCATAAACCACGATTATACAATTTCTCCACGCCAAAACCTAGAAAAGTAGTTCCTTTATCTTCAGCGTTTGCAAGACCAGCATAACCAACGCCCTCGCCGGTCAGTGTTAGGAAATAACTTCCAGGTCGTGCGAAAATTAGCCACATTTCTTCATCTTTCGGCGTATTCGTAAAATATGCCCACAGCTCGATGGTGATACCATCCTCGCTGGCGTCGAATACTCTAGGAAAATCAGCGTACACATAACCCCCGGGACGTAATTCGAGCACATTTCTGGGAATTCGATCTACCTGAGCATTGCCGCGTTGAACAATAAAGAGGCACATCAAGATTAGAACCGCTATCAAGGACATTGTGCGCATTTTGAATTCTCCTTTTCAACGTCGTAGGTTAAGAAAGTATGTGCGTCTTTCCTTGAAACAGACTCCGACCGCAGTGGTCGCCAACCTTAGCATTAGTGATACTCTCCCTTCAATTTCCAAGGAGAGTTTTAATCCGATTTTCAAGATTTAAACGATCTACCATCTCCGAAACTTCGCCGGCTGGGTTAATTAGAACAACCATAATGGGCCACTCTGCCGCGTATCGATCAAAGGTCTTGCCTTTTGCGCCATTGACCTCTGTTGGGCGGTCCAACCCGACTGAGTAGTTGATCGACTGTTCCTTGATGTATCGTTTATCCCTGTCGCCCCTTGCAGTTGCGGAACAAATAGCGACGCAGACGAGTCCTTTTTCGCGGTAGGTCTCCTGCAGGCCATTCAACAATCTTATCCACAGAAGATTTTCCCTGTCCCAGTGCGCGAGTTCCCAGAAATGGAGGATGACTGTTTTGCCCTTCAGGTCTCCGACGGAAACAGCGGGACCGGAAATCCACTCTGCAACCGCCAATTCTGGTGCAGTTTTACCCACCAACTTCCCGAACCGTTGCTCAACCTCGTGCATACTCGTCACCGACGTCCGATGTTCTGTGACTTGGTCGGGAGTAATTTTTCTCAACACAAGATCCGGCAGTTGGGTCAGCTCGTGCGTCGCTGTAAACTGTCCGGTTGTCGCATGAAAAAACTCCTCTGCGGGCGGAAATTCCGGGTGGACATTAATCATGTACACTTCGCCAACGATAAGCTTAACTCCCCGATATCGACCATCGCTGTCTGTGACGGCGACGTTGGTGCCGACGAATCCCTTCCTATCATCCCACTGGACCAAGCCGATGGGAACCGACGGCATCGGCTTGCCTTCACCATCCACCACTCGACCGGAAACCTTGATCTGACCGTATGGTTCCATCCGAATCTCAATTGGCTTGGCCGGTTGGGCTTCGACCTCCGCCGTACCTCGTAATTGCAATTCGCCATGTTCCGCTTTCAGCAAAAGTAGCTGCCCAGTGCGCAGCCCCCTAAATGTAAATTCGCCCTTTTCGTTAGATCGTCCGCCGTTGGGGAGCCTATCCGTCGTTAATTCATCGAAAACCCAAGCGTCAGCCACCGGCTCGTCAGTCTCCGTCACAGTTCGGACAACCAATTCCATCCCCTTCGAAAACTGAAAATCAACGGTGACGCTTTCACCTTCAACGACATTGACGTATCGCCTTACCTCGCCGATGTCCAGATAACCCGGAGGCGCGTTAGCCGCAACAAGCACGCGCCCCGGCGCGGCGTGAAACCGATAAACGCCGGAGTCGTCCGGGTCGGTGTCGTGGCTCGAAAGCTGAGATTCTGGCCGGGCGGCATCGTGAATATCGATGATAACGTTACCAAGCGGTTCGTCGGTATCCTTGTCGCTCACGCGCCCTGTAACAAGCCCGCAACGAATTAAAGTTAGGTCCATGTTTGAAACGGTCTGCCCCTCCGACACCTTGATGCCTAGCCTAGCGGCAGCCGTCCACCCTTCCGGTCCCTTGTGGATATAGTCGAGGAAGAGGTTATAGGTACCGGGACCGAGATTCTTCACGATGAAATTCCCGTTCTCATCAACACTTGCCCTCCACCAGTCATCAAGCGGATCGGCGCTGCGGACATCAACCTTCGCGTTCGCCTCGAGTTCGCCTGTTTCGGCGTAACTCAGGCGCCCCTCAATGCGCGCCTCGCGCTTCAGTCGGAACTTGAGATCTTGCCTCCCGACCGGCACCAAGATCTGTTTTGTCTTGGCGTATCCGCGCCCCTGCACAAAAAGCACCATGGTGGCTTGTGTTGGCAGATTGTGGAACGCGAATTCACCGTTTTCATCGGTCTTGGCGGGAGGCGTACGATGAAAGATTTCCAATTGCGAATGATCCTCGCGGTCACCGCCCGTGTACTGGACCGTGGCTTCCGCGTTCGGTATTGGTTCGCCGGCTTCGTTCATAACTCTCCCGGTGATGGTTCCCGGTGCGCCGAGTTTAATTTCAACATTTGCCGTATTTTCGAGAGACAGCTTCCTCCAAAGGTGTGCGTAATCGGCGTGCGTAACGACGATATCTAAGCGGCCCGTTGACTCCCTAGTCCGAGGCCGCATCACCTCAAAGCGAAACGTCCCGTCCGCCGCCGTGCGAGTGCCTTGTTTGGTGCGTCTCCAATTTACGGCGTACAGAATCTCCGCCCCCTCCACCGGCTCACTTTCATCGTTGACAACGCGGCCGGAATAGGTCAGTTTTTCGGCGCTGTTTTCTACGATGGCAGCCGGGGATTGTGCGTTAGGGTTTTCTACACTTCTGCCGTGTGGCATTGGTGCTCCGTTAGTTGCATTGTGCCCCTGCTCTGTTGAGGCGCGGTTAGAGGCAGCCAACGGACGTTTTCCCGTTGGCACCGGAATGCCCGAGACCGACGAGCGCGAAGAAAAATCAACCGGCTCAAAAAGCGTAACTTTCATAGGCATCTGGTTTGTCATTGACTGCGTCAACCCAATCTGGCCCGCTGACAAAGAGGTTGGCGAATCGTTTCGCACGCCTATAAGTCCAATCAAGATACACAACGCGGTAATCAGCGTAAATACCGTCTTGCCAACAGATGCGCTGCTCCATGCGAAACCCATCGCCGGAGCCGGTACGTGACGAAACTGCTCCATCATCTGCATGAGAAATCCTCCCGTGAGTTTGTGGCTCTTCAACAATTTACCGTAGTGTTCGGACAACGCGCTGCCGAGTTGCCGGCGCGCCCGATGCAACTTCCCCCTGACGGTGTTGACGGAGACGCCGAGAAACTCGGCGATTTCTTTTAACGAACAGTCACCCATATAGAACATGGATATAGCAACCCGATTTTCATCGGGAAGCGCGGAAATGGCTTGTTCAACGTCTTCCGTCCAAGCATCGGTAGTAACAGCGTGTGTGAGATCAGCACTTTGTTTATCGTTCTCCGCGTCCGCCAGCATCATTTCACGCTGACGTGTTTTCGCGGCTCGTGCCAGCCAGCGGTTGCATTCGTTGGACATGATAGTATACAACCAGCTTCTGAACCGATGTGGATGCCGTAATGAATAGAGATTTCGATATGCGCGCAGGAATACCTCCTGTGTGACATCCTGGGCGTCAGCCTCGTTCCTTACCTTTTGAAAGGCGTAGGCAAAAACCATATCCTGATACTTGTGCACGAGCACCCCAAAGGCGTCTCGATCGCCTGCAAGTGTTTGGGAAACAAACTGTTCGTCGGCTGAATACATGAATCGCTCCACATCGAAAAGAGGTCAAACGTTGCCGTAAAGGTTGAACAAAATCGCCAATTAGACCCTCGGAAGGGCCAAAATGTTATGGCGAAATAAAAAATAAAGTTAAATCCTCCCAAAAAAGTTCATCCCCATTTGACGAATTTTGGCTGAATACGGTCAGTCCTTCCTGTAGATGTATTTAAGGCTGTGTCGGACAAAACTGGACGCGATGGCTGAAATGGTTGCATCCACGGTTGGGCACGCATATCTGCATTCTCCACTGCTGCCGGAGATGCCCATTCGCTTTGAAGGACGGATTCGACTGGTATTATAGTACAGTTTCTACCTGCATATATATCCGAATGGAATAATGCCGAGCGTGGATTGACAGATTAGGAGAGGGCAGTAGGATATGACAGAATTAACCCATGTCGCACGCCGAGGACGAGAAACGGGAAAAGACAGGAAGGATACGACAAGCACGGAGGGAACATCCGATGCAAGAAGTCGATTGGATCGACGGAGAATTTTAGCCAAATCGCAATCTGCTGAATTTCAACAAAGGAATGAAGGATACCGAAAAGGATGGTTTCGCGACGCGAACTATCGTGGAATGTGCGGCACACAATCCGTACGTGTTTGGAAGGATTTGACCGCTTCCTGAACTACGCTGGAGGGGTGTTCACACGCTGTATCGGTATCCGCTTGTGGAAGGATTTCTGTCACCTGCTTTGGACTACACAGGAAGACTTTGAACCTAATAGGAATCTGTATCGTTGGTGCGCAGCCAACTATCCAAAGGGACAAGAATAGCACCACCAAAGAGAAGGATAAGGTGATAAGACAGATGATTCGAGACAGTCTTGTGGTTCCCATCGTTTTACTCGCGCCCAGATCGAGCGATGCCCGTCCGCTCAATCCGCAAACAGATTCTGAATTTGACTTCCAAGGTCCGAGGGATTCACGGAATCCGTAATCTCTCCTGCCGCGTTAATCAGCACAATCGAACCACTCCATCCAATAGCGTAGCGATCGAAGGTTTCGCCTTTCGCGCCAGTGACACCTGTTTGACTGTCCAGGCCAATTGAGTATCGGAGAGAATGTTCCGCAATGTGCTGTTTGACCGTTTCGACATCTTCCCTAGCGGGAATGATGGTTATGCAGACGAGCCCTTTTTCCTCATAAATATCATGCAATAAATTCAACAAGCGTACTGATGGGATGTTGTCGGAGTCGCCAGAATCCCAGAAATCCAGCGCAATCGTGCGCCCTTTCAGATTTCTGATGGAAGAAACAGTACCGCTCAGCCACTCAGCAACCGCCAACTCCGGTGCCGGCTTGCCCACCAAGGTTTTGAACCGTTCTACTGCTTCTCTTGCATACGCCCATCGTGCCTGACGCTCCGTGTCTGCTTCCGAGCTTGACTCTGTGGGAGAAAAAGTTAAGACCAAATCGCTCTGATTGACTTTGATATCCTCGAAGACTTGAGATTCGCGCCTATTACCGACATAAACCGATACCATCGGATCGCTGATGTGTTTTAATTCAAATTCACCTCGCCCGTTCGTGTCAACACCAGTATTCACGATACTGGAAGACGAGTTTTTCTGAGACCGTATCGTCACCGTCATCCGGTCCATCGGTTTTCCAGCGGTGTCCACGACCTTCCCGGCAAGGTATCCGTCCGCTTTAACCAACACAAGGTCGTGGCGCTGGTTGGTTTTCAAAATCTCGAACTGATGGTGCGCATAATCGGGGTGGTGAAGCCAAAGATAAAAAATGATATTCATGAGGAGATTGTCAAACCGATAATCGCCGTTTTCGTCGGTAACCGTATTCCACTGCTGAGATTTGTGACTTGTAGATATCCTAGCGCCACGAACCGGTTTGCCAGTGGTATCGGTGACTCGACCCTCGATGAAATACTGACCGACAGCGGGCCGTAAGATGAAATCTGCAATCTGACTCATCTCATCCGTCGCGGTAAATTCTTCGGTCTCCGCCTTCCAATATCCCTCTGCGCTCGCAGAAATTACGTAGCGATCGCCGACAATAAGCCCAACATCGCGAAACCGTCCCTCACCGTCCGTCACAGCGACGCGTGAACCAGTCCCCTGGTCCCGCTCGCGATCCCACCGCATCCGATTTATGTTTACCGACTGTATCGGGTCTCCCTCGGGATTGACCACCCGACCGGAAACTCTGACCAACTCGTAACGTTTCATTCGAATCTCAACTGACGCACTCGGGTGGATTTCTACCTCCGCGGAACCGCGCAAGTTCAGTTCGCTATGTTCGGCGGCAATCTCAAGCCTCTGCCCGTGGCGCGGCCCGTGGATGGAAAGTTCCCCCTGCTCGTTCGATACGCCGTACTCATGATGAAACCCGGACGGATCGAAGATTCTCGCGCCGGAGACCGGTTTTCCGGTCTCCGTCAAGATCCGGCAGATCAATGGCGTACCCTTCGGGAACTGAAAATCAACGGCGACGGTTTTTCCTTTAACAATATCAACATTTTTGCGAATGTGTCCAACATCTTGATAGCCGTGGGGTGCGGTAACGATTAGGACCCCTCGGCCTGGTGCGGCGCTGAAACGGTAAGTTCCGTTCTTATCCGTGCTCGTATCGTGGCTTTGCAATTGCGATTCCGGACGCGCGGCATCGTGAAATCCAATGTAATGATCGGCTATCGGTTCGTTCGTGTCCCCGTCAGTCACGCGCCCCGTGACGAAGCCGACCCGAACCAACTTCAGGTCGACGTTGGAGACGGTCTGCCCCGCAACCACCTTGATGACTGCGTTGCCGGCAGCCGTCCAACGTGCCGGTCCGTGCTGCAAATAGACGTTGTAAGTGCCGGAGGCAAGTTTTCTTAGGCCGTAATGCCCGCTCTTGTCTACGCTCGCCTGCGCCCACCCCTCCGTTGGATGGATTCCCTGAGCCGAGACCGTTGCTCTTCTTACGGGCGCACCCGTCTTGGTGTAGGTTAGGCGCCCCTCAATTCGCGCTTCATGCTCTAACTTCCACTCCAGTCCCTGTGTACCCGTTGGCACGCCGACTTGCCTTTTTCTTGCGTATCCTTGCCCTTCAATGGAGAGGGTCGCCATTCTTTCTCGCGGCAGACTCCGGATAACGAAATTTCCATTCTCATCAGTCTTGACGGTAGGAATGGGAATGAGATTTAGAATTGAATAATACTCGGGCCGGAGGGTCATCGGATCATTCCTCAATAAGGTTTTGATTTGCACTTCTACATTTTGGATCGGATCGCCCGCTGTGTTCACAATCCTTCCAGATATGTTTGTCGGCTTTTCCAGTCGGATCTCAATGTCTACCGCACTTTGTGTCCGCAAGTTTTTCCAACCGCTGGCGTATTGAGGGTGTGTTGCGACGATATCCACCCGATCCCAGACGATATCCACGCGACGATGCCAGTCTTGAGGTTCAGGACGCGCACATTCAAAATGGAACGTTCCATCTGTCCCCGTGCGCGTGGCAGATTCGAGCGGAATGTAGATCGTGGAATACAGAATTTCGGCATCTGCTACCGGCTCACCGCCGCCGTCAACAACACGTCCCGAGAAGGTCAGATTTTCGGCGGAGTTTCCTACCATGCCAGCCGATAACCTTGCGTTAGGGTTCTTTACACCGCCGCCCGATGTTGGCGCTTCGATAGTAGTAGAGTCGCGCCCCGGTGCTGCTGGCGCATGGCTAGAGGCAACCAGTGGTCGCTTTCGCGTCGGTTCCGGGTAACCGATAACGGATGAGCGCGTTGAGTAAGGAGCGGACTCGAGGAGTTCGACCTCGATTGGAATTCGGTTTGTAGCCGACGATGTAAATCCGATCTGGATTGTTGATAGTTCTGTCGGAAAATCGTTTCGCACGCCTATGAGTCCAATCAAGACGCACAGTGCTGTAATCAGCGCAAATGCGGCCTTGCCAATAGACGCGCTGCTCCACGCAAACCCGATCGTTGGAGCCGGCATGTGACGAATCTGCTCCATGAAGTGCATGAGAAACCCTCCTCTCAGTTTTTGGCTTTTCAACAGTCTGCCATAGTGCTCGGATAGCGCGCCCCCAAGCTGCTGACGCGCGCGGCGTAACTTGCTTTTGACAGTGTTAACGGAGACTCCGAGAAATTCCGAAATCTCCTTCAGTGAACAATCTCCCATATAGAACATCAATACCACGATCCGGCTTTCGTCGGGAAGCGCGGAAATTGCCTGCTCAAGATTTACCTGCCAGCCTTCAACGGGTACTGCGTGAGCGGGTTCAATCCGCAGCGCTTCGTCCGTGGCCTCCTCCAACACAATTTCGCGCCGACGTTTTTTCGTGACGCGTTCCAGCCAACGCTTGCACTCATTGGACATGATCGTATACAGCCAGCTTCGGAAGAGATGCGGGTGGCGGAGTTGATAGAGGCGACGGTATGCCTGCAGAAAAATTTCCTGCATGATGTCCTGAGCATCAGCCTCATTTCGGACCTTCTGAAAGGCATAGGTGAAGACCATTTCCTGATATTTGTGCACCAGAACACCAAAGGCGTCGCGATCACCCCCGAGTGTCTGGGATACTAACTTTTCGTCAGCTGAATACATAATATACCCTACGCTGTTGAAAGTTGCGTTTTTTAAGAGTCAAGAAATGCAGCGTGAATTGTGCAGGTGGTAGTAGGGATCGACTGAGATCAAGCGACTGAATAGGGAGTGCGATAGAAATCTTGATAGCGAAGGATCAAGGGACATTCTATAGTATGAGTGTCAAGAAAAAAGGTCTCATGTGGCATTTCAGTTCTGGTGACAATAGAACGTGTCATCGCGAAATAGAGCAAAAATGACCCGTATGAGTTGTCGTGCCAAACACTTAACCGCTTGCCAATGCGAAAGTCCAGCCTCTCGTTTTTTGTTGTAATACGTGGTAGAAGATGCACAATAGCGTCGATTGGATTCGGCTATCTGTATGATAGCATCTTTAGCTACTTTATTGGCACGATGAGTGGTTCTGTGGAATCCCTTTCGCTTGCCGGAGTCGTCGGAGACAGGGGAAAGACCACAGTACATAGCTAGTTTCGCCTCGGTTTTAAATCGATTCATGTTGCATACTTCGCCCAGCAGACGGGCGGCGGTGATCACAGAAGCTCCGGGAATTGATGCGATACGTTGAATCTCCAACGATTCCTCGGCTAACGTTTTGAGTTGCTTCTCCAACTGAGTTAGACTCTGGGCAAGAGTGAGAATCTGCCGTGCGAGTGTTTGCACAACAAGTGCCTTCGTATCGAGATGCGAGGGATAGCGATGTACAGATTCCGCAAGTTGCATTAATTTTTCAGCCGTTTGTCGTCCTAATCGGTTCTTGCTATGTTTGCCGATGAACACGGCTAATTCCTCTACAGATGAGTTTCGGACGTGTTCGGGTGTTGGATACTCAACAAGCAGGTGCAAGAAGGTCTTGCTGGTGATGGTTGAACATATGGGTTCGGTAACCAGTTCTGGGAAATAACTCATCAATTCACAGCGTAGTTGATTGGTGAACTGGGTTTTGGTTTTGGAAAACGCCTTATATGTCCTCGACAGATTCTTGAACTCGGCACTATTCTTCTGATGCTGATGCACCGGAATCTTGGCATGTTGAGTTCGGAGGAAGTCGGCGATCACATAGGCATCGTAGTCGTCGGTCTTATGGCGAGCGCCTAATAAGTCCTTATACCGATTCACTGCTGTCGGGTGCAATGGCTTGAACAGAATGGCTTCATTAAGAAGATATTCATCAAGTGGAGCTAGATTCCCATCATGTCCCTCGGAGGACACGATAGGTATCAACCCATCTGCCTTGAGTTGAAGCAGTTTGTCAATCAGTTGCTGGTAGCCTTGATGAGTCTGCTTAATGCTAAAGTTAGCCAGCTTGTTTTCCGCTTCATCAATGATGTACACGGCGATGTTGTAGTGTCCAATATCCAGACCGACAAAACAAAAAGTATTCATCATTCATCTCCTCTGTGGTAGAGCTATGACATTCCTATCAAAAGCGATTATCGCAACATTCTTATTGTGTCATTTGGTATTCCCAAAGCGGTGGCAGTCCCTTGATGGCGATAATGCGCAGAATGAACCAGCCATGCCGCTTTGAAAATAAGTTTACCACAGATGAGAACCGTTTCTCTCAGTTTTGCCCGTACATATATTATAGGAA
>JAJDTR010000113.1 GCA_022827055.1 Candidatus Poribacteria bacterium | reverse complement strand
GTTGGGTTGTGCTTTCCGCAAACTAAGCTTGACTTTGTACATTTAAGCCGTATAACAGATGGTGGTAATAAAGCGTTAGAGAAAAGCGGGAGAGATTTTAACCATCTGGTATTTTTGGTTGACCTGCGAAAAAGTCGGTAGCGGTTTCCAGTGTCATCACGGCGGGGCAAGATGCCCCGCCTACGGGTTTCGCGTTGTACAGCTTTCCGCACAACCCAACCGTTGTACTTTTGTACAAAGTCGAGCTTAGACACTTGCGGCGCTGAAACCCGAGCGTAAATGTAGATCTCGCTGAGGGAACGGAATGGTTATGTTCTCTTCTCGGAAGGCTTTTACGACGGCAAAATTCAGATCGCTTCTCACAAAATACTGACGAGCAGGTTCCTCGATCCAAACCAGCAAATCAAAATTGAGTGAACTGTCGCCAAAGTTCAAAAACTGCACCCGTGGTTCAGGATCCCGCAAGACTTCCGGATGCGCCCCGCCTACTCTTAAGAGAGTTTCCGCGACCAAATCGATGTCGGCGCCGTAAGACACGCCCACATTGACATGAATGCGGACTTTCTCGTCTCGGTAGCTCCAGTTCGTCACGTTCTGCGTAATGAAATGTGAATTTGGCACGATAATCGAGACGTTGTCTAGCGTTTCAACCATTGTGCTGCGCCCCCGAATAGTGCGCACGCTTCCTTGGACGCCGCTGACCTCAACGAAATCCCCCACCTGAACGGGGCGTTCAAGCAACAGGATGAGCCCGCTGACGAAGTTGCTCGTAATATTCTGCAATCCGATCCCCAGACCCACCATCAATACAGCGCTTAACGCGGCTAAGGCAGTCAAATCGATCCCAGCCTGATCAATGGCAATGAACGCACCTGCCAGAATTATCACATAGTGCAAAGCACGGCAAATAGACTCCTGAGCGCCCTGCTTGAGACCTACCCGTCTGAACAGATTGCGCCGCATAATCCGTTGAACCAGCACCGACGACACGAATGCTGCCACTACTATTAATACCATGGTGATTAACAGCGCAGGGGTTACGGTAACTTCGCCTATAGATACAAGCTTTTTCCCCAATACGTCGAGAATCTCGTTCAAACTCTTCATGATTCGTCCTCCGCGACCAACACGATAAGATCATCCAGCTCGCCCAGAATACACGCATCGTCGGGCTGCGGGTTGAGCCTCAGTCCGTGCCTGAGCGTTCGAGCGCCCAGCACTATTTCGCCGCACTGTTCGGATACTTCCTTTAGGACTTCAAATGCTATCATCTTTCCCGAAATTCCATAATCCGACACCCGCCGCAAGAATATCTCGGCGCCTCCGGCACCAAAAAGCTCCTCATATACTACATTGAGCTCCCTCCGCAATGCGACCTGTGCCAGCACATGACTTGCTATGGTTGGTGTCACCAATACTTCAGTGTTGATATCGTCGAACAGCTCAATGTTATCCGGATCCATCAAATCCACCAAAATCTTCGGTTTATCCGGCATTCCCTCCAAGACGTTTTGCAGCACCAGATGCCCTATAATTGTCCGGGCATCCGATTCCTCTTGAGTCTCCAGCCAGTGGCTGCCAACAAGCATGACATTATCATAACTGCCAGGTTGCAGCGCCTCGAGTTCCGTAGGAGAGGTGTAATCCCCTTCGCAATGCGTCAACCGGATGCCGTGCGCTTGGATTCCTCGGCGATTCAACTCGGTCTCTCGTTCTGTCACGGGGACAAGGGACATGACCGTGATTTCGAACTCCTCACGAACGTACCGTTTGACCTCGTCGAGGAATGCGGCGACTTTGTGATTCCATCCCAAGATCAATATCCGCCGATGCTCTCTTACGTATGCAGGGGCGAACCCGCGGCGTTCATCCCCTGGATGCGGCAACGAGTCATTCGCGATAATCTCACAATCTTCGTATTTCCGCGCCAAGAAGACAACGCGGTCCGTCGCTTCCAACATCAGTTCTTTAGGCGGGTTTAACAACGGGCGGAAACTCTCGCCATGCGGACGTACGACCCCAAGCAATATGGCGTTTGGCATTGACAGCATCAAATCGCCGAAACGAGAGCCGGAAAATAGTTCAAGTTCGCGTAAAAAAATGGTAAATCCGTGACCGTGAGATAGGATCTCTTGGAAAACGCCGGACATTCCGGGGTGGCGGACGTTCTGCGCCATGCAGCGTGCAATGAAGACATCACTTGCCAAGACCTCCAGGATCCCGTGATAACCTGCCCGCGCCATGGGCGCTTTGCGCGGGTCGAATATTTCCGTCACCAACAGCGGCAGTGATTCTTTACTGCTGAGTCGGGCGTGTTTCACGATAGACAGCAATGTTTTGACGATGAGCGTGTCAGATTCGTTTGCGCTGCCGTAAGCAAAGTCGGCTCCCGGCAAGATAATGACGCTAGCGTGTAGGAAGTCCACACGTTCCAAGTGTTGAAATATTAACGGTGTACCCGACCGGAAGGTAATTTTTCCAGCTTTCGAGACTTCCCCGAGTGATTTTCGTAGATCTATTGTGTCTTCCAGACTGACATCTTCAGCCAGAATCACAATGTGCAGGGATCGCGCCCTGCGCCGCCGCAAAAAGCGGCGCACGCGTCCCTCCGCATGCATCAATTCCTCTACAATGGCGGGTGTGCGATTTGTCCATCCCAAAATGAGAACGTGGTTGCGCAGAGCGATCGGGGTTAGACCGCGTTCAAAATTTCGAATTTTCTGATTGAGCCACTGCGTCATAATCGCAATCAATGACCCCATGAAAAGCACGTACCCCAGCACAGTCAAGACGGATGAGATGGCGCGGCGCGCCAGCCCTTCGTCGCCGCCCAGATAACCGGGATCCGTCAAACGCAAAAACGCCCACCAAACGGCTGATTTATTATCGTCAAAAGGGGTGTCCGTCGCCTGTACCACGATTCCGCCCGCAATCGCCACTATGCCGACTAATGTCGAAATGAACAGCAGTCGGGCGTAGGCGCCGCGCAACAATAGTCGTTCTACCTGAAACTTGAGTGAATTTCTCAGGCGATTAAGCATGGGCGATCACGATTTATCCAAAATGGAAGTGCGTTGATTATGTATACTCAGCATCGGTTAATTTTGCGCAATTGTGCACCGAAGGTTTGTAGGAAATCAAGCGAACGAACAGTGAGTGCGATAGAGATCTTCTCCGAATCGCGACGGTCGGGAATCGGAATTCCCTCCTACCGCCTGAAAATTTGTGTGATTGACCGTTATATACCTACCGATCTTTATTGCGCTCATTAAGAACCTGTTTGAAAAGTCGGCAGCCAAGCCATTTTTCGTCATTTGAAGACAGTTTTTTCATGTTTTTGTAATTGCTCGCTATATACCTGTGGGATCTCTATCGCACTCGTTATCCGCTCGTTTGATCCCCTCTGGGGCCTAGATGCGTGGGGGTTCGGTGTTTCTATACACCTTCAAGATTTCTATCGCGCTCACTATCCGTTCGCTTGATCCCCTCCGGGGCTTTTAGAGGCTGGTGCGCAGTGCGCACCCTACAAATGTGCTTCTCAAACAGGTTCTACGGGATCTTCTATCGCACGAGATTTGCTGTCTGAAGGATGGGGGTAAGTTATACTCGACATGGCGCTCCGCCGGAGCGCGGGAATTTGGGCTTATCGCGTTCTATCAACATGCCGATCCTCCGGATCGAAAATTTGGACTCTAAGTACGTGGGTGGGGTTGAGCGGTACACAAACGCGCGCTATTCAGTTCTCGCGGGAATCCAGCTTTTAGATGCCCCGCCTACACTGGCTTGTGAACTAGTCGACCGAGATGCGTTCGCTTGAATGCACAAACAACACGTCGTTGGCTCCGTCGTAAGATTGAAGCGCACCCACAGCCGCTTCCGGCTCTAGATCGTCCATGGTCAAACCGGCGAGAACGAGGTCTGCCTGCGCCGAGCGCTGCGACACTTCACCCTCCAGCGCCTCCGGACTGTCGCAGGACACGAAGGTTATGTTCTGTCTGGAAATGGGGAGCCGCCCCTCCTTCATAAACCGCGTCAGTCTGTCCTCCTCACTGCCCGCGTTTCCCGGGTCAAAGCAGCCAAAGAGCTGGATGTCGGCGCGTTTCCACTCCGGATGTCCAACGATAATGTAGGCGAACATCAACATCATCGGTGCGTTCGACAGGTTGTCTTCGGTCACCCACAAATGAATCGCCGACCGGTAGCCGAAGCGGTAATTTGTCGATCGCAGGACCAGTACGTTGAACATCAGGCTCGCGGCAAGACGCGCACCTTGACCAATCTCGTTTATTTCGTCAGGGTTCTCTTCGTCGAACTCGAGTAATACGCAATTGTTCGGCAAGCCGGAAATCCCCGGCGTCTGCAGGCATTGCGCCATAGCTTGCGTGTAGGTCGGACTAATGAGCGAGTCTACAAATATCCCCGCTCGACTCAACTCGCTGCGCTGCACCAAGCTGTCTACGCGGATGCGCGCCTCAATCTCGTCAAGGTAGGAATAATCACCCTGGAAAAACTGAATGAAATGACCGAATCCGTGCCGATGGCAGATCCAGCGAAGCAGATCGAAATGCCCGAGCCGACGCTCGCCGAAGCGCGTTAGCGCCACAATGGAGGGACGCCAGCCGCTTTCGGACATGTTGACACGGCTCTTCTGCAGGATAATCTGAAGTCGGCGGGTGAGCTGGAACATGGATCCTTGGAAAATCGCGCTCAAACCCCGCTGCTCGCGGCGAGTGCGGCGAAGTCCGAGGTAGGTTGCCACCATTAGAAATATGGCGACGAAGGCGTACAGCACGCTCATCTGAAACATCATGATTCCGCACATCACGGCGCCCGCCAGCGACACGTACCAACGAGAATGAAATGTCGGGCGGTAAGACGGGTTGCCCGCAAAATACTCAAGGAAGGAAACCACACAAAGCGCGCCGTAGGTTACCATGAAGAACATGCTGAGGATATGCGCAATAAAGTCGAGTTTTCCTATCGCCACGAATACCATGGCAATTATACCGGACACACAGGTCGCGTAGACCGGCTCCTGCGTGCTGCCCCGTCCTTTCTCCAGCAGGCGATTCACCTTGGGAATAGGCAGTACATTGTCGCGGGCTAGGGCTTGCAGCGTTCTGGGAGCCACCATAAGCGATCCGATCGCCGAGGACAGCGCGGCGGCACCCAATCCGATATATATCACGGGACCCCACATCGCGATATCCACCATGATGAACTGGTTAGCGGCAAGCGCCTGCGGACTGGCGCTCTGCGCCAATTTTATAGCCACCAGTACATATATCACCATGCCTGCCAGTGTGGCGCCGATCGTGCCAAGCGGTATACTGCGCCTGGGGTTTTTCAAATCGCCGGATAACCCAAGTCCGGCTATCATGCCGGTGAACGCCGGAAAACAGGTCGCGAAGACCGTCCCAAATTTGTCGGCTTCATCTATGCGGGCAGTGAGGTTCAGCCCTCCCGGCTGCGTGGATTCGCTGCCTTCACCGAGCATGAAAAGTGTGATCGATGTCCCCAAGATGATAGCAACACCCCAAAGCGCGCGCACGCCCAAGCCTGCCCCCCTTGTCAACATCAATAGGATGAGCAATAACGTACAGGGGCGGCTAAACCGGCGGGGGGTTAGATTCAACTCGTACGTTACCGCAAGCCATTCATACACCGGCGTAAAAGCTTCCGCGAACGCTACCATATAGAAGGCTACCGAGATCGCCTGAGACAGATATAGCGCGATTCCGATTGAGCCCCCGATACTGGTACCGAAGGATCTACTCATGATGTAGTACGCGCCGCCGCCCGCCACGCGCCGGTTGGTTGCGATCTCGGAAACCGCCAGCACGGTCGGAATGGTCACAAGATGACCCAGCAGGATTATCATGAGGCTGCCCCAAAGCCCGACATGCGCGACAGCGTAACCGAACCGCAAGAAAAGAATTGCCCCCAGTATGGTGCTGATGGATGCGAGAAAGACGGGCGCCGTTCCAAAGCTGTGCCCCGATTGGGAATACGCGATTGCATCACGCCGTTCCGTACGCGGCGTTCTACCGGGTTTTGAAAACATAAATCATATAGTCCTTTAGTTCGAGCCTCGGCAACTGCATGTTGCCGATGTCTACATTCAAGACGCGATCAGTTCAAAATCGATACGCTGCAAGAATCGTGATCTACCACTACTGTTTCGAATCTGAATTAGCCGCCTGATTAGATTGGCTCTCATCAAACATCGGCGGCAAGGAAGCCGTGTTGGACAGTCTATATTCCACGGCGGAGTGAGGGTAAGCAAAGCCGATCCGCGAGCTGCTCGAGAATGCATCCATCACCTTTGCGACAATGCGAGTGGATATCCGCTGTCGATCCACGGCGATCGACCTGTAGCGAAGGCGCATCATGATTCCCGAATCGAAAAACTCGGCGCGGACCTCCGGTTCGAGCCCGGTTTCTTCGATAATCTCCGATGTGACCTCTCTGGCGCAGGAAATCAGTGTCTCCTCCGCGAGCGCATAATCGGAATCGTACGATACGCGTACCGGCACCTCGTCCAAGATATATCTCGCCTCTTCCGATACGGCGTAGTTGATCACCATCTGGTCGAACAGTATCGCATTGGGAATCAGAATCCCTCGATTGGAAGACTCTTCGCCCCCTATTGTGCCACCGACTTCACCCAGCTGGATATGGGTAGGGGAAATGTCCAACACATCGCCCCTCACTCCCTGCACGATAATACGGTCTCCAATGACAAATGGGCGCTTAATCATAACCATTAGCCAAGCCGCTACACCGGTGACGGGACGCTGCAGCGACCAACCCAGAATCATGCTGATAAAGGCAACGGTTAAGCCCATGGCGGCAAGAGAGCCCGACAGACTGACGATGATGAAGACTACCCCCACCAGCATAAAGGAGTACCGCCACATCGACAGGAATTGCATGACTTGCGCCTCGGTGCGGTTGCTCCGACGCATCGCGGAGATAATCAGTCCTTTAGTCACTCTATAGGTGACCAGCAACGCCAGCAAAATAAGCATCGCATATACGAATTTAATCAAGGCCTCACCCATTACCGAGGCCAACGACTGGTCGAGTTCACCCAAAAATTTGTTTAATGCTTCCATATTTTCCTCCCATGTATCGACAGTTTGCAAAATGTCAAGCCAGATGGCTCAACTGAGATAATCTTTACAGATTTGTAGTCAAAGTAAGAATTGATATTTTACTGCGTCCGAACCCGAGGAGGGTACACTATAACACGTCTACATCACATTTTCAAACGATTAACATGTGTGTTTTTCAGTCTGTCACTTAACTTTTCGATTGTCAAATCAAAGGTAAACTGAGGGAGCAAAAAACGACTAATGGAGCGAGCGTTTTGCGCGTTTGTAGCTGCTCCAATAGTAACCCGTTACCGACTACCTCAATCTCTTGGCTACCACTGATTTTACCCTTCACTTGCCGTTTATTCCTAGCCGGTGGAATGCGTTCACCCTGGCGGTCAGAGTCCTAAAAATCATTTGACAATCCGCGAAGGGAACATGTATAATTCTCCCCTGCATTTGCTGGCGTGGCTCAATGGTAGAGCAGGTGATTTGTAATCACCAGGTTGGAGGTTCGATTCCTCTCGCCAGCTCCAGTCCCACAGTGCGGGGAGGTACTCAAGCGGTCAACGAGGGCAGACTGTAAATCTGTTGGCTATAGCCTACGGAGGTTCGAATCCTTCCCTCCCCATCCTTTCCTCCATTCCTATTCGACAGCGTGCGGGAGTAGCTCAGTTGGTAGAGCATTGGCCTTCCAAGCCGATTGTCGCGGGTTCAAGTCCCGTCTCCCGCTTCGCCGCGCAGCTATTCGGATTCCTAAGGTTGTGGGGTGGGACACATCAAGATAAATTCCCCGAAATTGGGCGCAAAGCCCCCGTTAGGTGTATAACAAACAACTTATCGGAGAGATGCAGGAGATGGCTGAACTGGCATGATTGGAAATCATGTGTGCAGGCAACTGTACCGTGGGTTCGAATCCCACTCTCTCCGCCTTTAATATGCAGTAACGCCTTGGCTATGCTAAGTGGGGAGGTAGCGGTGCCCTGAACCTGCAAACCGCTTTAGCAGGACTGAAATCCTATTGAGCGGCGGATTACTTTTGGGGTCTGACCCGAGTAAGTGGTGTTGAAGATTGGGTCCTGAGCAACTCGAACTTATCAAACTCCGTCAGGTCTGGAAGGAAGCAGCGGTAGATAGGTCTTCGGGTGTGACGCAGGGTAGCCTCATCGGAGCTAACTGTTTGGGTAACGCTTGGGAGAATCCGTCAATCTTTGGGTGCATAGCCAAGATTTTTGGGTGGCGTCGTAAATTGGAGATTCTGTATAGGCGTGTGAAGGAAGAAACCGAGTTTTGAAGAAAAAACTCGGTTTCGGCGTCAACGGCTCCACCCGAATTGAATTTCCAAACCGGCTCTAACATTCGTTCCAGCGCATGCCGAGAGTGAAGTCATGTCTTATGAGGTAATCGCGCAGAAATGGCGTCCCCAGTCCTTTCACCAAGTGATGGGGCAGGAGCACGTCATCAAAACGCTGCAAAACCAGATTCGCTTGAATCGAATCGGTCATGCCTATCTCTTCTGGGGTCCGAGAGGCACG
>JAJDTR010000016.1 GCA_022827055.1 Candidatus Poribacteria bacterium | reverse complement strand
CCATCTACACCACCGCCGTCGCTGAAACCTCCATCGCCACCACAAGGTGCCCGGATTGCTCCGTCATCCCAGGCAGTCCGTCACCGGAACAATCCGGCCAAATCATCGGGGGATTCCACGAGCGAAAGCGAGAAACAACACGGTGCGGAAGGATACGGCGCAGGTGTTCAATGTTCCGCTACCTCCGTCAATGTCGGGAAATTCCGTGCATCGTGCGATGCATGTGGCGCTCGCGTGGTTCTCGCCGATGGAGGCGAGCCGGGCCCGGTATCGGCTTGCAGCATTGGAAGCCGTCGCCGCCGATGGCGATGAACTCGGGGATGGGGCGGCAGACAGGGGATGGCACCTGGCAATGAGGAACGGGTACCTCGACGGCAAGATGATCAAGCGTGGGACTCTCTGGTCGCGGCGGATGGTCCATGATCGGGTACGGGTGCCCGATTTCGAGGACAGCGCGACCTTGCCGATACGGGTTCAGTGCCGCGACGCGTCGGGCGGTGGGCTGAACCCGGATGACGACATCAGCTTTGCGGTAGTCGTGACCCTGGAGGTGGCGGGGACGGTTCGGTACGACGTCCACCAGGAGATTAGCCCAACTTTAACATCCCCAAACGTGAAGTTGAGCTGCATCAGATAGTTACGATGCTTGAAAATTCCAAGTGGCACTACATCCGAAGGCCAACTGGATTTCTGGGGACGAAATGACAGTCTCGCGGGGCTTGGTGTACTGGATGGGTACCGTATCGATGGAGGCGGGCGGGCGCAATATGGGGGCGAAAATGTGGATGGCACTACATCAGCCTTGTCGACCAACAATCAACGAGTTAGGTGCGAAAAACCGCGGAATTCGAGCCAAATCCTGCCCGATCGCAGCTCATAATGTTAAAGATGGGTTAGGGATGCACTGCGTGTCCGGGTTAGAGGCTTGGGGTAGAACCGGCTCGTCGAGCCGAGAAGGAATCGCGGTGGCGCATTCCGGGAACCGCCCGGATTCATAGCACCACTCTTGTTCTCGGCACGCCATCGCCTACGCGACTTCGCAACTAAACTGGTCTCGACCAATTACGAACTTCTTTCGGGCTCATTGATGACAGTTCCACAACAACATTTTCTTCAAAAACCACCCACTTCTCATTTCTTTCCGGCTCCGAACGTGACAGTCCATTTCTCTGTAAAAACCTTTCCACCGCCTTTTGCTTATTTTTTCCGCTCTTGCCCCACACTCGTTCCGAACATTGTTTACGACTTTCTTCTCTAGTCCTCTCGAGAGAAACCGATTCAGATAATCCTCTCCAAACTAACTCCTTTAAGAACTTCTGTTCGTCTAGATTTTCGAAAAAATACTCTTCTATTACACCCACATAGTCTTGCGTGGCCTTAATTAGTGACGCAATTTCCTTTAATCTTGGATTTTCATTTTCTTCGAATCTGTCAAGCATCTCATCGATTTCAAGCCCCCTGAATTGCTTCGCCGCTTCAGCAGAGCCACTTCGAAGAATTCTCCTACAAGTCACGGATAATACGTCGTCGGCATCGGTATGAACGCGACGATTTCTCCAAACAATTGCAATTTCAACAAGCGCCGACAGCAATTTATCGCTATTGTTAACGTACTTTTCAATTGTATTAAACTTTCCAAAAACACTATGTCGACATTTTGCAAGATCAGATCGTAGTTTTTCGGATTGAACTAATGCAGGTAATCTGTTCGATAAACGAATGTAGGCATCGAACGCGTCAACGCACCGCACTAAAGCCATGTCCAGTATCAACGTTCTAGTGCGCCTCGCGGAAGCGACAGGATCGCAAGGTGACCATGAGACATTAAGGTGTTTGGGGGGAACCGCCACCTTAGTCCTTTCGATCAAGTCCAATCCTACCAAAGCGGTGATGATCTGATGATTTGCGTGGCCCAGCATTCGTTTGAACTGACGACGAGCCTGACTGACTGACATATGCAACGGCATAGAGCTAGTACCTCAGATGTGTGCACGGCGCGATTTGCACGCGCATCGCCCGCTTTGAACAAGCCGGAGCTTCATAAAGGCGGGAGCTTTACTTAAGCTACGTGCACATAGTTTCATGTCTGGTCCTTGTCCTGACGGATTTCGTATCCGTCTACTGCGCCCGATCAAGATGGTGATTATACATCGCCGTCTTGCCCGGCAGCGAGCCACGACACAGACTATCTCGGTCCATGACCTTCTGCAACCTCGATTCTAGTTGCGACTGTGACGGCCGCGAATCTACGTCCGCATTCGTAGCGGCTCCGCCTGAGCTCGAGTTCGTAGTTCTCGTTGATCGCAGGTGCTTGCATCCCGAGCCGCGGGTCGAGAAGCTGTCAAGCGACACCCAGAATTACGCATTAAGGCGACATCTACCTTTATGCACCGGTGTCGTGCCATTGTCATGGTCCGGTTCACTGCCTCAAGCTGATGGCGTGCTCGAGGTCCCGGAGTCGGTAACTACAGTCCTTGATGTTGAACACATGGCTATGGTGGAGGAGCCGGTCGAGGTGCGCGGTTGCGCCCGGCACGTTCAGATCCTCGCCGGGGCCGACATCGTCGCCGCTCACCCGCGGGCAATTGCCCTCGCAGGGCTCCCCACCGGTCCCGTTCAACGGGCTCGCCGCCCTGAACATCGTCGCTACGGCTGGCGTCCCAACCGTGGCCGCCCACCACGCCCGGACACGCCCGCGAGGTGTCGCGGCGAGCATCTTTCTCGGAACCCCATCGGTGCCCTCGCCTTCGATGCGGTTCTCGTCACCCGCCGAAACACCACTGCCTATCCAAGAAATCAAACCAAGAAATTTGTGGCCGTACCAGGTAATCTTTGGAACTCCGCTTCACCTGGCTCCACTAGCCAGCTCAGGAACTCCTTCGGCGTGATCTCGTCTGCCAGCACCCGGAGAATACCCTCCATAAAGGGAACATGTTCGACCAACGAAATATCGTCGGAAGCAGCCGCTTTTGCCTTAGCCATCTCGTCGAACCTCGGCTTGCCGAGAGTAACACGAGAGATCTCGTCACCGTAGTCCGTTCCCTTCTGCAGCACAGCGAAAGCCGCCTCTTTCTTTATCAATCCGGTCTTCTTTGATGCTGTCTTGACTTCCAACAATACCGCGAGTTCGTCAAGTCTGATCAAAATGTCCGGTTCGTTTAGCCTTTTTCCGTCGTCCCGGACAGACACAGACCACGAGTCTTCGGCATTCAGTAGGCGCACAATGGCATCCTCATACTCCTTTTCCATCAACGTCCCGCATTCCTCTACAATCTCGCCCACACCTAACCTCGCTGCAAGCTTTTTGTGTACCGAGGAATAACGGTTTGGTGAAGTGTCCATCTCCTGTCCGACTGCCTCCAAGAGCGCCTCCGCACGCGTCCGGCTTCCAACTATCTCTGTAAGCCGTTCGGCTCCGAGGTTCTCAAGGTCCTCAAACGAAGTTACCCCTTGCCGACCCAATGCCACAGCTCGCTGTCTTCCAAAACCGGGAACACGGGCAAGCTGGGCAATTCGTATAATATCAAGTGTATCGGCAGGAGAACCCCAGCGAACCCTCCTAGCCAGCATTCCAAACGAATTACCTACCGTTTGGGGACATGAAACATCCGGAACCGCTGCGATTGTCCGCAATCCATCAAGTATCCACCCAACATCCGCCGCAAGTCTATACACATTTCCTGAACTCATATGTGTTCGACGAAATATCACTCGCTCCTCAGTCCCCGCAATGAACAAGATCAACGCATGTATACTCTGGCATAGTTGAATATCTGTTCGGTCCAGTTGACTGAATAGCTGCCCACCTGCGACAAATGCTGCGGAACCAGGTGAGGCTCCCCCGATAGGGAAGGGAAGAAATCGACTGGGCGTCTCACTACGGAACTCATCGCTGCGACAAATCCAATGAATAAGTCCACCGATTAGGTCATCAAATTGTTCATCAAAGCTCCCACAATGCTCCTCAAGTAACGCTACAAACGCCTTTGCAGTAGTGGGCAAGAGTCCGGACCATGCCGTTGCTTGTCCTAGTGGCGTCACGATGAAATCCTCATCCTCGCGTTCCAAGAAATTCGCGTCCGCCAACCAAGTCAACGCTCGCTCCGCTGTCGCTAGAACCTTTTCTAGTCTCCCGGGGTTACGATCAAGGAGCAGATACCAATAGTACGTGTTTTCGAAGAACTCGCGAAGCGAATCTACTGTCCGAACACCCCCCGATGCAACTAACACTAGCACCGTCCGTCGCATAGTCAGCCGGGCCAATTGGGAGCGCACGAGATCATTTTCTGGAAGCACAATGGCGTTTGCGTGGCGGTTCTCCAAGCGGTCTCGCGGCAAAAGGATAGCGTAGCCTGATTCGTGCATTCCTAGACGGCCGGCACGGCCTGACATATTGCGAAATTCTCCTCTTGTAATCCGATTACCGCTACGGTCTCCGTACTCGTAGGTGAGCTTCGGAAAAACCACTGTCCGAAAAGGAAAGTTGACCCCCGCAGCTAAGGTTGATGTTGCGAAACATACGTCAAACTCATTGTTCAAAAACCCATTTTCGATCACCTGTCGTTCCTGTGGCGTAAGGTCCGCTGTATGGATGGCGATCCTTCGTTCGGCTGAAGTTTGTAGATTGGTTGAGCCCTCTGTAGGTTCTGAAAATAGCTCCAGTTGTTCGGCTATTCCTATGCCGGACGCGTGCTTCTGTCGTCGTCTTCCGAACTCAGTGGCGTATTGAGAGGCTTCGCGTCGGCTTTCTGTGAAGACCAAAATGGGCGCTCGGTCGTGTTGGATGAGATGGTTGACGACATCAAGGGTTTCACTCGGAAAGCTTGTATCGGTTTCGACAAGTTCACCGAAGTCTTGTCCGAAGGTTACGGTGTAGCACTGTTCGGTATACCAAATCTCTTGATGGAGATCGACATCGCGGATATGACTCTGAACGAGTTTGCACTCAAGCCAGGACGCGAGGTCACTCGGGTTTTCGACCGTAGCAGTTAACGCGAGAAATTGGGTCACTCTACGCTGGCGGAGGAATGCACAGAATATCTCGATCCCAGCACCTCTGGTAGCGTCTCCCACAATTTGTAGCTCGTCCGCAACTACTACACTGTCTCGTGGGTCGACTTGGCCTGAAAGAACCAAGGCAAGGGCTTTCTCATATGTTGTGACCAATATATCTGACAGGATTTCGCCTTCCTCGCGGTCACCTGTGCTAAGACCGACAGATCCAAACGGTCTCGCGGGCTCAGTACTGAATCTCTCAACGAAATCTAGATATTTTTGATCGGCTAGCGCTTTGTGGGAGACGAGGTACAAGCATCTATCTCCGCGTCGCAAAGCCTGGTGCACTGCGATTTCGCCTACGAGGGTTTTCCCGGAGGAAGTCGGCGCGCACACGATTAGGCTTTCTCCGGATGCCCCGCCCGCCTCTAAGGCCCTTTCTTGGACATCTGTAAGTTGCTCTATTCCCCACGTCCTGAGTGATTCCCGGAGGACATCATCTACCGCAGGTCCCTGGATTTCCGCTGGATTCGTCATTGGGTTCCTCACGAAGTAAGTCTGCGCACCGTTTGACAGGCACTATTCTAATTCGAACTCGGAACGGCGGGCGCGGCTCCACGATGGACCCGCCCGAACGATTAGTCCATCGGGCCGAACATTCGGTATATCAGCGAGCTTATCGGTGAGTTCAGCCGCCCTTCGTTGCGCGCCATCCCAGTCGCCGACTGCCAGAAACTCTGCAACTTCGCGATGAACCCCAATCTGAATGTCTAGCTCGTCTATCGAGACAGGGTTCTCCCCTGACTCCATCAGGGTCTCCAGACGAACCGGATGGTCGCGGCGGCTAACTGGCTCGTCAGGTACTTCGAGGAAGGCAGCACGTTGGATTAACTCCACAGCCGGCGCGTAGTAATACCGCCATGCACCTGGCGGAAGAGTAAGGGCGATACCGGAATCGCTCCCGTGCGATTCCGGCTCGGGATCGCGCCAATAGAAATGTAGCGCTCCCCGACGATAGTAGGTGACTCCGCCGACATGGAGATCGCACGTAACCCTGCTCCTGATTACGTACCAAGCTCATCCAGTGAGCTACTGCGGTCCGTATAGTCCCAAGTGGTTGAAAGATTGGGAGCCGGACATGGCACGGAATCGGGTTCAGTTTCAGAAGGGCTACAGTCTGGTGCAGTTCATGGACGAGT
>JAJDTR010000097.1 GCA_022827055.1 Candidatus Poribacteria bacterium | reverse complement strand
ATCTCTCCATTCTTGCGGGCAAGGATCAGTTCCCGAACCCAGACCGGTCGAGGGAGACTGCCGATGACAGTCGTGGGGAATAGTGTGTCTGTCAAGATAGGATTTCCTCTTCTCAGGAGTTTTACGGCAGGCCGAATCTTTTCAGAATGTGGCAGTGATTATATACATCTACGCATCCGTGTCAAGGACCAAACTGCGGTGAGCGGTGAGAATGGTGGTCTACAGTGATTCGAACTGACCTATCTTCGATCCGCTCCGCGTGCTGTAGCGAAGCACCACGCAGACTCACGCCCTTTTGATTGCCGGACCGCTCTCTAGGGAATAAGCGAATGCCCCCTGATTCCTGTAAATGCCTCGACGATCAGTAGGAGGGCTATCATAAGCAACTCACCGAATATCAACCCGAGAAATACCGGTCGTATCCGCGCATATTGTCTTACCCCGCCGTATCGCAGGATTAGGAGTTTGCAAAGCCACGCCAAAAATATCGACGACCAGAGGTACCTCATAGCCAAAGTCGTGCTGGCAGCGTATGCCGTAGGATGGAATGGCCACCACAAGAAGCGCGCTCGCATGACGGTCAAAAACACTCCGAACCCGGTCGCGCCCGCGATAAAATTTAGCCGGGTCATGCTTAGCCCGCTGGTATCCGTTAGGACGGCGGACAGTTCGTTATACGGTCTCGTTGCCACATGGACGAATCTGTAATTATCTATCGCCAAGCCACCACCCTCGAACGTGTAACTTAGATACAACATTGACCAATACGACACGATCATGGCAACAGGGATGGCAACGAGGATGGCGAAAGTGAGCCTACGCATGTTGATTCGACTGTGCGAACCCAATTTGAATGCTTCCATAGCCTCCGGCACTACCATACCGCGGAAGTTCCACATCACGAACGGGAGGGTCATAAGCATTAAGCCGTTTGCGCCTTTGAAAAAACTTCGACCGCCAATGCTATGAAGAACGTAGTTGGGGCCACTTTGGGCGGACCATATGAAGTTGATTCCGCCTTCCGCCATCATCCGCGTCGCTCCGAGCATGAAGATGGTTGTGAGGAGAAACAGCGATAACGCCATCACGGGTGACATGCCGGCGCTCCAGCACCACCACGACATGAAAAATAATCCCGCCAAACACCCCAATACAGCCCATCTGTGAGACAACGGCTCATCGCTATCGCCGCCACTCTCGAGAGCGAACACGGATGCCACCGCGTTCTTTAAATGACGTCGACTCAACCATACAGACATAAGAACCAGAGCGATGAAACCACCGGATTGCTGCGCCATAACGAATGGGAATCTCCCGGTTCCGTACAGCCCGGCAGTTGTCTTCCATTCGAATACCGCACCCAGCAGGTATTCGACCTTCAACAGCAAGAAGAAAAACCATAGACTGAAGGATAGGTCTTGGCTTAGGAGATACGCAAATCCGACAACGCTGAAATAGAGGTTGAAGACGAACGGTGCGATCGCGTTCCATGGTTCGCCGACAAAATGGGCAGCAAGATTTATCCTGCGCACTTGAATGTGAGGAATGACTGGAAAATGTTGGTGTAGACCGTCAAGTGTGTGAATTGTTACGGGTACCATGAACCCGAGCCACATCAGTTTGTTTCTGAAAAACGGTCGTACCCCCGCACGCCCGGAGCCTTCCCCTACATCCCGCGTCATTTCCAACGGCACCTGCACCAACGGGAACGCCAGCCGCTCCGTTTCCACCCACTGCCGCCGCAGGATAGCGCATATGCAAATCATGACAAAGTAGAATGCCATAATCAGCGGCGCCCAAAAGAGAAAGGGCTTAATCCAAGGTCTCCAAGGAATTCCAGGCTGTCCCGACTGACCTTCATACAAAGATTTTATCGCTTCGGAGTCTCGCGGACTGAACCAGTCGGGTATAAGCGGTTGTATGCTTAACGCCCAGTCATTTGCGGGTGTGGCGAAATAGTACGCGCCCGTGATCATCGGTACGAGAAACTGGGCAAACTGAACGGATGATATGGTGGCGGTGCAGAGCAGAAGGGAATAGATGACTGTTAACTCGCCTTGCCGAAGGCCTCGCCGTGATTGTTTACTGAAATACCTCAACGCAGGGTTCACGACGGCTACCAGACAGACCAGCAAGAAAAATGCTCCTGCCGGCGGACAGATTGCGGCGATCTGCGTGCCGGCAATAACCATTTCCACGTATGGTGTTGTTGCCGAAAGGAATACCACTAGCCCCAAGGCAATCAGCAGAGAACGGACAGAAATAGCTGATGGGCGGCACTCTGAATTGTCAGACATCTCCGAGCGGAAGGGATCAACCGAGTGAATAGCGAGGGATCAAGCGACTGAAAAAGGAGCGCGATAGAGTTCCCATAGAGATCCTTCAACTGAGATCAACCGAGTGAACAGATCAAGTGACCGAATAGGGAACGCGATAGAAATCCTAGGACGATAGAGATCTTGATAGCGAAGGATCAAGCGAATGGATAATGAGTGATCAACTGAGCGCACAGCGAAGGCGATAGAGATCCCATAGCTAATCCTGATAGAACTCCCATTGAGACCTCCTAGGGGGTTGGTTTGTATCTCGCGTCCGATGGTTTTAGGATTACTACTACCACTAAACACTGACAATCAAGGCAATCACAAGAATCCATCAAGCGAGTGAATAGCGAGTGCGATAGAGATCCCATAAATCACAGTTCAGACAATGTTAACTACCGACCAATCTCAAATGAACTCTCTTAAATTGATTCCTATGGGGAATCTTTCAGGCAACGTCTAAACTTACGCTCACCGTACTGTTGCTTGCTACTTTCGTAAATGTTTAGCGCATCGTTTGGTTCGTAGTAGTAATCAAGCGACTGAATAGGGAGCGCGATAGAGATCCTATCATTGCACGTCCGTTTTGGGCATGTAAGCCCCGATTCGTCAGAATTAACATTGTACTTCCATACTCGGCGCGTTCTCTGTCCGCTCGGTCTGGATTGGCAAATCCAGATCGGTGGACTAAACAATTACCTACTTTCTAATCGATTTCAATGTCTATATTAACCCCCCAAATTGAGAATTTTCTGACCTGTTTCGGGTCCCAAGGATTCGACACACTTCTGTCATCCATACATGTGGGAGCGGCAAAAAGAAAAAGAAGTGTGCCGGGGGACGACTCTCTAATACAGGAATAGCACTCACTTCTGTCGTCACGTCGTTGGGGAACGTGTCCGAGATTTGGCTCCTCATACGTTACCAAAGTGCGACCGTTCCAAATACAGGTTTTTTCAGTCCAATCGTCTCCTGTTCCATCAGGACTGAACATTATCCAGCAGCCGGGTCGTCCATAGGTACAAGCAAGTACCCCGTTGCTGAGTCTTACCATGTCCGGAGATACACCGTGCGCCCCCGGATCCGACGGGCCGTTCCACGTGGCACCGCCATCCGAAGAAATAAACTGCCACAACGGCATGTAACTACCCGTTCTGTGCATGCTGATCAGATCTCCATTGGACAAGAGTTCGATATTGGGCTCGCCAAAATCATTCTGGAAATCCGGTTCCATCGTCATCGTGGAGTAGTAATGGAAGCTCTTTCCTTGATCCGTCGAGCGATAGATCACGTTACGGTATTTTGTGTCTCCGCTGAACCTGAGACAGGCGGGTACCAACAGTGTACCATCGTCAAGTTCCGCGATGTCCCGACCAATGAAACCGAACTGATTAAGTCCATGCTGCGCCTCAGATCTGCTCTCAAGACTAGGTCCGATTACCGGCGCATACTCGGGGCCCACATAGGTGTCTCCCTTGTCAAACGACCTCCAAACCATTATCGATTGGCCTTCTTCCGTCTCCATGCCCTGCCCCGTGCCATACAGACTTCCGTCCCTCAATTCGCTCATTTGCGATGTGGGTGCGCCGTAGTCTTCCCAAGTTTCGCCCGCATCATCCGATTTCAGACACCATCTGCCGCCGAGCCTGCGTATGTCTTCGTCTATCGGTTTCATGATGAAGTCATCGGAGGACTTGATTTGTCCCGGTTCTTCCTCCCAGTCTCGCAGTATTTCTTCTTTGGTGCGGTGCCTGTCAATACCGATGCTGGCAGAAACAATAAGCCGGTCCCCAACTTTCGCAATTCCGCCGAACGTACCATAATCGTAATAATCTCCGCGGATTATTCTTGGCTCTCCAATCCGAACCCGAAATTCGTGCATATACTGTCACCTCGGTCTTGATGTGGATAGTTAGGCACTATAAAAATGCGTGCGCTCATGTAAAAAGAAAGTGCAAAACACGCATAGAAAACAAAAAACTTTGAATCCCAGCCCGACTGTGGGAGGGGCATCCTTGCCCCGATAAGCGGATTACTGTCGGGCTGGGAAACCTGACCCACAGCCATCTTAGGCTTCTACTGCACGAATTCCTAACATGAGCGAATGCGTGTTTGGCTATTTGGCCCCGCTCCAACCACCCCCGTTCTTTCGCTAACAAGCGCCTGTAGCGAGGTCCTGCTCAAGGTCTACCCATCGCCGCTCGGCATAAGACTGCTCGCAGGCGCTGATGACCTGCTGTGCAGCCAGCCCATCCGAAACATGAGGAAGATGGGGGACACTCTCATGCTTAATGTCGCCACGACGAACGGCGGTCACGAAATCAGCAATTAATCGGTTCCACGTATGTTGTCCCGATTGCACTGATTCCGGTTGCCGATCCGATTCTTCGATTTCCAGTTTGACCGGAACGGACTCATCGGCACGCTGTCTGAGAACTTCAATTTCGTTACTAAGGATCCGCCATCCGTTTGATTCCTCCTTCTGCCGGCGTGTGACCCATTCGCTGCTCAGAGCGAGCGTACCGTTTTCGCCGCCGATGGTTATCTGCCGCTCGGGACGTCCAGTGGTAATTGCCAACTGTAGAACGCCGGCGCCCGTATCGGACATCTCCGTCATTACCAAAGCAGACGTGTCGGAGGGCGTCGAATTGTCTGACAACGTAGCCCGCAACTCTTGAGGGGACGTCAGAGAACAAACCACGCGTTTGAAGTCCCAGCCGGTCAGAAAGCGCACGCGATCAAACTCGTGACTGCCCGCCTCTCGGAGTGCTCCGCTCATTCCAGACCATGAACGTACGGAACCTAAGGACGGGTTATACCGCATTCGCCATACCGTGCGAATATCCATCAGTCTGCCAATTTGCCCTTCCTGAACTACCCGCCAGAAAGTTTGGCAACCCGGCGAATAACGCCAATTGAAACTGACGGCGGTCACGGTACTGGCTTTACGAGCCAACGACGCCATCTCTTTAGCCTCGGAGAGCCCCAATGCCAACGGTTTCTCAACCAAGACATGCCGATTCTGCGCTAATCCGTCCGTGAACGGAGCTATGCGCAACGCCGGATCTGTCGTGATGCTAATGATGTCGATATCCGCATGCTGAACCAAATCCCGCCAATCCGAGAAAACCTTAATGTCCGGTCGGGCGAGCGCAGAGGCTAACCTTTCAGCCCGGGAGTAGGTCCGGTTCCAAAGCGCTGTCACCGCAACGCCAGGCAGACGTGAGAATGCCTTACCGTGACACCAACCGGCATAACCGGTTCCAATGATTCCGACTCGCAGCGTTTTCGGCATATGACCCTTCCCGGTCTACCCGTCTTCTATTTGTGACGCGGAGGGTAACAATCTGCGTATTTCGTCTAAACTTGCCGCACTGCCGTCACGTAATCCTTGCGGCAGATCGAGTTTCATCACCTCATCTAGCTGCGAAAACACTTTGTGAAATCCATGTGCCATGTAGTCTATCACCTGTGAACTTGCGGCGGTCGGCGCCTCCATGACCAGTGAGGTCTCCTCCATGACCTTGATTGCCTCGGGAAAATCTTGCGGGTTGTATGTGTAATCAGCACTCCATGGTCGGTGCCAAGGGTATCGCGACTCAAAATCCTCGGGTCGTGTGAAGATTGGTAACGAGGGAATCGTCCAGTTCATCCAAGCGCGGCAAAGAACACCTTCGGCGCCAAGTGCCGCGACCACTTTTGCGCGGAATTCCGAGGGTGGGACGTTAATTCCGGCTTCTTTCGGATCGAACCGCACCCTATACAAGTGGTACACGTGGCTCCTATCCCGCGGCACTCGCGGCGGGATTACTCCCGGTATATCTCGAAGCTGATCGCTGAGCTGTTCGCAGTTGGATCGCCTGATTCCGTTCAATTCGTCGAGCTTAGCCAATTGGCATCGAGCCAGCGTCGCCGACATGACGTTGCATCGATAGTTGTAACCAAGTGTGGCTAAAGGATACTTGAGTTCTTCGCGCGGTTCATGAAACTTGACGCGCAGCCAAAGCCCGTCCACTCGCTCATAGAAGCTTGGATGGCGGGTACTGAAGAGTCCGGCTTCTCCCGAGGGTAAGTTCTTCATGGCGTTGATGCTGAGCCCGGCTGCATCACCCAAGTTCCCAACGAACCTGCTCTTGTAGGTTGCACCGGGGGCATGGCACGCATCCTCAATCACCACCAAGTCGTGTTTCCGTGCAATAGCGTTAATCTCGTCCATGTCCGCAGGCAGGCCGCCCAGGTGAACCGGAAATATCGCTTTTGTATGGGGAGTTACATGCTGTTCGATCTGCCCGGGATCCATGTTGTACGAATCGCGCTGCACATCGACAAACACTGGTACTGCGCCTTGATGGAGGACAACTAGGGCGTTCGACAGGAAGGTGTACGCAGGTACCAGAACCTCGTCGCCCTGACCTACGCCCGCAGCCCACAGTGCCATATGAAGCGCATCTGTTCCCGCTCCGACAGCGTAGCAGTATTCGACGCCGATCGTTCGCGCCCAATCTTCTTGTAGACCCAGAACCTGCGGTGCGTCACAAGCGGCTAACTGTTCCTCTCTTAAAACGCGGCATAACTCTTCAAGGTCCTGTTCGCTGTACCGCGGCCATCGCGTCCGCTCTATGCCGTCGGGCATTGCCGGCGTTCCACCGAAAATTGCTAATCTTTCCATCACAGCCGTCACGCTCTCCTCCTGGTCATACCAATACCCACCAACGTAAAGATTGAAGGCACCCATCTCGGCATTTGATTAGGACTGAAACGCTGTACGCATGAACGCAGCAGATTCATCGATTTGTGATGGTGACACTTGATAAACGTGCCCGATATTCACCGCATTGTGGAAGCCAAGAACCAATTGCCGCGGGTCAGAGGAGATGAATGGAAATTCAAACCGGAGAAGAGGCACGGAAGCCTGGAGCGCCGAAGACCGGACACTAGAGATTGGTAGAAAACTGTGGCGAGGCGCGGGGACTTGGCTGCTTTTTATCGGGAGAATTGGTTAATCCAAATTGAATCTGCCGTTCAATCGCTCAAAGTAAAATATGGCAGCAGCTTGACAACTCTCCGATTCGGTGATTTCTTAAGATTCTTAGGTTCTGTTGACATTTACGTGAAGTCTGTATCCAATCGTAGGGGCGAGGTTCCCTCGCCCGTTGCCCAACGTGAAGAACGAAACCATATGAGTCTGGCAGTTTGTAGGTCGAGTTTCACATTTCGACACCAATACGTTAATTCTGGAAAACCACCTACAGAAGTCCGATATCATCTCTGATGCGTGACTAAAAGGTTGGGGGACCCAACCACCAACTGAGCGAACAGCGAAGGCGGTAGAGATCCCCTACGAAGAATCATGCGTGTGTACATACATCTCGATTATCTGGTAGCTATGAAATGTCAACAGAACCTAATATAGCCTTATAGAGTGAAATGCGCATCCCGGAGAGCCGTGTTTGAGGAAACTCCATATTCCCTGCATAACATCCTTAATCGCGGTTCGGTTTCTTGAGCCTAGCCCAAGTCGTGGCTAGCTTGCCAATTCGCTCGACGCTTTGCGGCTGCTCCCCCGGGAGTAATCCTCTATACAGGGTCAATGTGAAACCGCCGGCGGTAGTCCAAGTCGGCGTTCCGAATGCAAGCCCTTTGAATTCCTCCGGAACAAAGAAGGTTTGTCCTAACGTCTGGTGGTTTTTTTTGTCATGATTCAGCGCGACAGCGAAGGCACCACCGCGCTTCTCGATAATCCAGCCCTCGGCGCCAATAGTCGGCGTATACTGCAGATATAAGTCGCCTTTCCCATTATCCGGATAAGGTTTCCCATCCAAATACGCCCTACCATCAGGATAAGGGTCGTGCAACGCACCCCAGGCACCGATGGACACTCCTGTGGGTTCACTCATCTCAAGATAGTAGAGGATGGGGTTGCCACTCTCGTCCTTTGCGGGTTGGCGTTTAAACACCATGAGTGAGAAGTGACCATCTACTACGGTGCCTGGCTTGAATGTCTTGTCGGCAATTTTGACGTCTTTTGGAGGGGTATCCGCAATCGAGTGTGCCGCAAATGCTAGCAAAAGTGAAAACGCCGCCATGGAGAATCCTTTACGCATCTTATCCTCCTCGTCGCGAAATTTGTTCTGACTTTCGGACAACAAGAACGTCTCAATGGTCAGATGGAATCACACCGATCTAGCACGGAAATTAGACTTCCGCTAAATCTGCGTGACGCCATCTGAGCACGTCGTTTGCGCCAAAAACCATTGGGATTCCTACCGGTTCTTGATGCTGGCCCAAGTGGTGGCCAATTTCTCATTCGGCTCGACGCTGGTTACCGGATCGCCGGAGTACAGCGTAACCGTGTAGCCGCCGCCCGGTATGGTCCAGAGTACAACCCTCACGCCTAGCTGGGTGAACTCCTTTGTAGCCGTGAAGGACTGTCCCAGTGACATGTATTCCTCCGCGGGCAGATCGGGATGTCCTTGTCTTAACGCGAGCGGGATGTTAGGATCACCATTTTTCTTTTCGATAATCCAATCGTTTAGCTCGCCCGTGTCTGTGGTAAGCGCCATGTAGAAGTCAAAAACACCATCGTCAATCGGCTCTCGATCTCGCCATGCCATACCACCGTCATAGACGTTCGTGTTTGCACCGAAGATACCGACGGACGTTCCCGTCGGCTCAGTCCACTCGACATAGTAGAGTCCGGGTGGTTGGGTACCAACGTCGAACGGTACTGGAGTACCGTCTGGCACGTCTGTGAAAACTTCGGGACCGGCCAACACTTGTAGGGCATAGGTGTATCCCGCGAATACGAGCAAGAGCGATATTGTTAAGGCTAAAGCAACTTTCATGGTAGGATCCTCCAAAGTGTAAGTTTAAACTAAGATTCCTCAGGATGAGCCAATAGACACAAACAACCCATTCTGAACGGAATTTGTTGGGTTTTCAAGGAACTTGCTATACCTTTCACGCGAACTTCAGTCGTCCACAATTGCGCTCCGTGCACGAATCTGCGGCGAATGTGAACCACCACTACGAGTGCATTATAGCATTCATCTTGGAGTGAGTCAAGAATGTTCTTGTTGACAGAATCATCGACATGTGCTAAGTTAAAACTCCATTGAGTGGTTTGACTTGCGGCCAAGTTCAATCAATCCAATGCGGACATCTACGACATAATTCCTAGTGATTCTCAATCCCCGATTTCACCAGAAACGCGATTTACCCAGAGAATCAAGGATGCAATTCTCTCTTTCATCTTTGCTCTACCCGCGCACAATCGGGTTGACGGGCCATCAGCTTCGGATATTCAGTAAAAGCGATGAACTATGACAGCAATGCCGAATGCGAACTGCATTGAAGTTCCTCGACCTTTTGACCAAGACCAGATCGATCGATATCTTGAGGATGGATTTCTGGTTGTGCCGGAGGTGTTGACACCCGGCGAAATCAGCGAATTGAAGCGGGAGATTGTAGCGATTGCGAAGGGGAAGTACCCTTCCGACAATCTGCAGCCGCTTGCGCCCGACATCTCGGATGATGACGCCGTGAGCAATATCTTGGCGATCCACCACCCACACCTAATCAGCCCCGTCATTGTCAACTACGCCCGTCATCCCAAAATCTGTGGTATGCTGGCTCAAATTGTGGCAGCGCATCTACCCTTTTGGGACGGCAGCGTCAAATGCATGCAAACAATGCTCTTCGTGAAACCGCCCGACTTCCAGGGACAGGCATGGCATCAGGACGAACTTTATATCCAGACGCGCGACCGCTCTCTGACGGGTGTCTGGATTGCGATTGACGACGCAACGCTTGAAAACGGCTGCGTCCAAGTTATTCCCGGCTCGCACCGCAATGGTTACTTGTGGCCTCAGCGGGAACATGATGAACCCGAACATTACGATGTTGGGCCAAAATCTTACGGTTTCGATGAGTCACGCGCCGCACCTGTGGAGGTAACTTCGGGCTCAGTAATCTTCTTCAATGGATATCTTCTTCACTCATCGCAGAGGAACCGGAGTGCCGGCTATCGAAGGGCGATGGTCAATCACTATATGAATGCATGGTCAATACTGCCATGGTCAAATCCGGACTTGCCGGTGCCTTCTACCGGTGACCGACGCGCGATTATCCCCGTCGCCGGCACTGATCCGTACGCGTGGAAAGGGATTGCGGAACATCATCGCAAACCCTACCTTCGCCGCTGTGCCGCCAACACGGAGACTATCGCTGCACAGGTCAGCATCGACGAGACGAAAAAACGCGGGACCAATAGATTGGCAGATGGCATTTAAGGTTAGTAGCACCTTTCCAGCTTCCCGGGGACATCGCCGCCGACCGTGTGTCCGCGTCAATACCTCAGACGGAAACAGAAATGAAAATCGGAATTCATTCGGGCGTGCTTAGCGATTACCGGCTTAACGAGATTATCCCGCGCCTTGCCGATTTGGGCTACCAAGGTCTCGAATTGAACGCCGAGACCGGACCTTGGGGAGAACCGCACGTGACCCCGGACCTCGGTATCCGGGAACGAGCCGCGATTCGCCAGTTATCACACGACCACAGTCTTGAAATCTCGTCAATCAGCGCGCATATTTCACTAATTGACGCCGACGACGCCGTGAGACAGAAGCACGTGGAATTCGTTAAAGGCTGTATTGACATCGCCACAGATGTCGGAACCAACATCGTACACGCCATTAGCGGGTTGGCTCCAGCCGGGGTTCCGAGAGAACGAGCTTGGACATGGCTGGTGGATAGTGTTTCCGATTGTATCGACTACGCGGGGGAGCGGGGTGTTGTCTTCGGGATTGAGGCTGACGAGATTATGCTCCTCGCCAGTATGGCTGACCTTGGTCAATTGACGACTAAATTGGAGCCAGCTAAATTGCACGTGAACTTCGACGCCAGCCACTCGATACCGATGGATGAAAATCCGGCAGAATGGGTGAAAACCCTGAGTTCTCGCATCGTGCATGTCCACTTGAAGGACGTTAAACCACGCGAACCGAGGGTGGAACGGGCTTCGCTGTTCGGCATTCCGGTTGATTTCGATTATCCTCCCTTGGGAAAAGGAATCATTGACTGGAAAGAGCTATTTGGTGCGCTGCACCAGATTAATTACTCGGGTTTCCTTTCGGTAGAGTATGCAGCCCACCATTTCGGTTACCGTGAAGACCCGTGGGAGGTTGCCGCGGCGGCAAAGCGCTTCGTAGATAATCTACTCTAGCAGAACACTAGCACGGAACCGGCAAGATCGGATGTAAAGAATGTGGTGCCGTATTGCCCACAGACGATCTCACACAACACAATCGTGGCTGATAGACTTGGCGGCGAAATTGACATGTACGAGGATATCTACCAGTGAAACTGAATCGAGATCAATTCCTAGAGACCGGTTACCTCATCGTGCGGAACGCCCTACCGGCCGATAAGCTGGAGGAATTGCGCACGAGCCACGAAATCTTGGTTGAGCGCCAGAAATGTAATTGGGCGCGCGAGCGTAAGCCGGGTGATCCGCCGGGCGGGATATGGGAGACGGCTCCGCAGCCTCGTTTGAACCTTCACAACACTCCGGAGTTAATCGACGAGCGTACAATTAACGCCGTGGAACTCTGGCTCTATGAGAACACGCTAGGTGTTAGCAGCGAGCTGATGGACTCCCCGGGTGCGGCTGTGACGGAGATGATGATGATGTGTAACCCGGTGCGCGACCACGGCCCAGCGCATTGGCACCGCGACCTCCATCCCTTTAACACGGCGCCGCTGCAGGGTTACATCGACGACCTTCTGGAGAATGGACCTCGGTATTTACAATGGAACATAGCGCTATACGATGATGACGTGCTATGGGTCGTGCCCGGAAGTCACCGCCGCTTCAACACCGCCGAAGAGGACCGGCAGTTGCTTGCCGATCCCCGCGTTCCCTTGCCTGATGGCACATCAGTGCATTTACAAGCCGGTGATGGTGTGGTATACATCCTCCCAATCCTACATTGGGGAAGTAATTACAGCACCAAGATGCGACGTACGATCCATGGGGGCTACGCCAATCACACACAGTATCAAGACTTAAGCTACACCCGATATTTATCTCCGTCAGATCAAGCATTGTTCGACCGGTGGAACCGGCAGAGCGCGCGGATGCAAGACATTACGGCGTCGGTATTTCGCGCTGTCATAAATCAAGACGCGGCAGCTTTCCAAGAAGGACTCGAAAAACTACAGCCCGGTAGCGGGGACAAGGGTAAACTCTTGCTGATGGTATTTTTGGCCAAGGCGGCATATTTCATTCATATACTTAAACATCCGAAGGAAAACGGTGTCCTACCAGAAATGCGCCATTTCGCTACTAGGGGACACCCGACCACGCTGAATTGGGGACCTGCTTTCGCTGATCGTTTTTCGCGTGCAGAATCGGAAATACTCTGGCGGCACTTCGAGCCTATCGATGCTAGTCTACAAGCGGATGAGGTACATTTTGCCCCGGGGTTCCAGTCTGGTCCGGTACGTTATTTCTTCAACGAGATGCCGCGCGAGATGGATGTCGTGGCGTTCTCTGCTGGATGGAATACCCGGAACACGGGCATAGTAGCGTGAACAGGAGGAAGTCAATGTTTCCTTTGAGCTTTAACACCAATTGCCTGCAGAACCTCCCGTTGGACGAGGCAATCGAAGAAACCTGCAAAGCCGGATATGAGGGGATAGATCTATTCTATCGCGACGGACATCTGCACCCATTCGATGTTACGCAGGCACAGATGGATGAATTGAACGAACTGTTTGCTACGCTGCCGATAAAACCGGTATCCTTGGCAACCGGAGCGCCGTTCCTCCTTAGCGATGATGCGTTCGAGCCTTCGCTGATTTCTCCCCGCGAACAAGATCGGAAGGAAAGGATCGATGTTATTCGGACCGCGCTTGACATGGCAAAGGAATTGTCTATTCCGGTTGTGCAATTTGTAAGTGGAATTCGGCAGGAAGGGGTATCCGAGGAAGAGGCGATCAAGATGCTTACAGAGGGCATTCGCACTTGCCTGAGAGATGCCGGCGACGTGATTTTGGTACTTGAGCCGGAAGCGCCTCTACCTGCATCCATGGGCGGTGGTTGTTGCTTCATAAAAACAACGAGCCAAGCTATTCCAATCATCACGGAGATTGATTCGCCGCAGTTCAGATTAAACATGGATGTCACCCACGTCCAATGCTGCGAAGATGATTTATTGCCGTGCATTGCTGATGCGTTGCCCTATACTCGACACATTCACGTAGCAGACGTAAAGGGAAAAGTACATCATCACGAGATTCCGGGAGAAGGTGACATCAATTTTCGGTCCGTGTTGGAGGTTCTAAAACAGGCGAACTACGAGCACTACTTAAGCGTCGAGTTACATGCCCATGCCGATGAGTGGAATAGGGCACTATACCAAAGCCGCGAGTATCTGAAGGATCAGATGCAGGGATTGTGAATGGATTGGGAATACCCTTTTGTCGGGGACAGGTTCGGTTGCACTATTCAATCAGATCGTGCCACCGCGTGCTTATGCAGAATTGACGATATATTGAACTTTAGGAGGCCACTTTGGCAGATCGACTCACACAACTTCTGAACAAACATGATCGCCTGTACGGAGTTATTTGCCGCGACGCGACACCCATTGATATCGAACTTCTCGCGCAACTCGGATACCATCTCGTGTGGCTTGACCTCGAACACAGCACTAAACCGCTATCCGAGGTGATTCGACTGGGACGATCCATCACCCATTTGGGGATGGTTCCGCTGGTACGAATTCCCGAGCTTTCACGCGCGTATGTCCAGCTTCTGTTAGACGGCGGGATCCAGATTCTAATTTTACCCGATGTAAGGAGCGCTGACGAGGCGCAGAAATTCGTGGAATTGGCAAAATATCCGCCCACCGGCAGACGCGGTGCCTCCACCACGACGGCGGCCGCCGGCTACACGCTCGGAGCGGAACCTCAGAAGACGTTCTCAGAAGCGAACGATTCAACGCACTTGATGGTGCTGATAGAAAGTGATGAAGGCTACGCCGCGCTGGATGATATTCTTAAAATCGAGGAAGTTGACATGATCATGGTGGGGCAGCAGGACTGGGGCGCCAGTTCCGGAATCTTCGGTGAGCTGGCGGAAGAACAGTTGAGCCCAAAGATCGACCGACTCATGACCGCGGCGTCAAAAGCGGGAAAAATCGTCGCCGCCAGCGCTTCCAGCCCCGAAGATGCCCGTCGTAGCGAGACCATGGGCGCACGCATATTCATACTGGGTGTGGACATCACCATTAAGCGCGGCGCCCTGGCAGAACGGATTCGCCAATTTCATGATTAGATCCGGGAAACGGCGGCGGCAGGCAGCCGAGTTCAGCGAATTCTGGATTGAAGATTAAGGAGGTCATACCATGTCTGTGCAACTCGAATTTGTGGGCCACGCGTGTTTTCGACTCTGGGAGGACGGTAGACCGTCCATTGTGATGGACCCGTACCTTCATGACGAAACCAAGCTGGAAGATGACGGATCCCGCCTTGATGCCGACACGGTCATAGTTAGTTCACTGACCGACAGAGCGCATAGCAACGTAGCCTTTGTTCGAGACAATCCGCGCGTTATCAACGCTCTCGACGTAGCCACAGGTGCGACTTCCGCGACAATCAACGGGGAACCCATCGTAGGAATAGCCACAGCGGAAGCACCCGACCATATCCATCATGCTCCTATGGACAACGCGATGTACGCGTTCAAAGCGGGCGGTTTGTGGTTCGCCCATTTTGGCGATTTGGGCTACGGGTTGGGTGAAGAGGAACTTGCACCATGGGCAAACAGATGTGATGTTCTGATGCCGATCGTGGGCGAGATGAACACGGTCAAGTTGGGACCGCTGGACATGATGATCGCGTTCCTCAATCCGACGTGGATTGTGCCGATGCACTACGGTCTCCCGCCGCTTGGAGGTGCCGATGCCGGGGGAATGACACCGGTTGACGCGTTCCTCAATCGCCACCCGCGCTCCGCCGTTTACGTCGTTCGACACCACACGGTGACGTTTCCGTTGCCAAAGTCGGACAACGGCCATCCGACTATCATTGTGCTGGAACCGTCCGGCTACAAACCCACGGGCGGTCTTCCGGCATTCCGCTCCGCTTAGTATTAAGAGAATCTTGCCGCATGCTGCGCTATGGCGATTTGCTGTTTTAGGTCGGGAGGTCGAAATGGACGAAGCTATGACATTCAAACGTATGTCTCCCGAGCAGAAGAGCCAGTGGGATAAGGACGGCTATCTGGTAATAAAAAACGCGCTATCAGGCGAGGAGGTGGCAGAGCTTACTGTTGAAGTTGATCGCCTGGATGAGACGTCACGGCGACTGGGGCGAAATCCGGACCTCATGCTTCACGCCGTCAACATCATAGATTCTGCTACCGAAGGTTTGTTCCAGCCTGAACAAGACAATGTTGGCACAATACTGCGCCCCGAGCCGTGCGACGCTTTCTTAAACTTGATTGACCATCCGAATCACCTGGGTGTTGTGTGCGAGTTGATAGGTTCCGCAATCCAGCTGTCTTGGGCAGAAGCCGTTGTGCGGCCGCCAAGTCCAATACCGGCAAACCGGTGGCATAAAGATGGTTCAAAGCCGTACTATTTTCCTACGGTGGAGGGCAAGACCCCGCTTCAATGGGCAAGAATCGGTTTCTTTCTGACTGATGTGCCTCAGCCGGATATGGGTAATTTTACGGTCATTCCCGGCAGCCATCGCGCCGGTTTTCCCAAATTGCCGCAGGGCTTGGAGCATGCGCTAACCATTACCTCATATACAGACTTCAAACAGATTGACCAGATTGATGCCGGTGTTCCCGGCGCGCGGCAGTTGTTGCTGCAGGCTGGCGACGCTGTCCTGTTTCACAACTCACTTTGGCACTGTGTTCCGCGCAACACCTCAAACGTGCGGCGGAAAAACCTGTGGTACGTCTATACGCCGCTGTGGATGCGGTTGGGAGATCGAATGGGGAACTCGCCCGAATTGACCGCTAAATGCAATCCGGTGCGCCGGCAGTTATTGGGCGAGTTGACTCACGCCAACACCAACGGAGGCATCCACCCCTTTGACGAAGGTGCGCCGTTAATCCGTCTATTCGAAGGACAGGGCTTCGTAGAAACAATGGGAGCCGTAGATCAAGAATACATCCGGGCAACTCAGCGATAGCGACATGGGCATTAGGTGCTATGGGAGATGCAGTTACCCCTAAGTTCTGAGGCAGAATCATCGTAAATAGAAAGAGAAATTGCTATGACTACAGGAATTACATGTGCGGGAATCGTTGCGTTTGTTTTGTACTCTAGCTTGGGAAACACAGCGTATGGCAAAACGGTAAACCAATTTCCAAATCCCAACTTCGACAACTTCGATGGCGACCTGCCAACGGGCTGGACATCCAAGATATGGAACCAGCCAATGGTCAAAGAGAAGATTCACAGGTCGAGCCCCGGTCGAAATGGCGAAGGTTACTGCTTAGAGTTGGAACCGACGACACCGATTGCTCTTACGACGCTGGCTAGTCCCGCATTTGGCGTATCAGCGAACCAGGACTATCTCTTTAAGGGCTATTACGCATCGACTTGTCAAGGAACGACTACAGACAAGAGATGGATGGATGCCGAGGGGGTGTCTTTCGTCGGCAATTGGCTGGACGCGAATAAGGAAGAAATCGGTTCATTCACAATCGCGCTACCGGATACTCAGGATAGATGGATCGAGTTTTACCAGGAGGTACGCTCTCCGGATGGCTCTCACGAGTTGCAGATTCAGATCTTCCGCCGTTGGGTGGGCGGCCGGCTGCGTTTTGATGATTTCTCTCTCCGGCAGGGCAAGATCATGGACTTTGAGGAAGAGTTCTCCATTCAACAAGTGCCCGATGCGGATTTCTTTCCTATCTATGCCATCCTACCCCCTAGCGGCCGTCAAGAGGAGCCGGGGAGTAACATCGATTCCGATCTCCACCACTCCCAGTATGCGCTCGCGAATTTCAACATGGGGAGCCGGAGCAAGCTAGGAAAAAAGCCCGGATTTGGCGTGAAATACTTCCTTGAGGGTGGGCTCCCCAAAGACGACGCAGCGCTGGCTGAGTTGGGCAAAGATCCGATGCTCTGGTGGTTTTTCGGAGTGGATGAACCCCATGAGGACGCATTTCCGGGTTTGGCGGAACTCAATGAACGGGTCGAGCGGTTAGCGCCGTCCAAGTTCTTCTGGGTGAATCTGATTCCTACATACGGACGCGCCTCGCTTGATGAGTACGATCATCATATCAAGTCATATATTGAGATTGTAAAACCGAAAATGATCACCTACGATCACTACTGCATGCTCGGTCATGACCGGAAAATCCATGTAAACAGTTGGTACGGTCCAAATAAAGAGGGCGATTACTTCCCCAATCTAGAAATCGTGCGAAAGCATACACTTGAGGCGGACATAGAATTCGGCGTAATCGTTTCGGTGGGAGTCTTCATGGGAGTCCGAGGCGCCAACGAAGCAGAACTACGATGGCAGGCGTTCACGACACTCGCTTACGGCGCAAGATCGCTGGGATGGTTCACCTATCTGACCGAAGCTAGCTACGGGAACATGACAAGTTGGGAAGATATGGTCATCAACCGGGACGGTACCAGGACACGCCACTACTCGATGCTGAAATACCTCAACGGCGAGGTACTCGCGTGGGCTCCGACGCTACTGCGGCTAAACTCTACGGGGGTTTACCATACAGAGCCGTTACCGGTAATGACTCGATCAATCGACGAATCGACGCTTGTGGAATCCATCAGCGGCGGAATGTGGCTAGTTGGCGAATTCACGAGCGAAACCGGTTACTCTTACATGATGGTAGTAAATAGGGATTTCATCGAACCAGCGGTGCTGCAGTTGCAGTTTCGTACTGCTCCTGACGAACTTCTCGAGGTTTCGAAGCAGACCGGGAACGAACAGACGAGTGGGGGATATTCTCGTCCGACAGGCAAACTTACACGAGAGTTTGCGGCTGGAGACGGCTTACTGTTTTGCGTTAAGAACTGATTCGATGAAATCACTGCCTTCGACCGCAGCGTTGGACAGCACCGTGTGACTCATATCAATTTCCCCGTCTTTTGCTATAGTCGCTTCAACCAATAACTATACATATTCGACTAACATAGTTCGGTTTGCAGTAGCGCAATTCATTGCGCTACTGCCATTGACATCCCGTGCGATTCCGCGTAGAAACGAGCAATGAATTGCCCTGCTACGAACTCAGGATGTTCAACTGAGTAAGTCCTAATACCATTTCTCTAAATTGACGTTGCATAAACGACGTGAATTAAGGTGTTTCAATGCGGGGCAAGATGACCCGCCTACGGAGAAAGAGAATGATGCAATTAAAACATCATATGCACTGATATTTAAGCGAAATGGTATAAATATGTGTAAATACGGACTATAGTAGCTGGCACGCTATCTACAGCTCGCCATCCCAATAACTTAGGTGTTCCGATTTGCGGAAAATACGTCCCGCCACAAAAGGGAATATCTTGTCGGAGTCCGGGTATTCGCTGACATCGTGCGGCAACTGAATGCCAACGGCAAGTAGCGTACAGGATGTTTCCCCGTCATTCACAAACTTGTGCGCGCCCGCCTGCCCGGGAGGAAAAGCAATGAAATCCTCTCGTGAAACCGTCAGATTGCCACGTGGCGTTTCTAACTTACAACTCCCCTCCATGACGTAAAACATCTCCTCACCAAAATTGTGCAAATGCATCGGATAGCTCGATTTGCCGGGCTCCAACCGTATGAGTCGATAGCCCAGCCCCCGTGCCCCGATAAGGGGATCGATATCCTTATCCATGAAGTTGTACGGAGGAGGCACATCTCTTTTTTCCCATTCAATCTCGTTTAGGTTTATTCGGTTGATGTAGATATCATTGCGGCGTTCTAGACATTCGACCAACTGTCGCCGCCCATCTCGAAGGATGGAATGACCGTCACCGACAAGAATAGTGTCGAACGAGAGAGCGAGGATCTTGCGGATTTCCAATGCCGCTTTTGCCGGATCTTCCAATTTATCGTCCATCAGCAAAGAGAGATGTCCCATTGGCGCGCCGACAATCAAATCCCCAGCCAATACGATACCTTGTTCGGAGAAATAAAGCGCGATTTCTCCATCACTTTTTCCGTATTTCAGACGAATCGCTGTTAAACCGGGCACAATCTCCTCTTGATCGGTGAGTAACCGATCCACCTTCGTAGAAAGCGCACCCGCGTCGGCATCGTGAACGGCGATCTGCGCCCCCGTAATCTCTCGAAATTTTACGGCTTCCCGTTCGTGGTCGCAATTCGTAATGACAATCATCTCCGCACCGCCGAGGGCGACCATCTGCTCCAGATCCGAATCAATCATAGGCACGGGATCGATCAGGATGTTGCCCTCAGGACGAACCCACAAATGTCCGTTAAAATCGAGTTGGCGCATCTCGCTGAAGATTGACCAGCTATAGATGTCGGAATACATAAGTTGTTTCATGTGAGACTCCTTCGTCAAAAAATACTTTTAAGATGAAAAGTGCCGCTGTTTCTGATACAATTCTCATCGCGTTACGCTACTTTCGCCTCGGCGAATTTCAGTGGATGGACAGAGCAATGGATGAGATATTTTACTTGATAGATTCCGAGAAAGAGGAAGAAATGGGTATAATCACGGACGATCAGGTACAATTCTTAATTGATAACTTAGCCGAGGAAGGGGTTGAAGACGAGGAATTCTATATCGACGAAGACGTTTTGGCGTTTCTTGCCGAGAATGGCTGCGACGAAGAGTTGCTTTCGCTGTTTGCCGAGGGACTTGAGGGCAGAACGGATCTTGCCATTCAATACGAAGTACGTTGAAGCAGCGCATCCACGAGAACGGATCGACAGCTAAGTCTTTGGTCGCTAAACCTAGCGAGATCCGGTTACCGGGGCAACCGCCGCACCCATAGCGCCAGCGCCAAATTCATCCCGCCGACAAACCCAAAAACATACGATTGAAGCCCTGCCAAGATGCCGTAGGTTTGCCGAATCAACAATCCAAAGAGTACCGGCATACCGAGCGCGAGAATTACAAAGATGGTTGTACCTTTCGCCCCCCTTGCATCCCAAAATGTAATCTCTCGCGTCAAGACACGCATGTAATCCCGCTCCCACATTCGCCCTGTCCATTTTCCCTGTATAAAACCGAGAACAATCCCCGTGGCGAAACCGACGCTACACCAGCCCGTGTCGACGCGACTTAGATTGACGGCGGCAGTCCATGCAATCTGACCGACAATCGAAACCACAATGAACGAGACCACAATTGGAAGTCGCATGTAAAACGGCAGGTGATGGCGGTGGAGTTTGTCAGGTTGAGTTGCCGCTTTTTTCTTCAACGAGGGTTCCACGTGCCATCCTTTCACAAGACAGAAGAGAATAATGCGTGAATCGCTTGAGATGTGCTATCTTATCAACCCTTAGCCCTACGAAAAGTTCTGCCGTACAAAGGTGACGGCATTCTGAAAAATGTTGAACCCATCCCCTTTCTCGGGGAGATGTTCGCGTGTCCAGTGCGGATGGTTCAGCCGTGTGAGAAATCGTTCCGGATGAGGCATCATTCCGAAGATTCGACCGGTAGGGTCGCAGATTCCGGCGATTTGGAGGTCGGATCCATTTGGATTATCGGGATACAAAGGGGATTTTCCATTTGGAGCCACATAGCGAAACACCACTTGCCGGTTAGACTCGAGCTCATCCAGAATCTGATTGGGGGCTGTAAAGCGTCCTTCGGCATGAGCAATTGGGAGAAAAATCCTTTGCTTTAACCCTTGCGTGAATGCACAGGCGGTCTGCTGTGTTTCCAAGTGCACCCACCGGCATTCAAACTTGGCTGAGGTATTCAAGGCGAGGGTTGCTTCCTGTGCAATTTGGGAGTTGAATCCCGGTAGTAGACCTGCCCGCACCAACACTTGAAATCCGTTGCAGATACCGATGATTAACTTACCGGAATCAACAAAATTTCGTAGGAGGTCCCCGAGTTTGTGTTTTATCTCATTCGCCAACAGTATCCCCGCCGCGACATCGTCGCCGTAAGAAAACCCACCAGGGAGGGCAAGGATATGATATTCATCTAGGTTCGCACGCCCGGTGATTAGATTGTTAATGTGAATCAGCGCCGTTTCCGCACCGGCAATCTGAAAGGCGTATTCGGTTTCGTAATCGCAATTGGTGCCCGCTGTGCGAAGGACTAGAACTTTTGGCCCCACTATGCCTCCGTATACATTTACCCATTATCCGCCGTCGCGGAAGGTGCTCTGCCAAGCCTCTTTCAGTTGATAAATCTGCGTCTGTATAACCGTTTCACCACCGATGCCCTTGACGACGAATTCCGGCTGTTCGATAGTGCTTCCAATGCAACCAAACGGCACACCCTCCATGCGTTCTTCGAATGCGGCGCGATTCTCATGCGAGACTTCGAGGATGAATCGGCTGTTAGATTCGGCAAAAAGGAGGACGTCATCACCAATGACCTCTGCATCGCGCGGCGCATACGCCAAATTGAGTTCCATCCCGAATCCCCCTGAGAAAGCCATCTCCGCAGCGGCAACGCCGATGCCCCCTTCAGAACAGTCGTGGCAGGAGTATATCAACCGCTCCTCAACTGCTCGGCTCAACGCCACCATGGTGGCTTTCCCTTCTTCGGGACGAACAATGGGAACACTGTTCCCGACGAATCCGTGTATATCGTAGTAGTGCGAGGCTCCGAGTTCGCGGTAAGTTTTCCCGAGGACATAGATCAGGTTTCCCGGTGATTTGGCGTCCATCGTGATTGCCCTTTTTACATCAGGTATTACGCAGCATGCAGAGATTAGCAACGTTGATGGAATAGCGAGTTGTTTGCCGGTTGTGGTATCGCGATATTCGTTGTAGAGACTGTCTTTTCCGGAGATGAACGGGGTTCCGTAGGCGGTCGCAATGTCGTAGCAGGCTTTCGCCGCACGCACAAGCCCGCCGAGGCGGTCGGGTTTGTCGGGATTCCCCCAACTAAAGTTGTCGAGCAGCGCCGTGGACTCAAGTTTCCCGCCGACGGCAATGACATTTCGGAGCGCTTCATCAATTGCCGCGGCCGCGCTGTGGTACGGGTCTATGTCGCTGTATTTGGGATTGATACCGTTTGCAACGATAACTCCCTTATGCGAACCGAGCACCGGTGTAACGACGCAAGCATCGCTTGGCCCATCGTTCTCTACACCCACAAGCGGTTTGAGTACAACCCCGCCCTGTACCTCATGGTCGTACTGCCGGATGACCCACTCCTTGCTCGCAACATTGGGACTTCCAAGAATCGCGCAAAGATCCTGTGTGAAATCCGGGACGTTGCTACCATCTAACACTCCATTTTTCCCGGTAACGACCGTTCTATCGGGCGGCTCCGGAAAACATGGCATCTCCCAGACTGCCTTCTTAGTAAGTGTCGGCAGCCCTTCATGCAAGAAGTGCATATCCAATTCTGCGGCAAGATTCCCGCCATAGGACACACGTAATTTCCGGCTATCCGTAAATTCTCCAAGCACGGTGGCTTCGACCAATTCGGCGTCGCATAACTCCATCATTGCTTCGAGGTTCTCCGGGGGCAATGCCAACACCATCCGTTCCTGTGCTTCGGAAAGCCAGATTTCCCACGGTGCAAGTCCTTCGTATTTCAACCGCACGTTCTCTAGGTGAACCTCTGCTCCGGTGTCTTTTCCCATCTCTCCCACGGCCGATGAAAATCCCCCGGCGCCGCAGTCGGTAATGGATCGGAATAGTCCCCTATCACGCGCTTCCATCAATACGTCAACAATTTTCTTCTCCATAATGGGATTACCAATCTGCACAACGCTGCCAAGGTTCTCGGAGGCGTCGTCCAGTTCCAGAGAAGAGAACGTTGCGCCATGGATGCCGTCACGACCGGTGCGTCCGCCGACCGCGAGAATCAGATCCCCGGGATGCACAGATTTCGCGCATCGATTTTTTGAGATCAATCCGACATTGCCGCAGAAAACCAGCGGATTACCCGTGAACCGCGAGTCGAACAGAATTGCACCGTTCGCGGTAGGAATACCCATACGATTGCCGTAATCCCGCACTCCGGCGACAACACCTTTGAAGACACGGCGTGGATGGAGGCTTCCCGTGGGCAGTTGATTGTAGGCTAAATCTAACGGACCGAAGCAGAACACGTCAGTATTCAGAATCGGTTTGGCACCGAGTCCCGTGCCGAGACTGTCCCGTATGACCCCTCCGACTCCCGTACCGGCGCCACCGTAAGGTTCGATGGCGGACGGGTGATTGTGGGTTTCGACCTTGAACGCAATGTTATACTCATCGTCAAATTCAACGATTCCCGCATTGTCCACAAAAACTGAAACGCACCAGTCTTTGCCAATTTCCTCAGTCGCGCGGCGAATGTACGAATTGAACAGTCCGTCAATGACTTCTACTGTCCCGCCGTTCTCCGCGTACTCAATTCGACTTTTGAAGGTTTTGTGCACGCAGTGCTCTGACCAAGTCTGCGCGATTGTCTCGATTTCGACGTCTGTCGGTTCCCGGCCTTGTTGGATGAAATAACTCTGAATCGCTTTCATTTCGGCGAGGTTGAGCGACAACATGCCTTCGCGACTGATTCGAGTTAATTCCGTCTCGTCGACATTTCGAATGGGAATGCGCTTAACGTCCATACGGTTCGTTTAGGGGAGACACACAGGATACAGGGGTCAGGATGGTTGGATCAAATATAAAGGGTCAAAAACACCACACAGTGTTATAGCGGCACGACACTTCTCATGAACCGGAGACCATAGTGACAGCATGAAGTTACACCTGACGCATTTGTAAGACTCAAATCCGCCAACTATCAACTGTCGTTTATATACACGTTTAGTATAACAGACAACCTATTCGATATCAATCTAAAGTCTGCCACGGGATATTTCATCATTCCGCTACATTTTCGGCAGTCTCGGCTGTCCAGTATCTCTACCAACAATGACCAAATTCTGGACAATGTTTACAAAAAAAAGCACCATGCGAAGTTGCAGGCGCGTCTTCAACATGGTGCTTACTCTGAATTTTCAGTTAGATGTTTCTGTTTTCTCGGTGTCAGATAGTTGGCTTTGGCGCGGTATCCAACCGCGCAACGGCGCGGAGCACCTCGGCCTTAGGATCCAACGATTGACCGTTGCTCAATTGTACTTTCAGATTGGACAGAGCGGCTTTTGCAGCCTCCAGGCGGGAAAGAGCATTCTCACGCTGATACCCTTTGAGTCCGTTAGTGGCGATTCCCCGGCGTTCCGCGGAAATTCTTGAAACCAAATCTTGGTATTTTTGAAGTCTCATGGTTGATTTTCCTCCTTAATGTTCTCAAGTTGTTGAAATGTATTGCATGAATTATGCCAATCTTTTTTGTTGTCAAAACTTGTGTGGTCGAACCCCTAAGAGCCTGTTTGAAAAGTAGGTGGCAAAGCCATTTTTGGTCATTTGAGGGTCAAAATCATCGGATTTTCAAGGCGTTTACCCCAAAATGACCTCTCTCGAAGACGGATTTGGACTTTTCAAACAGGCTCTAAAAACTGCAGACGATCTGGCGAACAATCAACCGATTATGTGAATCAAGCGAACAACAGCAAGTGCGATCGAAATCCGATAGGAATGCTCGCTTGATAGAACCCCACTCCGACTCGCGCCCTCACATTGCTGTACAAGTCAAATTGAAACAGAAATCGTGTTTTACACAAAAGCGCGAATTAAGACATCGCAAGAACATCGGCGTAACGCAACAACCTTCGCCTTCCGTCGGTTAGGCAGTCGACGAAAAGAAAAGTTCGGACTTCAGTCTAGGAAAAGACTACGTTTTTGATCGGCGCCTTAACAAGCTGTGCAGGGCGGATGCTCGACGGGGTACAGCTTTTTTCGCTAGTGCTGTGCACCGTTTCGTGTTACACTAATTTTCCATCATATTATAGGAGAATACAGACAATGGCTTATGAACTTGAAGACGAATTTGGTGACATCATCGGCAAAGCGCGTCGCGGCAATGGATTAAGTCTGAGCCGGGTCGCCAGCCAAGCTGGTATAACAGATGCTCAACTCTCCCAAATGGAGGCGTATACGCTCAAACCAACGGAAGATCAGGTTCGGGCGATTGCGGAAGTGTTGGGGCTTAACGGAAGTAAACTGGTTGACATTGCCATGGAACGTTGGGCGCCGGGTCCTGTTCCAGCGCAACTTGATGAGAGGCGGCATGTTGAGCGCATCTCCGGGGATGTCGGAGGGTATCCGGTGAACGCGTACCTGTTAATTTGCAAAACAACCAATCAAGCGGCTGTTATTGACACCGCCGCCCATCCGAATCTTATCCTTGAACGGATAAAAAAGATTGGCGTCAAACCGACTGTCATTCTGCTGACGCATGCGCATGCCGATCATTCGGATGGTTTACCGGAACTGGAAAAGGCGACAAGTTGCCCGACGTATATCCATGCGAACGAGCCAAAACCTCGCAGCTCTCAACAGTTCCGCACACTCAATCATGGAGACGAGGTGTCGGTCGGGGAGCTTACGGTAAAGACACTTGATACACCGGGGCATACCCCCGGAGGGTGCAGCTTCTACTCAGGCTCCGTTGCAGCCGTAGGGGATGCGATTTTTGCGGGCTCGGTCGGCGGACCAAAAATCTCCTACCAAGACGAGATTACGAGCGTTCGGAACCACCTGCTCTCGCTTCCGGACGAGGTGAGACTTTTTCCCGGACACGGTCCATCGACCACGGTTGGTGAGGAAAAGGCGCACAATCCCTTCTTTTGAACACCGACATCGCCAGTAGAAAAAATCCTTGCGAACCTGACAAAGAATTTGACTCCCCGAATCATCAATTGAAAGGCGGAATAATGAGAGTAAATAGGGCAATCGAACTGCTTCAAGAGGGGCAGCCAATCTATTACACAGGACTGAACGCGTTAAGTTACGAAGCTGGCGTCGAAGCCGCACAAACGTGGGCGGACTATCTCATGGTCGAGATGGAACACGGGCTTTACAATGTCCCCGGACTTCATCAGTTTATGTACGGTCTCGTAGAGGGCGGTCCCACGCGGAGCGGTCATCGCACACCGACTGTGATTACCACGCTGCCGGCGGAAGGAACGAATGAAAGCGTAATGCGTGCAAATGCTTGGATGGTTAAACAGGTTCTCGCCTGCGGCGTGCACGGCATACTACTCTGCCATGCCGAGGATCCGGGGGCGGTCAGAGCATTCGTCGAGGCAGCGCGCTATCCGTTCCAGTCGGTTGGCGTCGGAGAGGGATTGGGACAGGGACGGCGTGGTAACGGCGGGCAGGGAAACGCCGCATCCATTTGGGGAATGACGGGTCAGGAATATCAGGCCAAAGCGGATGTCTGGCCGCTTAACCCGGAAGGCGAACTCATGCTCGGACTGAAGATTGAAAACAGACGCGCGCTTGAAAATGCAGAAGCCAGCGCGGGCGTGCCCGGCATCGCGTTCGCTGAATGGGGGCCCGGGGATATGGGATTTCCGTTCGGTCTGCCTGACGCTCATGACCCGCCTTACACGGAGGAGATGGCGGGTGCGCAGGCGCGAGTGAAGAATGCCTGTGAGTCTGCAAACGTCGCGTTTCTTGACGGCGCTAACCCGGAAAATGTCGCCCAGAGGATTGACGAAGGCGTAAAAATATTGTCCGCTGGCGAGGAAACCGCAGAGATTGGGCGAAAGCATACGAACCGAGCGATGCCGTGGTAAAAGACATTGGAGGGACCATACCGCCGAATAGAGTCACCTGAGCGACTCGCAAGGGTAATAGAGATCCTGGTGCGATAGAATCCCCATTGCAATTATCTGCCACGGACGCGTCATGACGCCACAATAGCTTGAAATTGTGACCTAAATCGTGATAACTTGCGTGTTTTAGGTTGACACCTTTATGTGTGTATAGTATCATTCATCTGTTCGTTACGTTTAACTGTTGCCCGACAACACCAAGAGCGGAGACTTGGAAACCGGCGGCACCTATAGAATTGCCGCGTGGACGCTTGATCCCGACTATGAAGGACGCACCCAGATTCCCGACAGGTGTTCTTCCCTTTGGGGGTTTCGGATGACGGTTGGGAGCGCCTCGTTAGCAATCTCAAGGCGGAAATCGACCAAGACCTATTCGAATCCTACCGTGGTACCGTCTCCCTGCCGTTCGCCTCTGGAAAGCATGAACGTGCAGCAGTCAAGATTGTGGATGACCGCGGCATTGAAAGCCTGAAAATCGTGGAGTTAAGATTGTGAACCAAATCTCCGAACCCGGGACCACCTTCGGCGGATCGTGGACTGAGAAGAAATTAGAAATCCTAGAAAGATATATCGACGCCTACACTACAGCGCTGAAAAACAAGCCGTTCAAACTGATATATATTGACGCCTTCGCCGGTACAGGTTACGTGGAATCCCAAGACAAAGATGCCGAAGACTTTATACATGGGTCGGCAGCCAGAGCTGTCGGAATAACTGACAGGGCGTTTGATAAGCTCATCTTTATTGAGAAAGATCAGAGCCGCTGCCTTGAGTTAGAGAACCTAAGGCAAAAACATTCCTACCGAGACATCCAGATTGAAAATGTCGATTCTAACGACTACCTGAAAAACCTGCACAAAGATTGGCGTAAATACCGTGGCGTTCTATTTCTCGATCCATTTGCCACGCAGGTTCAATGGTCAACAATCGAAACAATTGCAAGTTTTAATGCCTTGGATACTTGGATTCTATTTCCAACATATGCAGTAGCACGAATGTTACCCAGGTCAAAAAAGCCTGACGACATCAGGCCGGGTTGGGCAAAACGGCTCACAATAGTCTTCGGGGACGAGAGTTGGCGCAACCTATACCAGATATCACCGCAGTTGAACTTGTTTGGCACCGTCGAGCATGAAAGGGCTTCTGGGGTTAACGGCCTAATTGACATCTATAAAAGCAAGCTAGAATCCTTATTTCAGGATAGATTCCTCTCCAAATCACGGACACTGAAGAATTCCAAGAATTCTGCATTGTTTGAGTTTCTGTTTTGTGTTGGCAATCCAAGCGGAATCACACCTGCCAAACGCATCGCAAAGCATATCTTAGAGCGTATCTAGCCTTCAACCGAACGATCAACTGAGTGAATAGCGAAGGATCAAGCAACCGGATTGGGAGCGCGATAGAAATCCCATAGTAAATCCCATAGTTAGGGCGATAGCAAATCCCGCGCGATAGAAATCCATGTCTACAAACTCCTCAATCGAATGGACCGAAACCACTTGGAATCCCGTGACAGGCTGCACCAAAATCAGTCACGGGTGTAAATTCTGCTATGCCGAGCGAATGTCCATGAGGCTCCGAGCCATGGGAGTTGATAAGTACAGCGACGGCTTTTCAATCACCGTTCACGAATCTGCGCTCGAACATCCTCTGAAATGGCGCAAACCGCGCCTCGTCTTCGTCAATTCCATGTCCGACCTATTCCACAAGTCGGTGCCGACGACGTTCATTGAGTCGGTTTTTGAAATTATGAACACGACACGTCAACATACGTTTCAGGTACTCACCAAGCGGCCGAGTCGAGTCGCCCAAATAGGTGGAAGACTGAATTGGACGCCGAACATCTGGCTGGGTACAAGCATCGAATCGGAGAAGTGGCTTGGGCGATTGGCGCCGCTCAAAGAAACCGGTGCCCGAACAAAGTTTCTGTCGCTCGAACCGCTGCTCGGTCCCTTGCCGAGGATACAGTTGAGTGGAATCGACTGGGTAATCGTTGGTGGCGAATCCGGGCCTGGGGCACGACCAATGCAACCTAATTGGGTGCGAGAGATTCGCGACAACTGTCTTCAGCATCGTGTGCCATTCTTCTTCAAGCAGTGGGGCGGCGTGTTCAAGAAGAAAACGGGAAGAATACTGGATAAAAGAACATGGGATCAGATGCCGGAACGAATATGATGGAACAAAAGTCTATCGATCGCTTAATCATCAATTCCCCCTATGAGGAACCAGCGAGGCACTGGAGCTATAACCGTGAACGCCGTACCTTCTCGCTCTCGGAGGGACGCCGTCCGGCTGGGTATGTCGTCGCATCGGAAGGTTCGTGAGCGTTTGATAATCTTTGGCATTTATCGAAATACCCCTGATGAACTACATTCCCTCACACATGAAGGAATGGATTTAGGGAGTCAACACGCATGCCGAATTTGGATGCTGGACTAGCGACGTGTCAAGGGCACCAAGCGATGTCTTGGACATCTTCACGCGCCACTCACATGAAAACAGTAATCCCCCCGGCATTTGAATGCATAGAGGTGGCTCAAAAACAAGCCCGTTGAGAACACGTGGAACGGCAACAACCTTGCACCAAGAAAGATCTGGAATACCGTAAGTGAAGAAAGAAAACTTGCCCATTCTTCATCATGAAAAAGAACAAGGGAGCAAGGATTATGGAGTATCGGAGTATGCCAAAATGGAGGCGTCAATTGCGCTATCGGGCCTACCTGGAGACCGAACACTGGAAAGAAAAGCGCAAACGCATCATATGGAAGGCGGGCGGACAATGCCGACGCTGCGGCGCACGTGCATCATGAAAGGTACAGAGGCTTCGGTCGGGGAAGAGATACAGATCTCACAGCCGTTTGCAGTCACTGTCACACATAGCTTCACTCAGGTTGATAGGAGCGCAAAATGTATTACGGCATGAGATGTGTGGAATGCTCTCGGTATTTCGAAACGGATTATAATATTCAGAAATTTTGCTCTAAAGCATGTGCCCGCCCTGCAACCGTGCCTTATGCTTACACTGAAGCCAAGGTCCCCTGTTTACCTCAATATGCAACAGAGGGGCAGAAATATTCCTGTCCTGAGTGCGAAAACGAATTGATTTTGAAGCAAGGTGATTTGAGGATAGCGCATTTCGCTCACAAGCCGGGTGCAGCCTGTTTGGCGGAAGGAGTTAGCAGGACAGGTTTAATCGGCACCCCAGCGCATTGGGATTCCTTAACCCAGGAGCTGCGCCGCCGCTTGGACCGGGCGATTGTGTATCATTTCACGCATATTGACGATCCCCTACCGGAAATCTACCTCAAGCATACCGAGACACGCGTTAAGGGGCTTGAAGTCTTGTTCGGGCTCGATTTGTACCGCCTGAGTGAGAGGCTAGGACTACTCGATCATTACTGGAGCACCCGCGAATTGCCGTTTGCTGCCGAGATGAGTTCGGAGGAGAACGACTTCCGTGAACTTAGCGCAGCGCTGGATGAGTTGGATGTCGATTACAACGACTTCACAGAACTTCGCGTTGCAACGCAATACGCGTTGAATAGCCGGTTTATCATCGGCGAATGGTCGTTTAACCCGCAAAGTTGCGACGAGGCGATTAAGTACTATTTCACTCACCTTGACAATCCTGCGCCGCCGTTCTACATCAACTATCCAGAGCCGCGTGTCACGGAACTTAAGGCATTGTTCAATATTGATTTGAGTGTTCTAAAGGTCCGGCTAGAGCAAATTCGCAACATGTTTGACGCGACGGGCGAAACGCCGTTTGATCACTCTGCAATCCAAGCCGGGCGTCGGGTACGAGTGAAAACACTCGACATCAAACCTAACGATCCTCGGTTACGTGCGTTTTACGACGAAGTAGATAGACTGTTGCAAGACCGGCATTAAATTATGGCGATTAGTACCTGCCCGCTTTCTACACTTAGATAATTTCCTTCAGCTATCTATACGTGTAATGGTAGAATATAGTAGAGTTGTAATTTCATAATAAACAGGAGGTTTACAATGGGAACAATCAAGTTCAAAGGCAAAAGACTGAACGCACGTACTGGTGAAGTAGAAACTTGGATTGACGAGCGCGAATATTACAGTCTGAGTAGTTTGCGAAATGCGATCGATGAAATCTACAAGGAACAAGGTCAGTATGATTTCATTCAAGCCAGACACAAGTTAGAGGAGTTTAAGGATAACCTGATAAAGAGTGCTAAGAAAAGAAGAGATTAAATTCCCCGAACTTGCCCATACATCACTCCAGCATTTGTACGTTTAGAACCGCCTCAGAAATAAACCCGAAATGAAGAAAAGATGACGTTGGGATAACTGCCAAATTCCGATCGAAATTTGAGGGTTTCACTGTCTTCAATTCGCTCCCCAATGCTGATGAGGCCGCCGGCAGAAAGGTAGATATCCTCGGCAATGTTGTATTCAAGCTGAGGGCCAATCCAGACGGACGAATCAAATAGGTTGAACAGCATCTGACCGCCGAAAGAGATTAGAGGAGTTGCCTGATGGGTGAGTCCCGGAGCAATGTAGTGAGTGCCCATCAGATAAACCCCGCCCTGGGTGTATGCAGATTGGTCTAAATTGGTGAGATAATTCTCGGGAGTTTTCGCGCCAGCGCCATTGAAGTGATATTCGATGAATCCGTAAGTTTTTTCCCCAAAGCTGTAGTCCAAACCGGTGGACGCACGCAAGTAGTTGCTCGCCGTGCCGGCATCCTGACCGAACGGTTCGACAAATACGAAAGCGGTCTCTAACCAGAATCCCGCGCCGCCAATCCCGCGAGTGATATCCAAACCTGCCAGCAGATGTTTCTGAAATCCCACCAACACTATTGAAACGTCGGTCTCTAGCGTATTCAATTGACTCCGCAGAAAATAGGCGCTCTTTTCATAATCGAAACCCTCGCCGAAGATGTAGCCGGTGTCGCACTCTCCCATGGCGCCAATCGGAATACGGACTCGAATCGCATCTACCCCAACTCGGTCTTCTGTGTCGAGTTGATCATAGGTGAATGGAGCAACGACATCGGTTGGGTTTACGATCCGAGCGTTGCCCCACGCAATTGCATCTCTGCCGATGGAGATGTCCGCAAAATCGGCGCTGTACTGTAAAAAAGCCCGATCGAGATTATGATAGATTCCGACGCTACCGATTGGATCGTCTCCGCCTGGATAAATTGGAGAGTCCAAGTCCACGACGCGATACGTGTGCGGGACAATGGAAACGGCGATTGGAGATTCCGAAAAGAGAGAGGAGTTTTGAATGCGCGGCGTAAAATCGTAGGAGAGGGCGAATGAAAGCCGTGATGCCGGAGTGTAAGACAGATTAAAACGCAGTCGGTTGACCACGGCGCCCATTGTCGGTTCATTTGGGAGCGGCGAAGCGAAGGTGGCGAAGAAGCTCTTGTAGTAACCGCCGAATTGTAATTCTGCGTTGGCGATTCCTGCGCGCGAAATTGCCATCAGACCGATGACGAGTACAAGAGTTGTTCTCATTTGTGCATTAGTCAAAGGACTCAATTCAGTGAAAGGTAAAAAAATAATACGTAATACGTGATGCGTGAAAAGAGCATTAATCGTTAATCTTCCATCCTTCCAATCTCCCTTCTTTTTTCACTGACCAGCAAGCGAATGAATAACGAGTACGCTAGAGATCCACTGGTCACTGGACATTAGCCACTGTATTTCGTCTCATCAGTATCTATTTGTCCGTCGCGGAGTGTAATCAAACGCCTCGCACTTTCCATCACCATCGGGTCGTGGGTCGAGAAGACAAATGTAACGCCCGTTTCCAAGTTAAGGCTATTCATCATGGCAAGCAGTTCGGCGCCGGTTTTCGAGTCAAGGTTTGCAGTCGGTTCATCGGCGAGAATAATCGCAGGCTCGGAGACCATGGCGCGTGCAATGGCGACGCGCTGCTGCTGTCCACCCGAAAGTTGTGTCGGATTCCGGTCGGCAAACCCTTGCAGCCCGACCGCTTCCAGCATTGCCGTAACTCGCTCATGACGTTCCGCTTTCGGCACTCGCTGCAAGAGCATAATGTATTCGACGTTTTCTTCAACCGTGAGCACGGGTATTAGGTTGTAGGCTTGAAATATGAACCCGATGTTATCACGTCGGAAGTCGGAAAGCTCATTTCCACTCATGTCAGACAGCACTCTTCCGGAGAGCCACACTTTTCCTTTCGTAGGCGCGTCCAAACCGGAAATAATGTTGAGAAAAGTCGTTTTGCCTGAACCGGAGGGACCCATTAACGCGGTAAATTCTCCCGACCGGATGGTTAAATCAATTTCGGCAAGGGCGTTGACGGGAATCCCATCAGCCGCATAAACTTTTGTCACGCCTTGCGTGACGATGACATCGTTTTTTTTAGCCTGTTTCATGGTAAGCGCTCAAGAACAGTGGTCAGTTGCCAGTGGCTAGTAGCAGACGAGGCTGTACCGCATCTCCTTCCATCCAGCCATTCTCCATTAGGACATTCTCGTTTTCCCGTTTTCCATCCTTTGTGAGTGTCTAGAAGCTACGCCGCATTGCGTCCACCGGAAACATTTTGGCTACGTACCGAGCAGGATACAGGCCCGCAATGACCGTGAATACGAAGACCCATATCGGATAAAGAATGAACTGTCGAACCGCCATGATTGGGTAGATATGTTCCTGCATTGTCACGCCCATCATTTCGATGCCGGTATAATCAATGCCACGATGCACAAATATTGCAGTCACGAGGCAGCCGAGCGCCGCACCCAAGCCAATACTCACAATAGCCAATGCACCCGCCTCAAACAGAACAACCTGCGCCATGCGTAAAGGACGAGTCCCAACGGCACGCAACACGCCGAACTCAAACATGCGTTCATACAGCGACATGAAAAGCGTGTTGACAATTCCGAAGACAACCACTCCAAATAATATAATCCCCATGATGTATTTGCTAACTTGAGACATTTTTAGGATCGCCTCCAATTGCGGCAATATCTCAGTCCAACTCAACGCCTCGTTGCCGTGCCGGGAATACGCACCCCAGAACGGCAACCCCGAGTCCTGTGCATACGCGAGCGAGGTAAATTTAAGCGCGATTTCATGGACACCGTCGCCGATAGCGAGCATCTGTTGTGCTTTTTCAATTCGGACAAAGACCATCCCCCTGTTCATCTCTTCATCGGCAAAGTGATAGATACCGGAAATTCTGAACATCTCTTGGGAGAGATCTCCGCTCTCAGCCTGCGCAACCGTCACGACTACCCTGTGACCAAGACCAACCTCCAGGACTTCGGCGAGTTTTGTCCCAATCACCATGTCGCGGCTATTATCTCCTTCAAAATAGACTCCCTCCGTAATTGCATCATCAACCTTTGACAAGAATTTCTCGGTGAGCGGAATAACCCCAACGAGATTGATTGCACTTACGCTTGCAGAGGAAGTAATCATGCCGGAGGCGAGCGTCCTTTGCGTGAAACGCTCCACAATGGGTTCCTCGGCAAGATCCGCAGTCAATTCGTCTAACGCTTGGATTGTTAGTGATACCTCGCCTTCGTCTCGAAAACCTTCCCGATGAATCTGTGCGTCACCGAGAAAGGAGGCCGTAGCCGTCTTGATCATGTTCTCCTCCATCCCCATCCAGAATGCATCAACAAAAATCAGGGCAGCCAAGCCAATACCCATCGCCGTGGAAGCGATAATCGTGCGTCGTTTGTTGCGGAAGATGTTTTTCCAAGCAAGTTTTGTTAGAATTAGCCACATGGTCTGAATCGTACCTTAAACCCCGATTTAATGTGTCCGCATCGCCTTCGCAGGCATTATGCGTGCGGCTTTTATCGCTGGAAAGAGACCGACCACCATCGCCGAGAACAGAACGGTGATTGCCGGAATAATCAGACTTCGCGCATTGACTTCGGCGTACATCGTCTGAAATTTGACGCCGCCGTAGGTGAATTCCTCCGGTAACGTAATGCCGTATATGGAGAGCAGGTAATTTGCCAGAACCCCAAGCAGCGCACCCACGCAAATGCTGCCGACCGAGATAATGGCAACTTCGCAGAGCACGAGCCGGAAAATCTGCGTCGGCTTTGTCCCGACAGCTTTGAGTACACCGTATTCCCGTGTGCGCTCCAGCACCGACATCAATACCGTATTTAGGACACCGATGGCGACGATAAGCATAATCACGATGCGTCCAATGGCGTCCCCCTGCTTATCGGCTTGCATGGCTCGATAAAAGGATTTGGCAACCTCCTGCCACGGCGCGACATGCAGCGTTGAATCGTTGAGGCGGTTCTCAATCGCCTTCGTGATTTTAGGGACTTGGCTAATTTTTGAGACGGTGAGGACAATTTCATGGATGCGTCCCTCAAGGACAAGCAACTCTTGTGCATCTTCGAGATTCAGGTAACAGGTCACCCGATCGGAGGCGTCGTCGCCGCTTTCCAAGATACCGACAATCGTATACACGTCATTCGCAATAGAGCCGTCGGCACCCTGCGAAAAGAGTACCATCTCACTACCGAGGGTCGCGGAGAGGGTTTTCGCCAGCCCCTTTCCAATCACAATGTCGTGGGAAAAAGTGTCGCCTAGAATTCTGCCCTCAATCACTTTCTTGTCAAATTGTGTGGTCTCAGTCTCGCGCGCAACGTCCACACCGATGATTTGCACGGTTGTGCTCTTTTCGCCAACAGAGCCAAGTCCAGCCCCGAACACTCGCGGCGTCCACGCCTCAACGCCCGGGATAGTCTGAATCACCTCGCCAACGGCTGAATAGTCGCTGATTGTTTTGTAGAGCGACGGTTTATCGAGGTAACCGTCGCTATGCACCTGTATGTGTCCGATTCGGTTACGTGTGAACATCGCGATAATATCCCCGTATGCACCATCGGACCATCCGATGAATACGGAAGACAGCGTGAATCCGACAATCATGGCGAGCGCGGTAAGAATTGTACGCCGCTTTTGGCGAAAGATGTTACGGAATGCAATTTTGAGTACCATGGTGAAAAACTATGCGTGAAACGTGATGCGTAATAGTGTGAGAAAAGTCGCCGTTAGAAGGTTTCCATCTCTCCAATCTGCCAGTCTTTGCTGCCTCTATCTCCTTTTTTGGAGGTTTCGGCGCGTAAAGATTTTATCGTCGATTTCTGAATCGAACTTGGCATTTAGAAACCGGACGACCGTTTTGTGGCCCCTCTTGTTTTGAGGGAGCATTTCCATGACGGCAGGGGTAGTTTTGCCGTCAAATGTTGTGATTTCTTTGAAATTCAGGACACGCATCAAGTTCCCCTGCTCATCATAGAAGTGTTGCCATATCGGAATATAATCGTCGAATCTCACGGCAGCGACAATCTTCCCCCAAACAATCGGGGAATCCTCCTTCGGTGTGAGCTGAATGTACACGTGATCGGCGACTGCGTCCTCCGGTTCGAGTAGCTTATAGGTGTAATCGTTAAGCATAGACGACTCTTTGACCAAATCATCATTTGTAAAATCGGAGCCCATCCATGATCCCATCATCATTGATGGCGGAATCTTCATCACTTTGTTCGTTTTGGGCAGGTAATTCCACATCTCATTCCCGATGCGCAGCGTTGCCACACCCCGTTCCTTCTTTGGTGCGGTGATTCGAATAAACGTCTTGCCCATCCCCTTTGTCCATACGTTCATGGCGAGAGTTCGCTCCCAATGCGGCGTGGTAATTTGCATTTCTATTTCGGCGTGGCTGGTTTCACTGCGATAGAGTTGATCCATCTTCTTTACGATCGCCTCAACATCATGAACCGGATCGACCCCTTGCGCGAATACAAGATGGGGAGCCATCAATGTGAGAGACAGCCATAGATTCAGGCATCTCAACGTCGTAGGAATCCTATTTTGAATATTCGTCATGCTTTCGATTTTCCTATCCAGTTGAATATCATTCTTCTATCGGCGAAAATGCCAGGACGGTCCCCCTATCATCGTCGGTACCTTGATTCAAGAACTTGACGCGCAGCCGCATGCCGACTTCTACCGTTTCAGGGTGAATCGAATCGACGCCTTCGATCCGTGCGACAACGCGCGCTCCCTCCACCAACTCGACGACTCCGGAGCAATACGGATTGTTCCTGTCATATCCCTCTTTAATCATCGCGGGCGTGCCGATAGAGATAGAGGTGAAAGCGGCAAGCCTACCCTCGCCCGCTGTCTCCGTCCATTCCATCTCGGAATGGCGGCAACCCGGACAGAGCGAGCGCGGCGGCACGTAAAGCGTCTCGCAGCCATTGCACATTGATCCCATCAGTTTTCCCTCATTGAGAAACTGTTCAAACCCGTAATCGTTGATCGGTTTTTCCGCCATGGGATTATCTCCTTTCGAGGATGGTGAAGGTACAGGTGCCGCCGGTGCCGCCGAGGTTGTGCGCCGCACCGATGCGCAAGTCCGATTTCGGCACACCCCTTCTGCCCGCTTTGTCTCTCAACTGTTCCCATACTTCAATAAGTTGCGCCGCCCCGGTTGCGCCGACCGGGTGACCCTTGCACTTCAATCCTCCCGAAGTATTGACCGGCATGGGGCCATCCAATCTTGTTAAGCCCTCCTCCACCGCTTTGTGTCCTTCACCCGGCTTGAAAAATCCAAGGTCTTCGATATGGAGAATCTCCGCAATCGAGAAACAGTCGTGCACCTCCGCGAACTGAACATCTTCGGGCGTCAGCCCGGACATATCGTAAGCCTCTTTGGCGGCGTGTCTCGTCGCTTCAAAGTACGTCAGGTCATCCGCGGAATGAAGCGCCCTCCCACTACCTTGACCAAGACCTACGACGTGTAATGGGTCATCCGTGAAGCGATTCGCAATTTCTTCGGCGACTAACAGAATGCAAGCCGCTCCGTCACTTATGGGGCAACAATCGAAAAGGTGCATGGGCCAGGCGATGGGAGGATTCGCTCTCGCGTCGCGGAGGAAATCCTTTTCATCAATCCAATCGGGCACCGCTCTTCCCTGACTCTTCGCCCGCTTAACCTTGGCATCCATCATGTCTCGAATAGCGAGGTTGAACTGGGCTTTGGGGTTCAGAGGCGCATTGGCGTGGCTCTTTATCGTTACGTTCATCAAGTGCTCGCGAGATGCGCCGTATTTCTCGAAATATGCTGTAGCTATGGCAGCGAAAACGCCCGGAAATGTCAAACCCGCTTTGCGTTCGTAAGGGCTTGCTGCCAATGCCAATCCTTCCGCCACCTCTTCGGTGGATCGCTTCGACATATCTTCGACGCCGCCAACAAGCACCACATCGTAGAAGCCCGAAGCGATGGCGAAAACGCCTTCACGGAAAGCGAGGGCACTTGAAGCACAGGCGCCTTCGGTTCGTGTTGCCGGTTTGGGAACGAGCCCGAGAGAATCGGAAAGAATCGCACCCCAATGAGACTGCCGGACAAAAAAGTCGTTAGTAAAATTTCCTAAGTATAGAGCATCAATATCCGCCGGATCCAGCCCTTTATCCACGGAGGTGTTCAATTCAACAAAGGCTTCAGCGAACAGATCCTTCGAGTCCTTATCGCTGAACATGTCGAAACTCGACATGCCGGCGCCGACCATTGCGACTCCTCTTCCCAGTTTTCGTTTTTTGTACATGGAGAGCTCCTTTTGAATGTTTTTTGGATGAAGCAAGTTTCAAAGATAAACTTACATATAGTAGGCATACTCCGTATGCCGTAACCCTTGGACGCATTATGGCACGGCGGCTCCTGCTGGATTGACAAATCCGGCAGACCCTAATCTATAGAAAGTCTCTATGTCCGTAGAAACCGATAGCTTTATTCTTCTTCTCCGAAGGAATGACTATTAAGGGTGGAGCGGTGGGCGATCTTCCACCCTTCCATTCTTCCAACCTTCCATTCTCATATCACTCTACTGTTTCTGCCTTCCCAATACTTCTCTCTTAATTCCTGCTTGACTATTTTCCCGTAGTTGTTCTTCGGGAGTTCATCTACGAAATCGACCGATCGCGGCTTTTTGTAACGGGCAATATGTTCCGTACAGAAATCAACCAGTTCGGATTCCGTGACCGTACTACCGGGCACAAGAGCAACGACAGCCTTAATCTCTTCACCCCACTGCGGATCCGGCACTCCAATCACGGCGACCTCTCGAACGGCGGGATGTCCTACGATAACTTCCTCAATCTCACGAGGATAGATGTTTTCACCGCCACTGATAATCATGTCTTTCGAGCGATCCATGAGAAACAGGTAGCCTCGCTCATCCATATAGCCCATGTCACCGGTATAGAGCCATCCGTCTCGCAGCGCTTCAGCGGTGGCTTCGGGTGCGCGCCAGTATCCCTTCATCACCAGATCCGATCGTGTCACGATCTCCCCCGTTTCACCCGGCGGGACTTCGTTTCCATCGGGGTCAACGACTTTGACTTCGACGTCCGTGCGAGGAATACCGGCGGATGCCAGGCGTTTCATCTGATCCGAATCTCCGTCAAGCACGTGGTCATCGTGGGAAAGATAAGTGATGGTCATGGGAGATTCCGCTTGACCGTACAGTTGGACAAGACAGGGACCTAATTTTTCCATGGCGTTGATTAGGTCCTCTACCAACATCGGCGCGCCACCGTAGTTCAAGTATTTCAACGAGCTAAGGTCGTAGCGGTCAATGGCAGGGCTATCTATCAACCGCTTAATCATCGTCGGCGCCGCGAACAAATTTGTCACGCGGTGTTCTTGAATTACCCTTAAAACTGTTTCCGGGTCAAAGGATTTTGATTCCAAGATGACGTTGGCGGCGCCTTTGGCGATATTGGGCAGAGCGTAGCACCCACTCCCGTGGGATAACGGAGCGGCATGGAGTGCAACATCGCTGGAGCCGAAGCCGGGAGCCATGTCCGCATAGAAGTTCATCGTCATGCTGAGCAAATTGCGATGTGTCAACATGGCACCTTTCGGGCTGCCGGTTGTTCCGGACGTATAGAAAATCCACGCCACGTCCTCCGCGTCGACATCGGCATCATCAAACTGGTCAGATTCGCCGATCAGGATAGACTCGTAATCAAGTAGATGGTCACACGCTTCGGACAGTGTGACAACAGACGTGACACAAGGAAAAAGGTTGCGGGCCTTGATGATTTCCTCGTTGAATTCGGGCGATACAATCACCGCTTTGGCTTCGGAATGCTTGATAATGGAGGCGTACTCCTTGGGATGAAGACGAAAATTGATGGGTACGACGCCGCATCCGGCTTTGAAGCCTGCACACATCGACTCGAGCATTTCGGGACAATTGTGCATGAGCACTGCCACATTATCGCCTTTCCGAATCTCCCTCCCGTGGAGAGCATTTGCCAAACGGTTCACCCGACCGTTAAACTCCGCGTATGAAAGCCTCCTTTCGCCGAAAGCAATAGCCAAGTTATTGGGATATATTCGAGCGGATTTAGTCAAGCATTGACCAATGTTCATGGAGAACCTCGTCACATCAATCAGAAGCCGGATGGGGGACCTGCATTAGCTTATTTTATCATTTCCAGGTTAGTAAAGGGAAAAATAATCCGTCGGAAATACTGTTACGCCAGAGTTTTTGCTCAATGGAGCGCCACGCTGCATCATCAGCTAAGTGCATGAGCAGTTGACTCAGTCGGTCACCACTGAAATCGGTGCGATGTACTGGTATGCTAAACGATTCTGACTGCAGTGCTTGTTACTCGACGCCCCGCTGTTCAACAGCTATCTTGCGGTGGTTGGCTTCTGACAGAATGTAGGCATGCCAGCCCACCACCAGCAACCGAGCGGATAGCGAGGACGGTAGTAGATCCCGTTGCCCCAGCGACAGTCCTTGATGCATCTGGTGAAGCGGGATTACATTATCTATGATAGCATCAAGCTTCAGCCACTGCCGCAATTGTTTAGTGAAAATTTGTCGGTTGTGGTACAATAGAAATGATAGAGCGCAATAAGTTACTACCCATTTCTCCGTGCTCTTGAAAAACGATTGGTTACGAGTAACACGTGAGGGATTATCCACTCGACTATCGTCATTTCGCAGACAAGCATTTTTGCGTATTCCGGATTACTCATTACGTATCACTTATGAAGAGGAAAATCACATGGCGAAAGGAATCTTGGAACAGTTGGCAGACGGTATTGTGCTTGGTGATGGCGGCTACATCGTGGAATTGGAAAGACGTGGCTACGTTGTCGCAGGCGCTTTCACTCCGGAATTAGCCGTTACCCATCCCGACGCAATTCGGGAAATGCACTGTGAATTTCTCATGGCAGGTGCAGAGGTCCTACAAGTGATGGCGTTCTACGGCAGCCGCGAAAAATTGGAAACGGTCGGCTATGCTGACAGGACGTTTGAGATTAATCGTGCGGCGACCCGTATTGTCAAGGAGGTCGCCGCTGATCAGGCACTCGTTGCAGGGGATCTGAGTGCGACGTGGAAATGGGAAGCGGACAATCCACCCGCGCAGAGGCTGGTCACTAGCATGTTTGATGAACAGATTGACGCCCAAGAGGGCGTGGATTTTTTCATCGGAGAAACATTCTGGTATCTCGGTGAGGCGTTGTTGTGCCTTGAACGGATTAAGGCGAAGACGAACATGCCCGCGATGATTACCTTAGCATTCCGCGGCAGCAATCGAACCGACGACGACGTAGCGGCGGCTGAATGTGCGAAACGTCTGGTCGATGCGGGTGCGGACATTGTAGGTATCAACTGCATGAGGGACCCCGAACGGATGTATCCCCTCATTGAAGAGATGCGTGACGCGACTAGTGCCTACCTTGCTGCGCAGCCTGTAGCATTTAACTGCTCCGATGAAGTTCCATGGTTCACAGGGACGCCAGCCTTCCCGGACCGCCTTGAACCGATCCAACTCACGCGTTACGAGATGGAGGCGTTTGCGTACAAAGCGAAGAATATGGGTGTAAACTATATCGGGAGTTGCTGCGGCAGCATTGCTAGTCATGTCCGAGAGATGGCGCGAGCGTTAGGCAAGTATGACGAGCCAGAGGTTTGGCAGCCGAATCCCGATGACCCGATGAGCGAGACCGAGTTTAACTGGAAACGGCGGCAGCCGGACAACCTCTGAAAACATGAATTAAAGGACAAAGATTCGCTTTCTACGTGATTGGAACGGCAGAAACAAACTTTCTAAGTTTCTGGAGATAAGGAGATAGACATCGTGGCTGCACCTGTATTTAAGCATTTATTCACCCCCTTACAGCTCCGCCATGTCACGGTCAAGAATCGGATCGTCTCATCGGCACATGCGGATGCCTTGGCAGAAGATGGAATGCCAAAGGAAAAAGCGCGATGTTACTACGAAGAAAAGGCAAAGGGCGGGGTGGGACTGCTGATGTGTTTTGGATCGGCAGGGGTGCACCCGACTTCCCCGGCACAGGATTGGCACGGCGTGGAACTGTTCGAGGACCGTGTGATTCCATACCTCGCTGAATTTGCCGAAACAATGCACGCTTACAACGTTCCGGTCATTTCGCAAATTACGCATCGCGGACGGCGGGGACGCAGCGTAGACCGGATGCATCGGATGTACGGACCGTCCCCGATCCGCGAACCGAACCACCGCGAAACGCCGCACACACTTGACGAAGAGACGATAACAGAGTTTGTCCGAGCGTTTTCGGATGCAGCGTGGCGATTGAAGCAAGGCAATTTTGACGGCTGCGAAGTAAACGCGAGCCACTGTCATTTAATCGATCAGTTCTGGACACAAAACGCGAACCGGCGCACTGATGAATACGGAGGTGCGCTCTCCAATCGTTTACGATTCGGAACGCGGGTTATTGAGGCTATTCGTGAACGGTGCGGCGATGATTTCATTATCGGCATCCGCATCACAGGTGACGATTTCACTAAAGGCGGTCTTGACAATACGATGATGCAAGAGATCGCGGGAAAACTGGATGGGTTGAGAATACTCGATTACTTTAGTGTCATCGGGGCAACTGCCGAGACATTCGTTGGAGAAGCGGCAGCAGTGCCGGACATGACCTTCCCACATGCGACGTACGCGCCGCTGGCAGCGTCAATTAAGGGTGTGGTATCTGTGCCGGTCATCACGGCAGGTCGGGTGACACATCCGATGCAGGCGGAAGAGATCGTCTCAAACGAGCAGGCGGATCTGGTCATCATGACTCGTGCGCTGATCGCCGATCCGCAGGCGCCTCATAAGGCGATGGCAGGACAGTTGGATGACATCCGGTTATGTCAAGGTTACAACGAAGGTTGCATCGATCGCATCTACACCGGACGCGGCGTGACGTGCGTACAGAACGCGACGATAGGGAGGGAGACCGAGTTGGGTGCGCTCACACCAGCGGAGCAACCTCGTAAAGTGGTGGTGGTCGGCGGTGGTCCCGCCGGGCTTGAAGCTGCACGGATCGCAAGAAGGCGTCGGCACGAAGTTGTGTTGATGGAAAAAAGCGGCAAATTGGGCGGTCAAACGTTGATTGGCGCCAAAGCCCCGTTGCGCGGCGAGTTCTCGGGTGCAACCGAATGGATGAGTGAGCAATGCCGAAAATCCGGGGTTGAGGTTCGGCTGAACTGTGAAGCAACCGTCGAGTTAATCTTGAGTGAAAACCCCGATGTCGTCGTCATAGCGACCGGTGCTCGCCCACTAATCCCGGAGGTCCCCGGGATTGAAAATACGGTAGATGCATGGTCTGTCTTGAACGGTAATATCCCGGAAGGTGAGCGCGTGGCGGTGATTGATGAGGAATACGGCTTCCAAGGTCCCAGTGTCGCGGAACTACTGCTTAATTTAGGCAAATCCGTGGAGATTATCACAAGCATGGAGGCAATCTGTACGTTGCTCGGCGCAACAACGCGCCCACCGGTATATCAACGCCTGTTCCGCAAAGGGATTGTCATCCACCCTCACCTGCATGTCCGTGCGATTGAGGGCGGCACCCTCATCACCGAAAACGCTTGGGCTGAGACGAAGGGTGAATTGACAAGTTACGATGCCGTCGTGTATGCGTTTGGTGGGCAAGCGGTCGACGAAATTTCTCGGTTACTCCAAAACGAGGTAACGTGCTCTGTCGTCGGCGATGCGTTTGCACCGCGTACGCTCCAACATGCGATTATGGAGGGGCATACTTTCGGGCGAAAGATTTGACGGACTATAGAAGGTTATACAAATTGACCTGTCCAGGCGATGGTTCTTGGACGAGTCCTCGGCTCGCTCGATCCCTCTCTGGGGCTTATTTGCATCAGGTTTTGTTGTTCTATAAACTTTCCAGATCCCTATCGATCAACTGAGATCAAGCGAGTGAATAGCGAGCACGATAGAGTTCCTGATAGCGAAGGATCGAGCGAATGTATAATGAGTGATCAACTGACAGATTAGGGAAGGCGATAGTAGATCCTGATAGCAATCCCATAGAGAATCCTACTCCTTAATCAGTCGGCTGATCACACCCTACCAACTGTACTTTCTAACAGGCTCTAACAGCAGGGAAAACACATCCGATTTTTCATTGATAACTTTACACATGTATAGTATAATATAGAACGTACAGATAAGCGGCGGAGTGGATGCGCTACTCCCCAATCGACGACTATCCGTGTCAACGGGGTGGCGCTTTGGCTTTTCACGTGCCTAAAATAGACCTTCGTGCCGACGATCTTTTTTTCCTGTTAACATCTTGTTCACATGTGCCCGCGTATGAACCCGCGCTATCAAAGGAAAGTATTGAATCAAACCATGTGAACACTCCCTCAAAATCATGCCTCCGTTCACATTCTTGTACCTATTTTTAGGGGCTATTTTTACAAAAAACTAAGTACAAGTTCACTCGAAATCGCCCAAAAAGGGCGGTGGATTAACATTTCTTCACATTTTCGGACTCTCTCACGCGACTGAGCAAGCGGTGATCAAAGGAATGGGAACATTTTCTGATTTAATATACCTTTCGCTCCGATGATGCTGCGGAACGAAGAATCTATGAAGCTGAATACAGACACCATGGTTAGTTTTAACGCGAGAGTGAGCGAGTGATTTTAGATGCGCCTCCCTTGGCTCCAAAAGACTTTGTGCTTGACATAAAATTTATATCAATGCTATTATCTAACGATTTCGGCTTCTTAATTCGTTCATATTCCGTCTTGCAAAAGCACCCCCATTTGATGCCCGTTTCAGGTTTTCTCGGTTGTCCTGAAATTGATACTGGATCGCAGAGTTGCACTCCACATTAAACTTTATCAATTATGCCAATTATTCTAGGATTGGACGTTGGCGATGTACGAATTGGGGTGGCAATTAGTGATGATCTCGGGTTTGCGGCTCATCCGCTCTGTACAATCACACGGAAAAATCGTAAAACGGACCTGGAGACGATATGTGACCTAATCAATATCCATCAGGTTGAAGAGGTCGTGATAGGTCTTCCGTTGATGCTCGACGGGGAGGTTGGAATACAAGCACAGAAAGTTCAGAGATTTGCAAACCGGCTGAAGCGGGAGGCACGCATTCCAATTCATTTGAGGGATGAACGGTTGACCACGGTTGAAGCATTAGAAATCCTGCGGGAAGTTGGGAAACCGCGCAAGAAGCAGCGGAATGTAATCGACCAAGTTGCTGCGGTGGTCATTCTTGACGGGTATTTGGACGATTTTCGCGAATCAAAAGGCGAAAATCACCGCCCCTAGGTTTAGGATGTTTCTGTTTCCCACGTGCAGCGAGGCCTTCTAACGATAATTGCCAAATGGTACGACATCTTACACGTCTCTCAATTCTCGTCTTTTGTTGTCTAGCGGTTGTGTGCATTATCCTCGCGCTGGTTTTCGGTAGTTATCTGACCTCGGAAGAATTACCTTTGGAACCCAAGGAGGTACGAATTTCTCCAGGCACGAGCACAAAGTCAATCGCGAAGCAACTTGCGGAAGAGCGGATCATTCGCAGCCCTCTACTATTTGAAGCAGTAGCATACTTTGACGGCGCCAGCCGCTACTTGCAGGCGGGGACCTATGAGTTAAGTGCCGCCATGGGTCTTCGCGAGATTATTCATAAACTCAAATCAGGCGAGGTGGTTCACCGGCATTTTGTGGTACCGGAAGGACTCACCGTGGCGCAAATCGCTCAACTCTTCCAAGACGAGGGATTTGGATCCGCGGAGTCGTTTAGCCGTGCGGCGCGGGATTCGAAATGGAGAAAGCGGTACGGCATCGAAGGGACCAGCTTGGAAGGGTACCTCTTCCCGAATACCTACAAACTGGTCGATGAAATCTCTGCCGCTAAAGTTATCAAGTTGATGCTCGACGAATTTGAACGACAGTGGACAAGTGAACGTTCCGAGGAAGCGGAGTCGCTAAACTTCTCTTCACAAGAAATCATTACGCTTGCCTCGATCATCGAAAAGGAAGCACAGGTCGCCGACGAGCGACCATTGATCTCGGCCGTATTTCACAACCGATTGAAACGTGGTTGGAAACTTGATGCAGATCCGACAGTTCTGTACGCTCTGGGTAATCCACTCCGCGCATTGACGAAGACGGACCTCAAATTTGACTCTATGTACAATACCTATGTTTATCGAGGCTTACCTCCGGCGCCTATCTGTAGTCCGGGGTTGGCTTCGATAATGGCGGCGTTGAGACCTGCTGAAAGTTCCCATCTCTATTTCGTGGCGATAGGTGACGGAAAACACCATTTCTCCAATACTCTCGCAGAACATAACAGGATAATTCGCAGAATCAGAAGGAATTCGACTCGAGGCTAAGGAAGGATACGAACGAAAGTTGAAGCAGAATAGAACTAACACGGAAATGCAGCAAACCGTGCAGGGTGAATGTACAATATCCGGACACGGTTTGATGTTCGGCGAACCTGTGGACCTGACACTCCGGCCGGCGTCTCCCGATACCGGGGTTGTCTTTCAACGGATAGATTTGCCCGATTCGCCCGAGATTCGCGTTTGCCCGGAGAACTATGGCACCGTCGTCCCGCGTTGTACCAGCGTACAAGAGGGAGACGCGGTAGTCAACAGCGTCGAACATATTTTGTCAGCTCTAGCCGGGCTTGGGATTGATAACGTGAGGGTGGACATCAGCGCTTCCGAGCCGCCGGCGCTTGATGGGAGCGCATCGCTTTACGTGGATCTGATTAACGGATCCGGCATTGTCCAGCAGGAAGTTCCGCGCCGCTACATTGAATTTGAGGAACCGTTCGCCGTTCATGAAGCAGATAGGCAGATCGTACTGCTCCCCTCCGATTCATTGCAGTTCTCTTTTGTATACGATCACCCACAAGTTTCGGCGCAGGTCGGAACTTTCACGATCGATCCTGAAACATACGCAAGAGAGATTGCTCCGGCGCGCAGTTTCTGTTTCGCTGACGAAATCGACCTGCTAAGAAGCCAAGGGATTGGGAAAGGCGCCAACTACGATAACGTTGTCGTGGTTGAGGCAGACGGTAGCACAAGCGACACACTGCGATTTGAGGATGAATTTGTTCGGCACAAAATTCTGGATTTGATCGGAGATTTGTATTTGGCGGGCCGCCGCCTCAAAGCCAATGTAATGGCATTGCGGTCTGGGCACACGTTGCATACTGAACTCGTATTATCCTTAGCCGAAAAGGGATTTATTGACAGAGGGTCGACTGAGCCGGTGGAAGCTCAGCACATCTACGGCGTCCTACCGCACCGATACCCAATGTGTATGATTGATCGAGTGACCCAGTTTGAAAGCGGGAAGCGTGCAGTCGGACTGAAAAATCTGACATATAACGAGCAGTTCTTCCAAGGACATTTTCCGCAACAGCCCGTTATGCCGGGCGTGCTCCAGATGGAAGCATTAGCCCAACTCGCGGCGTGGTTGTTACTTCACGACTACGGCGCCGAAGGACAGCTTGGATACTTCGCTACTATCAAGGAAGCCAGATTTCGCCGACCGGTGATACCCGGCGATCAGCTCAGATTGGAGGTTGAGGTGTTGCGTGGTCGCGAGACATTGGCCCGCGTGGGCGGAAAAGCCTATGTCGGTGATGAGCTTGCCACGGAAGGCGAAATAACAATCGTGCTTGATAAATCACAGGCTAGGAATCGATAGAGATGGAAACTCTATCCGTGTATTTACTTCAGACGAGACTCCTGTGATTAGATGTTCATGAAGTGTCTGTAGTGAATCGAGTTAACCGCAGGCAGTGAGGGAATATCGGGGGAGGATAGGTGAATGAGCAAGATTCACCCAACCGCAATCATCTCGCCAAAAGCAGAACTAGGAGCGGATGTTGAGATCGGACCGTATTCAATCATCAATGACGAAGTCAAGATTGGGGATGGAACTGTCATTGGGCCGCACGTGCAGATTGACAAATGGACAACGCTTGGTGAGGGGTGCCAGGTTTATTTCGGTTGCACAATCGGAAATCCGTCCAAAGACTTGAAATACGGCGGTTGGCGCAGCTACACACGAGTAGGGAATGGTAATGTGTTTCGGGAGTATGTTTCAATTTCCCGGGCAACCACCGAGGAGGGTGCCACCGTCATCGGCGATGACAATCTGTTGATGAATTGGACGAACATCGCGCATGATTCGGTTGTCGGCAATCGAACGATCATGGCTAATCTCGCTACCCTTGGCGGACATGTCATCATCGAAGACGATGTTCGGTTGGGGGCGCACGCAGCACTACATCCATTTGTGCGAGTAGGCAAGATGGCAATAGCCGGCGGGTGTTCAAAATTTGTAAAAGACATTCCGCCGTTCGCCCTTTCCGACGGCCATCCTGCCCGCGTTCGGGGCTTGAACATCATTGGGCTCGGCACATCAAGTACTAACCCTTTATCCTCACTCCCGCCCGAAACGATTCAACTGCTGAAAAGAGCCTACCGTATTCTGTTTCGTTCTAAACTTCCACTCCGAGAAGCCGTTGATCGCGCAAGAAACGAGATTGAGCCTAATCCCGAAGTCGAACATCTCCTTGAGTTCATCGAAAATTCTCAACGAGGAATTGGAATTTAGCACGCAGGCTCAGGACAATCCTGTGGGTTCGACCTTTGACCAATCCATGCTCCCGCTCTCGACGGTGTTCGTGCCATCGAACACGTCAATTCCATTAGCCCGGTGATTGTTGTTTGACTACTCCTCCCTCGCACACGGCATAGTGCGTGAATGCACCCCGAAATACGCGGGCAGCACTTTGCAGATAGCTCCCTTACCGTGAAGATATCCATTCGCTAACGGAGAAAAACATTGGAAAAACTCGGAATCATCGCCGGCGCAGGAGAGCTTCCGGTACTGTTGGCTCAGGCTGCTATGGAGCGAGGTCGGATACCGGTAGTTATTCAGGTGACAAAAACGCCGTCTGAACACCTCTCCCGTATAGCGCCCGAGACCTATTCGTATGGTGTTGGTCAACTTCAAAAGATGACGCGCGCGTTGCTTGACTCGGGCGCAAAGGAAGTTGCACTAATTGGCAAAGTTCACAAGGCAATACTCCTTCGCCCGTTCCAGGTGGATCGGGTCGCGGCGAAGATCCTCGCCACGACACGCCAGAAAGGTGCGGTCGCAATCGTTACCGCAATTATTGATTACTTGGAGTCGAATGGTCTTCGCGTTATTGAGCAGCACCAATTTTTGCAACATCTACTGCCATCTCCTGGCGTTCTTACCGAGAAGCAACCGACGGAATCGCAATGGACGGATTTGAAGTATGCAATCCATCTTGCTCGCAAAATTGCTGATCTGAACATTGGTCAGACTGTCGTTGTCAAAGATGGCATTCCTGTGGCGATTGAAGCGATCGAGGACACAAACGAGGCAATTCGTCGCGGCGGGAGACTCGGAAACAAAGGTGTTGTCGTTGGAAAGGCAGCCAGCGCGTCTCACGATTTCCGGGTTGATGTGCCGACCGTTGGCACAGAGACTTTAACCGTACTTCACGAAGCCAGAGCGAGCGTGCTAGCGATAGAAGCCAACCGTACCTTTATTCTCGACCGGACAGAACTTTGCCGACAGGCAGACCGCTGGAAGATTTGTATTGTGGCGTTGGGGTAGATTGAACGCGGCGAAAACAAGACGGCGGTGCAGGTCGGCTTACGCTATGAAGCGAGGGTGGCCAAAACCATCGTTGGCGACATGGCTCCTGGCAGGAACCTCCGATTGATCCGGGATAATTAGGTCGATGGCGGAGGTATTTTCAATAATTGTGCTATCGCCCACATGGACGCGCTTTCCAAGACGAATCACGCCCGGTCGATTGGCCTCGCTCTTTATGGTGCCGATGATGACTGATGAACCGATGCGGCACCCTTCACCCATTTCGATAAAACCGTACATCTCCGTATTGGTACCGATGCTGGAGTAATCGCCAATCTTCACGGGGCCGAATATTCCCGCGTCAGTACCGATCTGAACGAAATTTCCGACATCAGGGTGACGCTGCTTAACCTTGACACTGAGGCCACCTAGCGTGCACGGATACATGGCGCAGCCGGAACCGATGATACCGGTTTGGCCTGTCGTGATGCCGCGATGAGGATGCTCTAGAAAATTGGCGTCGCCAATCCGGGTTTCAGGGTGTAGATCGGCTTGATAGTATCGCCCTCCAAGTTCGGCAATCGCGCGCGGAAGAAGTGGTACGGGAATCTGATGGAGATCCGGGCTGTCGTCAAGTTGACCGACCCGAGTTAATGCATGGGCAACGTCATGATAAAACAGCACGCGCCACCCGGGATAGGCGCTCACAACCAATTGCATTTGGTAGTCAAACGCGAAACCCAGACCGAGAGAATTAAGAAAATCCTGATAAGGCTCAAAGTCTCTTTCCACAATCGCACTATCTACGTGTGTGCCGATATTGAGTTCGGCGAGTTTTTCGTGGGAGACCCCGCGATGAAGAAGGTACGCATCCCAAACGGCAGGATCTCTGAGGGACGCAAAGCGATTCCATCTCGCCCGGGTTTTTAAGCGCGGTAGGTCCCATAGGAGCGCAAAAGTCGTCTCCACGGCTTCTTCCAGTCGCGGTGATTCGGAAACCGCGAGGAAGGATTGGGCAATCATGGCATAAAGTTGATCAACAACCTCTTCAACGGCTTCGGCCAGATCCCGCTTCTGGTACTGCGGATCGGGGGCATTGTGCGAGCCTGGCGCTACGCATTCCAGCAAGTTGCCAAGAATTGTCTCCAGGATATCCCGATTGACAAACCCCCGCCCAGACCCTAGAGAGAGCATGTCGCGTTTAATGCTGTCGATTCGCAAAGCGCGGAGCTCCTCGTCGGTATAGATAGGTCGAAGCCGGTCAAGCGTCTCGGTTAAAAGCCCATGCTTCTGTTTTTCATAAGACTGTTCGAAGAGTATTTTCTCAGCCATATCGTTTGAAGTCGTCAGTAGTTAGTGACTAGAACTTTGCAATCCAAGTTCAGGACTTAACAGATTTAATCCCCACAAACGGCACGTCCACACCGACTCCAGCGGGAATTCGCGTGATGATTCCAGTTTAATCGTTAATGACGCTATGACTTCCAATCGGCAAAGTATTGAGTTGAGCAGATGGAACGTCCACAAAAAGTCTACGTATTGCACTTCTCTTCGTTTCAAAAAGCGACAACCGGGTAGACCAATTGTCAGCGTATGAATCCGAGTACCGGTGACCGGATAGGCATCCCAAGAACTGTCGCATCCTGCGTTTTTTCAGTTTACCCGATGACGCTGCATCAACTATAATGTACGTTGGGGCACATCATATCGCGATCGAATAATGCCACTGATTGAAGCACATCGTATCATCTTTCCAGCAAAACTGCGAGCGTGCCTTGAGCGTTACGCCTTTGAAGCTAGTGCGGAGCATGACAACGAGATTGTTATTGAAACCGCCTTCTCGGTGGTCAGCTCAGGTACTGAACTTGTAGCTTTCACAAACGATCACGACATGGGCACGATGCCGTTTAGCATAAATCCGAGTAATCCATATCCGGTTTTTCCCGGATACGCAACAATCGGGACGATTATTGATCTCGGCGACGGCGTGAAGGGTTATGACATCGGAGATATGGTGTTCGTGGCCAAAGGACGGATGAGACTCAACGAATGCAACCAACGCACGAGCAGGACAACCTGCTGGGGTTGTAGACCATTCATCAGACTTAGTCAAATCTTGTGAATCTCGATTGTATCGTTGCGCTTTAGCCCGAGAACTTGCGCGGCACTTCCTTGGTTGACCGAAATCTCCAAGTAACCGGAACTTCCAATGATTGCCAGGCACTCGCCATTCTCAGACTCGGCGTAGGCAGAATTGAGTTGACAAATCTCAGCCATTCCAGCTCTGATGACATAGCCGTTATTCATACCAAATGACGCAAGCATGCCGGACCTGATATTTGTAATCAGATTCCCGAAGTGATCGATCCAGATAACGCTTCCCACTATCGCCGTTTCTGTCACTTGAGGTATCTGGATGGGCAATCGCACCACGTTGTTGACCGTATCCCCAAATTGACTAAGCGAAATCCCGAGTGATAGGTGGGCTGCCACGGGAGCGAAAATGTCTCTTCCGTGAAACGTATTGCTTACCTCGGACAGCCAGTAATCTGCGTTGCCTAACGCAACAACGCGATGTGCGGTATCATTGCCGAGGACGTAACTCAAAATCCCGTTATCGGGACAGACGAAATACGCCGTGTCAGTTTGACAAATAATTGCCCGTCGTCGACCTCCTACTCCGGGATCAACCACTACGACATGGATAGTTCCGGCAGGGAAATAGCGATATGCAGAATTAACGAGGAATGCGGCGCCGTGAACATCTTGAGGCGGAACGGCATGCGTAATGTCCACAATCCGGACCTGCGGATTGATATTGAGAATCACGCCTTTCATAACGCCGACGAAGTGATCGCTCGTTCCAAAATCGGTCATTAATGTAATCACGCCGCATGGATCTAGATGCATTGTAGTTCACTCCGTACGTTCGATTCGTTACAGCCTCGACAACATCGAAAGTCTACCAAAACGGGCAGTGGCAGGCAAGGTGAAATATTCGCTTGCGCGACTGCATCCACTGGGCTATAATACTTCCGTATAATTCTGTAATCTTTCGTTGATTATTAGAGACATATCGAATGTGTTTCCGAGTTACACAGGATCTTAAGCCGCAGATTACGATGTCTGCCTATAAGGAAATGATAGATGTACCGATGTCCAAGTAACAAATACTACGAACTTCAGCACCAATCAGAGAAGGATCTCATGAGGTAGTAATGAAGAAATTCTTGCCGATCACAGACTCTAACCTGTACTCAATCCACGACAAGGTAGAAGCGGAGGAGCGCCTCTCGTTTGAAGAAGGCGTCAAGCTCTGGGAAAGTCCCGATATAACAGGTGTCGGGTATCTCGCCAACATCGTGCGTGAACGCCAGAACGGGAACTTTGCATATTACAACATCAACCAACACATTGATTATTCAAATGTGTGTATCTTGCACGCTCGGTGTCATTTCTGCGCTTTTGCACGGAAGGATATGAAAACGGAGGGGGCGTGGGAGATGAGCGTTGACGAGTTCCTAGATAAGGCGATGTACTCAATCGAACACGGGTGCACGGAGATTCACAGTGTCGGCGGGCTGCATCCTAAGCTTCCGTTCGAATATTATCTTGACATGCTTCGCGGACTCAAGAAACGTATGCCGCAAGTTCATCTCAAATTCTTCACGGCGGTGGAAATTGACCATTTCGCTCGTATTTTCAAAATGTCTATTAAAGAGGTGTTAATTGCACTCCGCGAGGCAGGGTTAGACTCTCTGCCCGGGGGCGGTGCTGAGATCTTTGCCGAAGAGACTCGAGACAAAATTTGCCCCGGCAAACTCAGCCCGGAAGGCTGGCTTGATGTGCATCAACAGGCTCACGATCTTGGTATTTCTACAAATGCAACAATGTTGTATGGTCATCTTGAAACGAACGAAGATCGGGTCGATCATCTGATTCGTTTGCGCGAACAGCAGGACAAGTCAGGCGGTTTTGTCACCTTTATCCCGCTAGCATTTCACCCGGAAAACACGCGGATGGATTATCTCCCAAGCCCGTCGGGTATAACCGATCTCCGGACCATCGCACTATCCCGTCTCATGTTAGATAACTTTCCACATATCAAGGTCTACTGGATCATGACCGGTTTGAACGTGGCACAAACGGCATTGAGCTTCGGCGCCGATGATATAGATGGAACGGTGACGGAGGAAAAAATAACCCATATGGCGGGAGCAACGACCCCCGAAATTGTGAGTGTTGATGAGATAACTCGCCTGATTCAAGAAGCCGGAAAGGTCCCGGTCGAACGTGACACACTTTACAACGAAATCATCCGAGAAGGAAATCAATGGCACAGAAGAGCCGCGTAAGAATCGGCGCGGTTTCATTTCTGAACACCAAGCCTCTCATATACAGCCTTTTGAACTCGAATCCATCAAATGATGAGATTGAACTTAGTGTTCATGTGCCAAGCCGTTTAGCCGACCTGTTAAAAGTCGGCAGCATAGATGTCGGCTTGATACCGATTATCGAGTTTTTTCGCGCGTCAGAGGAAGACCCGTCTTTATACCGCATAATTCCCGATATTTCTATCTCGTCGCACGGGGCAGTGCGTAGTATTCAGCTTTTTAGTCGGGTGCCGATTCCACAGATCCGGAGCGTTGGATTGGATACCGGTTCGCGTACCTCACACGCTCTGCTTCGCATTGTGTTAAACGAGAAGTACGATCTCCAACCGGCTTTTACGGCTTCGCCGCCATCCATTGAACTGCGATCAGCCGGCATCGATGCGGTGCTGCGAATAGGGGATGCCGCGTTGAGGCAACTGGATTCAGCACCGTATTCTGTGGATCTCGGCACAGAGTGGGACGAATTAACGGGTTTGCCCTTTGTTTATGCCTGCTGGGTCGCTCGACGTGATGTTGATCTTGAGAAAGTTACCCATATCCTGCAGCAGGCCAAGGCACTCAGTATCCCGCACATACCCGAGATTGCACGAGTTGGAGCCGAAACGTTAAGCCTGCCGGAAGCGTTGTGCAGCGACTATTTGACTAACCGTATCTCCTACCATCTTGGCGATTCGGAAATTGCCGGGATGAACCGGTTCTATGAGCTCGCACAGCGTTATGACCTGGCACCGCCGGGAGTCTCGTTGAGATTTGCATAGAGTGTCATCTCGCCGAGATTCGCCGCCAGTCTTTACGCGTCAAGTTCGAAGTCAACAAATCATTAGTCCATCCCAGTCACCAAACTGCTAAGCTTGCCATCAAACGGACTCCGAAATTTTATTTTCATTGCGATCCATCTAGAGGAGGGATTTAATGGTGTCCAATAAAGACATCGCGTTTGAAGAGATTCTAGATTCGCAAGACCCCGGTATCTATGACCTCCAAACGAATGCTGCAGGACCCGAGGGCAGCCTACCGCTTGCGGAAGAGATGCTTCTGAATTGGCCTAGCGGTGACATTTTTGCCATGACCCAAAACGCTGGCATGGGTTGGGCACCTGCCGAATTGAACCGCAAGCAGTTTCTCCTGTTGAGCACCCAAGGCGGGATTCGTGCGCCAGACGGCACGCCGATCGCGCTTGGATACCACACGGGACACTGGGAGATAGGTTTGCTGATGCAGGAAGCGGCGCACGAGTTCAAAGCGCTAGGTGCAATTCCGTTTGCGGGCTACTGCTCGGACCCCTGTGATGGACGCACCCAAGGTACGGTCGGGATGATGGACAGCCTTGCTTACCGTAACGACGCCGCCCAAGTATTGCGGCGTCTCGTCCGTTCGCTCCCGACGCGCAAAGGAGTGGTAGGTGTTGCGACCTGCGACAAAGGATTGCCGGCAATGATGCTGGCATTGGCTGGGACGCCAAACTTACCGTGTGTGCTTATTCCCGGCGGCGTTACGCTACCGCCGACCGAAGGCGAGGACGCGGGAAAAATTCAGACCATCGGGGCGCGTTTCGCGCACGGTGAGATATCTTTACAAGACGCTGCCGACCTCGGGTGCAAAGCGTGCGCAACTCCGGGCGGCGGCTGTCAGTTCTTGGGTACCGCGGCGACATCACAGGTTGTTGCCGAAGCGCTAGGGATGACGCTGCCCCACTCTGCACTCGCACCCTCCGGACAGGAGATTTGGCTGGACATGGCGAAGCGGTCGGCACGCGCCCTTGTGAATTTGGAATCCAAGGGAATTACGATGCAGGAGATTCTGACTCCTGAAGCAATTCGCAACGGGATGGTGCTCCATGCCGCTTTCGGTGGTTCGACTAATCTGCTGCTGCATATCCCCGCAACGGCTCATGCCGCCGGACTGGATCGACCGATTATCGAAGATTGGATCGAGATCAATCGGGAGGTGCCTCGTCTCGTCGATGTACTTCCCAATGGTCCAGTTGGACATCCGACAGTGCAGGCCTTTCTAGCGGGCGGTGTGCCCGAGGTGATGCTGCAATTGAGGGAATTGGGGGTGTTGAATGAGGAGGTCATGACGGCAACCGGCGAGACAATTGGTACAAACCTTGACTGGTGGGAAACATCGGAACGACGTCAACGTTTGCGTGACCTACTTCTTGAAAAAGACGGAGTGCACCCCGATGACGTAATCATGAGTCCCAGTGTGGCAAAGGCACGCGGTCTGACGAGCACTGTCACATTTCCGCGCGGAAATCTTGCACCAGAAGGCTCGGTAATAAAAAGTACCGCTATCGACCCAAGCGTAGTGGACCGCGACGGTGTTTACCGAATGACTGGGCCGGCACGCGTGTTTGTGCGTGAACAGGACGCCATACGCGCTATCAAGAGCCACGACGAGAATCGAATTCGCCCCGGTGACGTAATGGTGCTTTGTTGCCGGGGCCCCATGGGTACGGGCATGGAGGAGGTCTACCAGATTACCGCCGCCCTGAAACACCTGTCATTTGGAAAGGAAGTGTCTCTAATCACCGACGCACGGTTTTCCGGCGTATCCACCGGCGCATGCATTGGTCACGTTGGGCCCGAAGCCTTGGCAGGGGGACCTATCGGGAAGGTCCTCGACGGAGATCTGATTCAGATTGTGGTCGATTGTAACCGGCTTGAGGGTAGTGTCGATTTGGTTGGCTATGGAGAGGACATTTTTGGCCCCGACGCCGGCGCGAAAGTTCTGGCAGAGCGTTCACCACGTTCCGACCTTGCGGCGGACGAAATGCTCCCCGACGATACACGTCTTTGGGCGGCGCTTCAATCTGTAGGCGGCGGAACATGGGGCGGTTGCGTCTATGATGTGGACACTATCATTGAGATGCTGGAAACGGCTCGGGCAACATTACAAGAACCGGGCAACATATCTGTGCCCAATTGAAAGAATGCGGATAGTATTGACACAATCCTTCTGCGTTAGGAAGTGAAATTATATTAAGCAAGTTTTAATATAGAAGTTTATCTTCCGCATCGACTGGGAAGAATAGGATTGGAAGGATGGAAGAGGGGAAGGTTGGAAGATTTCTTTTCACGCCATTCTCAATCCCCCGATACGAAAGACTCGGAACTTAATGGATGCATAAGAACCTGCTGGATTTGCCAATCCAGCAGGAGCGGTTGGGGCCTAGATTGACATGTAAGTTTTTTCTTGGAAGTTGCTTAGTTCGGGAGGAATGAATTCTGCGATTTATTAGGTATTGGCTGCCACTCCTGATTTATATGGGACTCATATTTTATCTCTCTTCGCTGTCCCAACCGCCCGAACCACTCATGGAGGTTATTGACTGGGGGCCTATCGACAAGGTTTTTCATCTCGTTGAATTCACCGTATTGGGAGTTTTGTTGGCACGCGCGTTGTCGTACTCTCTGCGGCGAATACTTCCGACCTCTACTTGGATCATTGCTTTTGCCGTTGCCGTTCTGTTCGGAGTGAGCGACGAATGGCACCAATCATTCGTGTTAGGCCGTCACTCGACCATTTCTGATTTGATTGTCGATACCATTGGCAGTGCGCTTGGCGTGGGCATTGTCTATCTCCGAGCCAAAAGGAAGGAAATTCAGGAGAGAGGTTAAGAACCCGTTTGAACAACGGCGTTTGACAACCCAGGAAAATTTCATACTTTTCATACCAAAATAGGGTTTTCAGTAGAGGCGGGAAACGGTTTGAAACCCTTGATATGACTGGATTTGCGGTAGTTTTGGCATTCATACCATTTATGCATTGTTATGAAATTTTGGTATGAAACGGAGTAGCCGACCAACATAATTTCAGATCCTGTTTGAATAGTCGGTATCAGAGCCATATTCAGTCATTTGAAGACAGTTTTTTCATTTTGTTGTGACTGCTCGCTATATACCTGTCGCCCCGCTGGGGCTTTAGTGCATGGGAGCCTGATGTTTCTATAAACCTTCCGCCCCTCTGGGGCTTACAAAAGGCTGGTGGAATCTCCATCGCGAGGGATTAACTATCGCGTTCCTTATCCAGTCGCTTGATTCTCAATTTCTTACCGAAAAATCTCTGCCCAGAATAGTCAGTATAGCATTTTATATATTATGTATTGACATGCACACGATGGACAGGGTAAAATAGGTTGTGCCTTTTACCTACAGGGATCGTGAAAGACATGTCAACCGTTATACCAGACGATTATCCCCAGAAAATTAAAGACCTCCGCGAGACGAAAGGCTTGACACAGACCCAATTCGCGGAACTCGTCGGCGTTTCCTTCGCCACCGTCAATCGGTGGGAGAATGGACAGTCGCGCCCAAACCAATTGGCGTGGAAGCGTATCCTAGAACTGACGGAGTCCAGTCACGGGCGTCAAGAGGTGCAACCCGTAACCGAGGATGCGCCGAGCATGGACTTCGCCGCCGATCCGAACGCCGTTGCGGCAGTCGCGGAGGCGCACCGTCTCGCCTATGGCCACCTCTTCAACCCGGCATTCGCCACTGAAACCTCGCTAATCGACCCGCTCCCACATCAGCGCATCGCCGTGTACGAAAGAATGCTGGAACAGACGCCGCTGCGATTCCTACTGGCGGACGACGCGGGCGCCGGCAAGACCATCATGACGGGGTTGTACGTCCGCGAAATGTTGTCCCGCCGACTGATTCGCCGCATACTCATCGTGCCGCCCGCCGGTCTCGTGGGAAATTGGGAACAGGAGATGCGAAAGCTGTTTCGCCTGTCGTTCCGCATCATCAGGGGCGAGGATGCGCGAACCGGAAATCCTTTTAGCGGTCCGGAAGGCGATCGGGTCATCGTCAGCGTGGACACCTTGGTCACGGAGCGGGTGTTCAATCATCTTAAGGACCTCCAAACCGAACCCTACGATCTCGTTGTCTTTGACGAGGCACACAAACTGTCCGCGGTCCGCCAACCGGATTACCGAGTCCGCAAAACGAACCGGTACAGGCTGGCGGAAGCCATCGCCGGTGCCGAAGCAGACGGAGAGCACTGGGAACTGCCTTGGTCAGCCCGACACCTGCTGCTGCTGACGGCAACTCCGCACATGGGTAAGGATTCTCCCTACTATTTTCTGTGGCGTCTGCTGCTACCGGAAACGCTTTCAACGCACGACGCTTTCGACAGGTTTCCCCGTGAATCTCACGAGCGACATTTCATCCGCCGCACGAAGGAGGAGATGCTCCATTTCAACGGGAAACCCCTGTACCCGCAGCGAAACTGCGACACGTTGAGCTACAATCTCTTGGATGGCTCAGGAAGCGAACAGGAACTGTATGACGAAACGACGGAATACATCCGCGACTACTACAACCGCGCGGGAGTTCTGAATCGTTCCGCCGCACGTTTGGCGATGAGCGTCTTCCAACGCCGTCTCGCCAGCTCCACCTATGCGCTCATGCGATCGTTCGAGCGCCGCAAAGAAAACCTCGACGGGTTGATTGAGAACCTCCGAAACGGGGAACTCACCGAGGCGCAACTCGCCAATCAGCAGCGGAAATTAGATGATCTTGACGACCTCTTCAGTACGGCGACCGCCGATGAGAAGACCGAGGACGAGCACAAAGATTATGAGAACGAGGCGCTAGGCGGCACCGTAGCCGTCAGCCTCGCCGAACTGATTGTGGAGAAGCACAAAGTTGAGGAGTTACTGAAGAAGGCACAGAGGCTGTTTGGTGCCGGCGAAGAATCCAAGTTCGAGAAACTGCGGGAGGTGCTTCGCGATTCGAACTACAGCGACCAGAAGTTTATCATCTTCACCGAGTACCGCGACACGGCGGAATTCTTGGTGCGTCGGCTCGAAGGACTCGGATTCACCGATCAGGTTGCGCTCATCCACGGCGGATTGGACTATCAGGAACGCGAGCGGCAGGTCGAGTTTTTCCGACAGTCGGCGGCGGAAGGCGGGGCAAACTACCTCGTGGCGACGGACGCAGCCGGTGAGGGAATCAACCTCCAATTCTGCTGGTTGATGGTGAACTACGATATCCCGTGGAACCCGGCGCGGCTCGAGCAACGGATGGGACGCATTCATCGCTACGGTCAAAGACACGACCCGGTGGTGATCCTCAATCTCGTGGCGGGCGGTACGCGCGAGGGACGGGTGCTGAGATCGTTGCTGGAGAAGTTGGAGGTTATCCGGGAACAACTACAATCCGACAAGGTGTTCGACGTGGTGGGGCGTCTGTTTGAGGAGGTGTCGATGACGGACTATCTGCGACAGGCGCTCACCGAAGATGCCGATGCAGTCGCCCAGAAATTGGAGGGAGAGCTTACGGAGAATCAGGTTCTGGCGCTCGAACATAAGGAGCGTATCCTGTACGGGGATGGCGGCGACGTGCGTCAGCGGCTGCCGCAACTCAACAAGGAAACCGATCAGGAAATCTACCGTCATCTGCTCCCCGGCTACGTGCGCCGATTCGTGGAGCGTGCCGCACCGCTGCTCGATCTGCGTATCGAGGGGGATCCGGACACCGCCTTCAGCTTGATACCTGACCGACCCGGCGCAACCGATCCCCTGCTCGCCTCGCTTGAGCGGTATTCGGCGAGTGCACGCGAACTGCTCACGGTCAACAAACCGGCGAATCGAGAGGAGGCCGTATGGATGCACCCCGGCGAGCCGGTGTTTGATTGTCTCTCGGATGCCATCCTAGAGCGGTTTGGGCGTGCCGGACGACAGGGCGCCGTGTTTAGCGATCCCTACGCGACGGAGGCGTATCTGTTCCACATCGCGCGGGTTTCCGCCGAACAGCGGGGCAACGGAGAAACGGAGGCGGCTAATCTGTTTGACGAACATGGTCAAAGTGAAAACGCGCCCAAGCCCCTGGAATCGCGGTTGGTCGGGCTGCGCCAATCAAGCGATGGGGGCGTGACCGAACTTCCGGTGGAACACCTGCTGCTGCTCAGGGGCGCGAAGGGATTCGCGCCGAGCCGCGTACCGCTTGCTACGTTGGCGCGCGGCATGGCGGCAGACGCCTTGACGTTTGCGCGTGAGGAGATAGGCGATCGGATGGTGCAACTCCATCGAGGGGAACGACTCGACAATCTGACCGCGCGCGCCGAGTCGGTCAATCGCGGCTTTGATTTTCAGGCTGCCGAACTTGCGGCTGCCCGATCGCGGCTGAACCAACTGGTGCGCGACGGGAATCGGGACGCGGGGGCGGAACTCGCGGCCGTCAAAGGGCGCCAGCGCCGTCTGACCGCCTCCAGAGACCGGTGCCTCGCCGAACTGCGAGCCGAACCGGAGCTCATTCAAGTGGGTGAAGTCGAAATCCTGGTGCACGCCTTGGTGGTACCAGTTCAGGGGACGGAGGAGCTTGAGCGTTACGATGCCGATGTTGAAGCTATCGCGGTGAAGGTTGCCACCGCCTACGAGGAGAGTCTCGGCGCCGAGGTAACGGATGTCTCGAAGCCGGAACTCGCCCGCCGCGCCGGGTTGACGGATTGGCCCGGTTTTGATCTGAAGTCTCGCCATCCCGTGGGCGCCGATGTATCCGTCGAGGAGCGCGCCATTGAGGTCAAGGGGCGCGCCGGTTCAGGTAATGTGCATATCTCCGACAACGAGTGGGCGCGCGCATGTAACCTGAGGGACGATTACTGGCTGTACACCGTTTTCGACTGTGCGACGCCGCGGCCTCGGCTCGTTCGGGTGCGCGATCCGTTCGGCAAACTCCTCGTTCGCAGCCGCGAACTATCTGCCTTCACCATTTCACCGGGAGATATTATGGAGGCAGCCGAATAATACCATTTTTCTATATTCTCAGCGCATACGTAGCATCAATCAAGGCGGTCAAGACGGGGCGCGGGAATCTCTATCGCCTTGGGATTTCCATCGCGTTCACTATTTGGTCACTTGATCTATTCGTTCGGTTGATCCCCGCCTACGGGGTAAGTGATCGATTTATTTGAGACATGGTATGCACTATTATTCAAGCGAAACGGTATAACCATCATTATCCTTACAGGAGGCATTCGGTTTTAACATGTACAAGATCTTTGAAGTGTATAACAGACCATCCGAAATGGAAACTCAAATCAACCAGTTGGAAAAAGACGGTTACAGGCTGCAATCACTCACAACCGCCGTTGCTGACGGTCAAATCGGGACAGACACAATGCGGCGTAGAAGAACCGTCAACATTATCTATACTGCCGTGATGCATAAGAGTGAGACGCCCGATCAGGATAGGCGTGATTACTTCGACGCGCTGGTGCGAAATGGATGGGTTCCTCCGCCTGCCGGCGATCAGTTTAACCTCAATGTCAATCGGAAGATATAGGCATCTCAACGCTGTTTTCGGTTGTCTTACGACGGTTCATTGGTGTATAGTGAAAATTAGATAGTCAACTTAATTGTAGGGTGGGCACTGCCCACCGTTCTGCACCAATTGCTTTCTTTCCGATGAAGGAATTAAAGACTTTCAAAAGGATTAGGTTTTGAAATGACCGAGGAAACACGCCCCAACGCATTCGAATCAGCAACCGGCAAGAATGACAATATTGAGGCAGAACGAGACAGCGGTTTAGTAGCGGAACTGGACGATTCAAACACTGAGAGTGAATGCCCATTAGATCCCGCCGAGGTAAGATTTGGAACAACCTATGTCAGCGTGGAACGGCTCATCTCGCAAATCAGGAATGGTGAAATCTATTGGGATTCGGATGTTCAACGCGCGTCTGCTTGGTCTTTGGTGCGCCAATCTCGATTGATAGAGTCTCTGCTCCTTCGGATCCCCATCCCCGTGTTTTACGCTGCTGCAGATGAGAGTTATAACTGGTCGGTGGTTGATGGCGTCCAACGGCTGTCGGCAATTTACAACTACGTCACAAACGAATTTCCCTTAAAGAAATTAGAATATTTCGTGCGGTTCAACGGAAAGCGTTATAACAACCTTCCGAGGCAGATGCAACGGCGAATCGAAGAATCCCAGCTTGTCTTGCATATTGTCGAGGCGGGTATGCGCGAAGATGTTAGGTTAAATATTTATCGACGTATCAATCCCCTGCAATTTGACAAGGAAGGTCAGCTTGTTTCTAGTAATCATCAGTAGTTGTCGCGAAGAGTGCGATGTTGTCGTTCATTCCGCGCTGAAAAGACGGCATTTACAAACAGAAAACCCTATTGGCTTATCTAGAATTTGGAAGTTTTGGGGTACTACTACAAACGAATAACCAGGAGGTTTAGAGCGACATGAAACTTTTTTATAGTTACTGCCACAAGGATGAGCATCCACGTGAACGCATTGAGAAGCACCTTTCCATTCTTAAAGACGAAGGTCATATAGACGAATGGCATGACCGAAGGATTCTAGCAGGTCAGGATATTCACAAAGAAATAGATACTCATCTAGAATCGTCTGACCTAATTCTATTACTGTTAAGTCCTGATTATTTCGCATCCCGCGAATGCAAAAGGGAGATGCGTAAAGCCTTAGAGCAAAAGGAGAAAGCCAACGCCACCGTCATCCCCGTAATTGCACGTCCATGTGCGTGGAAAGATTTACAAACAATCTCCCACCTGCGAGCGATACCTAAAGATGGCAAGGCCATTACTAAGTGGGACAATGAAGATGACGCATTTCTCGACATATACGAGAATATCAAAGCCATTGTGGATGCAATTCCCTTCTGCATAAAAAAGGCTTTTAGGAACGAGCTAACTCAAGTCGAGTTCATATCACAACACAAAGAAAATGTAAAATTAGATGATCTTTTTGTGTTTCCAAATATAAGAGTCGAATACGATGAGCGCAAAATAAGCGAACTTCAAGATTTTTGGAAAAAAAGCAAGCACGTCATTCTAAAAGGCGACGAAAGGAGCGGTAAAACTGTAATCTGTCGAAAGCTGTTTCTTAGTGAAGTCGAAGACGGCACCCCAACTATTTTAATCTCCGGCAACGACATCACGAGCCCAATCCATCATGAGAAACTCATTGAGCGGAAGTTTCAGGAACAATTCAATGGAAGTTATTCGTATTGGAGAAACCAACAGACAAAACTTCTTATCCTTGATGATTTCAGCCACAACACGCGCTTAAAGTTTATTGACTTCGCCAAGGAGTTTTTTGACCGCATTATTATTGTAATGTCTGAGGATGACTATCTCGCATATTTCCACGACGAAGAGAGCTTGGCCGATTTTGATTTGTTGACGCTAAGATCTTTGGGACACACCAAACAGGAAGATCTAATAAAGAGATGGATAAATCTTAGTAACACGCAAGAAATTCCTCATGGACAAATTGATCAAATTGAAGACAAGCTTAATTCGATAATACTTCATAATAGAATTGTCCCGCGCTACCCCTTCTACATCTTGTCGATACTTCAGACACTTGAAGCATTTATGCCCCAGAGTTTACAGATAACAGCCTACGGACACTGTTATCAAGCCTTAATAACAGCACAACTTATCAGTCGCGGAATTCAAAAAGAAGATATTGATTCATCGTTCAATTTCCTTACCCATTTCGCTTTTGAAATTTACAAACGGCGCGATGGATGTTCGCAAGACCAATTTGAACAATTCCTTGAAAACTACCAAGCTCAATATATAATAAAGGAAAGCGTCGTGAACCGGTTGGTAGATAGTAATTCATCAATAATACGAACTCACAAAGGCAAACTTCGATTTTACTATCCCTTTATTTATTACTTTTTCCTTGGAAATTTCTTTGCACGAAATTATAAGGTACATGAAGGACTCATTGGCGAAATCGCTGAAAAGAGCTACTTGCAAGATAATGCATATATACTTATTTTCACCATCCATCATACACAGGATGAAGATTTAATTGATACAGTATTAATTCATACGGCGGATACTCTTAATCGTGCAGCAGCCGCCACGTTGAGTATCAACGAAACCAAATTGTTAGAAGATACACTACGCGAATTGCCGGAAAAGATACTGTCCAATCAATCTGTTGAAGAAGAGCGGCGATTAGAACGACAACGTCGAAACAGAACAGAGGAGGATACAGAAGAGTCTACAAACGATGGTAAGTCTGAGAAGGATGACTTCTCCGATGAAGATTTGAATGATATTTACAAAGCCTTAAAGAACATGGAGATTCTGGGGCAAATCTTGAGAAATAAGTACGGCAGCCTTCCTAGAGAAAAGATTGAAGAAGTAATTGACTTCGTAACCGATGCCGGGTTGCGTCTAATCAATGCGTGCACCAATCGTGATAGCATACTGAGTTTGGAAGGCTATTTAATTGAAGCACTCAAGAATAAAGATATACCAGAGGACGACAAACGGAAGATTGAGAAATTTCTAAGGAAGCAAATCCGCACCATCGTTTTTTTAACTATCGGCTCATTGTTATACAAGGTCGTGGCTTCCATTCGCAAACCGGAGTTAAAAGAGATTGTGGAAACCATGTATAATCCAAAGGACACTCCTGCTTACGATTTGCTCAATGTTTTCTTTCTCTTAGAAACCACGGAAAAGCTAGACTCTCAGAGTGTTACGAAGATTATAGACACTCTAAGCAAGTTTGAGAAAAACCAGAATGTTGTTGCGAAAAGGTTACTTTCTTTTGGGATACAATATTATGCTAACACACATGAAATTCATTTTAAATTGCGAGAGAAACTCTTTCGGGCGCTAAATATTAAATACCAGCCTAATCCGTTGCAAAAACCATAGTTGAAGTAAGGACGGTAAAAGGGCAGGCGGTCTATTCAAAGAAATACACTAACCCTAGTGCGTCGAGATGGGAAGTTGGATAGGAAGAATATACCAACAAATCTCTAATCAAAGTCATCTTCCCACTTAGATCCTGTTTGAATAATCGGTAGCAAGGCCATTTTTGGTTATTTGTAGGCAGTTTTTCATGTTTTTATTTTTGTCTACTACCAACCTGTCGCCCCTCTGGGGCTTGGGTACACGGGATTTTGGCGTTTCTACACACCTTCCGCCCCTCTGGGGCTTTTAGAGGCTGGTGCGCAGTGTGCACCCTACAATTGTACTTTTCAAACAGGTTCTTAAGCACTCTCTAAGACTCATGGAAACACTTGAAAATGCCTGACGAAATCATCAAGGAACTCTGGAAAATCAAAGATGGCATCGCCCGAGAACACAGCTACGACATCCGTGCTCTAGTCGCCCATCTCCAATCCAAAAAGCGGGGCAAGGGTCAGCAGGTTGTAGATTTGCATTCCCTGAGACGCGCCGCTGAAACTCAACGCACCGCAAAATTGAAGAAAGATTGACAGTTCTGTTAACCCATGCCAACTAACGACAAACGCCTCATAGAAGTCGCATTCCCGCTGAAGCAGGTGTCGCTCGACTCGGTGCACGAGAAGAATGTGCGGCACGGGCACATCTCCACGCTGCACATTTGGCCCGCACGCCGACCACTGGCAGCCGCACGCGCGGCGCTCATCGCCACGCTGCTGCCCGACCCGGGCAACGACGACGAACGCAAAGCCATCCTGGAACGGATGGCTGGCAGAGTCGTCGAGAAGACGGAACGCAAACGTCTGAACGGCAGGGACATTGAGAAGACCAAAGAGGTAACCGAGGGCGGCATCCTCCACTGGGGCAAAGAGAATGACCCCGCGCTCCAGTGGTTCCGGGACGAGATCCGCAAAGCCTACGGCGGACGCGCTCCTAAGGTGCTGGACCCGTTTGCCGGCGGCGGCGCTATCCCGCTGGAAGCCATGCGCCTCGGCTGCGAGGTCACCGCCATGGACATCAATCCGGTGGCGTGGTTCATCCTGAAGTGCACGCTCGAATACCCCCAGAAACTGGCGGGGCAGACGCGACCGTTGCCGGATTTCGCGGTGGCGGACCGCGGATTCATGGAATCCTACCTGAAAGCCAAGGGATTCAAGAGCGACCGGTTGCGGACAGCGCTCCAACGACTGGGCCACGGCGACGGGGACGTAATCCAGTTGGAACACCTTCCCCACGACGACAAATTGCTCCGAGCCGACCTGGCGTGGCACGTCCGCGCTTGGGGGAGGTGGGTGATGGCAAAGGCGCGGGCGGAGTTGGCGGCGTACTACCCCACCTACGCCGAATGCGAACCGCTCGACCCCGACCAGGACTACGAGCCGACCCCTCCGCAACTCTTGGAGGTTGACGAGGACGGCGTACCGCAGATTGATTCGCTCAACTTTGAGTTCGACGACGATTACCTCAAGAACCCGCGCAATCCGCGCTGGATTGCCAAGCCGACGGTGGCTTACCTGTGGGCGCGTACCGTGAGTTGCAAAGGTTGCCGCGCGGTGCTACCGCTGCTCAAAACGCGCTGGCTGTGCAAGAAGGAGCGGAAGCGCGTGCTGTTGACGATGGAACCTAACGCTGAAGGAACCGGCGTCCTGTTTGGCGTGGAGACCGACGTGCCCCAAAACGGCGGGAACAGCGCGCAGCGGCGGGAAAACGACAAGCGCCTTGGAGCCGGCACCATGTCGCGTACCGGCGCAAGTTGCCCGTGTTGCGGCATGATTATGACGATGGAGGATATCCGGCTAGAGGGACGCGCCGGGCGGCTGGACGCGGTGATGACGGCTGTCGTGGTAGAGGGGCAGAAGGGGAAGGAGTACCGCCTCCCGACAGACCATGAATGCACCGTAGCGCAAGTGACAGAGGAGCAACTTCGTGCTCTCTACGCCGACATCCCTTTCGGTTTGCCGGAAGAGCCAACTCCGAAAGCCGGGATCGGGGCATCCCGCGCATTTTCGGTAGATGGCTACGGGTTTGATACGTGGCGTAAGTTGTTCACAAATCGGCAACTTCTGTGTCTAGGGCAGTTCGTTAGCAAAATCCGTGAAACAGATGACGTTGTTCATCAATATCATGACGATTACAACTGGAGCCAAGCGATAGTAGGTATTCTCACATGTGGATTTGACCGAATGCTTGACTTCAACTCCACGATACTGTCTTGGATCACTAGCGTTGAGGCAATCGGACATGTTTTTGTGCGGTATGCGCTGCCAATAACTTGGGATTATTCCGAGGCTGTCCCCTATAATGACGTGCGGGGCGGATGGATTATGTGCATTGACGCTGTTTGTAAAGCCTTAGAAACCGCCACGATAGCTACAAACGACCTCGCTCCAGATCCAAGAGTTATAGTTGGAAGCGCATCATCTGCGAAACACTCCGATACCTTTGATGTAATCATCACAGATCCGCCTTACTATGACGCGATTCCTTACTCGGACCTTATGGACTATTTCTATGTTTGGAACAGAAGAACTATTGGGAATACGAACAACGGTTTCGCCAGCACCTTTTCCAAGAGTGCCGGTCCAAAGTGGAACCACGAAATTTCTGACGGAGAACTAATTGATGATGCAGGTCGGTTCAACGGAGATAGCACCGTATCAAAGGAGAATTACGAACGAGGTATGGCTGAGGCATTTCGGCGTTGTTGGGAACGCTTAAACGCGACCGGCCGCTTGGTAATTGTATTCGCCAACAAAAGACCCGAGGCGTGGGAAACACTGGTTGGTGCTGTCATTCGTTCTGGCTTTGTCGTTGATGGAAGTTGGCCAGTTCAGACGGAACAAACCGCTCGAATGCGTGCACAGACATCGGCGGCGCTCGCATCGTCTATTTGGCTGGTATGTAAAAAACGTCCACCTGCCCGCCCGGGCTGGGACTCCAACGTGCTTGACGAGATGCGGACGAACATCACGGGGCAACTCCACGACTTCTGGGACGCCGGTATTCGGGGACCCGATTTCGTGTGGGCAGCCACAGGTCCCGCCTTGGAAGCCTTCAGCAAGCACCCGGTCGTCAAGAAGGCGGATACCGAAGGCGAACTGATGAGCGTCTCGGAGTTTCTGCGCGAGGTACGGCGGATGGTGGTCGATTTCGTCGTCGGTCGCGTGCTAACGCAAGATGGCGAGGAGGAGGTTACGGCAGGATTGGATGACGTGACGACGTATTACCTGCTCCACCGCCACGATTTCGGGATGGGGGATGCCCCGGTCGGCGGCTGCATCCTTTACGCGCTGTCGTGCAACCTGTCGGACTCCGCGCTGGTCAATCAGCACGACCTTTTGGCTCAATCGGGGGCGGGAAGCACGGCTGACGCGCTTGAAGCCGAGGACGTCGAGGAAGCGGAAAGCGGAGGCGGCGCTAAGGTCAAACTCAAACCGTGGCAGCGCCGGGGGCAGCGCAACTTGGGTCTTGAAGCGCCGAGCGGGCAACCGGTGCCGCTCATCGACCAAGCCCACAAGCTGATGCACCTCTGGCGCGCCGGGGAGCAGGTCAAGGTGGACAACTACCTTAGCGAACGCGGTCTCCAGCGGGACGCGCTTTTCAACAAGATTCTCCAGGCGCTTATCGAGTTGGCGGACGAGGGGTCGGAGGAGCGGTCGATTCTTGAGGCGTTGAGCAATCATGTCGCGGCGCAGGGGGAAGTTCGGGAACCGGGGCAGATGTATATACCGCATGCGGAGAGCGAATAGGGGGCGGGATTTTCTCTAAAAGCTCCGGCGGGATCAACCGACCGAATAGGGAGGGCGATAGAAAATCTTGTTCGCTATTTACTCGCTTGATTGTTCAACCTAACCTTCATGGCTGCCCATGGCGCGAGGTCGCGACCGGGAGGTCGCTCCTACAGGGAGGCAACTTGTGATTTGAAATCGAATATGTTTATACATCTAGATTCAGGCGTTATTGACCTCAAAAAATAGACGCCTTGACCTAGAGCGATCACATATTATAATATAAACTCGCGGCAATAACAGATTTGTCGTCCGGCGCCCGTAGGCGAAATGGTTGTGAGGAACGCAGATAAGCGTTCCCTACTGGTAAGTCCCGGTCAGATTCCGCATAAGGCTTGTAACATGGCAAAGATAGAAGGGTTCAGAGTAAGGAATTTCAAGGTGCTCAAGGATGTCACGCTCGGGCGGTTGTGGAAGCAGCCAGAGGGTAAACCTCTTACCGGCATGACAGCGGTGATCGGTAAGAACGGGGTCGGCAAGAGCGCGCTGTTCGATGCGATCGGGTTCCTTGCCGATGCCCTCAAATCCGGTGTCGAGGAGGCATGCGACCAACGGGGGCGCGGCGGCTTTGAGACGTTGCGGTCGCAAGGCGAAACCGGTCCCATTGAGTTTGAAGTGCTCTACAGAGAACACGAAAATCTCCCCTCCGTTACTTATCAAATCGCTATTAAAGTGGACGATTCCGGACGCCCATACGTCTGGCGAGAACGCCTTAGTCATGAACCAAAAGGCAACCAAGTCGATTTGCCATATTATTTTTTGTACCTCAGAAATGGAATGGGCTACGCATGGAATGGGCCACTCGCGGGGCAGCCAATTAACGAAGAAATGGAAAGGCTTGATTCTGACGGCTTTAGAAGCTTGATAAAATTTGACGAATCTAGGGAGATTGAGTTCATCCAATTGGAAGATCGGCGTAAGCTCGGCATTGCCACGCTCGGCGCTTTGAAACAGCATCCGAGGATTTCGGATTTTCGCCGGTTTATTGAAGGATGGCATCTCAGCTACTTCACGCCGGACGCGGCGCGCAGCCTGCCGCTGGCGGGTCCCCAGCAGCATCTCAATATCCACGGCGACAACCTCGGCAATGTGGTGCAATTCATGGAGCGCGAACATCCGGGGCGTTTCAAGGCGATCCTGAACGGAATCGCGGATAAAATTCCCGGCATCGACCGGATTGATACTGAAAGGACCAGCGATGGCAGACTGCTGCTCCGATTCAACGACAGGGGCTTTCAAGATCCCTTCTACGCTCAGCAGGTCTCCGATGGCACGCTGAAGCTATTCGCCTACCTCCTCCTGCTTGAAGATCCGACACCACACCCGTTCCTGTGCATCGAAGAACCGGAGAACGGCTTGTATCACAAACTCTTGGAAACCTTAGCGAGCGAATTCCGTAAACACGCCAGTCGGCGCAGAAGGAGGTCGCAGGTGTTTGTGACGACGCACCAGCCGTACTTCGTCGATGCACTTGAGCCGGAGGAGGTATGGATTCTGGAGAAGGGCGCCGACGGCTTTTCGACGATTCGCCGCGCCAGCGACGATCCGATTGTGAACAACATGGCCGCCGAGGGATTGCCGTTGGGCGGGTTATGGTACAGCGACTATCTGGACGCGAGGTAGTCGGATGCACTTTGAGATTCTCGTCGAAGATTCCTCCGGAAAGAGGGCGCTTGATATTTTGATGCCCAAGATTATCGGGAACCAACACACATTCAAAGTTATTCCTTACCGAGGCGTCGGGCGAATTCCCAGGAACCTCCAGAGCGGCACCGATGCGGGGGAGCGAATTCTGCTCGATCAACTTCCGAGGCTACTCCGGGGGTATGGGCGTACCTTTGCCGGATATCCCTCTAACCATCCGGCAGCGGTGATTCTGGTGTGCGACTTGGATGACAAGTGTCTGAAAACCTTTCGCCAAGAACTCTTTGCCGTCCTAAACGCGTGCAATCCGAAACCGACGACGCGGTTTTGCATTGCCGTGGAGGAGGGCGAAGCGTGGCTGCTCGGCGATATGCCCGCGATTAAGGCGGCTTATCCGAAAGCTAGGGATAATGTATTGAATGGGTACAAAAACGACGCGATTTGCGGAACGTGGGAACTCATGGCAGATGCCGTATTCATCAAAGGCTCAGAGGCACTCAAGAGGCGGGGATGGCGGGCAGTGGGTCGGGAAAAATCGACATGGGCGGAGAATGTCTCGCCGCACATGGATGTAGATGCCAACGCATCGCCGAGTTTCCAGTATTTTCGAGACAAAATTCGAGAGATTATTTGATGCCTGACCTGAGTTGCTACGTATCGCCTCGTTGGGGCTAAGGTAATGAAGTGTTGGGTTTCACCAGATTTGTGAGATTTCAGGCGGGATCGAAGCCACAAATCGAAGTGTAATGATAGTAGTTTTTGTCGATTCCGTTCAACCCAACCTACGCACTATAGACAGGGAATCGTCTTTCAACGAATGAGGATAACACGACGATGAGATCGACATGGAAACCGTGGCACCAGGTCGTCCAACTGCGCGACGATGTGAGAACCGGTGAACTTTCGCTGGCGGTGTTCGCCGCCGACCTGTACGACGTGGTAATGCGAAAGGGTAAACGCTCGGTTTACGAGGATCCCGCCGAGTTCTTCACACTCACCTATCCCACGTATAACCTACGGGAACTGGTCAAGGATGTCGCGCTGCGGTTGGCGCGTCAGAGCGACAAGGCGTACCGCACACTCTCCGTCAACTACGGCGGCGGTAAAACGCATACGCTCATTACGCTCAAGCATCTGTTAGAGCGCCCCGCCGCACTGCCAAGCCTGCCCGCAATTACGGAGTTTGAAGCGCACATCGGACACACGCCTCCGTCCGCTCGGTGCGCTGCGTTGTGTTTCGACAAGATTGATCCGGAAAAGGGTGTCGAAACACTCGGACCCGACGAATCTCTTCGAATACTCAAGCGTCCCTGGAGCATCCTCGCCTATCAGATTGCTGGCGAAGAGGGGCTGCGGTTGCTGCACGCCGATGGCAAAGATCTTGAGCGCGATACGCCGCCGGCAGAACCCGTATTATCAGATCTGCTGTCGAAACCACAACGAGACAATCTCGGGACGCTGGTGCTCCTAGATGAGGTGCTCATGTATCTTCGCGACATGGTTGAAACCGATTCGAATTGGCGAGGACGCTTGCTCAGTTTCTTCCAACACCTCACGAGTTCGGTGGTAAAGGTGGATCGCTGCGCCATGGTGGCATCGTTGCGCGCCTCCGATCCCAACAAGCACAAAAACCTCGGTAGCGAACTCTTCGCCGACGTGTCCGATATCTTCGGCAGGCAGATGGAAGAGGACGCCAGCCCGGTGAGCAAGGAGGACGTGGCGGAGGTGCTGCGTCGTCGTTTCTTCACACTGGAATCCATGCAAGATCAGGATGCATTCCGACCGCAAGTTACGGCGGTCTTGCGCGGCATCGCGGCGCTTGACGAGGATACGAAGAAGGGGCAAAAGGCGGAGGAGAAACGGTATCTGGACAGTTACCCCTTCCACCCGGCGCTCACCGAAACCCTGTACACCCGCTGGACACAACTGGAAAGATTCCAGCGTACGCGCGGCATCCTGCGCACGTTTGCCATTGCGTTGCGCGATGCGGAAAAATGGGATAACAGCCCGCTAATCGGACCAAACGTCTTTCTGACTGATTCGGAAAAAAGCGACCTCGCCGACGCTACAAGCGAACTTTCCTCCTTTGCGAGCGTAGATTCGGCATCGGGTCAACAACAGGAATGGGGACCAATTCTTGAGGGGGAGTTGGAAAAAGCACGTACGATTCAGTCCGAGACGACCGGTCTCGCAAGTCGCGAAATAGAGCAGGCGGTAATCTCGGTTTTCCTCAGCTCACAGCCGATCGGTCAGAAGGCACTGACGCCGGAGTTAGTAAGGCTGATTGGCGCCGCTAAACCGGATAAGATTGAGCTGGGAAAAGCGCTCCGCCGCTGGACGGAGTTGTCATGGTTTCTGGATGAGCAGGAGATTGACACTGGAGAATCCGATGCCGATGGCGCCGCGGCGTTGCCGAAGGCGTGGCGGCTGGGCAATCGTCCCAACCTGCGTCAGATGCACCACGCCGCCTGCACCACCCGCGTTCCCGCCAGTCTAATCGATTCAAAGATCATTGAGGCTATTGAGAAACAGAAGGCTCTCACTTCAGGCGCCTCTGCCGCCGGTGCGAAGGTTCACACGCTTCCAGAGCGGCCGCGCGACATCGCGGACGATGGAGAATTCCACTACGCCGTTCTGGCGCCAAGTGCGGTCTCGGAGTCGGGCAAACCGAGCGCCGAAACCAAACGGTACATTAATGAAACAACGGCAGACGACCGTCCACGCGCAAATCGCAACGCGCTCGTGCTCGCTGTACCCTCCAAGGATGGGCTTGAGGTGGTACGCAACCGTGTCCGCGAGTATCTGGGTTGGGAGGAGGTCCGAAGTCAACTCAGGGATCAGCAGATTGATCCCATCCGCGAACAGATGCTGCTCCGAGAGACGGACACGGCGCGAAAGCGCATCCCGGATGCGGTCAAACACGCGTACTCTATCGTGGTGACGGTCAACGAGAGCAACGAGATTCACGCCTTCAAAGTGGCGGTGACCGATGAACCCCTGTTTACAATCATCAAAGCCGACAAACGGTCCCGCATCCAAGAGACCGCCATCAGCGCGGAGGCGATGTTGCCCGGCGGTCCCTACGACCTGTGGCGCGAAGGTGAACAGTCGCGCCGTGTCAGAGATTTGGTGGGCGCCTTTGCCCAATCCCCAAAACTGCCCAAGATGCTGCGTCCAAAAGCGGTTATGGATACGGTGGTGGGCGGCGTCCAACAGGGGATTTGGGTAGCACGATACGCGCGTCCGGATAGGACGACGAAGACCTTCTGGCGCACGGCTATCGATGAATCCGCGCTCAAGGAGCCGGGGCTTGAGGTGCTGTTGCCCGAGTCGGCAACGTTGAGCGAACTGTCGCCAGGTCTGCTCAAGCATAACGAATTGCCGGAGCTTTGGTCATCCGACGAGATTACCGTCCAAAATCTATACGACTACTTTGCGGGGGGACGTGTCGTGAACATTCCAAAAGAGGGTTACGAAGAACCGCTCAGCATACCCGAATGCGAACCGGCGGAGGTTGACGCTGCGGTGTCCCAAGCTGTCGAGCAGGGGACGTTGTGGTTGACCAGCGGGCCGGCATCAATCCTGAATGAAGCCGTGCCCCCCGGCGTGCTTAGCGCCTCGGCGTCGTTTCGACCGCCGCCCGCCCCGATTCCGGTTCAAGAGTTGATGGACACCGCAATCCCCAAGGCGTGGCAGAACAGGAAAACTAACGCACTCGCGCTTGCTACTGCGCTTTCCAACAAGGAAGGGCTAACTCTTCCTTGGCACACGGTGAAGACGGCGATCAGCGACGCAATTCAGGCGAACTGGATTAAGCTAAACGAGGACAGTGCGGCCTGGCCTTGCGAATTCGCTAGCGCCCAGCATGTCCAGCTTGAAATCCCGCAGGAGATTCACGTCCCCGACCCGCCGCCGTATCCGCGGGACGTTCTAGTTGCCACGGCGGAGCTGGAAGCGCACGGCATCCAGGACTTGGCGGATCAGATACCTGACATTACTACGGCCGCTGTCGGGACAGGTCTAAAGTTTAATATCCGTATTGAGTTCGGCGGCGAAACCCGGCCGGATCCGGAGGCAGTGGAGAAGATTAACGAGTTACTTGCCGAGGTGGATGATACGTTGAAACTCAAGTGAGGGGGAGGTAGGATGGAATCCATTGAGTGAACAGCAAGTCGAATTCTCTATCGCGCTCGTATAATTTGTTAGATTGTGGAATGCGCAAACTAACAGTTTGCGCTACAAGGGCGCGTCCAAGTGTGTGGGTAGTAAATGGCACCGTTTCACTCTACGGTATAAGAAGCACTTTTCCTTTCGTTTGCCTTCCCTCAATATAACGATGAGCGGCAGAGGCGTCCGCCAGTGCGAAGGTTGTATCAATCCGCACGTCCAACTCCCCAGACGACATCCAACTAAAGAGATCACCCGACCGTTGCAACAGTTCTCCCCGATCATCAGCATAATGCGTCAGGCTAGGACGTGTCAGAAAGAGCGAACCTTTCTGGTTTAAAATTTGAGGATTGAATTCAGATACGGGCCCGCTAGACTGACCGTAGAGCACCATATAACCTCGAGGTTTCAAACAGTTGATCCCCTGTTCGAAAGTCGTCTTGGCGACTGAATCATAAACGACATTCACACCCTGATTATCGGTCAGTCGGAGGGTTTCCTCCTCAAAGTCGCTCTGCGTATAGAGAATGATCTCGTCGGCACCAGCTTGTCTTGCCAAGGCTGCTTTCTCTTCCGTAGAAACGGTGCCAATGACGCGAGCGCCCGCACGTTTTGCCATCTGCACTAGGAGCAAACCGACGCCGCCGGCTGCAGCATGAACGAGGGCAGTATCCGTCTGTGCGAGCGAATAGGTCGTGAAGGCAAGGTAATGGGCGGTCATTCCCTGTAACATCACCGCTGCTGCACCCTGTGTACTTACTTCGTCTGGCACCGGGACCAGTTTGCCTGCAGGTACGACTGTATATTCGGCATAAGAACCCTGATGCGTGGCATAAGCGACGCGATCTCCCACATCAAGCCCGTCTGTTCCCGATCCGACCGCATCCACGACTCCAGCCGCTTCCATTCCGGGCGTAACCGGTAGGGTTCCAGGGTACGATCCCTTACGATGATAGCAATCGATGAAGTTTAGTCCGATGGCTTCGATTCGGACGCGGACTTCTCCAAAACCCGGCTCAGGTACGGGTGCGTCTTCATACTGTAGGGCTTCAGGTCCGCCAAATTCATGGACCCGTACTGTTTTCATGTTGTAGTTCTCCCTCATTGAGGAGTATTTGTTTTAGCTAAGAGCATAACGGGTAAAATCAATGCGGCTTGGCTGAATCATGCGGTTATACTAGACATCTTTCCAAAATAAGTATCTATTTGGCTTGATTTTACGTTATATCCTTTCAACAATCTTCTGTTGTAGAAAGGATACCCATGAGTCGGTTTGAAAAAGCAGTCAAACAGTCAGATGAGCAATGTCTGCGAGCGGTTGGTATTGACAAGGCGGCTTTCAACCTTATTTTGGAGCGTGTGGCGACTTACTTTGAAAAACTTAAAGAAGAACGTCCGATGAAGAAACGAGGAAAGAAATCGGAGGTTGCATTGGCCGATCGCCTTCT
>JAJDTR010000027.1 GCA_022827055.1 Candidatus Poribacteria bacterium | reverse complement strand
CGATATGACCTATCTCGAGTTGGACGTTACAAGCTCAATGAAAAACTGGGTGGACTTTCAATTTACCATAATGGCAACGGCACGGTTGATGAAGGCGTACGCACCCTGCGGAAAGAAGATATTGCTGCGGCGCTCAAATATCTGATTGACCTCCAAAACGGCGACGGCGTAACGGACGATATCGATCACCTGGGCAATCGCCGCGTGCGAGCAGTCGGAGAACTGCTGCAAAACCAAGTGCGGATGGGAATAATGCGCGTTACGCGTGCCACGCGTGAACGGATGACGATTCAAGAGCTTGAAAACGCCACGGCAACAGATCTCATTAACCCCAAACCGCTGGCGGCGGCAATTAAAGATTTCTTTGGATCCAGCCAACTCTCCCAATTTATGCAGCAGACCAACCCGCTAGACGAATTGACTCACAAGCGTCGACTCAGCGCACTAGGTCCGGGGGGATTGCACCGCGAGCGTGCAACTTTTGAGGTACGCGATGTTCACCGCACTCACTACGGCAGGGTGTGTCCAATCGAGACACCGGAAGGACCATCCGTTGGCTTGATTGTTTCGCTAAGCACATACGCACGGGTGAACACCTACGGTTTTTTGGAAACTCCCTACCGAAAGGTGGCAAAGGGGCAAGCCACAGATCAGATTGACTATCTGACAGCGGACAAAGAGGATGATTTCGCGATTGCACAAGCAAACACCCTGCTTGACAAACGCGGCAAACTGGTTGGAGAGGGGTTGGTCACCCGGTATAAAGGGGACTTTCCTCGGAAATCTCCCAAAGAAATAGATTACATTGATGTGTCCCCCAAGCAGATTGTGGGGGTCTCCGCAGCGCTCATTCCGTTCCTTGAACATGACGATGCGAACCGGGCATTAATGGGGAGTAACATGCAGCGTCAAGCTGTGCCCTTGATTAATCCTGAGGCGCCCCGAATCGGCACGGGTATGGAAGCCAAGGCCGCGCGGGATTCGGGCGCGGTGGTTTTGGCAAAGCGAGACGGAACCGTTGAGAGTGTCTCTGCCTCCGAAATTATTATTCGCACCGATGACGCGTTTAATGTAGATGGCGGGGAACAATCCTTTTCGGAAATGGGCTACGATGTTTACCGCTTGATGAACTTTAGGCGATCTAACAACGGGACATGTATCCACCAACGCCCTTGTGTTGATGTCGGCGAAAAAATAAAAGCTAGACAGGTAATTGCCGATGGCACCGCGACCGATAACGGCGAACTTGCACTGGGCAGCAATGTGCTCGTAGCGTTTATGCCGTGGGAGGGTTACAACTTTGAGGACGCCATTTTAATCAGTGAGTCACTGGTCACTGATGATACGTTTACCTCTATCCACATTGATGAGTTTGAAGTTGAAGCAAGAGACACGAAGATGGGTCGAGAAGAAATCACCAGGGATATCCCTAACCTCCCTGAAGAAGCGCTTAGCCAACTCGACGATGAGGGGATTATCCGAGTCGGATCGATTGTCAGGCCGGGCAGCATTCTTGTCGGAAAAGTAACGCCGAAAGGGGAGAGCGACCTCGGACCCGAAGAGAAGTTGTTGCGTGCTATCTTCGGAGAGAAAGTCGGAGAAGTTCGTGACGCTTCGACCTATGCCCGCACGGGCGTTGAAGGCGTAGTTATCGATGTCAGAGTCTTTTCTCGAAGGGACAGAGAAAAAGATCGCCAAGCACAACTTCGCGAAGCTGCAAAGGAAAAAGAGGTAGAGAAAGAGTGGGAGTCCAAATGTGCACTAATTCGGCAGCGGGAAAATGCAGAAATTCGATTCGCACTGTTGGGCGGGACACTCGCTACTGAACTTCGTAAACCCGCAGCAGAAGACATGGAAGAAGAGATTGTCGCACGGAGCGGGGATGTGGTAACTGAAGAGATTATTGACAGCGGTGTTCCTCTCGAGGATTTTCATGTGACGGATTCTGAAGCGATGGAACGCATTGCCCGCATTCGTTATCTGGCGCAAGGTCGAGTCGAAGCCTTAACAACGGAAAAAGACGCGAAAATTGAGAAGATTCGCAAGGGTGATGAACTCAAGCCGGGCGTAATCAAACTCGTGAAGGTCTATGTTGCCAATCGACGTAAAATTGCCGTTGGCGATAAAATAGCAGGGCGGCATGGAAATAAGGGGGTGGTGGCAAAAATTCTTCCACAGGAAGACATGCCGTATTTGGAAGATGGCACCCCTGTGGAAATCGTGTTAAACCCCTTGGGCGTACCCTCGCGTATGAACGTTGGACAGATTCTCGAAACACATCTCGGCTGGGCGGTAGAAAAATTAGGTCTATACATCGCTACACCTGTTTTTGACGGTGCCACAGAAAACGAGATACAAGAATTGCTGAATGATGCCGGACTACCGCCAACAGGAAAAGCAAAACTCTTCGACGGCAGAACCGGTGCTCCTTTCGAGCAGAAAACCACTGTCGGCTATGCCTATATCCTTAAGTTGAACCACTTGGTTGACGATAAGATTCATGCCCGAAGTACAGGTCCTTACTCCTTGGTAACGCAGCAACCGTTGGGTGGTAAAGCCCAACAAGGCGGACAACGATTTGGCGAAATGGAAGTTTGGGCGTTGGAAGCTTATGGTGCAGCATACACGCTCCAAGAGTTATTGA
>JAJDTR010000126.1 GCA_022827055.1 Candidatus Poribacteria bacterium | reverse complement strand
GAAAGGACGTCTAGGTAGGAAAAGTGAAAAGCCTTTTAAGTTTAGAGTGTTGTTATTCGTGCGCGGCTTAAGCGACTGCTCAGTGCTTTTCTTGATACGCCCAAGAGTCGAGCTGCAATCGTCTGGTTGCCATCGGCGCGTCTCAAGGCTTCCGCAATCACAAGCGGTTCTACATCTTTCAACGCGGGCAGGCTTCGTGCGTTAGCCAATGCCTCGGCGAATCCGACCTCCCCCGCTCCGGGCAGCGCGCCCCCGTGCAAAACGGAAGTTTGTTCGTCAATCTCTTGCCGGAAAGATTCGGTGGAGAGGACGCCGCCTTTGTGTTTGCTAACGGCGTCACGCACCATCCCCTCAAGCTCTCTGATGTTTCCGGGGAAGTGATAGGTCGAAAGCAATGTAAAGAGTTCGGGCGGAGGGACGGGTATTTTCTTTCCCAGCGCCTTCGCGGTTCGTTTGAGGAAATGGGTGACGAGCAAGGGGATATCTTCCTTCCGTTCGTGCAGCGGTGGCAGGTGCACATGATGGGTGCGGAGGCGAAAGTAGAGATCGTCGCGAAAAGTTCTGTCTGTCATCAGGGATTCGATAGTCCGATTCGTGGCGACAACCGTTCTAGCCTCGCTGGTTCTTGGGGTATCGTCACCCAGTCGATAGTATTGTCCATCCTCCAAAAGGCGCAGGAGTTTAAGCTGCGCCTCGGTGCCAAGGTCCCCGATTTCATCAAGGAACAATGTGCCGCCCAACGCCTGTTCAATCAATCCCCTTCGATCAGAATCCGCGCCGGTGAATGCCCCTTTCTCGTGACCGAAGAGCATATCCGAAAACAGGTGGTCGTCAGACCCGGCGATATTGACCGGAAGGAACGTCCCTGATCGCCCACTCAGCCGGTGAATCGCCTCCGCAATCATCTCCTTACCGACGCCCGTTTCCCCCGTTATCAACACGGTGTCTCCGGTAACTGCGATGGATTCCACCTGCCGAAAGATTGAGTACATCAACGGGTTTTGGGTGATAATGTCGGAAAACACTTCGGGGTGTTCAAGGCTGTCGGAACTCAGACGCTCCTTGAGTTGGCGATTTTCGGAGCGCAAGCCGCCGATTTCCGCCGCACGCCGGGTGATGTCACGCCAATCAAATCTCGCCAATGTTGGGTTCTCATTTTCATCGCGGACGGTTGTGGCATTCAAACTCACATTGATTGTGCCCCCATCCCTTTTCCGCAGCGTCTGTTCGGCATCGTGTATCTCGCCAGTCTCCGCAATAACACGAAACAGTTTCTTTGCTTCTTTGAGACAATCTTGATGATATAACTTAAAGATAGGATGTCCAACAATCTCCGCTCTGCTGTAGCCCAATGCCTTCATCACAGCCCTATTGCACTTGAGCACCTTTTCCGTCGCCATATCAATAGAAATAACCATATCGTGGGCATGGAAGTAAATGTCGAAATACTCTCTCACCGACTCATCGTTTTCGAGCAATAGCTGCTCCGTTAGCTGCTGTAATTCGGCGTTGTCCCGCTCCAGTTCCGTGACGCGCTGCTGCAATTCATCAATGGTTTGCACTTGGGATTTATCCTCGTCTTTCATTGTTCCTTGTCTAGGGATTGTCGCCGTCTAAGAACCTGTTTGAAAAAGTCATTTCGAGTAGAATCATGCGTCTCGAAACCGAGTTTTTGGTTCGAGTTCGCTAAATTATAGGTAAATTTCCCTGATTTTCGTCAATCTCGTATTTCCACGTTGGAAAAAACTCGGTTTCTGTACCCCTGTTGGACAAGGTGGCAACTTAGGTTATGTATAGCATGATTTGTGCCAGTGCTTGATTAAACGAAGGCGAGACCGGGAAAACCCTTGCTGGGCTTGACTTTGAAGGATACAGACGGGCAGATAGCGTGATAGTGGATGGGTTGAAAGTGTCCCAAAATGGGACGGTTAAAATGGATAAAATGGGAAGGATATTGGCCGAAAGCCTGTAATTACGCGGGTACGGGCGAGGTTGTCCCATAACGCTACACAGTCCCATTTTGGGACACTTGAGAAGGGTTTACCGGCGCATTACACCGTGATGAGAAAACGAGATGAGTCCAATTTCCGGTTTTCATGTTTCACAACATGCAAAATCGGTTTCAAGCAGACCTTTTCGAGCCATAATCCGACACAATGAGTTGATACAACTTCAATTTCCGATAAAAGGTCGATCGGGCAATGTTCAAGGCTTGGGCAGCCCGTGTAACATTATTGTCCATCACCTTGAGTGCATGAGCCGGTGTTTGACGTTCCATCTCTTCAAACGGCAGGATTTTAGTGGGTTATTTTCCAAAAGATTATAGTTAGTGTTGGGTGTCGGTAGTTAACATTATCTGAACTGTGATTCATGGGATTCTTGTGATTGCCTTGATTGCCTGTGGCTAGTTGCCGGTGATGAGTTAACTAAACCGTCCCCTAGAAGCCCACTGGGATTTAAGAAAGAAACCGAGTTTTGAGGAAAAAACTCGGTTTCGATATGCGTTAATAGCGAGTAGGATTCTCTATCGCAGGATTTTCTATCGCACTCGCTATTCACTCGTTTGATCTCATTATTCAGTCGGTTGATCCATAGAAATCCCTTCCGTTTCCCGACATGCCGCGATTCGGAGATCGCTCCTACAGAGAATCGGTTAGGAAACCGACCTGCATAAGCACCAATAGATTTGTGCGAGTTCACGGCTGAGGCGGTTCGTTTTCCACACGACGAATGCTTGAGTCGCATAAGTCGCAACTGTTGCAACGGTAGGCCGCCTCAACAGGCTCGCCGAAATATTCGCGTACTAACCGTCCGCGGCACTTCTTTTCACGCGCATACCGTTCAACCTGATCAATCTGCCGATATTTTCGCCCTTGGTAATCGGCGAACCCCAGCTCGTCCGCCGAGGCTGCCGCCAGCAAATCGCTGTCTTTGAACAATTCGATGAGCAATAAATCCTCCGCTCCCCAGTACCTCAAGTATCCGTCGTTCTGAAAATCGATGAGTTGTTCCATGAGACTGTGCGGAAGCAGGCTGAATTCCCGACAGAAATCGAGAAAATTGATGGAGGACTTCCGCCTCAGCTGCCGAAGCAGCGCGCGTTGCGACTCGTTCGCGGGATTTGCGGCGGGGGAGTTCGGCGAAGATGGGCGCACATTGAGTCTCGAGGGGACATTGTACCGTCTCCTGAGAAATCCGAGTTTTTCGAGGTAGCTGATCCCGACTCGGATTTTCGCCTCCTTGAAACCGCTCAGCCATACGAGTTCCTCGGCTGTCCCCATGCGAAAGTTTTCCACCGCGGGAAGGGTTTCAAGGATTTCGAGGAGTTTCGAGAGGTCGCGTTTATTCAGGATGTTTTCCTGATTGATGAACCATTCATGGAGTTCCCGGTCGTCGGGACAGTACAGCAACACGCAATGAGAGGGGTTCTCATCCCGGCCGGCGCGTCCGGCTTCCTGATAGTATGCTTCCAAAGTGCCTGTCATTGTCCAATGAATAACATAGCGGATGTTGGGTTTGTCGATTCCCATGCCGAACGCATTTGTCGCGACGACGAGGTCCACCCCGTCCGGTCCGTCATTGAAAAACCGGTCTTGAACCCCCTTGCGCTCGTTCGCCGACAGTCCGGCATGATAAAAATCAGCCTGAAATCCACGCTTATTCAGATGACGTGCGATGTTCTCGGTTTCGCCGCGCCTGCCGGCATAAATGATGCCATTGCCCTCAAGCCGCCGAAGACAGGCTTCGAGGTATTCGTATTTTGCCGCATCATCGGGGGCCTCATACACACTGAATTTAAGGTTGGGACGTTGAACGCTGCGCGAGAACCGGCGGCACGTCTTGCCATCAATACCCAATGCGCGGAAGATTTCCTCTCGGACTTCGGGGGTAGCGGTAGCGGTGAACAGCGCGATTGCGCGTGGATGCAGCGCTTGAATCGCATCACGCAGCCCCAGGTATGCGGGCCGAAAATCGTGTCCCCACTGCGAGATGCAGTGCGCCTCGTCAATGACAAACAGCGATATCGAGAGCGAATCCAGCAGATCCAGAAACCGGCGGCTGCGAAGACGTTCCGGCGCAATGTACAGCAGTTTAACTTCCCCCCGCGTTAGGCGTTCGAACTCCCACTGGTATTCATCTAACCGCAGGCTGCTATTTATCAGTGCAGCGTCGTGTATGCCTCGCTGCTTCAATCCGTCAACTTGGTCTTTCATCAATGAAATCAGGGGTGACACGACGACGGTCAATCCCGGCAGCATCAGCGCGGGCAATTGGTAGCACAGAGATTTTCCATACCCGGTCGGGAAAGCGGCGAGCACATCCTCTCCGCCCAAGATGGCTTCAATAATCTCACGCTGAGTTGTTCGAAAGCCGGTGTGATTGAAGTGCCGCGTTAGCGAGGCAAGCAGTTCGTCTTGTTCGATTGCGGCATCGGCGGGTGGGTCGACTCCCGGGTTGGGAGATGGATTGGGAGTGTTCGAGGGCGATTCAAGAAGCTGGTCGATTTCTTGGAGTAACGCCTGAAGATTCCTCATGGGGTGGGGAGTGTCACGTCTTGGATGGGTGGAGGGTTGGGAGTTTCCTTACCATTTCGTCCCCACGATGTGAAGTTTATTCTCTAAACTTCCCCGATAATTCTCTCGCGGCTTTATCCCGGAATCAATCCTTGAATCGAAAGCGGATGATATGAAAAATGGCGGCAATCCCGTCTTTCCAATTCACCGATTTCCCTTCGTGGTAATCGCGTCCGTGATAGGCAATCGGCAGTTCAACGACGCGGCATTTCCGGCGGGCAAGCTTTGCTGTAATTTCGGGTTCGAATCCGAACCGGTCGGAGCGCAGCGGGATTTCCTTCAGAATCGAGGTCTTGATGACTTTGTAGCAGGTCTCCATGTCGGTAAGGTTGAGTTGGGTAAAGAGATTGGAGAGGGAGGTCAAGACCTTATTTGCGATAAAACTGCGGAGCAGAAAATGTTGCCGCGATGCCAGGAAACGGGAACCGTACACGGCATCGGCGTCTCCATCAAGGATCGGCTGGATCAATTTGGGGTAGTCCTGCGGGTCGTACTCCAAATCCGCATCTTGGATGATGGTAATATCGCCAGTGACGTGTTGAAAGCCCGTCCTCAGCGTTGCGCCCTTGCCTCGATTTACGGAGTGGTAGAACACGTGCACTTGGCTGTCGTCCGACGCCTCAATCTTTTTGAGCACTTCGCGGGAACCGTCCGTCGAACAATCATCCACGAGAAGAATCTCTTTTTCCATACCGATGTCAACGGCTTTGACCTGCCTAAGTATCTCCTCCAAGGTCGTGATTTCATTGTAGATTGGAATAACAACCGATAGCTTGTGTGCCATTTAAATACACCAATCTCTCGCCATTGAGGAGTTGAGCCGCAGGTATGGGCAACCGGATTCCCGGAGAGCATAACACACGAGCGAAATGGATACAACCCTTTTCGTGTGTCCGGCATGGCTCTATATATGATAATATCTATTGCAGTTTTGGATAAAAGGAGGTGGAAAACAATGACTAGTATAAAAGCGGAAGGATTCAATCACGTTGCTATCTGGGTCAGCGATGTGCGAAAGTCTGCCGATTGGTATATTGCCAACTTGGGGCTGGAAGAGGTACGCGCTGCAGAGAACCGCATCTTCTTGCGTTTGGCAAATGGTGAAGTGTTGGCATTGTTCCAAGCGTCCGATCCGGCGCAGATCGGCGCCGGTGTGCATCATCTTGCGCTCGATCTACGTGATGGAACGGAAGAGGAAGCGCTTGAAACGCTTCGCCAGAAGGATATTCCTCTCACACGGCGCGGTCCGAGCCTGAGTTTTCAAGATCCGGATGGGCATTGGATACATTTTGGGTAGGAAATTGGCGGCGAAGGTCAGCGGTGCAGGGTTGGGTGTGGTTTGATAGGGATTTCTGCGAGATTTCTATCGCCCGGGATTCACTATCGCTCACTTTTCGTTTGTTCGATCCTCTGGAGTGAAAAGCATTTTACGAAGGAAAACCTCATCAAAGCCTGTCATAGATCCAAAGATGAGTGTTACTTGCCGAAAGAATTATTCCGACAGGGATAATGGCACGCGACCAAGTAACACTCGACATTGCACAGGATCTACTATCGCACTCGCTATTCACTCGTTTGATCCTCTGGAGCGCGGAGATTGGACAGATCACGATTCTATTGACATTTCACTCCGCTTGGTGTGGCTTGAACAACTATTTCAAGTTTTATAATGAGGAGCGGCTTCATGGGGCGCTCGATAAAAGGACGCCTCACGAGGTGTATTTCCAACAACATTAGGCGTTGAAACCTAGCCGGATTGGATAGCCTTTACACCTTAATTTTCGTGCATAACTGTCTAAACATTGGGGGTAACTGTAGCTATAGACAAACCGTCGGGGCAAGAAGATCTCTATCGCACTCACTATCCGTTCGCTTGATTCCCTCCTACATGGAAATGTGAGGCAATTACGTGCTGAAAAAATTATTCCGGCAGGGATAATGGCGTGCTCGCAAGGAAAATCTGGAGATCTGAGGTGGCAGCGAAGCGTTGGCGCCCTAGTTTGACGCTTGACATCCGTCGTTGCGGGTGCTACAATTCTTCATCGTTCACGGAGGATTTAGACTCACCGAAATTCAAGAATTAGGAAGCACAAGACGAGGAGCGCGAATCCCAATGGTAAAGGTTGGCATTGTGGGGGCGTCAGGTTATACGAGCAGCGAGTTGCTGCGATTCCTGATGTGCCACCCGGGCGAGTTAAAGATCGAGATGGTCACGTCGGAATCGTACCCCGGGCAACGGGTAGACCGTATCATGCCGAACCTTCGCGGCTTGATCGACCTGGAATTCGAACCGTTGGAGATTGAGGCGCTCGGAAATCGGGTGGATGTGATCGTTCTTGCCGTCCCCCACAAGGTTGCGATGTCGTATGTACCGGAGATTCTGAAACAGGGTCTTCGCGTGATTGATTTCAGTGCGGATTACCGATTGGATGATCCCGATATGTATCAGGGGTGGTACCATGTCGAGCACTCGGACCCCGAGTGGCTGGAGCGCGCGGTTTACGGTTTGCCGGAACTCTATCGAAACGAGATTCGCAAGGCAGAACTAGTGGCGAATCCCGGGTGCTATCCGACAAGCGCCATTCTCCCCACGCTGCCGCTGCTTGCCAGAGATTTGGTTGAACCGAGTTCCATCATAATTGACTCGAAGTCCGGAATCTCCGGCGCGGGACGCACACCGAGCGCAACAACGCACTATCCCAATCGAGAATCGAATTTTATGGCATACAACATCGGCACCCATCGCCATACCCCGGAGATCGAGCAGGAGTTGAGCAAGATTGCGGGCGAGGCTATCCGCGTAACCTTTACGCCCCACATCGCCCCGATGACGCGGGGTATTCTGAGTACACTCTACTTCCAACTCAAAGCCGAAATTTCGACCGAGTCGTTGACGGCGATTTATTCGAAATTCTATGAAAAAGGACCGTTCGTCCGTGTTCTCGATCCAGGTGAATACCCGCAGACGAAAGCGGTTGCCGGAACCAACTACTGCGACATCGGTCTTGAAGTTGACGTGCGAACAGATCGAGTCGTCGTGATGGCTGCGATTGACAACCTCGGCAAGGGCGCTTCGGGCGCGGTCGTGCAGAACCTGAATGTGATGTTCGGGTTGGACGAAACTGCAGGGCTTCGCATACCGGGTATGATGCCGTAGCGGCTGCACGCAGTGAAGATTTCCGTGATTTATTCCGGTTGCTTGAAAAAGGCTCTATCGCACCGGATAGGGCGAGGGAACCTCGCCCCTACGATTCTGGTCGTTTAAAGGATTTACGTAACTGTTTAATTCAGCCAAAACGAGTGGCAATATTAGTTTGGCAGTGTATCGCGCCTGACTATCGGCAGTGGGGCATTCTTGGATTATATGTGGGAGGGGCATCTTGCCCCGATATTCCGCGTTCACGATAAATCAACTCCCTAAACAACTATGCAATGAAAAGCCACTTTCGGTAGGGAATCGCTCCTGCATCGGGGCAAGATGCCCCTCCCACAATGGATATCGCTCGCATGTTGGGTACGTGAGAGAAATCGCCATCGGTCTTGGAATAAAGGGAGTGCCTTGTATTCGCCGCAAGGAGTCAATGGACTAAACAATTACGGATTTACTATCAGAATCCTCAATCGCAGTGATCATCCATCCCTCTGATCTCCCACTTATCGGCCGGTTGAACCCCCAACCCCCGGAAAGAAATCGGCAGCATTTTTTTCTGATTCACCGACGAGATACGAGTGTGAAAAAATGCCAGCGATTCTGATCGTTGCCGGTGAGCCATCCGGTGATTTGCAGGCATCTCGGGTTGCCGCTCAACTCAAAACCCTCCGTCCCGATATTGAGCTTTTCGGAATGGGCGGCGATCGTATGGAAGCCGCAGGGGTCTCACTCGTTTATCACATTCGCGATTCGGCGGTGATGGGCATCGGCGAGGTGCTTTCGGCGATTCCGGCTTTCCTAAAAAAACAGCGGCACTTGAAACGGCTCATTCGCGAGAAGCAACCCGACGCGGTCGTGCTCGTCGATTTCGCGGAATTCAACATGGGGCTTGCCGCCTGCGCGCATCGTCTGCGAATACCGGTCGTGTACTATATCCCCCCAAAAGCGTGGGCGTGGCGCGGGTATCGCGCGAAGAAAATCGCAAAAAGAACACACGCGATTGCCTCAATCTTTCCTTTCGAAACGGACTTCTACCAGCGTGCGGGAGCAAACGCGCGATTCGTCGGCCATCCATTGGTGGACTACGCCAACTCGGAGTTAAGCGTACGCGAAGCCCGTGAAAAACTTGGCTTGGCAACAGACGCCCCGGTTCTCGGTTTGATGCCGGGGAGCCGGCGCCGGGAAGTGGACGCCCTGTATCCCGCGATGTTGGACGCCGCCGAAGAGGTCCGCCGAACCCTACCCGATTGCCAGTTGATTTTACCACTGGCGCCGAGCATCCCTCCGGAAACCTTGCCCGAAGCACCCGCGGTTAACATCGTCAAAGATGGGACGTATGAGGCGATGCGCGCCTCCGACCTGATATTGGTGGCATCGGGCACAGCCACGCTCGAAGCCGCATGCCTCTTGACACCGATGATCGTGCTCTACAAGCTCTCCCGGCTCAGTTGGTGGACGGCGCAGCGGTTTGTCAAACTCGATTCGAGCGCGTTGCCGAATATTGTGGCGGGGCGCCGGATCGTTCCCGAATTCTTACAGGATGACGTGCAGGTTGAGCGGATAACCTCAATGGTGCTGGATCTGCTCCAAGATTCGGAAAAACGGGAGGAACAGCGCAAAGCACTTTGCAAGGTGCGCCAGCAACTTGGAGAATCCGGAGCGGCGGAACGAACGGCTCGGTTGGTATTGGGCTACGTCGAATCATGAGAAACTATCTTTACTTCGTTATCACGCGGAAAGTCACGGGTTTAGTTCCCACCCTGCTGTTAGTCCTGCTGACACCGTTGAGTTACCTCTATGCTGCGATCCTCAACATCCGCAATTGGCTCTACGATTGCGGTCTCCTCAAATCGAAACAGCTTCCACCCACCGTGATTAGTGTCGGCAACATTGCGTCCGGCGGCACGGGCAAAACACCGGTAGTCATTTGGATTGCAAAGGCGTTGCTAGACGCGGATTGCCGTCCAGCTATCCTGGTGCGCGGCTATCACCGCCAACAAAAAACTTCGGGGTCACAGGTCGTGTCCGACGGTCATGAGATTTTGGCGACCGTTGAGGCTAGCGGCGATGAAGCCGTGATGATCGCGCGGGAGCTGCCAAGCGTTCCGGTGCTTATCGGGAAACATCGACATGAAGCCGGCTGCCACGCCTTGGAACGATTGAAGTGTGACGTACTCATTTTGGATGACGGTTTTCAACACCGAAAATTGAAGAGGGATCTGAATATCGTGACCGTCGACGCAACTCAGCCGTTCGGAACGGGGAAGCTGTTGCCGGCGGGAACTTTACGCGAACCGGTTTCGGCGTTGCGGCGGGCGGATCTGATTATGCTCACCCGAGTTGACATGGTAGAATCCGCAGGCAAGATACGCGAGGATATCGCCAAGCTGGTAGGGGATACGCCGATTATAGAGAGCCGCCATGAGCCGACGCGGCTCTACCGGCTGGGTGGGGGCGGGAACGTTGATTTCTGCCTCTTGAAGGGGAAGAACCTATTGGCTGTGTGCGGGATCGGCAATCCAGGGATGTTCGCAGAAATGCTGCACCGGTATGCGCCTGAGGCTATTGATTTGCTACCGTTTCCCGACCATCATCAATACTCCCGTGCGGATGTCGCCAGGATTCGGCAAGAGGCGCAACGGGCGGGGGCGGACTATATCATCGTTACCCGCAAGGATGAACTCAAACTGTCGGCTTTTGTCACGGAGTTAGGGGATGCACCCCCCGTTTTGGTGCTCGCGATTGAAGTATCGGTTACTGATGGAGAGTGTCTGTTGACTCGACGCTTGCAGGGATGTTAGGATTGCGAATGGCTGCTCATCAATTGGGTATCGGGGCTTGGCCGCGAGATGAGAAAACGATTCGCATAGATGGAAAAGGAGAAATTAATGAAATTCCGACAGAAAATTATGGTATATCTTTTGCTCTTTACGGCACTGAGCGTTACCGCATTTGCCCAAACGGTCGACATCCCCGACCCCAACCTCCGCGCCGCCATCCATGACGCACTCGACACTCCCCGCGGCGCCCCCATCACCCGTGACGATATGTTGGAACTCGTTCGCTTCGATGGCGGCAACCGCGATGGCAACAGCGACATTGCATCCCTATCCGGCTTGGAGTACGCGACGAATTTGGTAGATTTGGCGCTACCGCACAACTCGTTCTCCGATATCAGCCCGATAGCCGGTCTGACAAAACTCACTGGCCTGAACCTATGGGGCTGTCGAAACATCGAAGACATATCGCCGTTAGGAAACCTGCGCAACCTGGTCGTACTACTGCTGGTGCGCACTCAAGTGAGTGATTTGAGACCATTGTCGAAATTAACAAAACTGGAATCGCTACAACTGGTAAGCAATCAGATAGTCGATTTCAGTCCATTGAGGCATCTGGTTAATCTTGACCTTCTCTGGATATACAATAATTTGGGCGACGATTTTACACCGCTGCAAGGACTAACGCTCACTGACTTCCGTTACGACGAAGTGTGTGATATACCCCCCGTGATGCCCACTGTCACGGAGCGCATAACAACCCGTAATCTACCTTCCGTGTTTCAAGCCTGGGATGGCGTATCGCAAATGGATCATCTTACGCTGGAGGAGCAAAACAATCTGCACGACTTACACTGGTCTCAGCAGTTCGGGTTGAGATGGGACCTCACCATTGACGAACCTTTGACCGGGCTCGCCAGCAAATTGGCAGGTGATATTGAGGAGGCTATGAATAGAAGGCAAAGCAAACTGCAGCAGAACCCCAATATGATATTTATAGCCAACATACCTATAAGGGTTCAGCGGCTTGATAGGCTACCACTTGACTACTTTTTCCTCGAATCGAATGGAACGCCCGTGCATGAAGACTATGACAGATATCAGGTTAATTTTTTGCTGCCGCAGGTACAAACCGCGATTATTAACAAGGTCGCCGGCGTGGCGCAATGCGGGTTGATTGACGGCGTATTCTTCGATGGATTCTTTCTTCAGGGCCTGTACAACCAAGCCGACCACGTCTATTCTGCGACCAAGGACGAAATGCTACAAGCGTGGCTTAACATCTTTCGCGGTATTCGTGAACGAGTCCGCGATGATTTCCTAATCATCATCAATACAAATGATACTGAGCCAACGCATTATGCCGAATACGTCAACGGCATATTCATGGAAACCGGCAAGGACACGCCGCAAGGGAACAGCCGGGAATGGATTGTCCGATTTGAAGATATACTAAATTGGGCAGATTCAAATCTTCGAGAACCCCGTATCATCTGTCTACAAGGCGAGGGACTGAGTATCGAACCGCCGGACGGGCCTAACAACCGTCGCTGGATGCGCTTGTTTACGACGTTAAGTCTCACCCATTCCGACGGCTATGTGCTCTACACCGATGGAATGAGGGATTTTAACACTCCCGACGATCCACTCGGCGTTCCGCATTTTCAACACATCTGGTACAACTTCTGGGAAGCCGACCTCGGACAACCCGTGGGACCAAAAGCCGCGCTCTTCGACGATGCAACCCCGGGGCTTTTCATCCGCGAATTCACAAACGGCTGGGTGGTCTACAACCGCAGCGGTGAGCCGCAAACCGTGACACTGCCGGAGGAGGTGCAGGGCGTCTCTAGCGGTTGGGTGGGGACGGAGCACGAGCTCCCCGACCTCGACGGGGAGATTTACCTTCGGATTGAACCGCCAAACCCGGCGGATGTGAACGGCGATGGCGTGGTGAATATCTTGGATTTGACCATTGTTGCACAAGGGCTTGGAACGGACAGCAAGAAGGGGGATGTGAATGGGGATGGGCTTGTAAACATTCTGGACTTGGTGTTTGTAGCCAACCAATTCTGAATCACGGATTACGCAGATTAAGAGGAGAAATTGATGAGATTCCGACAAAAAATCATGGCATATCTTTTGCTCTTTACGGTACAGAACGGTACCGCATTTGCCCAAGTCGTTGATATTCGCGACCCGAACTTGCAACGGACGGTTAGGGAAACTCTCAATCTGCCCGCTGGTGACCCTATCACGCAAGCGCACATGGGACAATTAAAGAAATTAGATGTCACGGAAACCCACATAACAAATCTTACGGGGTTGGAACATGCCACTCATCTGAGTGAGTTAAAAGTTGGACATAATCCATTACTTTCCGACCTTACCCCGATAGCTAAACTCATGGCGCTGAATTACCTCGACGCCGGTCGTTGTAACATTTCCGATATCACTCCACTGGCAGATTTGAGAAACCTTACCTTTCTACAATTGAATGATAATTCCATTACTAATCTTGCTCCCCTCGCCAATCTCACACATCTTACCGTGTTGCGCGTGGAGGGCAACCAAATTACCGACTTGATCCCTCTCGCCAATCTTACCCAACTTACCAGTTTACAAGCGGATCGCAATCGGATCGCCGACATTACTCCTCTGGCTAATCTCACACAACTGACCATTCTTTATCTACAGTTGAATCAAATTATGGATGTAAGCCCTCTCGCGAGTCTGCAAGCCTTGGAAAGATTGGAAATTGAACGCAACCTAATAACAGACCATAGTTCGCTCGACGCGCTATCATTGACACATTTTGTTTACGATCAGGTCTGCGAGATGCCGCCGCTTCCGCTTGAACCACGGTTGAAGAATAGAAACTTCCCGTCGATAGTTACGCGATGGGGGCCTCAAGTTCTCAATCACCCCGATTCATCACGCACGGAAAATACCGCACGTCATGATTTATGGTTCGACGTACCTCTCTTCGA
>JAJDTR010000101.1 GCA_022827055.1 Candidatus Poribacteria bacterium | reverse complement strand
GAAAGGACGTCTAGGTAGGAAAAGTGAAAAGCCTTTTAAGTTTAGAGTGTTGTTATTCGTGCGCGGCTTAAGCGACTGCTCAGTGCTTTTCTTGATACGCCCAAGAGTCGAGCTGCAATCGTCTGGTTGCCATCGGCGCGTTTCAAGGCTTCCGCAATCACAAGCGGTTCTATATCTTTCAACGCGGGCAGGCTTCGTGCGCTAGCCAATGCCTCGGCAAACCCGACCTCCCCCGCTCCGGGCAGCGCGCCGCCGTGCAGAACGGAAGTTTGTTCGTCAATCTCTTGCCGGAAAGATGTGGTGGAGAGGACGCCGCCTTTGTGTTTGCTAACGGCATCACGCACCATGCCCTCAAGCTTTCTGATGTTTCCGGGGAAGTGGTAAGTCGAAAGCAATGTAAAGAGTCCGGGCGGCGCGACGAGGTGATGGTAATACGATAAAGCCAACTGTAGAATTGCGAAGCTATCTTGTAATGCGCAATGGCTTGATATGCTTTGAGAAAAACGTCCTGACAACCCAATCGTTGTACTTTTGTACAAAGTCGAGTTAAGAACCTGTTTAAAAAGTCGTGACAAAGCGATTCTTGGGTATTTGAGTTGCTGCTTCCCGCGGGATTTCTATCGTCCGCGTTATTCAGTTGGTTGATCTCTGGTTATCTGCACGGCGATTGCCTAGGGTATGAGACGCGGAAGGCAGGAGATAGAACACGTCCCAATCGTAGGGCTGGCTGTCGTTGGAAATTATGATGAGTTGTCCGTCTACGAGATTTCTATCAGGTTCCGTCGCATCTCCTATCGAATTCGCTATTTTCTCGGTTAATCGGTGGTTCGATCTTCCCGATTCAAGCGGTATTCCATCGAATTGGACGGTGGGCGGTACGACATGTTTTGTTCTGCCATCCTTATCAATAACTTCCAGAACTGCCGACACGGGCATAGAAATCTCCACCAAGTCCGTTCGTTCAATCTCGGTTGATTGCGTATTATTTACACTGAGGCAGATGCTTTTTAGTTCCAACTCTGGCAACGCAACAGTTCGCTTTGACGCATGGTAGCGGTAAATTTGGTACGGCAATGAAATCCCCTTAACATTGATTTTTTCTACGACCGCGCCGAAGTGGAAACCGGGCGTTTTTTGGTTTGTTGTATCTTTTACTGCTAGGGTAATGATAATCAGAAAGACGGGGTAGAGTGCTAACAGCACGGCTGCCCACTTAAGCGTGGGGCGTACCTGCCGACATAGACGGCGAATTAGGACTAATACACTAAACGCCAGACAGACGTAGAGGACAATGGGAGCCACTTTCGCGCTGACGGGCGACAGTCTTTCTATAAAATCTTCGCGGTAAATCAGATAAAGCGCCCAAACGAAACCGAGGGCGCCGGCATGAGCAGCGTAGGAAACCAGTGAAGTTTGGACAACGGTTTTCCAAAGGTAACTAGCCGCGGCACCGGCAAGGATTGTAGTAGGAATGAGAAACAGCGGTTGTAACTCCCCGGCGCCTTCCGCGTAAGCGTATAGGATTGCGATTAAGCCCGTGATGGGGAGGACAGTACGGCTAGAAGGTAGGTCGAGCATTTAGGTTACTCATTTATCATGTTGTAGGTGAGGGTCAACCGTGCGCCGTTTTCTCGCAACGCGTCGAGTTGCGCCTGCCAATCGGTTTTCTCAATGGGGTTTTCATCGGAGTTCTTGATGTCGATGTTGATCACTGTCTTGATATGCGCTCGTGATGCATCGGTTGAAACTGAGGACTGGACGGAATTAGCGCTTGTATGTGTTGATTTCTTTAGGTTCGCTTGTGAAAGCCGTTGGAGCAGTTTGGGGATATTCCGCTGAAAGGCGATTTCTCTCCAAAAATGTTCCTTGACGATGGATTCCAATGTGTCTTTCCGATGGGGCAGGGAAATATCGGGCTTGACAGCAATCGCAAGAAGAAAAACAACACCGATGGCGACTGGAGCAACTTCGGAGAGGTACTCCTTCCATTTTAACATAGCTAAAACTTACCCTGTTTTAGGCTTCCCCAGGTGATGTTTCTCTTGCCGAGGGGTTGAACGCCAAGCGAACCGGCAGGGAAGAGCGTATAATCGTTGCCCGAAGAATCGCGATAGAAGGGTGCGCCGGGACCTTCCTCAAAGCGCCAGAGTGCGATGGTACGTTTGTCAACGCGGAAGTTGCGTTTGGGGTGGATGTTTCCCTTGGGGACATAACGCCATCCCTTTGAAATGCGAAGTTCGTCGATGTAACCTCTCATGGATTCGAACTCTGGAGTGCCGAAGAAGTCGCCCCATTTAACGCCGTTCTCGAATGTTATGATTGGCGCGCCTCCAACGAATAGCGGCGCCTCGGTGCGTCCCATCTGGGCTCTAAAGCGCCCTCTTCCCTCACCGTGGCGATCGTAAAATTCCGTGTCGTGGGTGCCGTCTTTTTTCACTACGATCTGGTAGGCAATGTGAAGCCAGCGCGATAAAGGGAACTCTCCGGGTTCTAACTGTTCCCAGACTACGCCGCGACCGCAACTGTTGTCATCACACTCGTCGTGTGGTTTGGGTTGCCCCTCCAACGCAAATATGAACTTCGTAGCACTCTCTGGCTGAAAGCGGTCGTATCCATCCAGGAGAGCTCTTCCACCTGCCGAAATATAATAGCTGCCGGGTTTTGCGACAATCAGCCAGTGTTCCCAACGGTGCGACACCCGTTCTGGCGGAATCTCGGTGAAATATACCCACATTTCGATAGTGATACCGTCGCCTAGGGCTTCATCGCCTTCGGCGTCATCGAACACGCCGGGGTAATCGGCGTAGAGGTATCCGCTGGGTTGGGCTTCAAAGACATCCGGAGGTATCTCTTCGGGCTGAGCCGAGGCATTTGCTGCAGCAAGAAGGGCAGCGAGTAAGATTACCAAAAGCGTCTTGTAGTATGTCATGGCGTTACCTCGAGAGTAGGTTTGGGGAGCAAGGAAGAGACAACCACAGACTAGCGCCGCTCCCCGCTTCTGCGAGCAACAACGGGCGGAAACGATGTATATCTTTCCATTTTGACATAGCTATAACCTTCCCTGTTTTAGACCTCCCCAAGTGATGTTCATTTTGCTGAGGGGTTGAACGTCGAGGGAGCCGCCGGGAAAAAGCGTATAATCGTTGCCCGAAGAATCGCGATAGAAGGGTGCGCCGGGGCCTTCTTCAAAGCGCCAGAGCGCGATGGTGCGTTTATCAACGCGAAAGTTTCGT
>JAJDTR010000090.1 GCA_022827055.1 Candidatus Poribacteria bacterium | reverse complement strand
GCGGCTACGACTTGGGGAAAGATAAAGTCTTGGCATCAATGACCTTTTTCGCTGTAAAATTCCTCTCGTCGGATTCTCTCTGTTTTCGCACGTAGCACGGGCCTACCACCGGAAGTGGCAACAACAGTATTCGTCGGGTTGATTCGTGTATAACCTCTGTTGCGTTAAGGATTTGAGCGGTGTTTCCTGACGTTCAGAATAATAGCATCCTGCTGACTGCCCCAACGGTATGTCCGCGCAGCCAAGAGTCGTAGGTGTCCCCACATATCCGAAACGAGCAGGTAGGAACTGATGAATATCGCCGATCTCAGTCCCGTCCGCATCCTTCTCCTTTTTGGTTTCTGCGCTCTCATGTGGATAACTTCCGCAGAGGCACAGATTGACTTCGACGGTGCTCTGGCGATTTGGCTGCTTGACGAGGGAGGCGGAAGCAAGGTTAAGGATTTCTCGGGCAACGACAACGGCGGGGTATTTGAGCACTTCGATCCCGAGTGGGTGGATGGGAAGTTCGGAAAAGCACTCGAATTCGAGCAGCATGGTTGGGTGGAAATGAACAACCCTGTCGTGACACTTAAGAAGATGGTTGATTTCAGCATGGGGTGTTGGGCGAATCCCAAGGACAGGCAGAATACATGGACAAATATTCTCTCCAGCCATCAGGAACCGCCGCGCCGGGGTATTTCGTTCGAAATGATTAACAACAACACCAACCTGTTTGGGATTGCGCTTGGCGACGGGGTGAATTGGGGCGGTGGCGGAACCGTACAGTTAAAGGCGGGAGTGTGGAACCATTTTGCTTTCGTTCGCAGAGGGAATCGGGGAAAGTGGTACCTGAACGGAATAGAGAAGATGGATACCCTATTGGGTTCAGACAAGCCGGTCGTCCCGGCCACGTCAAACTTCCGAATCGGCAATTGGGTTCTCGGCGGTAGGGAGTTTAACGGCAAGGTTGACGAATCGTTTATCTTTAGCAGAGCGCTAGAAGAAGAGGAAGTTAGATCCATCTTCAAGAGAGGCTTCGAAAATGCCCAAGCGGTCAGTTCGCAAGGCAAATCCACTACGACTTGGGGAAAGATTAAGTCATGGTATCGGTAACCTGCTATACTTCGAGAAGCCTCTAAAAGGTTTTCTCGGATTGCATGACCTTGGTGGGGCCATGTGATGTGCCCCTTATAACATCACATCAACTCTAAAGGAGGTATCAATCGGGATGATTCAGGTGTAACGTTTGTTCCGCTGAGTTTCCAGTTGGTGTGTACCTACCCTATGGAGAAAGCGTGCGGTGACACTATAGGCTTCCACAAGAGTGCCCGTCTTTATCTGCATCTTCCCGGCAAACTACCCATGAAAATAATAATTGTCAAAGTATCAGTTTTCGTCATCAGTTTTGTATTCCTAGGATTGTTATTCACGGGTGTGGCGCATTCGCAAGGATTAATGAGCAAAGCCGTGGCAATTTGGCTGTTTGATGAAGACGGAGGCAAGAAAACTAACGATTTTGCGCGCAACCATCACGATGGCGAGTTCGAGGGCAAACCCGAATGGGTGCCGGGAAAATTCGGATCGGCGTTAAAATTCGGCGGTGCGGACGAAAACCAGTGGGTAGATATTGAACGTCCGGTGGTCGTAGACACCGTTGATTTCAGCATCGGGTGCTGGCTGTTCCCGGGCGCCCCGCAACACTGGCACCAGAATGTCCTCTCCGGTCGCGATGCTATGGAATCGGACAAGGGCGTTGCGCTCGCGCAGTACGAAAACGCCGTCAACAGCTACCGCGTAATTATCGGAGGCGTGTTCAATTGGCAGGGGTTGGGCAACCCGAGGCACTCTGCCAGAATAAATCAGGACGAATGGACGCATTTGGTATTCGTGCGCGAGGGTAGGGGCGGAATATGGTACAAGAATGGCGAACCCGATCGGCCGAAGCGCGGCAATTTCTACATTGATATTGGATCGAACAAGGCTGCAAATCCTCCAATATCGAATTTCCGCATTGGCGCTGCTCCATTCAGTGATGCGCTGCGCTACCGAGGCATTATTGACGAGGCGTTCGTGTTTGAGAGAGCCCTGAGCCAACAGGAAGTGCAACGTATCATGAGCGAAGGATTCCAAGAAGCACAAAACGTCGACGCCAAGGGCAAAGCCGCGACTATGTGGGGAAGCATTAAGTCGTCGCATTAGCACGTGACCTCGTTTCCAAGCCTGCTGTTACAAATTCTTGGGACCTAAAGCAGACACTAACTATCACCTTGGCAATAGACGAGTGGGGTTGGTCATGTGTCACGTCTGTTTCCCTAACCTTCCAGTTGCCGCGCGCCGCACTTCGCGGAAGCCGCGTATCTAGACCGTAAATGTGTCGGGCTATTTCTGAATTGTCCCGGAAAACAACAAATGAGCGGGGCAAGTGCTAGGTTTACGCTTTTCGCTATCGGTTCTTTTAATTTCTACAGCTTAACCGTAACGCATGTCGCTCACTGGCGGAACCTTTTGCAAGATGCAGTGGAAATGTGGCTGTCTGATGAAGACGGGGGCGAGAAAGTTGCCGATTATGCCCGCAACCATCACGACGGCGAGTTCGTGGGCAAACCCGATTGGGTGCCGGGTAAATTTGGGTCGGTATCAAAATTCAGCGGCGCAGACGAAAATCAGTGGGTAGATATTTAACGTCCGGTGGTCGTAGACACCATTGATTTCAGTAGCGGATGCTGGCTGTTCCCAGGCGCCCCGCAGCACTGGCACCAGAATGTCCTCTCCGGTCGCGATGCTATGGAATTGGACAAAGGCATAGCTATTGCGCAGTACGGAAACGGGGTCAATCGCTAACGAATTGTTATCGGAGGAGTGTTCAATTGGCAGGGATTGGGCAATCCGAGATACACTGCCGTATTAAATAAGGATGAGTGAACTCATCTGGTTTTCGTGCGTGAGTGTAGGAACGGGATATGGTATAAAAACGGCGAGCCCGATCGTCCGAAGCGCGGCGATTTCTACATTGATAATGGATCGAACAAGGCGCCAAATCCTCCGATATCGAATTTCCGCATCGGTGCCGCTCCATTCAGTGATGCGCTGCGCTATCGAGGCGTTATTGACGAGGCGTTCGTGTTTGAGAGAGGGCTGAGTCAAGACGAGGTGCAGCGAATCATGAGCGAAGGATTTGAGGAAGCGCAAAACGTCGACGCCAAGGCCAAAGCCGCGGCTGTTTGGGGAAGTTAAATCACCACGTTAACCAAATGTCCTCGTACTCGAGTTTGTAAATAGAAACATAAAAACCAACTGCCTACAGGAAATGGAATCTAGTGAAATTAGACTGGCTCCATTCATGTGGGCTACCACAAGGATACCCGATTAATTTTGAATAGATTCGGCAACAAACTTATGAAGATAATGATCGTTAAAGTAGCGCTTTTCGCTATCAGTTGTTTTTTTCTGAACTTAACCGTGACGCATATCGCTCATTCGCAGGGCCTCCTGAAAGATGCGGTAGCAATCTGGCTGTTTGACGAAGACGGTGGCAAAAAAGTTAACGATTTTGCGCGCAATAAGCACGACGGCGAGTTCAGTGGAAAGCCCGAGTGGGTTCCTGCCAAATTTGGCACCGGTTTGAAATTCCTCGGTGCGGACGAGAACACGTGGATAGACATTGAGCGACCGGTCAAGGTGGACTCGGTTGATTTGAGCATTGGATGCTGGATGCTTCCTAGCAACCCGCAAGAGCGCTTCCAAAATGTACTTTCCGGTCGAGACGGTGAGATTTCGGATGCCGGGGTTGCCCTTCTGCAGTACGAAAACACCACCAATAACTATCGAATTGCGATTGGAGGCGTGTTCAATTGGCAGGGTTTGGGAAATCCCAGGCACACTGCCAAGGTAATTAAAGATGAATGGACGCATCTCGTGTTCGTGCGCGAAGGTAAAAACGGGATATGGTATAAAAATGGGGTGCCTGATCGTCCAATGCGCGGTGGGTTTCACATTAATGTGGGGTCCATTCAGCCCGCAAAACCAGGCACTAAAAATTTCCGAATTGGAGCTGCGGCATGGGAAGACGGGAGACGCTATCGAGGCGTACTTGACGAGGCGTTTGTATATGAACGAGCGCTGAGTCAGGAGGAGGTTCAAAGTATCATGAACGAGGGATTTCAGGAAGCCCAGAATGTCGATTCTAGAGGCAAAGTCGCAGTTGTCTGGGGACAGATAAAATCGGTGCGATAGTCGCATGTTACCGTGCTCGTTTCTGCTGTTTGCAGTCCCAGAATACTGAAGTAGACATCTCGTTCGGCTAGTAGCGGGGATTCGGGATGATTTGTATTACATCTGTTCTGTTGAACAATCAATCAGTTGATTAAGTCTTTCCTCACGTAAGAATCGTATCTTGTCATTATCGGCATTTCATAGATGTGTCCACCTATTACCTTCCTTGTTCGTTTGTGCAATCTGTAATCTCGCTTTATTCGCGTGCCCGACCTTCATTCTGACGAAGAAGCTAGTCTTAAGCGAATGGTGATACGCAAAAATGACCCTTCAATCAGGCTCGAAAGTAACGTTTTTCGCTATCAGTTATGTACTCGTTAGCTTGATATTCACGAGCACCGCTGATTCACAGCCGTTTCTGAGAAATGTCGTGGCAATCTGGCTTTTTGACGAAGGCACGGGCAAGAAAGTTAACGATTTCTCCCGTAATGGCCACGATGGCGAGTTTCATGGAAAGCCCGAATGGGTACCTGCTAAATTTGGAACAGGTTTGAAATTCGTTGGTGCGGACGACAATCAGTGGGTAGACATTGAGCGTCCGGTCGTCGTGGACACCGTTGATTTTAGCATCGGATGCTGGATGTTCCCGGGTACTCCGCAGCATTGGCACCAAAATCCGCTTTCCGGTCGGCCCGCCGGCAATTCGGATGAAGGTGTTGCCTTTGCACAGTACGAAAATGCTGTCAACAGCTATCGAATGGTTATTGGAGGCGTGTTCAATTGGGAGGGGCTGGGCAATCCGAGAAACTCTGCCAGGTTAAATCATGATGAATGGACTCATCTGGTTTTCGTGCGTGAGGGCAAAGGAGGGACATGGTACAAAAACGGCGAGCCCGACCGCCCGAAACGCGGCAATCATTACATTAATATTGGAAATGATAATCCCGTTAATGCTACCGAGGCGAAGTTCCGCATTGGAGCCGCCTCGTTTGATGAATTACGGCGTTACCGAGGTATTCTTGACGAGGCGTTTTTATTTGAACGAGCGCTGAGTCAAGAGGAAGTTCAACGAATCATGAACGAGGGATTTCAGGAAGCGCAAAACGTTGAATCCAAGGGTAAAGCCGCAACTGTCTGGGGCAGGATAAAATCGACGCATTAACATAGTTATATTTTTTCGGGGTCAGTTGTATAATTCGAGGAGCCTGGAGTCAGACTTCAGCCGATAACAGAATAAAATAACCCCATCTCAATATTTTTGAGATGGGGTTATTTTATTTGTCGGAAGATCACAAGGGTGGTGGCTTGGATGCGTTTCATAGATAACGGAAGTTACCGGATGGCCAAGAGGGCTAGCGCGTATTCCACCATGACTCCTCGCGGCGCGCAGAATTTCCGTTTCGAGATCATTCGCCCGGCTTTGTTCATTTTGCTATTCTCTGCTGCTGTTGTCCAAGCGAATGAGTTTCTTGACTTCAATGAACTCGTCCCACGATATGAAGAGGCTGTTAAACAGAATGAGTCCTCGATTGTGGCACACATGAATCTCGGCTTTGTCTATCTTGCGTTGGCAGCCGTGGATGAAGCGCAGCTTGAGTTCGAAGAGGCGCTTCGCCTAGACACCATGCCGACAGAACAATACTATTGGCTTGGTCGAGTGGATTACCTCCGCACGAAATTTGACGACGCGATCCCCTCTTTCCGGGCGGCGATAGAACTGCTGCCAACTTGGGGCGAGGCTCATGCCGAATTGGGATTGTGCTACTATCAACTCCACCGCTATGATGAGGCAAAGGACGCGTTTGAGCATGCGCTTTCGCTAATTGGTTCTTCGCCGCGCCGCGGCTATAAGTTCGCCCCACCTGCAGTTCTTTCTAAAGACCTCGACTGGAGGAATAAGGCAGCGCCGCTGTCCCAAGCAAATATCGCTTACTACCTAAGTTTAATCTCCTTCTCCCGGAGTGATTTCGACGAAGCCGCCGAATACTGCCATCAAGCGGTTAGCTTGGATCCTGGGATTGCAGAAGCACACATGCAACTCGGTTTGGTCTACCTCCAGAAGAAGGATTTGGATGCGGCAGAGAATTCGTTCCTAGAGGCAATTCGGATTACACCCAAGCTGGCGAGTGCGCATTACCAGTTGGGGTTACTCTATTTCAAACGCGGCAAGGTGCAAGAAGCGTCAGCGTCGATGGAACGATCTCAACAGATTAACAAGGCTGAAGAGCAACTGCTTGAACAACGCGTCGGCACGATGCGAAACAAGAAAAAGGGACCTGTGCTCTCCAACCTTGGTCAAATCTATCTGAATGAAAAAAGGATTGACGCGGCCATCCGGGAATATCGAAAAGCCTTGTGGCATGAGCCGAATCTTGCGGAAGCACATAACGGACTCGGATTCGCGTATGCGATGCGCGGGCAGTTTGAGGAGGCGATAGCCGCTCAACAGCGTGCGATCGAGCTGAAACCGGAGATGGCGGAAGCCTATATCGGTCTCGGAATGGTTCGACTGAAGCAGGCGGAAATCTCTCAAGATGAGGACGACTATGAAGCGGCGCTTTCGGCCTATCGTAAAGCGGCGGCGTTAAGACCGGATCTTCCAGAAGTATTCCGAAATATCGGCAATATCGCTTCCACGTTGTCTCGGGATGGAGAAGCGGAAACTGCATATCAGAAGTTGTCAGAACTCCAGCCGAATCTTCCCAGCGTGCACTTGGCTCTCGGGCAAATCTATCAACGGAAGGAAGATTACCAAAAGGCGACTCAACACTATCGGGAAGCGCTCAAGCGGAACCCCAACCTCATCAGAGCACATCATAGTCTAGGATTTATCGCTGCCCACCTCGGAAACTATGATGAAGCGATCAAACATTTTAAAGAAGCGCTCAATGTCCAATCCGAAAGTCCGGATACGCATTACTTTCTTGCGGAAGTTTATCATGAACAGGAGGAATTTGAAAAAGCCGAACGGATGTACCGACGCTCGCTAGAACTCGCGCCTTCCTTTGCCAGAGCATCAGAACGGCTCGCACAACTTTACAATACTCTCTCGCGTACGGCGTATCTCAAGAAAGATTATGTCAGCGCTGAACGTTCCATGAAACAGGCTTTGGCGTTGCAACCCGAAAATTCCCTGTATCAGAATGTTCTGAAGGCCATTCAGAAAGCCATCAGTGACGAGAAAAACTTAAAATAAACAGTGATGAGGCGTTGAAATTGAACCGTGCACTGCACGCCCTCTGTAGCTCCGAAATCTGCTTGTGAAATAAAGTTGTAATCCGGCGAATTTTTCTATCGCGCTCCATATTTAGTCGCTTGATCGCTGTCCACTCGTTTGTTCCGTCTACATACGCTTTTTTCAAATCGAAGCGTAACTGGTCTGGAAGAGTGTCAAATTTTTCTACCATTGCGGTGTGGAATACGATAAAATAATCTTTGAAATTTTATTCGATAGCCGGATGGCTGCTAGAGAATCCAACTGTGGCTCAATTAAGACAAAAAATCCTAATACTCTATCTGAATACCCCGGATTTAAAGAGTCGCGTCGTTGCGTGGTCAATCTTCGATGGAACGGGCAAACAACAACATACAACAGGCGACAGCGATGAACCGCCTTACAGTTCCGTTCTCCATGCCATGGAGGATGGCTGGCGGGTGATTCAGTTCCCTCAACAATTTCCGGCTTATCCGGGTATGGAATACCAAACCGCTTACCTCAAATTTGAGTACATTCTCGAAAAATTGGAGGAGGTTGATGGCTGACGCAAGAAACTTGCTGAATTCCAAGCAGATGGCAAATTTCGTGACCGACGGATACCTGCGTTTCGATGAGCTGGTGCCGGGAGCGTTGAATGAAGCTGCCCGCTCCGAAATGGAGGCTGCCGGCATCACCACGAAGGGAGGCGGGTCGGTTCTGGATGAGGCATGGTCCGAAAATTCCGCTGTCGGGGAGGTTTTCCGGCTCCCTGAAATTCGAGGGATTATACATAGTTTGGTCGGACCAAAGCCGCTATATGATCACCATGCGGTTCATGTTGTGCAGCCTAATCGCAAGTTGGGTCAGATTTGGCACGCCGATGCCATAATCGACCTTCGCCTGCATTTTGACGTTCAGTTTTTCTACTTTTGCCACGATACGCCACGCGAGATGGGAGGTACGATGATACTTCCCGGCAGTCATTACCGCCGCGTGTGCGAAACCGATGTGGCACGATATCAGAATTTCTTGGGACAGTTGCCCATTGTGTGTAAGGCAGGGACGGTTGTCGTTGTTCACCACGGTATATGGCACTGCGGTCAACCGAATTTGACCGATCAGACGAGATATATGTTCAAGCTCAGGCTCAATCCAACCGTTCGGCAACTCCGCCTATGGGACATGGTTGACCTGGATGATCCGTCAATACCTGGAATCCTGAGTCGAAATCACGAGTGGTACGGTAATGAGGTCCGGCTGGAAATTGTCAATCGAATCAAGTTCTGGAGATTCTTGACCGGAAACGACAAGTTTGATGTCAGTTATTGGTTATCTCGTCTTGAGAACCTTCCCGAAAATGTGCTTGAAGCGGCTTGAAGTAGTGCCTGAGGTCCGATAGCCGAAGCAATCTATATTCTACGCTGTTGGAAGTTGCGTTTTTTAAGGGGCAAGAAATGGAGCGTGAGTTTTGCAGGTGGTAGGAGCGATTCCCGACCGTCGCGATTCGGAAATCGCTCCTACCAACCTTAGGTGCACAATTGCGCAGAATTAACCGATGCCGAGTATAAGTGGATTTTCGACGTAAGTATTTAATGTAAATAAGGAGGTCGCGAACGAGAGATTGCGCCTACCGGCTGGCGTGAGGCGCAAAGCATGAAGTGAATTTATATCAGAGTTTACTATGGGAACTCTATCGCATTCGCTATTCGCTCATTTGATCCTTCGCTGGCAACTCAGTTAATCCTTATTCAACCGCGTGATCGATTGCGATTCGATCTCCACCTGACAAGAGCCCGGCCTGATACACTTTCATCACCTCAAGCGCGAATTCCAAGGAGCCCTTCTCAGCGGGTGTCGAATCGAGAACACAGTCGCAAAAATACCGCATCTCGTTATAGAAGCCCTGCTTGAACAGCGCTTTATTTTCCAGAGTGGCGACGCAGTTTTGCGCCTCCCAGACGATTGCGCCGCTGTCAAAACCTTCCGGTGCATAGGAAGGTGTTCGTCCAAAGTCTGGGATGATTCCTCGTTGAAAGGTCACACTCAGATCACTGTCAATTACAGCATGGCAGCGATTTCCGAAAAATCTGTAACTTTCCAAGGGTTGTGAATCAGCCATGTGAAAGTTTCCAATTGCGCCGCTGGCAAACTCCAGTACGCATACGCCGCCGCCGCGTTCCCCGGGATGAACCGTCACCGAGGACACTTTGCCGCCAACCGCGAGAAGCAGTGAAATCGGATGGCAGCCATTTTGCAACCAGTTGGTGTGTTCGAACTGTCGGAGTATTTGCTTTCCATTTGGGGGAATCGTCATAGGATATACGGCGAGAAGGCTAACCAGTGGCTCGTACGCCTCGGTCGAGAATATCTCGATGACCTTTGCGGTCGATGGCATGAAGGCTTTTTTAAATCCAACCACTGCAACATTGTCTTTGCGGTGACGAATCATTGCCTCGACATCGGACACGCTGGTTCCGGGAGGTTTTTCGAGCCAGACATCCAAACCTGCGCCAAAAGCATCGCACGTCAAATTCAAGAATGTGTGAGGCGGTGTGCACAAAAAAACGGCATCCAAGTTCTCGTTGGCGTACATTTTCTTAGCGTCGGAATAATATGCCGATGCGCCGTATTGTGATGCGGTCAGTTTTGCCCGCCGCAAATCGATGTCGCAAATTGCCACAAGCGTCACCGGCAGAAAGGTCATTGTCGGTAGTATATTGCGGTAGGCGTGCGAGCCGGCGCCGACAAGACCGACTCTTAGCCTATTTTGAAATCCTCGTTGTTCATTCATCTTTCAAACTCCACAGTCTTGGTGCAATGAGGTTGGGGTGATTCATATGTCGGGACGCTTGGTGTAGCACTAGCGCACCCGATTGGAATGTTGACTCGGCTAGTAGGGAATGAGGAGATAGTATAGTATCACGGTATTTGCCGAAATGTTCAATCCAAATATGGAGATGCGTATCCGAGGTCTGAAACTTACATTAATTGTTGAATAAGCCAAATCATAGGAAAAGGAATCTAAAAATTCCGTATTATATTTCCAGGTTAGGGTGGGAACAGAAGGAGACGGAGGTCACATGACGGAAGCAACGCTAACAGATGTCAACGAAGGCGATTCGCTACAATTTCCTTGGGGTGCGATTAAATGGCTCTGCAACGATGAGATTGATTCGGAGGCTGAGATGACCTTCGGATTAGTTTTTTTGAACGTGGGTGAATCGAACCCGTTGCATTTACACCCGAACTGTGAAGAACTCCTATATATTCTTTCGGGAGAGTGTAGTCACCGCCTTGGTGATGACACGTTTGAAATGCGGGCGGGATCGATGATACGCATACCACGCGGTGTGAAACACAACGCGGTCAATACGGGCTGGCAACCGGTTACGATGATTGTGTGCTATTCCGCCGCGGATCGGCAAACCGTTTTTTGCGATGAAAACGAAACCATTCATTTAGATGAAGATTAAATATTTAAATCGGTAATTCTAGTTTTCCCTAAACTCGGTAGGTGCGGTTTCCTAACCGCACCGAGCATCGTTAGGATATTACCGAATTATTCTTTTAAACTTCATGATAATGAGTGATAGATTGTCAGATTCTACTGATTTCCCTGCTCTATTACGAGAAGTGCCTCACTTAACGAGGTGAACTACTGGACGTGCTGATCGGACAGGTTGACGACCTCGTGAGTCACGACTTGAATATGCTAACCTTGACTGCAACTGCGGGCGCCTCACGTCTGCTTAATTTGTTCAGTGGTTCGGGAAGGTAATCAATTGTAGGAAAGTCCACGAACTAAATTGGATTGAGAGAATAAAGGTATTGCAATGCGAATTTTTCGAGTTGTTTTAGCTATTTTTTTGATAGCGTTAATTGTCGTCCTAGGAATGGGTTTTATTGGGATTGGCTTTGTCGGGGGAGTCGTTCTTAAATCTTGGAAGGATGTCATGAAGGTCGATCTCCAGCAGCTTGAATATCGCAAAGATGTTGACACGTGGCAGCAGCATCTTGAAATATACTCGTCGGTTTGTACCGTTCAGCGTGAGGATTCGATTGATTTTTTGCTGAGGAAACTTGAGCGTTTGGGTTATGAAGAAACACAACAGGGGTACATCAAACCTAGTCTCCCGGGTCAATATACCAGGACTTTTGGTTCATCGCGAGATTCCGGAATCATGTGGATATATCTCTTGGGTTTCCATTATCCTTATGCAGATCGGAAGCCGTATAGAGTGGAAATCGCAGTGCGAGATCGAAAGGTTGAATCCCTCCGAAACGATGTGGGCGAATATCTGACCAGTTTTGATCTACAGCCGGAGTTAATTAGCGAGCTTTACGGCGAGGATGACAAGGCACGCGAACTTATTTCGCTATCGGACATGCCGGATACGCTGTTAATGGCCTTCCTTGCCGTGGAGGATAAGCGGTTTTACGGGCACTGGGGTGTTGACATAATAGCAATTTGCCGAGCTATTCTCCGGAACATACAGACTGGGGCGCTGCAAGGAGCCAGCACAATTACGCAGCAACTTACTCGAAATATCTATCTCACCCCGGAAAAGCGAATTCTGCGAAAAATCAAAGAGGCGCTTCTTGCCGTACGAATCGAGAAAGCTTTTTCGAAAGATGAGATATTTGAGCGGTACCTTAATCTGATTAACTTGGGACGTTATGGGTCTCGTGAAGTGTACGGTGTGCAAGAAGCTGCAAATAGTTACTTCGGAAAACCTGTGTGGGAGCTGGAGGTACAAGAGTGTGCGACGCTTGCCGGCATTCCCAAATCCCCAACGGTTTACTCGCCCATCCGAAACCCAAAAGAGTCTATGAACCGTCGCAATCTTGTTCTCGGACTGATGCGAAACGCGAATTACATTTCGCAAGATACTTACGAAGTGGGAATCGCCACGCCTCTTGCCATTGACGCGCCCGAAAAGCATGGGCGGGAGGCGGGCCATTTTATCGAGCACGTTCATCAACAGTTGGAGGACATGGAGCACCTCAAAGATCGGTTGTACAATCAGGGGTTGAAGGTCTATACGACACTGGATATGTCCATGCAAGAGATTGCTGAACAAGCGGTGGCTGATCATTTGAGGCAATTGGATAAGGGCTTTTCAAATTTGCCCGATTACGATGGCAATAAACTTGATCCCAACGGAATCGATCCAAAGAAGAATTATCTGCAGGCGTCACTCGTTGCCATTGAACCCCAGACCGGGTATATTAGATCGATGGTTGGGGGACGCGACTATTATATCGCCCGCGGGAAGTTCAATTTCTTTAATCGGGCGTATGCCCTCCGTCAGCCCGGTTCCGCGTTCAAACCGATTGTGCTTGCGGCTTTCTTCAACTTGCCGGTTCCCTTGGCAACCCCTGCAACCGTTGTCCGGGATGAGGCTTGGTCGTCGATAAGTAAATCATGGAAGAAATGGACGCCGCGGAACTACAAGAAGACCTATTACGGCGATGTGACCCTACGCACAGTTCTCGAGAAATCGATTAATGTTGCGACCGCGAAGTTAATGAACGACCCCAACACCGTTAAACTCGGTGGCGAAAAGGATGGGATTAAACGAACAATTGCTTTCGCGAAGCGCTTGGGAATTGAAAGCAAACTGCCGGAATATCCGTCACTCGCCCTGGGAGCGGGCGATGTCACTTTGTCGGAACTCACTTCAGCCTACTCCGTTTTTGCCAACGGCGGTATACGTGCGCAGCCGTGCAGCATTCAATATATCGAAAACCGAAACGGGGAAGTTCTATTTCAAAATGAGGTAAAACCCAAAAGAGTTGTTGCGGAGAGCCTGGCATTTGTAATCACCAATGTCATGAAGGGTGTCATTGAGAATGGCACGGGCAGAAGAGCAATACGAACTGGTTTAAAGCGTCCGGCGGCAGGCAAAACCGGAACGACAGATGACTACAAAGATGCTTGGTTTGTCGGTTATACTCCGCGGCTTGCTGCTGGCGTGTGGGTAGGGTTTGACAATTCCCAGAAGAAGAACAAAAAGAGTCAAGGAGAAGGCGCCAGAGCCGCTTTGCCGATCTGGGCGAGATTCATGATTGAAGGGGCAAGGGGACCCATTGAAGATTTCCGTGAACCTGCCGGGGTTGCATTCCACGAAATCGACAAAGAAACAGGGTTACTCAAGTATCCCGGTAAGTGCGATCCTAAGAACATAATTCGGGAGGCATTCCTTGAAGGTTATGCACCGACAATGCTCTGTACGGCGCACGACTAATGTGTGTCTATACTCTCGCGGTTCGGACAATTCAATTATTGAAGGATTGTTGCGTCGTGGAGCTTGAGCATCCAATGCAAAACTGGTACAAAAAAACTCATTCTACACGCCGGTAGGATTAACTGAGCGGATAGCGAAGGATCAAGCGAATGGATAATGAGCGCGATAGAGATCCCTTTCTAACCACACCGGCACCCAACACTAACTATATTTTTTTGGAAAATAAACCACTAAAATCTAATTCTCCCTGTTTGTGTTACTTCGTGGATTGCTTGCAGCGTTCTTGTGATGTAGAAATTGATAAAACTCGAACATTGTCTCTTTGTCTTTTTCGGGTAGTTCGGTGATGCCCTTCAGCATTGTGCTGACTTTGGGATCTGCCAATAAGTCATCGTAACTGCTGCGCGGTTTGCCAAATAGATAGTCGGTCGTGACTTTCAGGGCGTTCGCTAAATTCGGCACTGTATCAAAGGAGGGTTTTCTTGCGCCCGATTCGAATTGTGAAATCGCCGCGGGCGTAATATTGGCTGCCTTTGCAAGCCCTGTCTGCGTCAAGTTGAGTTCGTGACGGCGTTTTCTAATCCGTGAAATAACGGTTTCCATCGGAAGTTCCTTTCGCGGTGAACATCAACCCACTCATCAGCGATGTGACCTAATGCTAACGAGTGTGATGTAAACTTAAACATGCCAATTTCTCCCATTACAACGATAAATTTGGGCAAACGATACGAGGAATCGGTATGCGCCCCGTCGACCACAGTCTTTATTCTCAGCAAGAGTCAGAAATTTTCAATGAATAAGCGCCAATGTTAACGTGAGCGTGTCTGATCCATTTAATTGATGTAAGCACATATTACGTTCGGATGCCAATCTGCGCTAAGTAGTTTTCTTGGTAGCGCGCCATTATCGCTGTCGGAATAATTCTTTCAGCAAGAAACACTCTTGTACCGCAAACTGTTAGTTTGCGGATCACAATCTAACAGATTGTGGTACAGATTTCCTTTCTAAGACTTGTTTTGAAAAAGTGTTACTTGAGAGAGGTGTTTAGCGCAAGTCATGATGTCGCGACAGGGACGTCGTTCCCACCAATGTTGTGTAGATCGCGATTCGGAAAGTAATCTCTATCGCGCGGGATTAACTATAAGCATCCAATATCTGCCTTGCCAAAGAGCGTAGTCCGCAGAATCCGTTCTTAGGAGTCGTAGGTTGGGTTGAACGGAAATCCGTAAGTAATCGTTAATCTTGTAGGAGTTTTCGAGCGCCTACTTCGCTTGAACGTGCTAAAATGTAAGTGAAACCCAACTTTAATCGTACGTTCTACCACCATGAGACCTCCTCTGTAATTAGATGCGTTTCCCTGTGTGCCCACTTTTGTGTCTTGACAAGGCTTAACGACTATGATAGAATCTGATTGCCTCGGAACAAGTAACCACTATCTTTTTGCGGTCGGAGTCCGTTTGGAGGAAGCTAGATGATCAGAGTAGCAACAGTTGGTGCGATGTTGTCATTGTGTTTATTGACCTTGTTTACCTTTGTGTCCGCCGGCATTTCTGCCGATGGGCAGCAGACACTGGGCCTCTCCGAGATAGCAGTGAAAATTCGCGACGAAGTTTCTGTCGGCGGCATGCGGAAAGACATCGCCCGACTTTCCAGTCTCTCCACTCGAGTGACCGGGTATGACGAGGCAGCCAACGGCGCCAAATATGTCTTCGATCGTTTTGTTGAAATAGGCTTACAAAATATGGAGGCACGCGGTTTTGAAGTAACTGTGCCGATTGACGCGGAGGATGGAAAGCTTGAGGTACTCACGTCGGATGGTGCGGTTATCAAGAGCGTCAAAATCTCTCCCTGTTGGCCCAACCTCGTACGAACCTCCCTTCTTCCTGACGGAATCAAGCATTTTGTCGATTCCGATGAAACCCTTGAAGAGATTGCTGAATCCTACCAAGTTGACGTTCAGTCTATTTTCACCAATCCCCGCAATCAGTATCTACAAGATCAGGCGACTGATGGTCGCGACAATGACAGTGACGGAGCCGTCGATGAAACAGGCGAATTTGCACTCATTGAGGGGAATACGGTTTTCATTCCTACCGGCGGATTAACAGCGCCGTTGCTGTATGCGGGCGATGCCGAACTTGTTGATTTTAACGGATTGGATGTCGGCGGATTTTGGTACGAAGTGCAACTCGGCGACACGCTCGATAATGTTTCGCGCCGGTTCCGAGTGAGTCGTGGTAGCATTACCGATGACGTATTGAATGGCCACCTCCAAAAGACGGAAGACGGGATTGACAATGATGAAGACACTGAAGTTGACGAATACGGAGAAATTCCGCCGCTTGAAGAGGTTGCTCATTGGGGGAACGACGGGATTGACAACGACGGTGACGGTTATGTGGATGAAATCCCCGGTGATGAGGAAGACGCCATAGATAATAATGGAGACGGACAAGTTGATGAGCCGGGCGAGTTTGTGGCGGCTGGCGAATCCAGCATCTTTATTCCGCAAGGAAGTATTGTCCTCGTCGACTTTAATTCTGGCACGCGCTGGATTAACGCCGCGATGTTGGGAGCCAAAGCGGTGATTTTCATCGGACCGGAGACCACCATCCGCGGTGAAGCTGAGAACAAATTCCTGACCGTTCCCGCCAACATACCTCGCTTTTGGATTTCAAAAGAGGACGCCGAGGACCTCAAAGCGATGATGGCACAGGAAAAAATCTCCGCTCGTTTAACCTGTACCATGACGTGGGAACGCCGTACCGGCCAGAATATACGCGGCTTTCTTGAAGGCGGCGACCCCGTATTAAAGGATGAGCTCGTCGTCCTCACCGCCTACTACGATTCGATGTCTATAGTTCCTTCAATGGCGCCCGGTGCCGATCCGACGGGCGGCATTGCCGCACTGCTTGAAGTGGCGCGCATCTTCACCAACGAAGAATTCCGTCCCGGGCGTTCCATGCTGTTTGTGGCAACCGATGCACACTTCCAAGGCTTGGCCGGTATGCGAGCTTTCATGGAAGGAATTGGCCAAGACACTGTCGGCGGAGCTTCGGATTCACCGGGAACCCCCACAATGCAAGGTCTTCGGCGCGGGTTGTCAGCAGACCTCTTTGAATTTCAGGAACTAGGACGGAAGTTGCTACTCTCTATTGACCGGAGCGTGTTAGTGGACTTGCCTCCGGATTTTTACTACGAGGTCCACAGAATCGATGCCGATCTTGATTCTCTGTCAACGACCCTGACCGCACTGTCTGGTATCCAGGGGAAGATCAGTTCTCTCCGCGATGCCCAGCGTGATTTCAAAGAGAAACAGAAGAAGAAGATTGAAACAACGAAAAAACGTGAAAAACAGGGATTTACGGCGGAGGAAAAGTCCCGACTTGAAACAAATCTGGCTTCGTTCAAAAAGGATTCCCTGCAAACCACTCACTTTCTGCGAGACCTCGTCCTACGAATAGATAGACTACGTTCACAGGCGTTGAAGGAATCTCGGAAAGCCCAGAGAGAACTGCTTGTGAACATCGCATTGCCTATGGCGCATCTTGACATCTGGGCGCTTCAACAGTTGCGAAAAGACCTTGAGGATAAGCGGATTGGGGACAGTTTTTCGCGAGATCCCTCAGAATCCTACATTCTGCCGAGAAAGGTCGGCGACAGGTACGAAATTCCAATCTATGCCGATTCCGGTGATACACGCCTCGCGGAGCAAATCGAGCTTTTATCAGAGAATCTGGAAGACTGGGAACTTCGCGATTTTCGAAAATTTGCGCTCCAGTACACGCAGGAAAAGTTGCTTGACCGCCACCTGGATTTTTACGGTCTCCAGCGCATAAAGAGCTCTCGGAATATTGTCAATCGAGCCACTCAACCGTTGGCTGACTATATCACCATTGAACGACAGATGCTTGAAAGCGCACTGTCCAAAATTCCCGATAGCGCGGCTGCTGAAAACCTTATCAAGTCAGCGATTAAACAACTTGCTACCGACCCGGCATATTATCCGCCATCAGTTATCTCAGAACTAAATCAGTTTTTGAGTCAACCGACCGTTGAGCGCTTGGAACGCACGCAGACAGGGCTTCAGCAAAAGTTGAGGGAAGCGAAGACCACTGAAACAGATGATGCATCGCATGCGATTCTGGTCGCGGACTTCGCCAAGGACAAACAGTCCATCTTTGAGACGGCGCTGCGAAATGCGCGATTGGAAGAAAACCGAATCCGGAACCTACTGCGAAATCACGGGGAACTTGCACGCGCCTATCTTGCAGAAGAGGAATTGGTGCTTCGTCACTATTTGTCGAAGGATGAAGTGGAACAAGCGGTTGAAGCACGTTCTCAAATCTTTGCCCACTTGTCCGAAGAGATAATTCTTTCCTACGTGCAGAGGAAGGCTGCAAATGACGTTGTTGAGCTGAACAACCTTTTGAGCCGATTGGATACGTTCAATCGTGACCTCAGCGAGGAAACAAAGATTCTTCTGCGTGACAACATGCTCACGCTCAGGAATTCCCGCTTTCGCAACCTTCAAAGCCGCGTCGAAAAGATTGCCCGAATCAGCAAGTCCGAATACAACCGCAAAATCTCTCAGATAGAACAAGCCATATCCCTTCAAGACCTCTTCAATCGCTACTACACCTCCCTATTCATCTCAATAGACCTTTCAACGCAGAGTGACAAATTCGGTGTCTTCAATAAAGGATGGTTTTACAATCAACAGCCTGAATTTGTCCTGCGACGAGAATTTGCGTCCATCGGCAATAAACTCGCTGAGTATGCGGAAGACGCGGATTTCGGTGCGCGTGTCCGCAACTTGTGGACATTTACTGACGATCAGATTCGCCAAGGCGTCCTGAGCAATCAGTGGACAGTTGCGGGAACGATCGAATCCAAAGCGTCGGTAGAAGGCAAGACGCTCGAAACACTTGTCAGCGAGCACTTTGACACACTTGTTAAACTCTCCGGAGTCTCGCGCTTGATGAAGATGCAGTTTGAGCAGATGCGCGATCGAGGCGAACCGTCCGAGGATATGGTCAAAGATATGGACTACATCCGACAGGAGGTAGAGCGTTTCATCCGCAACGATGTACGTACAGCAAGAAAAAGTCGGAAGAACAGTATTCGATTGCTGAATCGGCTTAACGCAATGCTGCAACTCAGGCATGAGGATGCCTCAACCCTGTCGCAGGATGAGATTGAGGACATCAAGACTTTAATTGGGCTCGTTGGTCTCGGCGGAGAAACCAACTTCGTGAATGCAATCTCCGCAAGCGGTGGTAAAACTTGGCAGACGTATATACCCGGCAAGATAGCCTTCGACAGCGAAGTTGCCACGTTAACCGGGAAAACCGGCATTGCGTTCGCCACGATAGAAGATGCACGCATCCTAACGGATACGCCTTTGGATACAATCGATCGAATGCATGTAGAGGAAGATGGGAATCTGCACCAACAGGTTAAAACACTGGCTGCCGTATTGGTGCAAGCAATGCGCGACCAGAAGATGCCGACGGCCGCAAAGGTCGGAAACTTCTACTGCAATCTATTCGGCGATGTCGTAGAGTTTGATGCCCGCGAGAGTGCCCTGCCCAACAAACCGGTCCCTTATCCGATCTTGACATTGCGGCGTAAGCACAAAACGATGATGGGAGTACGGGGCGACCTGTTCACCATGGGAGACAACAAGGGTAACTTTGAGGTCGCCGGGCTGGCGATGGAGGGACGCGCGACAAATCGAATCGCCGGCACACAGGAGGTAGAAGCGTATATTTTAGCTCCGGACTCCGGAGATATTGTTTACGCACCGGATCTCGGAAACTACGGAGCAAAGTTACTGCCCAATAAAGTTCCGATTGACACGCGCCGCCGCGGCTGCCGAGTCGTCGTGTTTCCATGTGTGTCAACAACAATTTATGACTTGGTCGATCAGCGTTATCTGCGCACCTTGCGCGAGCTTGAAGTTTACGAAGCCGCATCGGATAGCGCACCCGAGAAATATGGAATTTCCAAACCATGGCAGCAGGAGGGGGTTTCCGCCGCCGAGCCAATTGCGCTCGTCTATTCCGAGCCGGACGAACGCATCAAAATCGGTATGGCATATGGACAGATCGGAAAACGCTTGTTGTTGATTAAAGCGACCAAGAGCGGAATGAAAAATCCAACCCTTTACACCGGTGAGGGCTTCGTTGTACGAGAGAATGGCAGCATTCGGATGACTCCTTACGTCGTCGTGCGTGATATGTGGTGGCTCGATGAAAATCGGTCGCGCCTCTACAAACGATTCGGAATTTCGAGTGATCGGCTTGACAGGCTTCACGAATTTGCGCATGAATATCTTGAACAGGCAGAATTGGCACTTCTGCAAAATGACTATCAACAGGCACTGAAGCTAGCCCGCGCGGCATGGGGCTATGAATCCCGGGCGTATCCCGATGTCAAGAAGACGGGGAACGACGTGGTCAGCGGCGTAATGTTCTACCTTGCCCTCCTGATTCCGTTCGCTTATTTCATGGAACGCCTTCTTTTGGCCTCTCCAAGTGTCAATAAACAGATTATCTGGACGGGAGTCATATTCTTAACCGTCTTTTTCTTCCTTTCACAGGTGCATCCCGCCTTCCAAATTACGACCACCCCGGTTATCATCTTGATTGCTTTTATTGTTCTTGCTCTAACGGTGATTGTTATCTCAATCATCATCCGAAAATTTGAGGAGCAACTTGAGAAGATTAAACAGGAGGGGAGTAAAGTATATAAAGCGGATGTCGGAAGGCTGTCGGCATCTGCGGCGGCGTTTAGCCTCGGAATCTCCAACATGCGGAAGAGAGGCGGACGGACGATATTGACGTGTGCGACCTTGGTCATTCTCACGTTTACCGTAATTTCATTCACGTCAGTCCGAACCTTCATGCACCCTAACAAGACCAGCTTACCGGCCGTGACACCGCGATATACCGGAATGTTGATTCGAGACCAGTATTGGCGTCCATTGGAGGAGCCCGTGTTAACCTCCGTCATGAACGACATGCGCAAGACCAAGATACCCGAGAGTGATGCGCGGCTTCTTTTCAAGAGGAGAGGAAAGACCGACGCCGAGATTGATGCGCTCTTGGCGCCGTATGTTGAGATGTCAGAGGAATCTCCGAAGCTTGAAGGCCCTTCGGGCGGCGCGTCATCTGTTCGAGCATCAGTTGCCGGCAGCCGAAGTGGGGACGCAGCGGAGGCTGTGAGTGTGAATGAACCTTCACGATTCATCACTGTTCACAATGTCGTGGCGCCCCGTGCATGGTATCAGTCGTCCGGTACGGGTGACCAATCGTTCGTGCAGTTGACGCGCACGCCTAATCCTGCGGATCCTGTCCCGCCGCGAGATTCCAAGACCGGTCAACTATTGCCTTATGCCGCAAATATGCTCATTGGAATGGCGCCGAACGAGCCCGCTGCCACGGGTATTGATTTGCACCTCCAATACGGGAAATGGTTTGATCCGAAAGATGAGGATTCTTGGCCTACGTCGTGGCCGTACGCCTGCATCCTCCCCAAAGGCATAGCGGATGTATTGGAGATAACGGAAACTGATGTAGGTAAGGCTACGGTTTCGATCTACGGTGCAGATTTCACAGTGGTTGGAGTACTTGGAATCGGATTTAAAGACTTGACCGATAATGATGGCGAAGAGATGACACCGGTCGATTACCAGTTGATGCAACAGCAGCAGTCTCGCGGGGCTCAGGGAGATGAAACTCTTGAAGGAGAATTACAGAAATACCTCCATCTGGTGCCGGACAGCGTCGCGATATTGCCGTATGAAGTGGTCATGAATCAGGGCGGCACGCTGCGAAGCGTTGCAGTCAATATGGACCCCTTGGAAGGCGACCCGGACATCTTTGGCGGCGTAGACAAGCTTGATTTGATCATGTCCCCACTGATGAGTCGAGTGGCACTTGATTTCTTTGTTGGTCGCGATAGAGATACGTACCTATACAGTTCAATCGGAATGACCTCCTTTAGCGGAATGGGTAATCTGTTTATTCCCATTCTCATCGCAGCGTTGATTGTACTAAATACCATGCTTGGCGCTGTCTACGAACGCGTGAGGGAAATCGGGATTTATAGTTCCGTCGGGCTTGCCCCCGTGCACATCGCCTTCCTTTTCCTTGCCGAAGCATGTGTTTATGCAATCGTCGGAGCTGTTTTGGGATATCTCTTGGGTCAAGCCACCGCTACGGTGATGGTTAATTTTGGATGGCTCGCCGGTCTCACTTTGAACTATTCCTCTATGTCAACCGTGGTCGCAACTATTATCGTCATGATTGTGGTCATCGGAAGTACGCTTTATCCAGCTATCAAGGCATCTCGAATGGCGGTACCCGATATCGAACGCAAGTGGAAATTACCGGAACCGGAAGGTGACGAATGGCACTTTAATCTGCCGTTTACCGTACTGTCCGAGGAGGCGCTCGGTTTGAATGTGTTTATGCGAGACTATTTCGATGCACATGCGGATGAATCCGCGAGCGACTTCTACACCGATCAGGTTACTTTCAGCCAAACGAGCGCGGCAGAGGGGGATGAGGGGGAGGGTTTCTATTCCATCAGCATGATGGTTTGGCTTGCCCCCTACGATCTGGGCGTCAGCCAATCGATACGATTTGTCACCTCCGCTGTGGGTGGAGAAGAGGAAGAGCTCTACAATATTACACTTGATGTGCATCGGGAAAGCGGTGAAATCGCTTCATGGAAACGAGTTAACCGCCGCTTCTTGAATCTCGTGCGGAAACAACTCCTGATTTGGCGGACGTTCAGCGCCGATATTCGCGGAGAGTTTCATGAACGCGGCCGTCAACAGCGTGAATCCGATGAAGGCACGAGCGGAGTTCCCGAACTCGAGCCCCAGCCAGCCGATTGACGGAGTGTATCGCACAGAGATTGCGCCGCTCATGTTAAGAATATGTGGGTGAACCGAGTTTTTTCTTGAAAACTCGGTTTCGCAAAGTCTCTTTGCACTTTCTTTTGACATGAGCCGATTGCGCTGTATTCAGAGGGAGATTTAGAGTTTTATGGAAAGATTGATAGGCATCATTATCGTTGTTGGGTCTCTTATATGGCTAGTCGGGGTGCTCTTTTTCGATGCACGATGGCAATGGCAGATGTTTGCTGCAGCAGTGATAATCGTCGGAATTATCGCTGCTCACATATGGGAGGAAGTTTACCAGCACAAAGATGAGGAAGAATGATATAAGACATGCCAATTGCGGCGTGTCACGGAGTCGTGGTCTTGAGCTAAATCGAAAGGAGAAAACTACATTTGGCGAGAGAGAGAATATCGCAAGCAGATGAGTGGCAAGCTTGGGCGCAGCGATATGATATTGATGGTGGAATTAGAACCTTCGAGTCGGGGTTGACATTAAAGGTCTTCTTGGGCGCGCTTTTTGTCGGACTGCTGATGATGCCGGGGTCGATCTATCTTAGCTACGTGTCCGGGCAATCAGGCGCGGGGGCGGCGCCGTGGGTGGCTGTCATTCTGTTCACGGAATTGGCGCGCCGCTCGTTTACAACCGCGAGGCGGCAAGAACTGTATATGCTGCTCGGATTGACAGGAGCCGCCGTTGGGTCGGGACTTCAATATCGCGGTTTTATTTGGTACGCCTATTTTATTAATACCCCGCAAGCGGAATCTTACGAGATTGCGGATAAGATTCCTTTCTGGGTTGCGCCGGCTCGGGATTCGATTGCCATTGCCGAAAGATCGCTCTTGCACATGGACTGGTTCTGGCCGATTGCAATCTTCCTAATAATGAAACTACTCGGAACTATCCGCGGCATCAGCGCCGGTTACATTCTTTTTAGACTTACTGCTGATCTTGAACGGTTGCCCTATCCATTGGCGCCGATAGATGCACAGGGCGCAACGGCACTGGCTGAAACTACCGGGAGAACCGAGACGTGGCGCTGGCGCGTGTTTTCCATTGGATCGATGGCGGGTCTGATATGGGGATTCATCTACGTGGGTGTGCCGTCGCTCACCGGCGTTATGATGACGAAACCGATTGAGATCCTGAAAATCCCATTCATTGACTTCACACAAAGCATTGAGGGATTTGCTCCAACCGGGGTGTTTGCGCTTTCGACTGATTTTGGGCAGATGCTGGTCGGATTTGTGATGCCGTTCCCGATAATCATATCGGAATTCATCACTGCTATGTTAACGCAGTTTGTCTTAAACCCACAAATCCTGTACCGCTTCGAGATACTCCACCAGTGGAAGGCGGGGTTGGATGTACGCGGTGTCGGGCTCTTTAATAGCCTTGACTTTTGGCTGAGTTACGGTATGGGTAAGTCGTTTAGTTTCGCCATCGTCGGCATGGCGGCATCTATCCCGATGCTGATCAAATTCAGAAAGTCACAATCTCAGAAGACCGGACAGCGCGGTTCGCTCCAGCCGCCGCCGGGACGCGGTGATTTTCCAATCTGGTTGATGGGGCTTCTGTGGCTCTTTGGCATGGGAACGTTCGTATGGCTGGTGCACTGGATGGTACCGAACTTCCCGCTTGCATTTCTTCTCGGTTTTGCGTTCCTGTACACCCCGTTGAATTCCTACATTACCGCGCGTACATTCGGAATTTTGGGACGCGATCTCTTTGAAATCCCTTATATCCATGAAACCACCTTTATCCTCAGCCGCTACGAGGAGATTGACATCTGGTTCGTTCCACTACCCGACGAAGATTACGGGCGCGGTACACAAGGCTGGCGTGTGCTTGAACTGACGGGGACGACATTTACCAGTAATATCGCGGCTCAACTGCTAATCATGCCAATTCTGCTGGTCTCGGGTATTGTTGTCTACCATTTCATCTGGAAAATCGCGCCGATTCCTTCATCGCAGTATCCTTACGTACAAACATGGTGGCCAATTCATGCTACCAATGAAGCGCTCTGGAAGACCTCGCTCCGCGATGGAAACAGTCAGATGTTGCAGGCCATTCGAGGTGATTATGTTGCCGCCGGGTTCTCCTCAACCCTCGCTTTATACGGGCTGTTGTGGGTCGTGAAGTTGCCGAGTATGTGGTTCTACGGTATCGCGGGTGGAATCGGCGGAGACCCGGGCATGATGATGCCCCGACTGCTCGGCGCGGTAATCGGTCGGTTCTATATGATAAAGCGGTTTGGATTGAAGCGGTGGTTCATGTTTAATCCTGTTCTGGCTGCCGGCTTTGCCTGCGGAGTAGGACTTATCGGCATGGGGACAGTGGCAATTGCGTTAGTTTCAAAAGCGGTGATCGTGAAGCCGTTCTGACGCAGAAACCGAGTTTTTTCTTGTAAACTTGGTTTCTACTATAGCCAGTCCAATTTAATCCACTCACGGTGGTTTCCTGTCGGCTTGGATTGCCAATTCAAGTCGTCGCCGATGAAGTTGTCAATCCGCGGGATCAGAATTATACTCTACGCTGTTGGAAGTGGCGTTTTTTAAGCGTCAAGAAATGGAGCGTGAGTTTTACTGGTGGTAGGAGGAATCAACTGAGATTAACCGAACGAACAGTGAGGGCGATAGAGTTCCCATAGAGATCCCTTCCGATTCCCGACCGTCGCGATTCGGAGATTGCACCTACAAACCTTCTGTACACAGTTGCGCAAAATTAACCGATGCTGAGTATAGATGCAGCGCCGCGAAACTGTTGGAAGCTTAACCAACCATGGATTGGACAACATTCGGCTGGGCGGGTATTAGACTTGAGATTCCTTCCAACTGGGAGTTGAGCGGATTATCGGGAGATGAGAAAGATGGATACCTAAGGTTAGACGGCGAGGAGATGCCGCGTCTGGAGTTGAAGTGGGCGCAGTCGAAGAAGAAAAAACCGGACCTTGGGCGTGTGCTGGATGAGTATTTCAAACTCGTACGCAAGAACTATAAGCGTAAAGAGGCTAAGTTGCACATCCAGCGGCATGTGAATCTGGTTAAAGATGAATCCGTGTTCGAAGGGCGCGAGGTCGTCAGTTTCACATGGAAAGGGGACATACGCGCAAACGGTATCATCTTCCACTGCCAAACGTGTAAGCGCATTACGATTGTGCAGGTTATGGGGCATCTCAAAGAGAATCTGCGCGCGACGACTGTTAGGATCTTGCAATCGGTGCAAGATCATCCATCTGAACAGAATGTGCTTTGGAGCGCCTATAAACTCAACGTGGAGGTTCCGCGCCGGTATCGATTGGGGAAGCATCAACTGCTTTCCGGGTACCTGCTTTTCTCATTTGCCGACGGGAGTCGCAAAATCAGCATCGAACGGTATGGTGTGGCGGATGTAACGCTCAAAGAGCAGGACCTAGAGTCCTGGTTTCGCCTAAAATATGCGAAAGCCATCGGCGGATACGGATTTGAGATAACTTCCCGGACGCATGACGGGGACGAACACCTCAGAGTGATAGGCGAGCAAACGCGCGTAACCGACCGCATTCCCTTCGCCCCTGTTTTGGCTGTGGATAAGGTAATGCGGCGCCAGGTGTTCGCGGCACATCTTTGGCGTTGTCATGAATCAAATCGGATTTATGTTGTCCAGGCTATCGCCAAACGTGATGCAGCCAAGATTGGGCAGGACGTGGCGGCAAGCATAAAGTGTCATTAGCTCGACTTTGTACAAAAGTACAACGGTTGGATTGTACGGAAAGCCGTACAAGACCAAACCCGTAGGCGGGAATCAAGCGAGCGGATAGTGAGCGCAATAGAGATCCCCTTGCCCCGCCGTGATCGCACTGGAAATCGCTACCGACTTTTTCACAGGTCAACCAAACAGACCAGATGGTTAAAATCTCACCCGCTTTTCTCAAACGCTTGATTGACACCGTTTGTTATACCACTTAAATGTACAAAGTCGAGATTAGAGCCTGTTTGAAAAGTCATTGCAAGTAGAATCATGCGCGTCGAAACCGAGTTTTTTCTTCAAAACTCGGTTTCTTTCTCGTACAATGTTGTGACATCGCAATAAGGTTGACGGCGCGGCGCGCAGGGAAGATTGAATCGTCCGAGTCATGCTCAACGCACTTCTATATAAACTGCGGCTAAAGAAACGGCCCGATTCGGACTTTAATCGCCGCGATGTACTGAAGGCATTGCCGCTGCGGAATCAGCTCATCAAGTGGGAAGTTGATGACAAACAAGAAGTATCTCTGGTAATACCCCAAAAGCAGAAATTTTTCATTCGGATCGCGGCAAAACTGTTTACGTTGCCGGACAAGCGGGTCATTGTTTTGGACGATGTCGGATCTTTTGTCTGGCAGCTTTGTGACGGACACAACACCGTCGGTCACGTCGTGAAACAACTTTGCAACCGCTATCAGATGACACGTAAAGAGGCGGAAACGTCGCTGTTCACCTACATGCGTCAGTTAGGTAAACGCGGCATAATCGGATTTGCTGTACCGAAAGACATGAAGGGAGGAAAGAAATAGCGCATGGCAGAAGTTCAAACATCTCAACCCCCCGGCGGCACGGTTCCACTCGAAATCCCAACGCGGTTTCGGCGAGACTTGCCGAAGGAAAACACGGTGCGGGTGAGGAATCTTATCAAGAAGTATGAAATGGGTACGACGGTCGTCGAGGCATTGCGCGGCGCCAACTTTCAAATCGCCCGGGGTGAGTACATTTCAATCATGGGACCGTCGGGTTCCGGGAAGTCAACCCTTTTCAACATGATTGGCGGGTTGGATAAGCCGACAGAGGGGAGGGTCTATATCGACGAGGTTGATATCGCGCAATTGGATGCCTACGAATTGGCGTGGTTGCGGTGCCGGAAAATCGGGTATATTTTCCAATCGTTCAACCTGATTCCGGTGATGACCGCACTTGAGAATGTATCCCTACCGATGATTTTCGCAGGCATGTCCGCCGACGAAAGCCGCGACAAGGCTGTTGATCTATTGACCCTCGTCGGTCTAGGCGAGCGTGTTCAGCACAAACCGCTGGAGCTTTCGGGCGGACAGCAGCAGCGTGTCGCCATTGCGCGATCGCTCGCGAACGATCCGGCTATCGTGTTGGCGGACGAACCGACGGGAAACTTGGATACCCGGACGGGATTGGAGATTATCGCACTTCTCAGGAAGCTGAACGAGGACAACGGCGTGACAGTTATTACCGCCACACACGACACGAAGATGCTTGATGTCTCCGACCGGATTTTCCATATGGTCGATGGACGCGTGAGCAAGATTGAATCACGCGATGAAATTGATCTGCATGTCGGTAGGTTGGATGGAGAGGAAGTAGGTTAAGAGCATGCCATTATCCCTGTCGGAATAATTCATTCAGCAAGTAACACTCATTTTTCGATCTATGACACGTTCTGAAAAAGTGTTTTGTGAGGGATTTCCCACCTCTTGCACTCCAGCGGAGTGCTATGTCAATAGAATCGTGATGCGCCTAATCTCCGCACTCCAGAGGATCAAACGAGTGAATAGCGAGTGCGATAGTAGATCCTGTGCAATGTCGAGTGTTACTTGGTAGCGCGCCATTATCCCTGTCGGAATAATTCTTTCAGCAAGTAACACTCATCTTTGGATCTATGACAGGCTTTGAGAAGGTGTTCTTTCGTAAAATGCTTTTCACTCCAGAGGATCAAGCGACTGAATAAGGAGCGCGATAGTGGATCCTGTGCTATGTCAATAGAATCGTGATGCGCCTAATCTCCGCGCTCCA
>JAJDTR010000158.1 GCA_022827055.1 Candidatus Poribacteria bacterium | reverse complement strand
AAATATACCCGCTCCGAAGCTGTCGTTCCGAGGTACTAGGTGCTTATTTGGGTATGAATGTCCAACGGTTTCTAATGACTGCACCCATTGGCTACTTATCTCCTGTAGTATAAGGACGTCGGGCTGCTCTGTCTCAACGAGCTCAATTAGCTTTTCGTGCTGCTCATTGAGCACATGCACATTTGAGAACAAAAGCCTTAGCTCAGGCTCGGGTGATACAGACATTTGTGATTGATTTGACGTGTACCATGGATATACTGAAGTTCCATTGATAAAGATCCCGAATAACGCGAGTAAAAACCATAGCCACTGACGTGTAACGGCTGTTGCAATCGCGCAGAAACATAACACCGCAAGGTATTGCACCTTGAAATGCGCCATTAACCCAAAAAACCAGGAGATTCCTACCAAGTAGCCCGCAAGACTCAACAAGAGACAGCATAAGATTGTAACGTTAAGTAACCCGAACACGAGTCGGAGACGCGAGGCTGTCCCAATACCAAAATTCCCTTTCTTATCATACATTATTGAACTATTTTGATGCTCCCACCCGACGCTACCGAAGACTTCGACGGATCGTACATGGCTTCCGCCGCGACGGGCGGCAGTATGAAATCGCCCCGTGTTACGGCTCTCAGAGAGTAGTAGAACTTCTGTTCTTTCCTCCGCGGAAACTTTCCGAAGAAAATCAGACGATCATCACGAATATCCGTGTAGTCGGGTTTGAAACGCTTTTTGGATAGCCATGAAATACCTGCACGAGATTCCAGGCGTGGATTCTCAATCTCGAATCCCGCGGGAAGCATATCCACAACCACCACATTTTCCAGATCGGCTGTCAATGCCTTTACCGAAATCTCTGCTACAATCAAATCTCCGTGCTTGAAAACGCTATCCGCGATTGGTTCGCCATCCTCTGAAAGATATCGGCGCCTTACCTGCAACTCCCTGTCAAACTCCTCCACGGACGAACCGGTCTCCACGCCAAAAGACTTCCATTGGTAATAGCTATTCCCAGTTCCCTCAAGACTCAAACGCACCCGTTTCCCGCCCCACTCCTTGCTCGTATGCCGCTGATCTGCCGGTCCGAACTCTGTAAGACGCTCCCCGTCAATAGTGATGGTGCCGGTATACTCCGCATCAACATCTTGCCCAAGTATCTTGCCGATTGCGAGGAACGCGAAGGCGTTTTCCTGAGTCGTCTGCCACCTGCCCTTGGCCGACGCGGCGTCGGTCAGATTCTTGACGAGCCGCGACACCGATGGATGATCGGGATGAACCTCGGCCAATACATCAAGCATGATGGCATGAGCCCGAACGGGGGAATTGAAGTTCCCGCCAGACTCGCGCACACCATCACCCGTAGGCGCGACGTTTCTTGGGAGCATTGACAACGCGGTGTCAAGATCGCCGGATAATGCGAACGCACCAGCCAGTTGAAACTCGCTGTAATCGCTGAGGTCATTCAATCGATTGTTCTTTAGGTAGAGCATGGTGCTCTTCTCCGGCTGACCCGCCGCTGCCAGGACGTAGACCGCATACGCAATCCGCTGAAGTTGATGGCTCCCCCGTGCCTCACGCTTGGCTTCCCGTTGCAGCGCCTCCAACATCATCTTATAAATGCGGTCGGATACTTGGTAACCTGCTTTTCGGGCTTCCACCAAGAAGTGTGCGGCGAATATGCTGCTCCAGTAATTCGTGGAGTTACCGCCTGGCCAATAAGCGAAATTGTTGTCCGGCATCATCATGCTCTCCAACTTTGCTATACCTTCGCTGATAAAGTAATCCGCGCTGCCTGTTGGAAAAAGATCCGGATTAACGGTTTGGGCAATGTTCTCAAATGCGAGCAGCGGGAAGACCCCCGCCGTGACTTGCTCAACTCACCCGTAAGGATACCGCAGAAGGTACGAGATTCCACCGGCAAATTTTACGGCTGGAAACGAAGATAGCGTCAGCCCAAACTCGCTAGTTCCCGCAATGTAATTCGACGGAAAAGTGAATTCCTCTTCACGCCCAGCCTTTACGACGCCGTAACCCGTTTGCGTAACCGGTGGTGCCGCTGGCCGAAGAGGTAGACTGATTGTCATCTGTGTGCTTTCGCGGTTTCCCTTCGCCGAGAGGTTGAACGTGAGTTTACCCATAGCATCTTGAGCCGCAAGCTCAAATAACACCTGCCCCTCTTCACCGGTGTTGAGACGAATCCAATGCGCACTGTCCCCCAGAATATCGACAGCCCCTTCCCGATTCAATGTCACCTCGAAGTCGCCGTCCTCCACCGTTCCGTTGAATACGCTCACGGGAACTTTGAACCGGTCGCCGCTCGATACGAATCTCGGGAAAGTGGGTGTTAGGACAATTGGATCGCGAACAATGACAGATTCGTGAGCCTTTCCGAATTGGTCGCCCGCAAACGCAACCGCCATCAAACGAAGTGTGCCGTTGAACTGCGGTACGCTGAATCGGACCACGCTTGTGCCCATATCATCGGTCGCCGCCAGTCCTGACCAGAGTGAGACGGGTTTTACTCGTGTCACGCTGACGGTGCTCAAGCGCTTTTTGCGCCCTGCATCGACCCCGTCTCCGCCGCCGGTGCTGGATGAGCCCGATGCCGATTCGACTTCCGGTAACACAGCCGAATAGAGATCCAAAGTGTCGGTATTCAAGCCCCGCTGGCGAAAGAAAAAGCCGTGAGCGTCCGGAGTCTGATAGTTGGTTAACTGGAGAATTCCCTCGTCAACTGCTGCCACCGTAAGCTGGTATGCTCCTCTTTTCGATGGAGACGGCGCCTGAACACGAACGAGGACCTCAAGTTCCTGATTTGGACGGGATGTCTCCACCGTCTCAATTTCGACTGCCAACTGATTCGCGTCGTCGTTCAACTTGAGAGGGACGACACCGAAAGCGCGGGCAGGAGCATGTCTCTCTAGCGAAGTCGTTGAGCGAATCAGGCTGGCGGACAGATAAACGTTGGGCTTGTACCCATCCAGAATCGGCACGTCGATAACGGCGGTGTTCTCCTGCATTGTCACTGTTCGATAACTCAGCACATTTTCCCGCTCTACCGTCAGAATGAGTTTCCCTGCAAAAGGCGCCTTAATCTGTGCCTTCGCAGTATCGCCGGGTTGATAACTTTCTTTATCCAGGTCAATCTCAAGTCGGTCCGGATTTTCCATCGCCCAAGGCGTGTAACCCCAACCGGCGGTGTAAAATTCCGTTGAGGCGGACGCACCCGAGTCCAAATCCCGAACCTCTATCCGGTATCGACCATATTCTGCGGGCGCGAACGCATACCTTCCGATTCCCTCTTCCGAAGAGAGCGGAACCGACTGAAGTATTTCTGCTTGCTTCTCCGACTCATACCGGTAATTTCCATCGCTATCTTGCCGCAGAATCGAATTCCAACGAATTTTGTAAGTTGTCAACTTCAAATTTCGCCCGGCAGTTGGAACACCGTCGTTGTCGACGGAAATGTATTCTAGTACCGTCTCCTCATTGAGCTTCGCATAACCCCCTGGCGACCGGCGAATTCCAACATAGTGGGTATACGGATGAATGGTCACTCCTCTATAGGCGCTGACTGCCCGTCCTCCGGGTTCGCTCACGGTGGCGACAAATACCCCCTTCAATGCCGATTGCGGTTTCAATTCCGACGGTATCGAAAGGTGATAGACCGCCTTTCCAAGCTCATTCGTGCGTGACTCGCCAAGATTGATATGACGCTTCTTGAACTTTAACGCCGCATTGGAAAACGTGAAGGAATCCCACTTCTTGAGAGTGAACTCGCTCGCTTCAATATCACAACTCGCTAGCACCTTTCGATTGATCGCTGGCGGTCCAAAAAGGTTCACGGCATCGACGTCAATTGATATGTCGTCGCCCACCGAATAAACCGGTTTGTCCGCCGTGAGGGTGACTTTAATTCGGTCTGGCATGAATTCTTCGACTTGAAAGCTGCCGCGCCCGATTTCCCCGCCCGCAACAGCAATCTTGGTGGTGTATCGCCCCGTCTTGGCATATTCGGGGAGCTTCACACTCAACGCGAATGCACCCTCCTCCCCGGTTTGCGAACGATATTCTCGAAAGATTCGTTTGTCGGGTGTCAACACCTCGACCAGCACTGGAAGTGACGGTGGGGTCAGATTGCCCTTGCCACGCACAATACTCACGAGGTTCGCGGTCTCGCCGGGTCGATAAACGCCGCGGTCAGTATACACAAAAGCTTCATAACCGCTTTCCAAGTATGGCGCCCCGGTCGTATCGAAGTTCGTAGTAGACAGTTTTCGGCGATTTAGCTCAATAAAGGAAAGATCTTCCCCCTTTGCGGCTGTAATCACGAATGGGACGAATCCCTCGAATTTTTCAGATATCGAAGAAAACTTTACTACGCCGTTGGAATTGGTTGTGCCGCTTAATAAAGTCTGGTTATTGTCGCTGACAACCTTGATACTCGCGCCACTGATCCCTTTCAACGTGGACAGCGAATTGACCCACACCATCAACTCGTCAGCAGTCCTCTTTGCCATAATGCCAAGGTCGGTAACCATAACCCACTGAGTTGTGTAACGCCACCGTCTCTGCGATTCGCGGGCGGTTACTTTGAAGATGCCGATTCGATCGCCTGCGAGATAGTCTGCGAGGGATACCGGAGTCGTGATCTCTTCATTTAACACCGACTTAATCCTAATCTCTTCGCTGTGCAGAGGCTTCCCGAGATTTCTTGTCCACCGCGACCAACCCTGCGAACTCGCTAGAAAAACAATATTGTTTGCATACACCTTTTCTATGTCTATCAGTACGCTGCTGATGTTGACCGTGGCTAAACCGAGGTTAAGATGTCCCTCCCTTGGAAGATACATCCCGCCGCCAACGAATCTCAGGTTCGGTTCAAGATTCGGTATGGTGAGCGTCCTTGAAAAATTCCGTTTTAAGGTTGTCCCGTCCTGTGCGGATAAACCTCGTCCAATTTTTACGGTGCGTCGGTCGCCTGGCTCGAAATCGCCTTCAATCCGTAGATAACGTCGGTGAGAAATCAACTGATATTTATCTTCCGGCTCAACGGTCAGGAACAGTTGTGCTTGGTCAGGGGCTACACGTGAGTTGAAACGAACTTCCAGATAATGACCACCGCCGCTGTCGCGCACACTCGCATTTTCGACAATTAAATGGCCGCGTCCTTTCAGCGCCGTTTTGTTGAGATAATCGCTCTTGAGACCGACTCCTCCGTTGACACATGTGAATTCTTTTGGAAGCCTTAGCACAAAGCGCTGTTTATCTGCGCTGCGCTCAATCTCTACAGTTTCCAAATCGATTATATCTGATGGATTCTCGGTTATAGGTTCATACGAAATCGCCTTTCCGTCCTCATACGAAATCGTGAGCTTCTCCTTTAGCGCAGCGGGATCGACGGGATAGTTGAATTCAACTGTCGCACGAATCTTCGCTCGGCTTTTTCTTCCCGCTCCACGCTCGAACGACAGTTTTGACGCCTTGACCTTGAAACGCTCGGTTGCGAAGGAAAGCGTCCGATTGCCGCTCAGAACTCGATGTGGCGAATGGCTGACGGTTGGCAACACTTTCGCGGTGTATACGGTGGAAGGCGCAAACGTGACTTCCGGAAAAAACCGGAGCCTGTCCGAGTCTACCCATCGAAATTTGCCCGGAATTTCCGGTGTGAACTCAATCGGAGAATAGTCTAGGTCCTTATCGAGTAAGCGCTCCTCCACAACCGGATCAGAGAACGCGAACGTAAGGTTCTCCCGTTGCGAGACCGTGCCTTCGGGCAAGATGGATTCCACGGTAAATCGAGTCGTGTCCTTCACATTCTGAATAGCGATGTGAACGGCGCCCGCCACGATTATCACGCAAAGAATCGCGATAACTACCAGCAAATAGCTGGGGTTCAGTTTCATGGTAAATACCTCCTGCATTCAATATCTGTGTCTTAACGGACCGTGATTGATGTATTGGATAAATTGCGGATTGAGATTTGGTTTACTGAGTAGAAGACACGATGCATCGTTGTGACAGCCAACCATCACACATGCCGGAAATTCGATGATTGATTCGTGATACCGCAATTCACTACAAGTGATCTGTAGGAGCGATCTCCGAATCGCGACCTTAAATTTCGCCATTTGCCAGTGATGCACCATAATCTTAGAGAAATCGAATAATCTCTGAATTGAAGATGCATGTCACAATACGTCGACGCCAACCTCATGCCGCTCAAATCAATTCTAGGTAGGGTTGAGCAATTACAATGCCAATGGGAAATTGCAACGTGCGATAACCGGATATCAAAAGAGATCTGACCAGAATCGTAGTGTTTGCGAAGGAAAACGGATGTCTGTCGGAGAACCTACACTGCGTGCATCAAACCACAGCCCTTGTCTCGACATAACCACATCTATCTACTGCAATTGTCCGATGCTTTCCGATGGAGGGGAATTTCTGTTCGGAAGTAGAGGTCAGTATCACATCGCTTCGAGAGGTTCTGCGTCGGAGGTAAGGCGTCGGCAATTCAGTGCCTCAATCCGAAGGTCGCGGCATAACTATTCCGCTGGATCATTATCGCTCTTGCACTCCAGCGGAGTGCCATGTCAGTAGTCAACAAGTACTGCATTATCCCACTCCGGAGGAGTGGCATGTGAATCTCCGCGCAAAACGATAAAGAGGCTAATGACGCTCGAAGTAGATGGACAGAAAATCGGCGAATATTCGTGGAATCATGCCCATAGTAGGCCATAGCCTTGTAGGGTGTAATCAAGCAAGTGGATAGATCAACTGACCAAATAGGGAAGGCGATAGGAATCTTAGCGCGATAGTAAATCCCCTGCGCACCAGCCTTTAAACGACCGGGAGGGAATCCAAAGAGCGAACAGCGATCAAACGAGGAAATAATGTGCGCGATAGAACATCCCATGCTATACAAATCCCCTTGCATCGGCGACTTGGCGCAGAGACATGGTAAATGAGGCGCATCTGTAGGAGCGATCTCCGAATCGCGACTTTAACACATATCATTTGTACACCGTCATTTTGGAGAAATGACATTGCAAGAAGGTTGTGCGAACACCAATGCTTGTGAATTCCTCGCCGCTTCAAACCAACTCGATTTGCACCGGCTCATCGTAATCTACGCCGTCCACGTCAAAGCCGAACAGGTTGCGAAAACCGCGCTTAAATCCGGCGTAATCCGACAAATCAAGATAGTTCTCCGTGTTCACTTCCTCCCAGCGCCTCGCCACCTCAGCCACGACATCGGCACGAAGCTCGCGATCATCGAGTCGCAGCCGTCGATCGGCATCCAACACAGGCGTCAAGCCAGACCCCAGATGTTCACTGAATAATCGTCCCATCTGACCAATCGGGTCCTCGTTAATGCCCTGTGCGTTCATGATGTCATATAGTACGCTGATGTAGAGCGGAACGACCGGAATCGCCGATGACGCCTGTGTAATCACAGCTTTGTTAACCGAGAGATACGCATGCCCGCCCAACGCGGACGAGAGTTTCGCATCCAACGCATTTATTCGTGCTTCAAGATCCTCCTTAGCTTTCCCTATCGTGCCGTCGCGGTATATCGGCCACGTGAGTTCGTGCCCGATGTACGTATAGGCGACAACCGTTGACTCCGTCGCCAACAGATCCTCCGACAGCAGCGCCTCGGTCCACATCTCCAAATCCTCGCCGCCCATGACTGCGACCGTGTCCTCCACCTCAATCTCCGTCGCCGGTTCAATGAGAACGTCTGTGATGACCTCGCGGGTGAGATCTACTGTCTTGCCTCTGAACGGTTCCCCAATCGGTTTCAGCACCGACTGGTGCTCCGCGCCCGTTCGCGGATGGTAGCGGCGAGGCGAGGCGAGACTGTAAACCAACACATCAATCTTTCCCAGTTCCTGTTTTATCCGATCGATTGTCTCCTGCTTCAGGTCGTCGGAAAACGCATCGCCATTCACATCGCTTGCAAAAAAACCATCCGCCTGTGCTAGCTTGCGTAATGCATACGAGTTATAATAGCCTGCGGTAGCCGTTCGTTTCCCGTCTGCAGGTCGTTCATAATAGACGCCAATCGACTTTGCGCCGTAGAGCCATGTTAACGCGACACGCGACGCCAGTCCGTACCCCGTTGATGCGCCGAGGACAAGTGCGTTGAGATTAGTAGATTTCGGTGACCCCACCGATTTGATGTGGTCAATCTGATCCCGCACATTCTGATCGCAACCAACAGGATGCGCATTCGTGCAGATAAAACCCCGGATACGCGGTTTTACAACCTGTACTGCCATAATCCTCCTCCCCGGCGACCTTAGACGTCAATCTCGACGACCATCTCGACCTCGACCGGAATCCCCCCCGGCAGTTGCGACATTCCCACCGCGGATCGTGTGTGCTTACCCTTGTCGCCAAACACCTCCACAAAAAGGTCGGATGCCCCGTTGACGACAGCAGGCTGATCCGTGAACGTCGGCGCAGAGTTGACAAACCCGACCACCTTCACAATCCGCCGAATCCGATCCAAATCCCCGAGAGCTTGCTTAAGCGTGCCGATCAAGCCGATTGCCACCTGTCTTGCCGATTGGTACCCGTCCTCAACGTCCGCATCCGTGCCAAGTTGACTCTTATAAATCTTGCCCTCTCCGTTGCCCGGACCGTGCCCCGACGTAAACACCAGATTCCCCGTTTGAACCGTTGTCACGTAATTCGCCACCGGTGTTGCCGCCTCAGGCAGTGTAATTCCAAGCTCCTCAAGTCTCTTCTCTATCTGCATGTCTTTCTCCTTCCGAAGATGAAGTAATGATGTCATACATCCTAAAATTATATTAGCACAGTCCCTTTTCCCCGTCAACGCAACTTTTCGACACATCGCCGATCACGACCTCTCCTTAATCCTCTGTAGGAGCGATCTCCGAATCGCGACCTCCACCTCTACTTGAGGCATGCCATATCAGCTTGTAGGTTGGGTAGAGCGGAAATCCAGCAGAAATCTTCCATATTTTGCGAGGCACTTTAAGGTTCAACCCCATCCAGAAGTACCTGAGTGCGAGTGAAACCCAACACTTTATCGCACACAATCAACAATCATCGAATCACTGATAGATTCTTGACGAACAGAATCCTCTGTAGGAGCGACCTCCTGGTCGCGATTTCTCCCGCCGCCGGAAGCAAGTCACAGAAACTCGTAGATTGGGTGAAACGAAAAAGCCATTGGAAATCCTTTGTAGGAGCGATCTCCAGGTCGCGACTTCTCGTAAAATCAACAATCATATCTAGGGTGGCTGCCCCGCCATCCTTCCAATTTCCGCTTGATTCTTCCACCGAAATCATGTTAAAATATATCATCTTAAGCCGGAGTGGTGAAATCGGTAGACGCACTGGACTCAAAATCCAGCGGGCCCTAGGTCCATGTCGGTTCGAGTCCGACCTCCGGCATCCGCAAGCCATATAGAAATGACACTATATGGCTTTTTTTATGTGTACGTAGTGAGCACCACGAGACGACAACCTTTACAGAAGAACTGCGGGACAAGACACTGAATCGCACGCTCCATAAGGCTGGACAATTGAAAGAATCGCATTCCTCAGTTCGTCACTATTTCATTGATGAAGCCGGTGATAGCACTCTTTTCTCAGCAAAAGGCAAAGTCCTGATTGGCACCGAGGGTTGCTCCCGCTTTTTCATACTCGGCTTGTTGGACGTGCCTAATCCGATGGAATCGCAGCGTAGCTTTGATGACCTACGGGGGCGGTTGATGAACGATCCGTATTTCAGAGATGTGCCCTCTATGCAAGAAAAAGCGCGAAAAACAGCGAATGCCTTTCATGCCAAAGATGACGTCCCCGAAGTGCGACGGGAAGTCTATCGACTTTTGCGGAATATGGAAGGACTCCGTTTTTCGGCTGTTGTTACTGACAAACGGCGAGTTTTGGAATATGTCCGCCATCGAAACGAAAGCAATCCTGACTATCGCTATCACCCAAACGAACTTTATGACTATCTTATACCACGCTTGTTCAAAGAAAGATTACATCAAAGCAATAGATATCATATCATTTTCTCAAAACTTGGCAAATCCAACCGTACCGCAGCCTTACGTCAAGAACTCGAAAAAACCCGAGACAGTTCTGCCAAACAACAAAACATGACGAGGGCTGTCTCGCGGAAAGTATCCGTAGCAACACCGAAGCAACATGCTGGCTTACAAGCTGTGGATTACTTTGTCTGGGCGTTGCAACGGCTATACGAGCGTGGCGAAGACCGCTATGAGTATCTGTGGAAGGCGTTTCGACTGGTGCAGGATATCGACGATCGACGCACGGCAGGCTACGGCGTGTATTACACACAAAAAAAGCCGCGCGACGTGGCGGCTTTGGAATGGCGTGAAAGTAAAGAGCTAGGGATATAGAATTGTGCGAACCGCAGCCCGACAATTACACGGATGTACCCGAATTTTGTCCCTAGCAATGTTTGTAATAATAAGCACACATCGAGTAAATGTCAAGCTAAAATCAGGGAATTACCTCCACTTCTACGATGTGAAACCTATAAAGTCAAAACAGCCGCCACGGTTACTTTCATCACGAGCCAATCATAAGATTTTGGACACGATTCCCCTGATTAAGAGAATTGACCCATGGGCAACCGAGACATCCGCTGGATTCAAAGCGCCAATAACTTTGACAAGGCATTTTCCCAACTGAAAGAAGCTGTCGAACTGGCACGCAGACGCCAACTCTCAAAACTGGAAGCACAGGGATTAATACAAGGTTTTGAGTACACCCACGAATTGGCGTGGAACACACTAAAATGTTTTCTTGAAGAGCAAGGAATACAAAACCTATACGGATCCAAGGATACAACGCGTGCCGCATTCAGGGCGGGTCTGATTGAAAATGGCGAGATATGGATGGCGATGATTCAAAGTCGCCACCTGACATCACACACCTATAACGAGTCCACCGCCGCCCAGATTGTTGAGGCAATTCTTGACGTGTATTATGCAGAATTTGAGGCGCTCCAAGCCAAACTCCAAGACCTGAAACGGGAAGAATCCGCATGAGTGCCCACCCCCTACGCCAATCCGAGTGTGGTTTATCAGAACCAGTCGCCCGGAAAATCTGCGATGTCTTCAAACGCTACCCACAAGTGGAGAAGGCGGTTCTCTACGGTTCTCTACGGTTCACGTGCCAAAGCGGTACACAAAACCGGCTCCGATATCGACCTGACCCTCCACGGCGGGACAGACCTGACGCTGAACGTCCTGCTCCGCATCGCGGGCGACTTGGACGACCTGTTTCGGCCCTATACATTTGACCTCTCCATCTTCCGCGACATCACCGATCCCGACGTAACCGAGCACATTCAGCGCGTTGGTGTAACAATGTATGAAAAACCAATTTCATAAACACCGTCGAGCGTTGAAACCGAGTTTTTTTCCCCCAAAACTCGGTCTCTTCCCTAAATCCTAGTGGCTTTAGAACCTGTTTGAGAAGTACATTTGTAGGGTGTGCACTGCGCACCAGCCTCTAAAAGCCCCGGAGAGGATCAAGCGAGCGAATAGCGAGTACGATAGAGATCTTGAAGGTGTATAGAAACGCCAAAACCCCGTACACCTTCGCCCCGGCGGGGCGAAATGTCAATAGAACGCGATATATCCCATTTCTCTGCGCTCCGGCGGAGCGCAATTTCACTTGCAAGATTCCGTGTGACAGAAATCTTCAGGCGTGTAGGAATTCTGAGGTGGATTACATCAACGTGCGTGTGAGGATTAGGCAAATAGATAACAAATGTGATAGATAATGTCACATATTATAAACTTTCAATAATTGCGACCGACTTTTTCCATGATCAACCAAAAAGCTGGTCAATCTACATCTTTCCTACTTTCATTCAACCCTCGCCCGTTTGAAAAACCATCTTTAACTTGAAAGATAGCGTCGATGCGAGGTGTAAAAGCGACCTGAATGGCAACTAAAGTTTCATAACAAAATTTCATAACTATGCTTCGAAAGCCTTTATGTCGATACCCTCAAAAACCCAGTCATAGCAAGAGTTCTAGTCCTCTTTCTGTACCCATGGAAGACCCCGATTTGTTATGAAAATTATGAAAAGTATGAAATTCCCTACGAGTGTCAAACTACGTTCTTCGAATAGTGTTTAGGATATTCGACCAGCTCCTCAAGCACCGCGGGTGGTTTGCCATAAAACGCTTGACCAGAATCTCGCTTACCTGCTAAACTTCCGTGCTATCACCATACATGGCGCAAGATCATAAATCGAGCATGTTCAAGAATCTATGCCCGCATGCCATCGGCATCCAGACCGGTATGCGGGAAAGCCTCAAGCTCGCGAAGTCCGCTGGTTTTGACGGACTTGACCTCGATATTGAAGAGGCAAGCAGCCTAACGAAGGAATATTCAACCAATTACGTCAGAGACCTATGGTGGGAATCCGGATTGAAAACGGGCAGTTGGGGATTCCCCATTGATTGGAAAGCGGGCGATGCGGAATTTCAAGAAGGCTTGAAAACGTTCCCGGCGCTGGCGAAGCTAGCTGCTGAACTTGAATGTCACCGTACCACAACGCGGGTCTTCAACTGGAGCAATGCACCGTTTAACGAAAACTGGGATTTTCACATCAGACGCCTGAAACCCGCTGCGGAGATTCTGAATGACTATGGCCATTCACTCGGATTGGAATTTATAGGACCCTCGGCAAGCCGCAGAATGCACCGATTCTCGTTCGCTTACGACATGAACATCGTTCTGGACCTCGCGGCAGTCATTGGGATAGGCAATATCGGACTTCTTTTCGACACCTGGCACTGGTACACGTGCCGGTTAACGCTGGACGACGTGCGGAAGCTATCAAAAAATGAGGTAATTTACGTTGAGGTCAACGACGCGCCGGTAGGAATGAACCCCGAAAACCAACTTGACGATGAGCGTTGCTTGCCCGGTGAAACGGGAGTAATTCCGGCGGCAGAAATACTTGAAATTCTGAATGAAATTGGTTACGATGGTCCCGTGACGCCGGAACCTTGTAACGGTGAAATTGAAGCGATGGCTCCCGCCGCCGCGGCAAAGGCCAGCATTGAATCGTTGAACAAAGTGTGGGATCAAGCGACCGGATAGATTAAGGGAGCGGATAGCGACCGCGATAGAGATTCTATCGCGATAGAAATTCCCAAGTTGATTGGCAGGCGATAACAACAGGGTGAAAATTCCGATCTCCAAACTATCATAAACGGTTATGACGCCCATTTTTTGAAGTGGCTTCAAGCTCCAAATTATTACCTCTTTTTTCGACATCGATGCAAAACATCTCTTCAAACCGCCTCAAAGTTGTGGTTCCGGGCGACAACCCGCCGCAGATTCAAGAGTCACCCCACCTTGATCGACTAGCCCCCTACGCAGACGTTGTGCTTTACGCCAACCATTGCACATCCGCCGAAGAGAAACTCGAGCGCGCAGGTGACGCGGAGGTTATAATCAACTCACGGGGAATGGTCACATGGCCTGCGGAGGTTCTTCATCAGTTGCCAAAACTGCGTCTAATTTCAACCTGCTCCATCGGAACAGACATGATAGATTTGGAGGCGGCGAAAGAACGTGGCATTACAGTTAGCAATCAACCGGGACGCACCGCTCCTGTTGTCGCTGAACACGCATTTGGCTTGATGTTCGCGATCGCCAAACGAGCCGCGTTTTTCACGGAATCCATGCGTGCCGGTCGGTGGCTGCGGATGGACCATGTATATCTGCGCGGCAAAACCTTGGGGATAATCGGCACCGGAAACATCGGCGCCGAAATGGCGCGCCTCGGCAGTGCGATTGGCATGAACGTCATCGCGTGGACCTATAATCCATCTCGTGAGCGCGCGGAACGGCTCGGCGTTAAATTCGTAAGCTTGGATGAATTGCTCTGCACGGCGGATGTGGTCAGCATACACGCTAAACTCACCGACGACAGCCGAGGTCTAATCGGAAAAACGCAGTTTGAGTCGATGAAACCCAATTCACTGCTGGTCAATGTAGCACGCGGTCCCATCGTTGATACAAATGCCCTCGTTGATGCTCTGCACTGCGGGCATCTCGCTGGCGCCGCGATCGACGTTTTCGATCAAGAGCCGATCCCCGCAGACCATCCGCTCCTTGGCTGCGAACAAGTTGTGCTTACCCCGCACTGCGCAGACATGACCCCGGAGGGAGTCGATCTCCTCAACGAGGGGGCGGTGGACAACGTTATTGCCTTCCTTCAGGGACAGCCGCAAAACATCGTAACCTGATTGGTAAGAAAACGAAATTTAAAGAGAGATTTCCCGGCAAGATAGATGGAACAGTTACAGAACCAAACGCTCGTCACACAACTGAAGGCGTTCTGTGCACAAGAACGTACACGCATAGAGAACCGCCATAGATTCGGAATCGGAGGAACGGAGATAGTCGAAGAATATACCCGCCTCGCAGACAATGTGATTCAACGAATCTACCAGGCCGGCATACAGGGTGAGATTATCTCGAAAGAAATGCCGCTCGCCATTCTCGCTGTCGGGGGGTACGGAAGAGCAGCGCTCAACCCATATTCAGATATCGACGTGATGCTGGTTTACGACAACTCCAAACTCTCAACATCCCAGATTGAACCGTTTGCAAATCAACTCATCGCCATGCTTTGGGATGTCGGTTTTGACGTGGGACACAGTTGTAGATCCATTAAAGAATGCATCAAAGCAACGTATCAGGATCTGTTCTCAAAAACCTCCATGATTGAGGCGCGTTACATCACTGGTGCCAAAACAGTGCACCAACAGTTCCAAAAACAAACGTCTAAACACTTCTACAAGCGGCAAATCAATAAATTTATCGCCCAGACAATTCGCGACTGGAATGAACGCCACCAATCATACGGATCAACCATCTATCTACAAGAACCGAACATAAAGGAAAGCGTTGGCGGACTCAGGGACTTCCATACCGCCATCTGGGTTGCCGCTGTGCGATACGGGATCAAAGAACTCGACGAACTGGCAAAACGTAGAATTGTGCCTCGGCAAGTCGCCGAAGCATGTGAGGCCTCTCTCGATTTTTTATGGCGGCTACGGAACGAACTCCATTACGTAACGAAGCGCAGCAGCGACCAACTCGCCTTCGAGGTGCAGCACACCATGGCCAAAAACCTCGGGTACGTCGACGAGGGAAATGTGCTGGCAGAAGAAGCCATGATGCGCGACTACTATCTGCACGCCGAGCATCTATTCGAATTTGCCAAACTCATCATCGACCTTGTGAAATATAAAACATGGCCGGGCAGTCGAGCGCTGAATCGACTGCGCTCCGAAAGACTGTCCGACGGCTTCCTCCTAAGTCGGAAAGAGATTTGCTTTCAAACCGGACACTCCGGCTTTTCGACCGATCCAACCCGAATCATGAAACTATTTGTTCATAGGCAACGGCTCGGTTACCGCGTTGGCGCTGACGTGAGGTACGAAATTGCAGCGAATCTGGCGCTTATTGATGATGACTTCCGTCGCACCCGGGAGAATGCGAGAATATTCCTCTCAATCTTGGGCAACAAATCACGTGTTGCCGAGACGTTACGTCGAATGCACCGTTGGCAAGTGTTGGACCGCTACCTACCCGAATTTGGCAAGATTCGATCCCTGGTCCGCTATGACCGTCCCCACGAGTATACCGTTGATGAACACACCATGTACGCGATAGAAAACTTGGAAGCGAATACGCTGGCAGGGATGAAGGACGGGAAATTCTTCATAGAGATGCTGAATTCGTTAGAAAAACCCGAGTTGCTGCGCCTCGCAGTCCTATACCATGATGTCGGCAAAGGAATAGAAGGTCCCGGAGACCATGACGAACGAAGCATGGAAGCGGCGAAAGCAATGTTGGACCGCCTGGGACTCCCGGAACCCGATCGCGAAACCGTGCTGTTTCTGATTGAGCGGCACCTTGATATGTCCCACACTGCCCGGCAACGAGACCTCGACGATCCCGCAACCATTGAACAGTTCGCAAATTTGGTTGGAAACGAACAGAACGCCACGATGCTTTACCTGCTGACATTTGCGGATATACGCGCAGTCAGTGCTTCTATCTGGACAGACTGGAGCGCGGTATTACTGCGAGAACTCTATCAACGTACGCTGAAATTCCTTCGGGGCGAGTCCTATCGTCTGAAGTTGGACGAGTTGAAGAAAGAGGTCACGGCGCTTATCGGCGAGTCCGTTGGAGAAGAACTGATCCAGCAACACTTCGAGATGATGCCCGATCAGGAACTTGTGGGAAATTCGCCAGGATTCATTAGCAATCAGATTCAGCTCGTTCACCAGCTTGGAGAGAAACCGATCGCGGTTTCCTGTTTTAGAGAAACCGAAACTCGAACGTTAATCGGCATTTGTACTCGGGACAAGCGCGGTACTTTCCGTCAGATTACTGGCGTATTAGCCTCAGAGAACGCCAATATTATGAGTGCGGAAATCGAAACCCGCGATGACGGGCTTGTTATTGACGCAGTGAATCTCTCGGACGAGACAAGCAAAAAAAGCTTGAGCATTGAACAGCGCGAACGAATCATCCAAGCACTTGAGGGAGTTTGGAGTGGAAAAGTCGACTTTGAAGCCGCTATTCAGAAGCGGGAGGAAGCACATCCACGACGTACGGCACGTCGTAGTCTGGCGCCAGAGATTGTGGTCGATAACAACGGCTCTTCTCTAGCAACAATTATCGACATCCGTACTCAAGATCAAGTTGGTTTACTCTACGCAATCTCGGATACATTCTACAATCTGAATCTTGACATCCGAATTGCAAAGATTACCACGGAAGGCTTTACGGCCATGGATTCATTCTATGTTACTGAGGAGAACGGGCACAAGATTTCAGATGCACGGCGGTTGGACGAGGTTAGAATGTCGCTGATGGATCGTTTGTCCCCAGCGGGATGAGTTGCCGAAGCGCTCTTTGAGACGTAGCTGGAAGTCCCGCTTATCTAATCTCTTCGATCCGCGCAGCAATATTAGTGTGAGGTCGTTTTTGTATTGACAGAAGCTCTCTGGTCAACTAGAATCTTGGCATAGTGTGTCGGCACGCTATGAATCTGACAACACTTGCAACTCTCGCAAAATGTGTATAGAACTATGTTGCTTCCCTGTACGTGCCTGCAAGTCCGGTATTCCCGATATGTTTCGGCAACATACTTGTGCGCTGATACCTAGGATCTGTAGCGATTTTAATTCAATTTCGAGAATAGGTTGCACCGTGAGCACCCACACTATTTGATCGTGATATACTAATGAAAGGAGGCTTAATGCGATGCTAAAAGAGATGCTGGATAAGATGTTTGAGGGTGTGACCGTACCTTCAAATTTCGCCGAATTCCTGATCTGGCTATTCGATCTCGGTTTCGACGTTATCGGGGTATTCGTCATCATCTGGATGCTCGTCTTTTTCATTCCGCGGCGCGATACGCTATATCTCAATACGATGAAGGCGGATATGGAAGACAGACGTGAGACGATAAAGGTTTTGCATCAGGAAGTAGAGTCGTCGCGGGATATCATGACGGGACACATGTCGGAGCACAACAAGACGCAGACCAAATTGCTAAGTGACTGTGTTACGCTCATGCAAAACCTCGTTGAGAAAACTCAACAGCAAGGTAATCAAGCAAACGTGCTTACAGGGCACATGACCAAACACGACACAACGCAGACAATGCTGCTAAAGGAGTGTGTTGACCTTATGGCTAACCTCGCTGCAAAGATGGAGAAAAAGTCTGAGACTGTTTCGCGTTAGAATCTGTGTCCTAGTTTCTGGATTCTTTTCCTCTTCTCCTCGCCAACGCAATAGATCCGAAGTGCAGCGTCCGACGCAGGTTAATTCAGAGTTAAAAACTAATAAAGTTCGTTTGCCTCGTTTTGTATTGAAGAGACCGTTTTGGTTTACAAAATATCGGCGTTTTATGTTGGTTCACTACGAATCGGAAAGTATTTGGCCACCTGCTCAACTAACTTCACAATCATGCCACCGTCCTGATCGTGGTTTTCCAGTCAGGTATCTGTTCCAGCCTTCGACGGAAAACTTGGTGGCTACTAACTACAATCATATTCGGAATCGTGACTACAATCTCTAAACAGTCTTTATCTAATTATCGGGATGAGTAGAATGTTACTCACTTATCCTATTCACTCATGAGGTACCAAGAGCAAAGAGAGGCTTTGAACGTCCAATGGATACGAGTACCGATTTTTTGAAATTCGTTTTCTGGTTCCTTGATTACGGCTTCGACATAATCGGCGTGGCTGTAATTATTTGGCTCCTCGTCTATTTCATTCCACGGCGCGATGCCCTTTATCTTGACACGATGAAAGAGGACATGGAGGACAGCCGTGAGACAATGAAGGTGTTGCATCGAGAAGTGGTGTCATCGCGGGTCCTGATGACCGAACGCATGACGGAACACAACAAGATGCAGACGCAACTGCTAAGTGATTGTGTTAAACTCATGGAAAACTTGGTTGTGCAGACACAACAACAAGATGACCACGCACACGAGTTTACCACACACATGACCAATCACGACACAGAGCAAACTGTTCTGGTGAAGGAATGTGTGGACATCATCGCTAACCTCACTGCGATGATTGGGGAACAACCCGACGCGGTTGAGAGTCCAAGCTCGAACGTACAGACACAGTCGAATCAAGAACAATCATAGATTTCCTCAATCTGACGTGTCAATCGGAAGTGGAAGATCTCAATGGCACGACAGGTGGGTTACTAGATGAGTTCGCGAAAGTCTTAATCTAGATGAAGATTAAGTATTTAAATCGGTAATTCAGTTTTCCCTAAACTCGGTAGGTGCGGTTTCCTAACCGCACCGAGCATCGTTAGGATATTACCGAAATAATTTTTTTAAACTTCATGCAGATTATAGCCAAGTATTGAACGAGAACGCCTATCTATGCGTTTTCATCGAGGTGCAGTGAGAAGTCACTGACTGATGTAGATAGAACAGCGTCCAGTGAGAAATGGAGGTTGCCAGATGCAGCAATCGGAAACCCAATCGCTCGTTGCACAACTCAAAGCGTTGTCGGTAGATGGACGGGACCGGATCGAAAAGTGTCACCGATTTGGGCTCGGGGGCATTGAAATCGTCGAAGAATACACGCGCCTTGCCGATAATGTGGTTCAACAAATCTACGAAGATGGAATACAGCGCGGAATGCTGCCGGAAGATGCGCCGCTCACCATTCTGGCACTAGGGGGGTACGGTCGCGCAGAACTCAATCCGTATTCGGATATTGATGTAATGCTGGTGTACGACGACTCTAAAATCTCCGTCGGCGAATTGGAATCCTTCGCGAGTCATCTTGTTGCGGTACTCTGGGATGTCGGCTACGATGTCGGACACAGTTGCAGATCCATAAAGGAGTGCATTCAGGCGACGTATGACGATTTTGTGTCGAAGACATCCATGATTGAGTCTCGTTACATTGTTGGCACCAAAGAAGTACATAAGCAGTTGCTGCGGCAAATTGCGAAACACGTATACAGACGACAAATCAAAAAATTTACCGAGCAGGCGATTGGGCAGTGGAGAGAGCGTCATGCGTCACACGGTTCAACCATCTATTTGCAGGAACCGGATATAAAAGAGAGCGTTGGAGGTTTAAGGGATTTTCACACTGCTATATGGATAACCGCCGTCAAGTACGGGATTAAAGATCTTCATCTACTTTCCAAGCGGAACATTATCTCCTCAAGTGTCGCTGAAGCGAGCAGGGCGTCGATTGATTTTTTGTGGTGGTTACGTAATGAGTTGCACTATGTGACGAAGCGCAAAACCGACAAGCTTTCCTTTGAGTTCCAGCATACTATCGCCAAGAATCTTGGTTACTCCGACGAAGGGAGTATCTTGGCGGAGGAAGCGATGATGCGAGACTATTATCTGCGCGCCGAACATCTATCAGAGTTCACTAGCCTAATCATCGACATCGTGACAGACAAAGAATGGGCGGGCAGTCGAATGCTCAAGCTCATGCGTTCTATCAAACTTTCTGATGGCTTTTCGATTACCGATAGGGAAATCTCCTTCCAGCCGGGCCAAGCAGACTTCTCGACGTATCCGACACGATTAATGAGGTTGTTTGTGCACAAGCAGCAACTTGGCTATAGCATCAGCAGCAAGGTAACACAGTCAGTCGTCGCCAACCTCCATTTGATTGATGAAGAGTTTCAAAGCACACGTGCAAACACAGAAGCATTCCTCTCCATTCTTGGCAATTCAATTCGAGTTGCGGAGACGCTTCGAGAGATGCATCGCTTGGAGGTGCTTGACTGCTATCTGCCCGAATTTAGCAAGATTCGATCACTGGTCCGTTACGATCGACCGCATCAATATACTGTTGATGAACATACGATGTACGCAATTGAAAACTTGGAAGAGCAGACGCTGGCGGACGTAAAAGATGGACAAGAATTCATTGAAATTCTAAATTCGTTAGAAAAACCTGAATTGTTGCGTCTCGCGGTGTTGTACCATGATGTGGGTAAAGGAACTGAGGGGCCCGGCGACCACGACCAACGAAGTGTTGAAGCAGCAAAATCCATGTTGAATCGCCTATCACTCCCGGAGGAAGACCGGGAAATCGTGCTGTTCCTAATTTCCAAGCACCTTGATATGTCCCATACGGTGCAACATCGAGATTTGGACGATCCGAAGACAATTGAACAATTCGCAAGACTCGTTGGAAACGAACAGAACGCCAAGATGCTTTACCTGTTGACATTCGCAGACATGCGCGCCGTTAGTACAAACATCTGGACGGAATGGAGTGCAACGTTATTGCGTTCCCTGTACGAAAGGACCATCAAATTCTTGCGCGGTGAAACCTATCGGATAGAATTGGATAACTTACACACCCAAGTCAGCGGCCTCATCGGAGGAACCGTCGGGGAGGTCGCAATCCAGCGGCATTTTGACGCAATGTCAGATCCGCAGTTGGTGGGCAATTCCCCCGCGTTCATCTGCAAACAAATCGAATTGGTCGAGCAACTTGGAGACAAACCTATCGCGGTTGCCTGTTTCCAGGATTCCCAATTTCATACACAGATTGGAATTTGTACGCGAGATAAACGCGGTGCCTTCCGCAAAATCACAGGCGTGATTGCCGCAGAAAAAGCCAATGTTCTGAGTGCGGACATAGAGACACGCGACGATGGAATCGTGATTGATACCATAAGTTTGTCAGACGAAACCACCCGGCGCGGTTTGAGCGCGGACCATCGTGATCGAGTCATTCAAGCGCTAAACAGTATTTGGGAAGACCCAGCCGACATTGACTCCGTTCTAAAACAACAGGAGGAAACGAGTTCTTCAGGCAGGGGCAGACGCAGCTTACCTCTTGAGGTTGTGGTCGACAATGACGGATCCGAATTGGCAACCATCATTGATATCCGATCCGAAGATCGAATGGGCCTGCTTCACTCCATCGCAAATGCATTTCATGATTTGAAAGTTGATGTCCGTATTGCCAAAATTACCACGGAGGGTTTTACGGCGATGGATTCATTCTATGCTGCTGAAGCGGATGAGAGAAGGAACGCAAAGACTAACCCCATTGAAGAAATCAAGAATACCTTCTATGTTACAGAGGAGGACGGCACCAAAGTTACAAATCCGGACCGCATTGAAGGAATCAAAAGTGCGTTGACGACTTGCCTAGGTGCTGAGTAGCAGTTTAGTTGACGCGCCGGACATTTAATCCGATTAACATATACTTTGGTCGATTTTCAATACCTTGGCATCTTCGGTTCGCCATGTCAGATAGACACTGTCGCCAATCTGCCAATGGTTTCCCTTCCCGCCGCCGGAATTCTGCTGGTGGATAACGACTGACATTTCGCCAAATGCCTCCACGGTATACTGCGTTCCTGTGCCAAGGTATATCTTGTTCCGGATGGTCCCCTTTATCCAATTCAGAGAATCTTCCGTGGTTTCAGTTGCCATGCAGATGAGTTCAGGGCGAACAGCCATCGTGACGGTTTCACCCTCTTTCAAATCTTTGCTGTTTCTACCAAAGAATTCAACCTCGGCGCTATTACGCAATTGCACCCTTGCCCTATCGCCTTCAACGGCAACCAGCTTACCGTCAAAGAAATTTGATGTCCCGGTAAAATCTGCGACAAACCGGCTCAGTGGTTCATCGTAGATTTCAGCCGCACTTCCAACTTGGCATACCACACCTTCGTTCATAATAGCAATGCGGTCGGATAATGCAAAGGCTTCGCCTTGGTCGTGAGTAACGTACACGAAAGTAATCCCCACTTCGCGCTGCAACTCCTTAAGCTCCGATTGCATCTGTTTTCGCAACTTTAAATCGAGAGCGGCTAAGGGTTCGTCCAACAAGAGGATTGACGGATGGTTGATGAGCGCACGTGCCAGTGCAACGCGTTGCATCTCGCCTCCGGAGAGTTCGCCAGGTTTTCGATTTCCGTATCCCGGCAAGCGCACCAGTTCCAAAAATTCGTCGACCTGCAATCCTATTTCTCTCTTGGGGACGTTTTTCATCTCTAATCCGAACCCTATATTTTGCGAAACGGTCTTGTGCGGAAACAGAGCATAATTTTGAAATACCGTGTTGACATCCAATTGATATGGCGGCGTGCTTCCGATGGCTATGTCGTTGATAAGAATCGCCCCTGAGGTGGGGCGATCAAACCCGCCAATCATCCGTAACGTTGTCGTTTTACCACAGCCGCTCGGCCCAAGCAACGAGAAAAATTCGCCACCTCTGATGTCAAGGGAAACATCATTAACGGCAACGGTGTCGCCGAAGTATTTTGTAACATTCTTGAGAGTAACGTTCCCTTTTGACATTGTTCCAAGATGCGGGACAACTAATACTCTAGCTGTTTCTTGATAGGATTTGAATGTGGAGTGTTCGGTCTTTTCGTGATATAATGGCGGAGTCTTATTGAAGACTCTATAGTGCACTATTTTATCAGTGATTGAGCATTTGTTCAATCCGATTGTCTGCCCCTGATCCTAATGATGTATTCAAATTAGCCAGCCCGGTGGGCTATGACGGCCCCATACTTTTTGGCCGTTCTGCTTCACTGAGAACCTGTTTGAAGAGTATAGTTTGTAGGGTGCGCAGTGCGCACCAGCCTCCTAAAGCCCCAGCGGAGCAACAGGTATGTAGTAGCCATCAATGAGAACTAAAAAAACTTTCTAAAAACGAACAAAAATGGCTCTACCTCCGATATTTCAAACAGGCTCTAAATTCCTCTAATAACCACGGCAGTTTTCTATGCGAATCCTAACTGAATTCTCGAAGGAGAACGAACTTAATGCCTGAACAAAACCGACAATTCATCTTTGCCTCACGGCCGGTAGGTTATCCGAAAGAATCCGATTTCAACATTGTGACTTCGCCCATGCCCGCACCCGGGGATGGAGAGGTCTTGGTACGCACCTGCTACCTTTCAGTTGATCCCTATATGCGCGGACGGATGAGAAAAGCGAAATCCTATGCTGCCTCACTGGAGATTGGGGAAGTTGTGCTCGGCGGCACCGTTGGACAGATTGTCAAGTCGAAGCATCCCGACTTTCAAGAGGGTGACATTGTCAAGGCTTACCTCGGCTGGCAGGAGTACGGAATAGCAGGCGGCGAGGCCGTTCAGAAGGTAAATCCTTCACTCGCGCCGATATCCACGGCGCTTGGAGTGCTTGGCATGCCGGGCTTGACGGCGTATTTCGGTCTGCTTGAAACAGGACGACTCAAAGATGGCGAGCACGTGCTCGTCTCCGGAGCGGCAGGGGCTGTCGGCTCCACCGCGGGCCAAATCGCAAAGATCAAAGGGTGCCGAGTCGTTGGTGTTGCCGGAACCGACGAAAAAGTCAAACATGTAGTAAACGACCTCGGTTTCGACGACGCAATTAACTACAATTCCGTCACTGATTTTGACTCCAAGTTGCAGCAGGTTTGTCCGGATGGAATCGACGTCTATTTTGACAATACGGGAGGTCCCGTAACCGATGCGGTCTTTCTAAATATCAATGTGAGAGGGCGTATGGCTATCTGCGGACAAATTTCCCAATATAATTCGCAAGAAACCGAGCTAGGTCCGCGACTGCTGTGGCAACTGATTGCTAAACGTGCTAGGGTTGAAGGGCTGTTGGTGAGTGATTTCGCAGAGCGGCACGAAGCCGGTCTCCGTCAGATGGGAGAATGGGTCCAAACCGGAAAATTAAAGTATAGAGAGACAATCACCGAGGGTTTCGAAAATGCAGCCACGGCATTTATCAGCATGTTGAAAGGCGGCAACATCGGCAAGCAACTGGTTAAGGTATCCGAACCGGAATAGGTTGTAATATCTAGACCTTGTGGAAAAGGCGATACACCGATGAAGAATTCTCCTGATGCTCGACAACCAGTAATTCATTCCCGTTAGGCGAATGTAGATGAAAGCTGGAACATGTACGAAAAACCTTGCTAACTCGCACGAAAAATTATCTTGAAATGTAACACCGCTCTTGAACCGGTCCGGTCTGCTTCTGTAATCGGCAAAAAAATTGCGTGCCCATCTGATCATTGGCGTCCAACGTGCATCATGTATAATGAAAGGCAAAACCGAAGTGTGAATCCCACCTATAACTCAAACAGCGGCGTGAGGGATAACAGTGGCGCACAGCGACTCCGAATTGATCAAACGCACATTAGACGGCGACGACACAGCCTTCGGGTTTCTGGTCGATAAATACAAATGCGCCGTCCACGCCCTCGCCTACCGCAAAATCGGGGATTTCCACACCGCTGAAGATGTTACCCAAGACACCTTCCTTCAAGCCTACCAAAAGCTATCCACACTCAAGGATTGGCGGCACTTCCCCGGCTGGCTCTACACCATCGCCTCACGATTCTGCTTGATGTGGCATCGAAAAAACCGCCTGCCGATGCAGTCGATTGATGCCGTCGAGAGGGATCACGTTGACGCTTTGGCGCAGGCGAAGTACGCCAACGAACAGACCCGTCAAACAGTGCACAGCGCGCTTGAAGAGTTGCCGGAAAGCCAACGTACCGTCCTCACGCTCCACTATCTCGGCGGGATGACGGCTAGAGAAATTGCAAGGTTCATGGGCACATCGCGCGGCGCTATTCTAGACCGGCTTTATCGCGCCCGATTACAATTGAAAAAGGAGTTGATACCGATGATGCGGCAAACCTTAGGAGCATTTCAATTGCCTCCGGCCTTTACAACGCAGACAATGAACCGAATTGACCAACTCCGCCCGTCAGCCACACCGGCGAGCAAGCCGTTGATGCCGTGGGTGGCTGTCGCGGCAACGCTTGTGGTTGCGATATTCATCGGATTAGGGCAGCAGGCAATGACGCGATCACAGCGACCATACAGTCTCGACGCTCCCGAATCAACCACCCAAGTTGAACTTATTGACGCGCCGGCATTTTATCGTCTTGAGACAAAACCTGCTCTCATTAGCCGTTCGGGGCAATTGAACTCAGAAAACGAAAAAAATGGCGTGCAACCGGAAAGCGTCACCCTTGGGGCGACATCAGCCGCCGCTAAGGAAAACGAGTTTAATGATACTGAATGGAGCCAGACGCACGGACCATACGGCGGCGATGTTACATCCCTTTTTCGTGCGTCGGATGGCACACTTTACGCAGCAACGGACAGTGCGGGAGTCTTTCGATCGGATACCAATGGGGACACGTGGGTAGCGGTCACAGATGGCTTGGATGTGTATCCTGATGATTATCTTCCAGTCCGCACCATAACAGAGGAAGACGGTGTAATCTATCTCAAAGCTTATGCGTATTTTTTCTATTCAGACACTCGCGGCGAATCGTGGCACCGGGTAAATTTTCCCGATCAATTTGAGACAGGCTCGGCGTTTGCTGTGAGTGGGGGGCGAATTTATGTCGGGCAAAAGAACGAAGGAGTTGTTTATTCGGACGACTACGGCAAATCATGGACGCCCTTCCCAAACGGTTTTCCGACTGAATTGCCGGAACAACTCATGACGGCTATAGCCCAAAGCCTTTCCATTGAACCGCCAGACGAACTCATTACGGTTGGAACAACCCTCTTCGCAAGGCGCGGCGATAATCTTTACCGGCTCAAGTCTGGCGAAGAATCCTGGATGAAAATAGTGCGTCTCAAGGATCTCCGCTTTTTCGCCGTAGCCCAAGATGCACTGTTTATCGGAAACACGACTGATTTACGCCGATCCACAGATGGAGGAGACAACTGGGCTCCGATGACAGGAGGAATTCGCATGTGGTCATGGGAGAATAAGGATGTCAATGTGGATATTCCGTGGTCACGAGTGCCGACAGAACTAGAATTTCGGTCGCTGAGTATCGTAGGCATTGCGGGGTACGGAAGCACTTTTTACGTTCTTCTCAGTGATGGCATCTTACTTCGTTCCACCGAAAACGGAATGTGGGTCACTACGGAAACTGACTTAACTGGGTTGGAGCCGTGGGACATTAACAACATGGTGGCGCCTTCAGCGCATGCCGTCTGTATCGCGACGAGCGCAGGAGTGTTACGGTGGACAGATGGCGAAAATTCGTGGAGACAAATCAACAAAGGAATTATAAACACGCACGTGTCTGATCTGGTGCCATTCAAGAACGCGCTATATGCGACAACGGGTTACACCATCGTTAAATCAGCAGATGGCGGAAAACGATGGACGCCGGTTCATCAAGGCTTGCCGGTGACAGAGGCTCGGGCATTCGCCGTAGCGGACGGCGAACTCTATCTCGGTCTGGATGAGACGAATTATGGAAGGAGAGATAGACCATTTACCGCCGGGATTTACCGACTAGCCGATGACCAGAATTCATGGATTCCCGTGCAAACGGAGATGCGGACGGATGATATCGACCATCCAAAGAAGAATCTCTACCAAATATTTGAGCGAATCCAAAGCGTTGAAGAGTTTGTAATTTCCGGCGACGTCTTCTATGCCATCGCACAGATGGGAAACGGATATGGCTGCTACAAATGGAGAAAGGGTGAACGGTTCTGGACGAGAATCAGTCCTGAAATCGAGGAACACTTTAATGATTTCTGGACGAATCTCGTAGTCTCCGGCAAAACCATCTATTTGAACGCTAGCCGGAACCTCATGTACTCGGACAATCGGGGCAAATCATGGTCACTAATTGACACGTACCCTGGGTATTATGACCCTAATAATGGGCGAATTGAAGGTCCTGTCGTTATGGGAAATACGGTCTACATTGCGGTTTACGAACGAGGAGTGTTTCGATCAGCGGACCATGGCAAGACATGGCAATCCATCAGCGACGGATTGCCACAAGGAGATTCTTGGGAACTCTTTGCAGTCGGCAATATGCTGTTTGCGGCGGAAAGGGAAGCTGGCATTTTTAAGTTGAAAAATGGCCAGAATACTTGGGCTTTCGTTAATTCGCATCCCCCATTCGACCCACCAGTCGTCGTTAATGCAATGGAGGACGTAGACACTACGCTGTACGTCGCCACAGGAGGGCGGGGAGTGTATCAAATCCGGCTAGAAAATCCGGGTGCGGAGTAGTTCGTTGAATCTAAACTGCCAATATGAACACATTACAAAAGGCGCGGCGTTGAAATTATGTTGTAGCCATAAATGGCAGGCGCGGTCTTCGTCATTTGCGGAGGCGTTTTTCACGATTCTGTTGTTTCCTGCGATGCGACTATGAATCCAACTGTATTGCCATCAGAATGTTCTTTAATCTATTCGACATCGAGTCGCGATCATGGTTAAGATAAACGGTTTAGCTTTTCGGATGGCGGTACAGCTAGAAAGGGAAAAAGAAAATGCACAAGAAATTTTTGTTATTCTCGTGCCTTGTTTTTCTGGTCGCAGTAATCTATTTCATCTATACAACCTTCAAGCTGCGGTCTCTCAGCGAAGTACATCAGCATAGAGTTCAGGAATCACAACAAGATTTCCGACGGTACATTCCTCGCGCCGATTTCTCGAATCTAGGGCAGAAACAGTTGTCCTCGCACGAGGGAGAAGAGAGGGAGGAGAAGCTTGAACAAACCCTTCTAACAAGCCCGGAGAAATCTGAGGATGCGGGATTTATCTACACTCCCGAGATAGAACTCAATGACAAAGAGCCAAGCTCGGAAATCAACCCGGAGCTGGTAATGCTCTTTGTCGTCGTCAACGAGTGGAGGGACAAAAATGTAGCCCATGGGGAACAAATTGCCCCCTTAATGAACGAATATGCCAAGCTGAGTCGTGCTGAAGGAGATCTTCTCTTGGCGATTGACGGAACAAGTGGAGAAGAAAACCGAAGACTGGACGAGGAACTCCGACGAGTCCAAAGCGAAAAGGAAAGCATTGCGAAACAGATGGATCCCTATGACCGGGAAATGGAACGCATTACTCAAGAATTTGAAGAATATCTGGAAACGAACTATGGACTGACCATCGCGACGTTTTTTGAAAACTATGGCGAAGAGTTTGATTCGTGGAGAAATGCACAGTGAAGTGGATATATAATGTCTAGTGCTCACGCAGTTAGCAGTTCAGCGATTCTTAGGGGCGCGATCTGCCACCCCAACGCCGGCATCACGGTATTTCATATATGCAGCCTACGTACAGCGATTTATGGCCCGTCAAAAAGCACGATGAATTTCGCTACCACCAAGTAGAGTGGGTAGCCCCTAAGAAAATACAGGCTGCGAAGATGGTTTCATCAAAGCATTTGCGATCTTTAAAAACTATCTGCGACATCCGGTGGGAAACTTGTACACTTTGGGCGATCACGGGCAGTATCAGTTTTCCGTTCACGGAATAGAGCTTGAAGGCAGCGAGATTGACGTCCGCGCCGATGCCTTTCTCTTCGGATTGCTCTCCTCCCGACATTACTCACCCCTTGAAGTTGTCTCCTCCAGCACGTAATTCTCTCCGTCCCAGACATACGCTTGTTGACCAACCAGCAAATCGTCAGGCTTGACACCGCCAGCCAAGAGTGCCTCTGCTTTGTGGCTTCGCTCATGATACTTGGCGAATGCCCATTCCGCCTCATCTTTGACAGCCATATCAGCACTCCGCGTCCAACTTGCCAGTACATCTGATGATTCCAGTGTGTCGATTTGGTCTAGTGCCGGAATCGCTGCGAGGCGTGTGTCAGCATCTTCAATCTCCGAAATCAGAGTAACCCAATCATGCAAATGAGGAAAGTGTCTTGGCACCTCCACCTTTATCGCTTCCAGCAAGTCGATTTTGTTGCGGTCACTTGCATTCCATATTCCCTCCAAGAAAGCACGCATATGCGGCGTGTCGCAGAGCACCATAGCCCGAATCAATTCACGCGAAACATTAACGTTTTTCCGTGGCGCGGTAATTGGAACAATTTCGCCGAATTTTACGCCCGCGGATTCGGCTTGGTAAATGTCGATTAGTAACCGATCCAACGATTGGTTTGGGCGCTGTATGAGATCTTCAACCACTATCACCTTGTAACGAGGGTGACTTCGCAGGATATCCTCGGCATAACGATATGTCCGGTCCGAATCTATGCGGATCAAGAATCGTAATTTTTCATTTTCACCGAGTGGCAGTGCCCCAGCTATCCATTCGGCGAGTGAGATGGCATCGTCCCCGGTGAGATGGTACGCCAATCGTGCCTCAATGAACTCGCGGAGGTGGTAGTCAGTGACTCGCGAATCAAGCTGCGCTTGTTGGAGAACAAAACGGCGCAACTCCAATTCGAGCGCCGAATTCTGCAGATAAGTTGCAAAACCAAGAGCCTTCTCTTGCGATTGAGCATGGATCCCAAAATACGTCGAAGGACGATTGTCAATGCCTTTATCAAGATAATGCTGGACAAGCCGCAAGGCTTCGGGGCGTGAATAGTTGCCAACCATGCTCAAAAATCGCTCGCCTCGCCCCGATTCGTAAACTAGGCGTTTGAACAGAGTCGGTGGTTGACTCTTCAATACGGCATATTCCAACGGGAGAAACTCAGCAGTATCGCCGTACGTCAGCGAACGGTTTAATCCAGAAGAAAAAACACGCCAGGGATCCACGGTCCGTGATAGCATTTCGAGAAAGTGAGTTTCAATCAGCTTCGGGTTGTGTTGTATTATGAAGTCCATCGCCATAGATTCCGGAGATTGTGTGTGAAAGCTATGGTATCGCTTGGATCGTGATATGACTTCATCCAAGACAGCTTCCCAGGCATCCATAGACATCTCCTCGTTAATGCCAAACCCTGTCTGAATAGCCATTTCGAGCGCTTTCATAACGCGCGAATCTCGCTCGCCGACTTCGTATAAATGTGGGAAGAGTAATCCCGAGGCTTTGGCAACATGGATGCTCCACTCGAGCGAAGGTTGATAGTTTGAACGCTTTAAGTTGTGTAACAGATGCGCCAGGTATTGCCGGATAGCAGGGTATTCCAGAGACGGATGCCACCACTGAGGGTAGACGAGGCTCCCATCTAAACGTCCTCTAATAGCACCGTGCCTAATCGCGGCGACCGCTGCGCATCCATTTCTCTCGAAACGCCACCAGTACAGAGATTTGAAAGCGGAAACATCACCGTAAAATCGCGACTGTTCAGAGTAGCGGCGATTGCCGAAATAGTCGTGTGGGATATAAGTCCGCCGCAACTCCGCATCAGTCAATCCAGAGCGATACTGTCGCGTATTTTCAGTGATGAATTCCCCGCCAAACATCATCTTCTGTCGGGGCGGACTGCCCCAAGGCTTCACATTGCGGTGGAATTCTTCCTCCGAAATCTCCAGCGGAGTTTTACCCAGATACACATCGTTGCAGAACACGTCAATTCCCGGCGTATTTTCGTGTATGACAAGCCCGCGAGGTACGGTGTCACTGTCTGCTAGGAACAAAAACGGGGAAAACAACACCAAAATACAATTGATGAACGCAACGAGAATTGCCAACCGTACCCGACCTTTCCAGAGAATCAAAATGAAACTCGTGGCATATAGCGCTATCATCAGGATAACGGCTGGCAAACCTAGCCAGCGCCATCCTTTAGCCATCATCTGAATGTATTCCGGCGTGAAAAGCCGTACCAATTGAACATCCAGTAACAGCGGCAAAAGAATAACAAAAACTATTACGTTCAACCTCCACCGACTTACTTTACTTTGGTTTTGCATCATTCTCACCTTTTATCTGTTTAAGCCTAAATTTCCGTGCGTTGATAACAGTGGAGCGATCCCAATGTGCCGAGAATTATTACCAGTGCAGAATAAGCCAGCCGATAATACAGGGGATGAAAGTTTCCCAATATCCCCGGCAGGAATTGCAGACAAAGAACAATGACAAGCACTGTTTTCAAATTGTCTCGCCACGACGGTGGACGCACGTTCACGATGCTCGCACGTAGTCTGAGAAACATGACGACTTGATAGCCTAAAATCGAATACAGTGCAAACGATCCAAGGATGGATAACTCATACCACTTGACCATTGGCAGATAAGGCGAATCCATAAGCATCTGTATCCAACTCCTCAGCCCTGTGGAGATAACGGCGAATACAGCGAGGATTGTTAGAAACTGGAATGAAATCCCGCAGCACCAGCGTGTCAGGAATAGGCGTTTGCGCGACAATGGGCGCGAAAAGATAAACGCCGCTGTGCCGCCCGAATCGTTGAATAGCCTCCAAGCGATGACCATGCCCTGTAGGTATGCAATCAGGTTGAGAATCAGATTAAAGATTAAATCTCCTGTAGCTAATGGCTTTTTCCAAAAAAGGACGAATCCCACGATTAACAGTAGAGAAGGGGTATAGTATGGCAATACCTTCCGCACGTCGATTTTAATGATTTCAATTGACATGTTGCCTCCTATAGAGCTTGTTTAGAACCGCTAGTTGGGACTTGAAATACGTCTTTTGCCAATCGTAGAAAATTTCATACTATTCATACTTTTCATAACAAATTGGGGTTTTCAATAGAAACAGAAAAGAGAAAAAACCCTTGCTACGACTGGTGTTTCCGCAGTACTGAGATCTAAGTATTCGGAGCGTGTTATGAAATTTTGTTATGAAACCGTGACTATAAATCATGGACAATTTCGGTCAAAACACCTATCCTTTTCCAACGAATTTCACAAAGAGGTCCTCAAGGTTGAAACCGTGGACTTGCGCAGCGTCACCCCATTCGTGTTGTTGACATAGGGTTCGAAAACGCGTCTCGTCAAAGTCACGAACAAGGGTGACAGTCTGATGTTCGTGTGACTCGTACTGCAAGACCTCAAAGTGGGAGTCAAGCGATTCACGGGGCACGGTTTTCGGGAGATGGATTTGGCGGACGTCCGTTTTGAGATCGTCGAGTGATCCCGACAGATGCACGCGACCATGATGAAGAATCGCCAACCGGTCGATGACACGCTCAAGGTCACTCAACAAGTGTGACGACAGAAATACGGTGCGCTTCCCATCATACACCTGCTCCAAGATAAGATTCAGGAATTTGTGCCGCGCCACAACGTCAAGCCCTGAGGCAGGCTCGTCAAGAATCAATACATCGGCGTTCTGGCATATCGCAAGCAATAGGCAGAGCCGACGTTTTTCGCCCCTTGATAGAGATTGGTATTTTTTCGACGGGTGCAGATCGAGTTCGTTAAGAAGATGTCTTGCCAGCGCTCCGTTCCACTTTGGATACAATGAAGCGTTGAGGCTTATCGCATGTTCCGGGGTCATCCAACCCGGCAGGTGCATGATGTCCGAAACATACGCTACGCGGCACCGATCTGCCTCGCTATGTTTCCACGGGTTCTCCCCGAGCAGCATGACCTCTCCTTCGGTGGGATGCAGATGGCCCATTATCATCCGCACCGTCGTCGTTTTTCCGGCACCGTTGACGCCCAAGAACCCAAAAACCGATCCTTGCGGCACGGTCAAATCGAGTGAATCCACTACCTTTTCGCGTTCAAAAATCTTGGTCAGATTCTGTGTTCGAATGATGTCTTCGCTCATCTCTCGCCTTTCTGGATACTTTGATATTCCCGATCGATAATGATGTCGATTTCGTCGCGAGTCAATCCCAATCGAAGCCCTTCAACCAACATTTTTCGGGCGTGCGCCGCCACAATTCGATGAATCTCCTCGCTCGCAACGGAGACTACTTTTGGAGCAACGAAGGCTCCTTGACCTTGCCGCAGAATCAGTACCCCTTCGTGCGCCAACTCGTTGTAAATTCGCGCTGCGGTGGTTGGATTAATCCTCAGCGTTTTCGCCAACTCGCGGATAGAGGGCAACTGGTCTCCGGGATTTAGGCCACCGTTGACCACGGAGAGTTTTATCTGCTCAATAACCTGCTGATAGATTGGTTGACTATTGTTGTAGTCAATATGGAAAAGCATCGACACCTCGTCTGTATGTACTGTATGATATGTTACCATACAGTTAATCCATATGTCAATGAAAAAAGCAAAAATTAATTTCGGTTCTGTTTTAGTTGTGCCTATGGTATACTGATGTCCATCGCTTCGTTAATGTCCTGTTGTAATTGTTTAGTTCAGTCCAGAATTTGCACGGTAACAGGAATTCGCGACTTGGAGAAGATCTCTATCGCACTCCCTATTCGGTCGTTCGATCTCCTGACAGTTGGGTGGCGACAAGCGGTTTACGGCACACGGAGTGTGCCTACTACCTTGAAACGAGTACATACGCACTTGGCGAGTCAACCACTAAGTGTAAAGGGATATTGTATGAAATCAGTGCCAATTCATGTGAACATAGGTCATGGAGGTGTGAGCGTTGATGGCTGAGCGTCTACTCGACATTGTGATGATAATTTTGTTCCTTTCGCTTCTGGTGGCGTTACCGTGGCATTTAATCAGGAAGCAGCGAATAATGGGAAGCGTTCTATTTCACCTTCCCGCGCCGAGGTCCCACAAAGTGTCTTTAGTCTTTTTCCTTCTCATTTGGATTGCTGTCGTGCTTTATCACATCGTGTCCGTAATAAATAACGGTTGGGCGTCTTCAGCGAAGTTGTGGCCTATGCTAGGATTAACATTGCCCCTTTTCTCTGCGACCTCCGTGAATCGGTTTGAGATTCGAGCAGCAGGAATCAATTCCCAAGGTCACTTTACAAAGTGGAAGAACATCAACGCATTCGAGTGGAAAGAGGAGGGCGATTTCAAACTTGGTTTGGGCAAAGAGGCATACATACTCGGTTTAATCAAGTCAGGCGACAGTTTTCCTTGGTGGCTAGAATGGGACAAGTTTCAGCGATGCCAGCGGGAAAACGCCGATGAGCTATTGTCCCACTATCTTCCGAAAGCAACTTGATTAAATCTATGGACTGGATACAGCGTGTGAATCGGAAGGAATGATTAGGTATCGCCGTATTCCGGAGGGCGTTACGTATTTTTCATGCTAAAAATTTCACAGTTTTCTTGACATCTGTTATTTCGTGTGCTAAAATTTTCGCATCATAAGGAAGGAGGTGACAAAATGGAAGATTATCGTATCGCAAGACTCAGCCGTCGCGAGCGGCAGATAATGAATATCGTCTACGAACGGGGAAGTGCCTCTGTTTCGGATGTGCTCGCAGACCTACCAGACGCGCCCAGTTATTCTACGGTTCGGGCTCTGTTGCGAATTTTAGAGGAAAAGGGGCATCTTTCCCACGAAAAAGATGGTCCACGTTACATCTATCGACCCACGCAACCGCGCCATCAGGTGGGACGTTCTGCGCTTAAACAGATTGTCCAAACCTTCTTCGATAAATCGGTTGAAAAAACGGTAGCGGCATTGGTTTCCGATGCCGAAATCTCGGATGACGAGCTTGACCGTTTAAGCCAACTCATTGAGCAAGCCAAGAATGAGGGAAATTCATCATGATACAATTCATTGACACACTCAACGCCAACCCCTGGTTGGGATTTCTGCTTAACGCTACGATGAAAAGCCTTGTGATTTTCGCCGTTGCCGGGGTATTGGCATTTCTTCTGCGCGGTAAATCAGCGGCATTGCGGAGTTTGGTTTGGTACATGGCAATCCTCGGTTGCCTCATGGTTTCGATATTTTCTCGCACGCTCTCACCGCTTGAGATTGGCGTCCTGCCGGGAAACCCGATTGGATTTGAAGCGGAAGCGCCATTAGAGAACAATCAACCCGCCGCCGTAACCGTACCAGTGACGCCGCGCCCGTTACCTACCACTGCGGCGTCATCACCTCATGTCATATCACCGCCGGTTGCACCGGAACCCGAGACCGGCGATAGTGGAACATTTCAGTCGAACGGGTCGGGAACGGCTTTTATCTCGCTCCATTGGACGAATTGGGTTGTGTTGATATGGGCAGCGGGCGGACTGTTTCTGCTTGTCCGTCTGGTCGTCGGAATCGGTGCTGTCTGGCACATCACCGCCCGCAGCAATGATTTCAGCCGTTCAATTCCAGACTTGCGACTCGGCTTTCGAGCTGGCAGTTGGAGGCGACCAGTGAGCGTACGTCGAAGCGATGGAGTTACTGCGCCGATTATGTGGGGGTTATTCCGCCAAACGATTTTGTTGCCTGCCGATGCGGATAGCTGGGGCGAGGACCGGCTGCGCGCCGTTCTGCTCCACGAATTGGCGCACATCCGGCGGAATGACTGGGAGTCACAGTTAATTGCACAGATGATGTGCGCGGTCTACTGGTTTAATCCACTCGTGTGGTTCGCGGCACGTCGGATGCGGGTGGAAGCGGAGCGGTCATGCGATGACTATGTCCTTAGCGCGGGGTATCAATCGACCGATTACGCACAACATCTAGTTGATATTGCGCGAAACGTAAAGATCGCCGACTCGGTGTCGAGAGCGGCGGTGGCAATCACGCGTTCATCAAGAATTGAAGAGCGAGTCCGGATGATTCTCGCCGAAAACCTGAATCGACGCCCATTGACGAAGGTTTCCCTTGTCTCGGGGTACTGCATTGTAATCTTCTTTGCTATGCAGCTGGGGGCAATGCGGTTGGTAGAAGCTGGCAATCAAGAAAATGGTTTGTATCAAGAAATCCAGTCGGATTCCAACAGCCATCCGGAGCCACTCGCAAAAGACGTAACAGAAGCAGATAAAGCTGCATGGCAGGAAGAGAGCCAACGGAACAAGGAAAGTGTGATTGCACTGTGCGATGAGTTCCTCAGTGCCTTCCCTGAAAGCGATCGGTACGATGAAATATGGTACGAAAAGCTAATCTACCTCCGCCTTCTTAGACACGATGATGAATTTGATGCCGGTGTTGCAGTTTTTCTGTCAGAACGTCCATCCTCAAAATACGCCGACAAACTCCGTAGTCTCCAGGCGCATCGTCTTGAGAGTCAATTCAAATTCCCGGAAGCGCTTGCCGAATGGGACAAAATCGATGATCCGGCGATGCTATACAAGGTATATGATCGGAAAGGGCAGATTTACAGTCGGATGAATAACTGGGAGAAACGGGCGGAATATGACTTACTTCGCGCCGAACTGATTCTAGGCAAACCTGCCCCCGAGTTTTCGCACACGAGCGTATATGGCGATCCTGTCTCACTAGGCGCCCTGCGCGGCAAAGTTGTGGTCCTGTATCACTGGTCAACGAGTGATGGGCGGACGGTGCGGGATGACGAAACAAGCGGCGAAATCACGAATCTCAAGCACCTCTACGCAAAGCATAGGAACAATCCAGATTTTGTTCTGATATGCGTTTGCACGGACAACAGTGAATCAAGGCTTAAGGAGTTCGTCAATATCCACGCGATGCCGGGCAGCCACCTGCTTCTTAAACATGATGAGGTGCCGCACCAATTTGGTGTAATTGGCTTGCCTTACTATGTGGTGGTTGATAAAGCCGGGATTCTTCGCGAGAGCGCGCACGGTTTCGAACTGAGCGACTTGGAAATTGAATTGTTAGTCGTGGCGCTGTTGAAAGAAGAAATGAACGCCCCCGGCGATCTTATCATCCCCCGAATCAGTCAGGCACGCGCCGAGGTATACAGTTTCCAAGACCAAGAGGAGAAAACAATCGATGAATATGAGAAAGTTCTTACTTTCATGCCAAATACTCCTCATATCATGTCACAGATTCGCTTTCGCAAATTCAACCTCCTTATGGAGGAAATTTATCGCAGACGAGAGCAAACCGACGCAATGACAGCGCTGATGAATAAAGCGTATAATCAGATTGTTGGATGGAGTCAATCGTCAATAGGTGCCGATGCTCATCAAGCTCTTGACTTGGCACTTCTTTTCTCGCAACAGGGAGATCGGGAAAAAACGTGGACGCTGTTTCAGATTGCGGTCATGCACGACGATGATAACTACAGTTCCGCGATTAACTATGCAAAGCAGAAACCGGAGCGTTTCGCGGCGATTCAAGATATGCCCGAATTTCAGAAACTTCTCGCCGACTCGCCGCAAACCGAGGCGGACAAACGTGACGCCGAAGAGACTCGCAAACGGGAGATGTATGGAGAAGAGCTTTCTGCCGCGTACAAATCATTTACGGCAGTTGAAGCGGATGGCGAGATTTTCACGGGCATTATCCTCACTCAGGTCGGTCATATTCTAGTGCCGGCTATCGTGACGGAATCCCAGGTTATTCGTGCCAAAATCGTTGATTATCTTCAGGCAACGGTCGTCGCCATGGATGCCGCGAGTGGGTTGGCGGTGGTGCAGGTCAAGGGACCAAAGAATCTTAGGCCTGTCGTTCTCGGGAACGTGGACAACTTGAGGGAATACAAGCCCATTGTAATATCCACGCGCGGCTATCCGAATATCCCCGGATTACCACCGGAGATTCATCAGCAGGCTCTTGGGCGCCCTACTGAGCGGCGTGCTAGTGTCATGCAGCTTGACATTAGCGATAATGGGAAGGTTGCTGCGCTGAAAGTTGCAACGCCCGGACGACCGGGGGAAATCATCAGAGGCGATGCGATCGTGTACTATGACGGACGGCTGCTTGCAGTTTCCCCTGAAAATGAAGTGAAATACGCCAACTGGGGTCCAAGCACCGATCCGATACCGATAGACCGGATCCGCGCCGCGCTTAAACGGATGGGCATGATAAAGTTGATGGATGGGGACAACGGGTAATCAGCGGAAGAATTTGAGTAGATGATTAAGTCGGAGGATCTACCCTCTTGAACAGACAACAACCGTTTCGAAATCGCCGCTCATTCCGTAAACTCTGCAGCATACTACATCGCTGCAATCCGGCGGTAATTTGTCAATTTTCACGGTAGCACACTCATTGATGTGAGTAATCCGTTTTTCGTCGGAACGACTTTCTAAGTGTTGCAAGTTGGTGATTTCACAGCTACGATGAATGGAGTGCTTGTCTCTAGTTGTAAGTCGCGATTCGGAGATCGCTCCTACGGAAAAACCGCAGTATATGACCATTCTGTCTTCGTTTAATTATTGAGCATTGATGGCATTAATCAAAATTACTGGTTCCCACATGACACTCCCCTAAAACCCCAAGAATTGTGATTTTATTGGGTGTAAGAACCTTCCGCCCTAAAATGTCCGATAATTAACCTTATCGGACGTTCTAGGGCTTTTTTATGTCCGATAAGTGTAACATTCACTAAATAAAGCACGTTGAAACCCTTATGTAGACTGCATTTACAAAAATTATGTCCGATAAGTAAGAGCCAAAATGAACGAACTTTTACAGGATTACCAGGATTATCTCCACGATCACGACAAGTCCGAACACACCATCAGAGCCTATATGGCGGATTTACGATTGTTTTCAAACTGGTTCCAACGCGCCACTGGCGAACTTCCCACCCCAGAAAACATTACACCAATGGATGTGATCGACTACCGAAATGCGATGCTGCGCGAGCATAAGAAGCCCGCTACGATAAACCGTACGCTGATTAGCATTTCAAGTTTCTGCCAATGGGCACAGGACTGCGATTTAATTCCGAATAACCCGGCAGAAGGCGTCCGTAATGTGGTCGAGGAGCCGCTGGGGCCACGCGCCCTAGAGCGCAAAGAACAACTCGCATTATTAAGGGCAGTTCGCAGAGCCGGTAAAATAAGGGATTTAGCGATTATCACTATGTTGCTCCACACCGGGATACGGGTAAGCGAACTTTGTAATCTCAGAGTTTCCGATATTTCTATTTCAAATAATAGTGATATGCTTACGGTACGCGAAGGAAAGGGTACCAAACGCCGGAATATACCGTTAAATCCAACTGTATCAAGCGTTTTGAAAGACTACATCAAGACGATTGGAAGCCAGAAAGGCATAATGGTCGAGACGGCTGGGAGCAACAACACAGCGTCTCTATTTTATGGTCAGAAACGGATGCCGCTAACGGACAGAGGAGTTCGATATCTGATAAAGAAATATAGCTATTTAGCAAAAATACCAAATGTGTCTCCTCACGTCTTTCGTCATACCTGTGCAAAGAATCTTATTGATGCTGGAAATCCGATTGATAGAGTGGCTAAAATCCTCGGTCATTCCAGTATTAATACTACTTCGATTTATACGATTCCTACAGAACAGGATTTACATATGACTATGGATAGCATCTCATGGGAATAGATTCATGAAGTATAACGATTTGTCTATTTGCTATAAATAAAAATATAATCAAGGTTGCATAATCATATTAGTATATTGTATAATTATCCAAAGAATAAATTCCAAA
>JAJDTR010000111.1 GCA_022827055.1 Candidatus Poribacteria bacterium | reverse complement strand
AGCGAAACCCAACTACCACTCCACCCTGCACAAATTCCCCCCGGCGATAGCGAGTAATGAAATTGCTCTTATGTCTTGCACTCCAGCGGAGTGCGATGTCAGTAGAAATAAGGGTTCTTTTCATCCCGCTCCCTCGGAGCGGCATATCAGCCTGAAGTTCGGATTATGCGAATGAACAGCGAGAAATCAAGTAAGCGGGCACAGTAATTCCAGTGCGATAGAGCTCCCTCCCTGAATCGCGACATTCTTGTAGCACCGTCAAGGAATATAGCGAGTGGAACCAAAAAATGGGGATGGGGTGAATCCAAGAAACAGCCTGGCAAACCAGTCGAGACAAATTATGCGAAGAATTAACCTGTTCCTGAACATACTCTTGGCAAGTTCCCTGATCTTATCACCGCTCTCGCACGCGCAAGAATCCTGAGGCGCGTGAAGTAATCCCGTGATTCCGCGGAGCGGGATTGGTGAAGTCGGTTCGACTTCCGATGATAGCAAATTCCGATTTTCCCTCTACCTACTGCGGGGATTCGATGCCGACGGTGGACACCTGGAGACAAGAGGGCTTTCTCCAACAGGCGACGTGATTCAAGTACCGCTGCATCGCCACCGCGTTTCCTTGGATGTCGTACGCTTTCAACTGGATGTCGTGTATCGCCTCACGGCTGATTGGGATATCGCGTTAAGCCTGCCCTACGACATCAAGGATCAGGACGCCTTCGTCGACGAGCTTGCTCCCGTGACGTTGGGGGAACGTGAGGCAATCCTGCGCAATCAAGACATACACCACCGCGACGAGGTGTACCGCGGATTTGCGGACGCTCACCTGCTCGTTTCCCACAGGCTCCCAAACCTATTGCGCGCGCCCGATCTTTTGATGGTGTCGATCGGGACCAGTACACCAATCGGTGCAACAGAGGCGGACCCGTTCAAGCTGGGAGACGCCGGCATCAAACACCTTCACCTCCAGTTCGGCACCGGCACATTCGACCCGTTGGCGGCGCTGCACTATGAAACGATGTTGTCTGACGGGCTCTCGCTCAACGCGTCAATACACGGGCAGTTTCCGGTCTACGAGAACGGCAAGACCTACCGCGGCTCCGTGGAGATAACCGAAACCGTCGGTTTGCGGTATCAACTCGCGGATTGGTTGGCACTGCACGCGAACCATCTGGGACTTTTCCAATCCTACGCCCATTGGGATGGGATGCGGGACATCAACTCCGGTTTGATCTTTAATGCCGTACAGTTTGGCGTGTCGCCGGATCCGCGGTTCGGCGTGCCCATCCGACTTAACGCGACGCTCCCAATCCAGAGCCGAGTCCTGTTCGACAAAGGCGATGCTTTTGAAGTCGGTCCCCTGCTATCAATGACTGTATCCTACCAACTCTAAATCTGAAGGGCAGCGAAACCCGACACTTCATTGCTGTAGGAGCGATCTCCGAATCGCGACCTCACATCGGGAGCGCTAGCCTTTGAAAACGCTTGCCCGGTAGGCGGGGATCAAACGACTGAATAAGGAGATCAAGCAAGCGGAAAGCGCGCGCGATAGTAATTCCTGCGATAGAGATCCCAAGCCGATAGGAAACTTAGGTAGATAGCCAATCCCGTGCGATAGAGATCTTTAATCCGTGTAATCTGTGATTCAGAATTGGTTTGCCACAAACACCAAATCAAACACATTCACAACCCCGTCCCCGTTCACATCACCACCGGCCCCGTCTGTCCCAATCGCCTGAGCCACCAACGTGAGATCAAAGATGTTCACCACCCCGTCCCCGTTCACGTCTCCCGGGTTAGCGGGCGTCACCCGCAAATACATCTCCCCGTCCAAGTTCGCCACCGCGTGCTCCGTGCCCACCAAATCACTCGCTACCCCTTGCACCTCCTCCGGCAACGTAATCACCTGCGTCTCGCCGCTGTGGTTGTACACCGCCCAACCATTCGTAAACTCCCGGATATAAAGCCCTTCTGTCTCTTGATACAGTTGCCTCTTTTCACTCACCGGCTGACCCAAGTCCGCATCCCAGAAATCGTGCCAGGTGTGATCGGATGCGACGCTGGGGGTATACAATACATAGCCGTCGGAGTGGGTTAGGCTTAGTGTTGTCAACGTGCGCATCCAGCGGCGATTGTTCGGGCTATGGAAAACTTCACCTGGCAAACTATACCCTTCAAGCCCGTTTATTCGCGGCTCGCGCAGGTTGTGTTCGAGCCAGAATAATGAGTTTTCAGCGGCATTGAGGGCCCGCTCCAAATCGACACTGGTTCCGATTCCCGGGATACCCGTTTCCATAAAGCCGCCATTGACATAGGGTGCAGTTCTAGGAATAATTTCGGCATTGACATTGCCCATTATTAGAAAATTGGGACGAGTGTTAGCGCGTATGCGTTGAAGGATGTTATCTCGAGCACGTTGCTCGGCCTCCAATGTTCGGAATCCTCCAAGCACCGATATCCGCTCGTGCCAATAGTCGAAGAAAATTCCATCAAATAAACCACACTTTGACACGGCAATAGCCTGTTGTACAATTCTGTCCTGAATGTGGGGATGGGTAAAGTCAAGCAAGTTGGCGCCGGGCCAATGGCTAACAACGTTACCGTTGGCATCTCTTATCCAATATGGCCAGTCTTCAGAAAAAGCGCCTTCCCAATCTTCTCGCATCTGAATACTTATCATCCGCATTATCAGATGAGCAAAAGTTGAATTAATTATTATGTAGCAGATTTAGTCTAGAGTTTGTCCGCACGTTCGTGCGAAGGTCACGAGTGGTGTGAATCAGGCGCTCTAGCTTGGTAAATTGATGTGGTGATACAAAGTATCGAAAGAATCTGTTGTTGTAAATCGGTCAGTGGGGTGGTGTAAGATGTGACCTGATTTGGCAATCGCACGCGATGGATACCACGGAAAGCGCGTAAAAGTCGCTTTGCTGTCGGTTTGGCGGTGCGACGGTTTGCGTTGTCGAGGTACAGTCCTGGCAAAGTTTGACCGTGCGCTTTGAGATGACGTCGGCAGACTATTTCAATCAAGGTCAAAAGTCGGACACACAGCGAAAGCAGTCGAGCCTGCCCTTTAATCTGGTCATCGTTTCTTACATAAAACGGTGAAATCCCTATCGGAGCGGATTTAAACAGGTGAAAATGGCGTTCGATGCGCGGCGCGGCACGATAAAGTCGGATGGCTTCATCAAGCGGTAGATGCGCTTGGAGTTGATTGGTGGCGTACAATTGCCACCCCATCTGACAGTAGGCTTGCCGAATCGCCTGCTCATCTCGAATCACCTGTGTGATTTGATAGCGAACACTGCGGATTTCCTTCTTTTGGCGATTGGCGCTCCCGCGTCCGCGACCGATGTAACGCGTTTTCACCGATTCTTCGCATTCGGCAGTGTAGTGCAGATACTCACCGACTTGATACGTCACTTTTATGGCTTCAACCTTTGCGTCCAACTCGGCGGTGGTGCAAATCTGCTGTCGTCCACGTCCGGGTTCTGGCGTTAAGACAAGTATCTCCTCTGTCGCTTGTTGAAGGTTTCGCTCTAAAGTAGCGAACTGCTTTTCGGCTTTGGATAAGGAACGCACCACTAAGATGCGTTCTTGCCAAGTAATGGTCTCTCCCGAAGCCAGAGTAGTTTCCTGATCGCGGGTTGTCTCATACCCTGCCGCGATAAGTTGCGGCGATTGGCTCTCATTATCGGAGGCGTAAATTAATGTCGCAGGCTGTGAACCGCAAACGATGAGCCGCAGGCATTGCTCATAAAGCGCCGGAACACCGCCGACTTTCGCCAACGGAACCAAATAGAAATCCCTTTTTCGTTCCAGTTCGGCGCGAATCTCAATGGCGCTCATTTTACTGTCGCCGATATACAATAACCCAGACTCATCGGTCATCTGACGCACCTTGTCAATCGTCGGTAGATACAACCGGTCGTCCGCTTTTTCACCCGACACTACTTCGGTCGAAAGCAGATGTCCCGATGCCCCACAGTCAATACTGGCAGCCATCAACTTCACTTGCGCGAGTTGCGGCGTGTTTGAGTTGTATCCGTGTTGCATCAACCCATCATCGTTAGGAGTGTGATAGCCACTAAAACGAGTCGCATCCAGTCGAACTCGATCAGGTACAAGTTGATAAACGGAGATACTGTTACTCCAGAGTTTTTGCTCAATGGAGCGCCAGGCTTCATCGTCAGCTAACTGCGTGAGCAGTTGACTCAGTCGATCATCACTGAAATCGGTGCGACGGACTGGCACGCCAAACAAATCTGACAGCATCGCTTGATGCTCGACGCCCCACCCTTCAACAGCAATTTTACGGTGGTCGGCTTCTGACAGAATGTAGGCATTCCAGCCCACAACTAGTTGACCCAGCGACAATCCTTGATGCAGCCAGTGACGCGGCATGACATCATCTATGACAGTATCAAGTCCAAGACGCTGCTGCAAGCCAATCAACAACGGAATATCATCAAGTCTTTCTATCTGAATTTCATTCAAAGAGGTAGGTTGAGTTGTCATACCTATACTCAACGACAAAATTCAACTTTTCAACTTCAAATAATGCGGATGGTAAGGAATACTAATGAGAAACACCATATTGGGATTAGTGGTAAGGTATTCGTCGCGGCTTTGAATGGCGCGGTTAACCGTCCCCACTATGGCAGCGCCGTGGGATGTTTCTTGGAAGCTAAGGCCATGTGGGAGGGCGTCGAACCATAAATCATGAAGTTCGGGATTACGAGGCCCCCAGCGAGCAACTATCGATGGATAGGTTCGATTCTTAATGCGTAATGCAAGCGGCAGTGGCGGCATGTCACATGTTTGATCGTACCGAAGATCTGTCAGGGACAATACGTCAAGCGGGCTATGATCCGCAATGCTGTTCCACTGGATGTGGAGAACCTCCAACTGCGTTAGATTTGCAAGCGGGCGCACATCCTCAATCTGATTGTTGTTCAAAAGCAATTGCGTGAGTTGCGTCAGGTTTGCAAGCGGACTGACGTCTTCGATTTGATTGAAGCGAAGATCTAACGAGATCAACGCCGTTAAGCCTGCGAGCGGACGGATATCGACAATGAAGTTGCGGTCTAAGTCTAATCGGTTCAGTTGTGTGAGATGCGCCAACGCGCTAATATCGCTAATTCCCCAAACGTCGTTAAGCCGCAATATGGCGAGTTGTGCGAGATGCGCCAACGGACTGATATCTCTAATCGGGTTCTCGCCTAGGCGCAAGTCGGTCAGGTTGGTGGCATACTCCAGTCCCGTGAGATTAGTGATTTCACGCGCCGAGGCGTTAAGTGTCGTTAACTGGCGCATATCCGCCTCCGTAATGGGAACTCCGGCGGGCAGGTTAAGCGCCTCTCTGATTGCGTTGCGCAAGTTCGCGTCGGGAATCTCAACATTTTGGGCAAACGCAGTGCTGCACAGTGCGACATAGAGCAAAAGATGTAGTATAAGTGTGTATCGGAATTTCATCAATTTCACCTACAGATCCGCGTAATCCGCTTAATCTGTGATTCAGAATTGGTTTGCCACAAACACCAAATCAAACACATTCACAACCCCGTCCCCGTTTACATCTGCCTCCAAACCATCTTTCCCGAACGCCTGAGCCACCAACGTGAGATCGAAGATATTCACCACGCCGTCTCCGTTGACATCCGCGGGGTTCGGCGGCGTTACCCGCAAATACATCTCCCCATCAAGGTTCGCCAGCGCGTGCTCCGTGCCGGCTAATCCGCTCGCAACCCCCTGCACCTCCTCCGGCAGCGTAATCACCTGCGGCGCGCCGCTATGGTTGTAGACCGCCCAGCCGTTCGTGTATTCCCGGATGTAAAGCCCTGGGACATCTTCATCGTAGAGTTGAGCTTTGGGACCAACAGGGCGCCCGAGATTCGCGTCCCAGAAGTTGTACCAGTAGTGACCATGGTATTGCTCCGCCCTAAAAAGTATGTAGCCGTCGGAATGTGTGAGGCTGAGAGCTGTGGCGGCACGCATCCAGCGAAGACTTGACGGGCTATCAGGGGTCTCCGAAGGTTGAATATGCGCTTGAAGCCCGTTTATTCTGGGTTCGCGCAGATTGTTTTCGAGCCAAAGTAGAGCCTTTTCAACTCTGTCGACAGTCTCCTCAAGTTCGTCGCCTGTTCGGTCAAAAGGCATACCGGTTTCCATAAACCCGCCGTTGACGTAGGCTCCTGTTCGTGGGAGTATCCGCTCATTGGTATTGCCCATTATTAAAAAGTCCGGGCGTGTGGCGGCGCGGATGCGTCGAACGATATTAACTCGTGCGGCTTGCTCAACTTCGTTGCCGCGAAACTTATGCGACCAGTCACCGTCAAAATCTGCCAGAATAGCGTGGTCATCGTTCCACCAATCGAAAAAAATCCCGTCGTATAATCCGCACTTAGCAACAGCTATAGCTTCCTCAACAATGATGTCTTGAACATCAGGGTTGGTGAAATCCCATAAATAAGTGCCCCCTTTTTGAGAAACCGGTTGGCCGTTTGCGTCCTTTATCCAGTAATGAGAATCGTCGGGAAACTCGCCTTTCGTGCGGGTCCGCAGCGCTAGTTGCAAAAGAAAAACCATATTGGGATTTATGGCGATAAAATCGTCACGTGTTTGTACCCCACGGTCGAGCTCACCTTGAACAGCCCATCCTTTAGCCGTAGGTACGAGGTGAACGTGGAATAGTGACGGTCCTCCGACATGTAAATCGTGTTGTGCCAACTGTTCCAGATCAGACAGATGCGGCTGGTTAAGAACCGTGCTGTGGCCAATGCTGCCCCATGCCGTAAAAACCGAGGGAAAGGTTCTGTTTTCCAAACGAGGCTGAAGCGGCAGCGGCGGGAAGTCGCATTGTTGATCGTAGATAAAATGATCAAGAGATAATCCATCAAGTGGAGTATGGTCAGCGATTCGGTTGCCGTGGAGTTCCAAACGCTCAAGCGAAGTGAGTTTCGATAAGGGGCTGACATCAGTAATTAAATTGTTGGTCAGAAGTAATTCGGTTAACCGTGAAAGTCCGGCAAGGGGCCTGATATTGTCGATTACATTGAATCGCAGATCGAGTGAGGATAGTGTGACGAGTGAGGTAAGCGGCGCAATGTCGTCAATGTGGCACGCTCCAAGGCCCAGGAGTTCTAGCGCGGCTAGATTGGCTAACGGCGTCAGGTCTGATATTGGATTCGAAAACAAGTCGAGAAGCTTCAACTTCGTCAGCCCGGCGATTGGGCGGAGGTCGGTGATTCTGTTGCCGGCAAGTCGGAGTTTTCGTAGATTGACGGCATATTCAACGCCGGTGAGTTCTTGTATCTGGCGGCTTGAAGCGACGATGGCCGTTAAATCCTGCATGGCGTCCTGTGTAACACGAACGTCGGCGGGGAGCGCTAGAGCTTCGCGAATTGCGGCGCGGAGGTTGGGGTCGGGTATTTCAATAACCTCCGCAAACGCAACACTGCCCAAAACGATAGTGAGCAAAAGACTCAGTGCGATTTTCTGTCCGAAATTCATCAATTCCTCCCTCCTATCTGTGTAATCTGTTTAATCCGATCAACCAACTCGTAGGAGGGGCATCTTGCCCCGAATCTTTGACGAGTAGTTGTAGGGTACAATCAATGGACATCAAACGAGTGGACAGTGAGTGCGATACAAATCCGCGTAATCCGATCAACTGACTGGACAAGGAAGGATCAAACGAGTGGATAGCGAGTGCGATAGAAAGTCTTGATAGAGATTCCTGATTCAGAATTGATTCGCCACAAACACCAAATCAATCACATTCACCACCCCATCTCCATTCACATCCCCCTCCAAGCTATCCGTCCCAAACGCCTGAGCAATTATGGTCAAGTCCAAAATATTCACGACTCCGTCTCTGTTGACATCCGCCGGATTCTTCGGTTTCACCCGCAAATACATCTCCCCGTCAAGGTTCGCCACCGCGTGCTCCGTGCCCACCAAATCACTCGCTACCCCTTGCACCTCCTCCGGCAATGTAATCACCTGAGGCGAACCGCTGTGGTTATAAACCGCCCAACCATTCGTAAACTCCCGGATATAAAGCCCTTCTGTCTCTTGATACAGTTGCCCCTTCTCCCCCACCGGTTGGCCTAAATCCGCATCCCAGAAATCGTACCAATGCCGGTCGTCGCCCTTGGGAAGACCATTGTGTAGTATCATTGCATACCCGTCGGCATGAGTTAGACTTAACGTCGTCAGCAAACGAACCCATTGAAAATTAGCCTCCCTCGGTTGTTCGTCGGGGGGAAACGCTTCCCCGAAAATCGCGTTTATCCGAGGTTCGCGCATATTCTCCTCGGCCCAAACGACCGTTTTTTCGACATCCGTCACTATTTCTTCGCGCTCCGCCGGTGTCTTGCCCCAGTTCGGAATGCCCGTTTCCATCCACAGGCCGTTGATGTAAGGTCCCGTGTGCGGCAATATAGCCCAATTCGAGTTGACCTGGATAAGAAAGTTTGGGCGTGTCGCCGCGCGTATCCGCTGCACGATGTTTAACCGCGCTTGAAGTTGTGCCTCAAGGCTGACATAACCCTCTAGCAAATTATCTTCATCCCGCCAATGATCGAACATGATGCCGTCGAACAATCCGCATTTCGAAACGTTGATAGCCTGTTGCACAATGATGTCTTGCACCTCAAGATGTGTAAAATCCACCAGCGGCGCACTCCCATCAAGGACAAAGTTCCCGGCGGAATCCCGAACCCAATGCGGGAATTCCTTTCCCCAGTAATCGATTAGAGCGACCCTCATATGACCAAGCCTCATTAAAAACACCGCATTCGGATTAGCCGAGATATAGTCATCCCGCTCCCTTAATCCGCGATCAAAGTCGCCTATCAACCGACCGTCGGCGAGCGGATACATCTGGAAAAGGCCTGGGCCAAACATTAAATCGATCCGTGAATCCTGTCCGAAAAACCAGTTGCCGCCGGGAACGTTCGGGTAATCTCGATTTGCTAATCGTGGTTGAAGCGGCAGTGGTTCCATTTCACACACTTGGTCGTAGCGAAAATCAGTCAGTGACAATCCGTCAAGCGGGCTATGGTTCGTGATGCTGTTCCACCGGATATGAAGAATTTCCAAGCGCGTCAGAGATACAAGCGGATGCACATTTTTAATCTTATTGCTTTCCAGCCACAATTGGGCGAGTTGTGTCAGGTTTGCAAGCGGACTGATATCAACAATTCGATTGTTGTTCAGGAGCAATACGTTGAGTTGTGTGAGATTTGCAAGTGGACTCACATCAATAATCCGATTGTATCGAAGGTCCAACTCTTCCAATTTTGTTAAACCTGCAAGCGGATTGATATCGCCAATAAGGTTACGGTCTAAATGTAACACGTGCAGTTGTGTGAGATTTGCCAACGGGGTGACATCGTTAATCGTCCAACAGTCGTTAAGCCGCAAGATAGCGAGTCGTGTGAGATGCGCCAACGGGCTGATATCTCTAATCGGGTTCTCGCCTAGGCGCAAGTCGGTCAGGTTAGTTGCATACTCCAGGCCGGTGAGCTCTGTTATTTGACGCGCCGCCGTGTTAAGTGACGTTAACTGACGCATGTCCGCCTCCGTAATCGGACCTCCGGCGGGCAGGTTAAGCGCCTCGCTAACAGCCTGTCTGAGGTTGGGGTCGGGGATGTGGACGGCTTGGGCGTGAACGGAGGTGGTTAGAGCGCAGCACGTACAGAGGATCATTAACAGTAATGGCGTGAGGCTTTTACTGCGTAATACGTATTGCGTAATCATGTTTCGGTCCCTCTAAAATTGGTTAACCGCGGAGACGAGGTCGAAAATGTTGATAACACCAGCCCCGTTGATGACTCCTTCAACCTTGTCTGTGCTTATCGTCTGTGCACCAATTGTCTGAATCACAGATTAGACGGATTAAAAGAGTGTCTGCCTTTGACCTGATCAACGGACTAAATGGCGAGGCCGATAGTAAATCCTGCGCAATAGGGATCCCAGTGTGATAGAGATTCTACCGGCATCTAAAAGCCCCGGAGGGGCGATAGGTGTATAGTAAATCGAGTCACTCCACATCAAAGCCCCAGCGGGGCGACAGGTATTTGATCAAAGAAGAATTCTGCTTACCGGTGTGCTGTTTATCTACAAACACCTAACGAAACCCAACTCCAACCTTTCCCGGCGCCAAATCCTCAAGGCAACGTTATCCAGTAACCACTTAGGGAACGCAAATCAGCGTTCCCTACAAAGGTCTTTGCTATGACCTCCTCAAATCGCCCCTCAAGGCAACAACCCTTCCGGCGCCTCGATCAGCCCTTTCAACTCCCCGAGGAACCGAGCACACGGCGCACCGTCTATCGCCCGATGGTCAAAGGTGAGAACCAGCGTCCCGATATCCCGCGCCACAATCGATTCACCGGCAAACACGGCAACCCGTCGCACCCGCCCCACGCCAAGAATCGCGCACTGCGGCGGATTGAGAACGGGTGTGAACCAGTCCACTCCAAGCCCGCCGAGGTTGGTGACGGTGAAGGTGCCGTCCGCATAGTCATCAACTCGCAGCTTCCCCTCCCGCGCACGCTCCGCAAGCGACCTGACCTGAGTCGCAATCTCCACGATACCGAGAGCATCGGCGCCCCGAATAACCGGCACCACCAAGCCATCCGGGATGTCGACGGCAACACCCAAGTTGACCTCGCGGTACTGGTGCACCGCCCCGTCGATGAGTGCCGCGTTGAGCTGGGGATGTAATTTCAACGCCTCTGCTGTCGCTTTCAGCACAAAATCGTTGATTGATGGTGCCACGCCGTGAGACTGGCGCCACGCCTCCTCGTTCACTGACCGCAGGTTCAGGATGGCGCTGAAATCGACCTCGATGCCTTCCGTGACATGCGGCGCTTGCGACCAGATTTCGCCGAGACGCGCGGCGGTCGTGCGGCGGATACCGCTAAGCGGAACGACTTCAACTTCGGACGTTGGTGTTTCCTCCGCCGGTTTTGCGGGACTCGCTGCGCCCGTGTCGATAGCCCGCTGCACATCCTCTTTCGTCACCCGTCCGCCCGGTCCCGTGCCGGCGAGCGATCCAGCGTCTATGTTGTGCCGCTCCGCGAGCCTCTGTGCGACCGGCGTCACACGCGATCCCGAAGGTCGATCAGCGGTAGAAGTCTTGGGCGGTTCAGCGGGGCTGGCGGCAGGTTTCTCGTCTGCAGCCTTCACCGGTGTTCCCGTGCCCTCGTCAATAGCCTTCTGCACATCCTCCTTGGTTATGCGCCCGCCGGGGCCCGTGCCCGCGAGCGCCTCGGCGTCTATCCCATGCCGTTGCGCGAGTCGCAGTGCCACCGGCGTCGCCCGCGATTCTGCCGGCTGATCTGCGGCTGGAGTTTTGGGCGGCGCGGCGGGGGCGTCCGGCACCTCCTCGCCCTCCTCGCCGATCCACGCCAAGGTGTCGCCGACATCGTACTCGCCATCGGCTTCGCCGACGATGCGCAGCACCACACCGCTGATCGGCGACTCCACCTCGACGACCGTTTTGTCTGTCTCGATCGAAACCAGGGGTTCCCCCTCTTCAATTCTGCTCCCTTCGGCGATGTGCCACTCGACGACGCGCCCCGTTTCCATCGTGTGACCAAACGCCGCTAGACGGAACTGTACTGCCATGTGATCTCCTTTCCTGCGATGCGCATAGATGCGATGTCGGGAAATCCTCCCATAGGGGTCAAGTTAAGCGTTTTAAGGCGCAGGTTGCGCCAATTCAATGCCTTAAACTGTTAATCTTCATGCAGATGTAGACGATGGAATACCAACCTATTCATTGATGGGTGCGCCACAGAAGATGACTCATGGCGCTGGATTCCGTAGGTGCCGGTGCGGTTGGAAACCGCACCTACCGTGTGGGGTAGTACGTAGGTTGGGTTGAACGGATCATCGCCAACAATTGCCTCAATTAATTGTATTGCGATTCTCGACACGCTCTGTCAAATAGAGATGTGTAGTGAAACCCAACTTAATTCATTCATTACCTATATTCTGGTCGTAACTGTTTAGTTCAGTCCAAAACTTACTCGCCAACAGGAAATCGCGACCTGGAGATCGCTCCTACATTACGCTCATGGTATAGAAACAGGGATTAAACTGCGGCACGACCAACCTACATTCCCAAATCAGATTGATAGACTAAACAGTTACTTCTGGTCAAACGACACATCACCTACCGTTCCCCACATCTCATCATACAATCCCGGTAACTGTTTAGTCCATCGGTTTGGATTTGTCAATCCAGACCAAGCGGGCAGGAAACGCGTCAAGTAAAGAAGTGCAATCTAATCCCAATGAATCGGGCGAGGGTTTACAAGCTTACGCGAACGTGCAATGAATTGCACTACGACGAACTTGAGAGTGAACTAAACAGTTACGAAAAGGACTACGATTGTGAGTGACGACGGTAAAGAAATACGTTCCGCTTCTGGTTTTCGCTCGACGATATCTCATTTACATCAGTGGCGCGAAGCGTTGGGTTTCACTCGGAGCTCTGGGAGTTGAATCCAATTCAGGCTCGGCAAGCAAAGCCTGATTCTTGAGATATTTCACTTTTTCGTTCAACCCAACCTACGGATCTGCTGCTCTTACCGATTGATAACCTCATCGGTTAAGGCTTGGATTTGGCAATCCAAGCCGAGCGGACAGCAGCTATGAGTGTCTCACATCAGGCTAACCATTGCAGATTTCGGAAACGTCCTCCTACGCCATTACACGGTTGACCGCCTCGGTGATATTGGGAACTTCGGGCACCACGTGCTTAGCGAGTTCCGAGCTAAACGGCATCGGCACATGCGGACTTCCGATCCGCGTGACCGGCGCTTTGAGCGAGTCAAAACAGTTCTCGCCAATCATCGCCGCGATCTCGGAAACCGCCCCGGCAAAACTGGAGTCCTCTCCGCACACCACGGCGTGACCCGTCCGATTCACCGATTCGCAGATAGTCTCTGTATCCAACGGCGACAGCGACCTCACGTCGACGACCTCAACATCGTAACCGTCATCCTCCAACAGCACCGCCGCTTCGAGTGATTTCTGCACCATCGGCCCGATGGCGACAACCGTCGCGTCCTCGCCTTCCCGGCTGATATCCGCTTTGCCGATGGGCACGGTGTGCTCCCCGTCCGGCACTTCGCCCCTGGACGTATAAATTCGCTTGTACTCGAAAAACAGCACCGGGTCCGGGCTGCGCACCGCGGATTTGAGCAATCCCTTGGCGTCGCTCGGCGTTGAAGGCACAACCACCTGCAAACCCGGCACATGCATAAACCACGATTCCATAATCTGCGAGTGCTGCGCTGCCAGCAATCGACCGACGCCGCACGGAAGCCGGATCACCATCGGAACGCTGGCTTGGCCCCCGGTCATGTAGCGCATCTTCGCGGCTTGATTGACAACCTCGTCCATGGCGCAAGTCACAAAGTCCATGTACATGATCTCGACGACCGGACTCATGCCAGCCATGGCGGCGCCGACGCCCAATCCGACGATACCCGCTTCGGCGATTGGCGTTTCGAAAATCCGTTCCGGGAAACGTTCCGCGATGCCATCGGTCACCTTGTAAGGTCCCCCGTGCGTGATGACATCTTCCCCCATGACGAATACGGATTCGTCACGTTCCATCTCCTCGTGCAGCGCTTCGCATAGCGCCCCGCTGAAGGTCAACGTTTTCATTATGCCACCTCCTGCTCGGGAGCGAGCACGTCCGTGGTAACGTTTGCAGCCGTCGGGTACGGGCTTTCTTCGGCAAACTTCACCGCGTCCGTAATCTCGGTTTTTGCCTCATCCTGAATCGCCGCGTCCTCTTCTTCGGTCAACCACCCTTTGTGCGTCATCACCGTATGAAAAAGCGTAATCGGGTCGCGCTCCGTTTTCCACGAATCAACCTCATCGCTGGAACGGTACTGCTCCTCGTCGCCCAAGCTGTGTCCGTGGAAGCGGTAGGTTTTCGCCTCGACCAACGTGGGACCGCCGCCGTTGCGGGCGCGTTCAACCGCCTGACCAACCACCTCGTAGACCTCGACGATGTCCTGTCCGTCAATGGATACGCCGGGAATGGCATACGACCCCGCCATATCCGCGACCGAATCGAGTACCGCCACGTTCGACCGCGGCACCCACTGCTGATATTGATTGTTCTCGCAGACGTAAATCACCGGCAGCTTCCACAACGCGCCGAACCCGATGCCCTCGTGGAAGGTACCCCGCGCGGCGGCGCCGTCGCCGAAGAAACAGACCGACACCTGGTCCGTTCCGCGCATCTTGCCGGCGAGCGCCGCGCCGGTGGCGGGCCCGATACCCGCGCCCACGATGCCGTTGGCGCCCAGCATGTTAAGCGAAAAATCGGCGATATGCATCGAACCGCCCTTTCCGGCGCAAGTGCCCGTGACTTTACCGAACAACTCCGCCATCATCTCGTTCGGTTTGGCGCCCTTGGCGATGCAGTGCCCGTGGCTGCGGTGCGTGCCCAAAACATAGTCGTCATCGCGCAGATTGCCGCAAACGCCGACCGCGACCGCCTCCTCCCCGCAATACATGTGCAGCGCTCCCACCACGCTGCCCAGACTCGTTTGGCGATGCGCCTCCTCCTCGAAGAGCCGAATGCGCCACATATCTTTGTACATCTTCTTGCACAACTCAGGTGACAGTGCCATAAATCAATCTCCTTGGAGTTGATAGTTGAATACGTCGTGAAATATCATTTTGAAAGCCGCTTGGAAGAATCCGATTTCGTTGTAAATTGCCACTACCATTTTACGCAGCGGACACCGTTCGGTCAAGGACAATCTCTCCAGTCCGTAGGTTGGGTTGAGCGCAGCGAAACCCAACTCCAAGTGCAGACTAATGCAGTTTCGGTTACTCCTACTCGTTTCATTGAACGTCGGACTCTGTAGGAGCGATCTCCGAATCGCGACCTTGCCTAATGCTGGCTACGTTTATGTAGGGTGGGATCAAGCGAGTGAATAGCGAGTGCGATAGAAATCCACTGCCCACCAGCCTTTGAAACCACTAAGAGCGCAAAAGGTGTGTAGAATACAACAACATAATCATGATTTCGCTCATGCGCGAATTACTGGAAATGGCTGCACGATATTATTCAAACACATTATCGGACTGTAGGGGACGCAGATCTGCGTTCCCTACTTTTCTCTTGATCCGTCACGTGATCCGCGTTATATTGACGACGGGCAACTACGAGGACTAAAACGGTAGCGAAGAAACACAGGAGGTGGCATGGCAAGACTGGATACACGGCGAATGGGGCGCACCGAGATGATGCCCGCATCCCTTGGACTCGGCGCTGCATGGCTGGGTCAAGGCTCGGAACGCGAGACGATAGAAGGGATTCATCGTGCGATTGACTTGGGCATCAATTACATCGACACCTACCCCAGAGGGCAGGAAGATCGCTGGGGAAAAGCGTTGGAGGGCGGCTTGCGCCAAGAGGTCTACCTGCAAGCCAAGGTCAGTCCGCTTGAGAAAGACGGCAAGAAAGACTTCTCCGCTGCGACGACCCGCCGCAGCGTGGAGAATAGCCTCAAATACCTCAAGACGGACTATCTGGATTCCGTGTTAATTCACGATGCCATCGACATTGAAGATCCGCTCGCTCCCGGTCATGCTCTGGACGAGCTGATAAAGATGAAAGAGGAGGGGTTCATCCGACACCTCGGTCTCGGCGTGCGTCAACACGAGTTTCATCGGCGCGCCATCGAAACCGGACATATCGACATTGTACTCACCTTTTTGGACTACACCCTGCTGGACCAATCGGTTGCGGAAACCACGCTTCCGCTGGCGCGGGAACATGATGTCGGAATAATCCTCGCCAGCCCGATGGCGATGGGTACACTCACCGGCGTGGAGCCGAATCAGGAGGATGAACTCCGTCGCGCGAGAAAAGAAAACCTGGACGCCAAGCCGCAAGCGCACGATATGTGGAAGTGGTGTCAAGCGCGAGGCGTGAATATCCGTCACTTGGCGGTGCAGTTCTGCCTCGCCGCGCCGGTTGACGGCATTGTCATGTTCGGCCCCGCGAACAAACAGCAGGTCGAAGAGGGATACGATGCCGCCACCGCACACATCCCGGACGACGTCTGGCATGACTTTGAAGCGGAATTCGGCGTCACCGCGCTAAACACGTAGGCTGGAATCGGTCAAACGAAAAGCCCGTAGGTTGGGTTGAACGGCCAATTGCCAATGATTACCTCACCTAGATGGATTACGATTTTCGACAAGTACCGTCAGGTAGAAATGTGTAGTGAAACCCAACTGCCTTTCTAGACCTTATAGGTTGGGATGAGCGATCAACCGAGTGGATAACGAGGGCGATAGTAATCCCGTGCGATAGAAATCTGTTCAAGCAAGTGAAAAAGAAGAACGGCAGCCCGTAGGTTGGGTTGAACGGCCAATTGCCAATGATTACCTCACCTAGATGGATTACGATTTTCGACAAGTACCGTCAGGTAGAAATGTGTAGTGAAACCCAACTGCCTTTCTAGATGTCATAGGTCGGGATGAACGATCAAGCGAGTGGATAACGAGGGCGATAATAAATCCCGTGCGATAGAAATCTGTTCAAGCAAGTGAAAAAGAAGAACGACAGCCCGTAGGTTGGGTTGAATGGATAGTCGCCAATGGTTTCCTCACCTAGATGGATTGCGATTGTCGACAAGTATCGTCAGGTAGAAATGTGTAGTGAAACCCAACTGCCTTTCTAGATCTCAATGGATAATGAGCGCGTTAGCCCGTAGGTTGGGTTGAACGGTTAATCGCCAATGGTTACCTCAGCCATAGGGATTCTGATTTTCGACAAGCACAGTCATGTGAAGGTGTATAGTGAAACCCAACTTAACTTATTCATTACCAATATTTGGATCGAACGATATATCACCTACCGTTCCCCACATCTCATCATACAAGCCCGTTTCGACGTAACGATGAAAACTAGAATACTCCCAATCCTTAGGAGCCGTTGCCAAACCGTGTTTGACGGGATTATAGTGAATGTATTCCACGTGGTCTTGGAAATCTTGATCGTTTCTAATCATGTGTTCCCAAAATCTACGTTGCCAAAATGCTCGCTCCTGTTTACCGTGTCGTGATGTGGAAACAATACCACTATACTTGATATCACAATTGCGACTGAAGTGACTTTTGATTAGACGCCATCGCATTGAGAAGTTGTGGTCATCTTCAGGCAGAGTCCAGATGCTATGTAGATGGTCAGGAAGCAAAACAAAAGCATCAATCTCCATGGGATGTCGTTGCGTCGTATTCTGAAATGCCTGACGCAGTAGTTCTGCGTTACGTGGATGGCAAAGAAAAGGTTTACGATTGTAAGTGACGACAGTAAAGAAGTACGTGCTGCCCTTTATTTTTGCTCGGCGATATCTCATTTGCATCTATGGCATACGGAGTTGGGTTTCACTCGGATATCCGGGTGTTGAATCCAGATGAGACTCCCTAAGCCAATTCCATTTCATACGGACATTTCACTTACTCGTTCAACCCAACCTACAGGTCTCCGTACATGGTCGCTTGATCCCTCCTACAACAATCACGGTTCAATCGCTTGATAGAACTGTATTTTCCCATCTTTCACGGTGTTAATGACTGCGCTCTTGATGGCATACCTATTTTCGTCAAAGTGCGACAGATTCGTTGCGCCGCTGTAATCCTGCGTCGCCGCGATTTCATCGCGAATCGCCGCCGGAGTTACGTCGCTCGCTCGCCGCATCGCTTGGATTGCAATCATGGTGGAATCGTATCCGAGCGCCGCCGGTCCGTCGGGAGCGATACCGAACATCTCCGTATAAGCGAACACAAATTTTTGTGCTTCTTCGCTTAACTGCTCTGGATCGCTGCCGGGCGAAAAGTGATTTACGAAGAAACTCCCTTCAACCGCCATTCCGCCTATCTCAACCAGATCCGGGCGGTCCCAACCGTCCCCGCCGAGGAACGTTGCAGCAATACGGAAATCGGGGGATTTCGCCTGCTTGACTGCAACCGGAAATTCGGAGCCCAAGCCGGCAAGAAAAATGACATCGACCAGTGGATCGACAGCGGCAATCGCCTTCAATTGCTCCGTGAAATCCATCGCGCCGGAATCATAATACTGGTGTACTTCGATTTTGCCGCCCCGGGCGGTGAAATGTTTGACAAATGCGGTCGATAGCTCTTCCGAGTATATTTCACCCATCTCTGTGAGCACCGCTGCGGTTGTTGCCCTCAACTCTTGCGTCGCGAACTTTGCCGCTACCCCTGCCTGAAAAGGGTCGGTGTATGCGCCCATAAACGAGAATCTTCCCGATTGAGAGACCTTCGGATTTGTCGGATAGGTTGTTACCATCGGTACCTCGTGTAGCAGCGCAACCTTTCCGACTTCCACGGCTTCCGTACTGTAATCGGGCCCAACGATTACGGATATTCCCGCAGCGATCAGTTCCTCGGCGTGTTGAACGCTGAGAGACGGGTCCCCTTTGGCATCTCGAATAAGCAACTCTATCGGTACGCCGTTTATGCCTCCGGCTTGGTTCGCAAGCGCAACAGCCAACTCTGTCCCGTTCCGAGTCGTTCCCGGGTCGGGCGGGCTATAAATAAAACCGATTTTGACCATAGCTCCGCTATCAGCGCCTTCCGAACTTACCGATTCAATGACGCGTTGAAGTTGATCGCATCCCAAAATGCCGGACCCTATTAAGAGCACTATAACGAGAATCCAATAAGCCCCGGGATCCTTAAGCGTTGCTCCGTATTGTGAAATTGGCATGAATATTCTCCCATTTCGCTCAAATCACTACGCACACAACCAACTACCACACCGTGGGCCTACACCGGCATGGTGCGCTTGGTGTATTTCCTGCCAATTATGGCGGATTCTTCGCCCCCCGCACCAATCATGACCCCCTCGTCAATCATCTCGGTGATGTCGTCAGGAGCCATCCTGTTCAAAAAGGCGATATTCACCGCGTCACACGCCGCTTTGACCCGTGCACGTGCATTTGCCATGTGTTCGGGGTACGGCGCATCGTGCGGCGGCGGCGATCCGAACGACATCCCCATGTCGGACGGTCCCCATTCCGCGTATGCGATGCCGGGCACGCTGGTGCTGGCTTCAACGTTGGAAAGCGCCCGCCGATTCTCGATCTTCAACCCCAACATTAACTCGCCCTTGGGATTCAACGGCCACGGGTCCGCCAGTTGGAGGTACTCTTGCACCGATACCCCCCAGACATCCGCCGCTCTGCCCTGTCCACCCGAACCGCGGCGCCCGACATCCAGCCCCTCGCCGACGCCAATCGGCTGGAACGGGTAACGCGCCGACTCTACCAGCGCCTTCGCGGCGCCCGGGGTTTCCGCATGACAGAGCAGGATGCCGTGAACACCCGTCGCCAACACCTGCTTAATCATCCACGCATTGGCGCGTACCACATCCTCGTTCGTGCCGTCGGTCGGCAGCGTTACAATCACCGTCGGCGTCCGATGTCCGCTCCGCGTCGGTCCCCCTTCGACGAGACCGCGCATGAACTCCTCAAGCGCGGGTATGTCATACACGCCGTGTTCCATGTCATACATGATATAGTCCGCCCATGTCCCGACGGCTTCGATGCCTCCCTCGTAGTCGCGTTCCCCGGGAGAAGCGTAATAAAGCGGTTGACCCTGCTCAAGCAACTCGATTGCACGATTGATTCTTGCCATATTTCACCTCGTAGTTTTCATAAATTTCGACTGAGCCAAAAGCCCACGTCTGGTTAAAAAAATTAGGCGACTTAATTTCGATTAAATTAACTAATGCGTGTGAATAATCGTAGGGATCAAGCGAGTGAATAACGAGCGCGATAGAGTTCCTCCCTCGCCCGCCGAATTGGGACGCTCTCTATGAGATTGCTATCGATCAAGCGAATGAATAAGGAGCGATCAACTGAACGGATAGTGAAGGCGATAGAGATCCCATAGCTAACCTGATAGAGTTCCCATAGCCAATCCTGATAGAACTCCCATAGAGATCTCCTCGCCCAACGGGTTGGGTTTCCCAATCCATTGGTGCGTCTCCCGGATCACGTACACACCTAACATAAATGTCAACAGAACCTAGTGATTGTGTCAATATCTTTCTTGACAGGTTGGTTAAATGAGGTTACAATTTCATCTACAGACGTGGAACGAAACACAAGATTGATTCCATGGAACTATTTTAACCTTACCATACGGAGGCTAATTATAATGGAATTGCAAATTGTAGCAACACTAGGAGTAGGTATTTTAACAACGGCGCTAGGTATTTTCATGAAACTGGGGTTCAACGGCATCCAGAGGCAATTTGATGGCATTCAGAAACAATTTGACGCGATCAATACTCGGCTTACTGACATCCACAACGATTTGAACAACATCAAAACAGATGTGCGCGCCACCAATCAAAACCTTATTGACCATCTGGCACAACATGACTAAGCGCCTGCGTAATGGTAACTTTACTCGGCTGCCGATGTGATACCATAAATTTTGGCATCCCGCAGGAAGAAACGAATCCTCACCTGTTGTCCCGCGAACTCGCTCCCGTTCTTTCCCTCCCAAACCAGCGGCAATTCTCTCCCGTCACAATCCTCAAAAAGACACTTCGTCCGTTCATAACCCGGGACCACTTCCTCATCCCCATCGCGCAACTCCGCCATGATGTACGCCTGTCCGTTCGGTCGTTCCACCTCGCGATACATCGCGTAAGCGTTGAGAAACAGTCCGTCAGCCGGCATCGAAAAGGTTGGCGTCGAGAATTCACCGTTCGCGCGGCAGGTCGCATAGAAGATCCGGTCCGAGGGCAGTCCGGCGATTCTACCGTCAGGATGATAGAACCGGAGTACCCCGTCACGAACCAGCGGCCCCTGAAGCGCCATCCAGAACTGAGAGGTGTACGCGTTCGTGTCCCGAAAACTGCGCTTCCAGTTTAGACCGTCACGGCTAATCGCCCATTCCGCCATATAAGACGGCCCGTGTTTTGTGGTGGCGCGCCGCGAGTTGGCTTCCGCCGGGGGCGGCATGTAATCCGAAATTAGCATGGCGTAACGCCCCAGATGAGGAAACACCACACATCGATAGAACTCCAGATCCGCAGGATCGGCTGAATCCGGCAGCCACAACTCTTCGCCTCCGAGAAACGACGGAGAAAAGGATTCCCACCTGACACCGTCTACCGACCGCCGGAAGGACAGCACGCGGCGCAAGGCGCCGATATTGTCGGGGTAACGCTTTGGATAAGGCTGCGTCACTGTCTGGTAATTGAGAAACTGACCAAAGGGCGGATACCACGTGACACACATGGCGTCGTGCCCGGCATACGCCTCCTTTGTCAACAGCGTAAAATTTTCTCCGTCATCGCTTCGGAAAACATACAGGCGGCCGGCAGCCCACGAAAACAGAAATATCGCTCCGTCATCCGGACGGCGCACGATATTTGCGAACCCCTGCCAAGCCGTTCCGCCGTGAGAAAATACGACTTGCTCATCGAAAAACGTCACTCCGTCTTCCGTGACGCATCGGACGACCTCAAGCACCCGGTTGTCCGTATCCGCCCAATTTTGAACGCGCCACCCATAGATAAAACTGCCGCCTTCGGCTTTTGGGACTTGGCAGCCGTACTGCATGTGAGGATAACCGGACGCGGCTCCAAGATTCCGCAGGGGCTCTGCGCGGAACTCAATGCTGCCGAACGGGTCGGCAATGTCTGCCGGCTCCCAGAAGAGGAGGGGCAAACCGCGTTTGGACATGTCGTTTTGGTTGTGAATTTCGGGCAGATTACATGCCATGGTCGTCATCAGCACCGCCGCAATAAAAGGTCTCATGAACCGCCTCCGGTTCGTTACACATCTTTGCCATTGCCAACTCAACTCGGGTATTCGTGCTGCCTCGGCAAACGCTGCTCCATCTCCGGCAACGCCAACGCCTCGACAATCGGATACTGATACCAATACGCCACCGACGAATAATCGTCGCTTCGATGATTGTTGTGACCGTTCTCTATCGTCGCTCGCAGCGATTTTGTAAACGGAATCGGATCCTGAATATGATAGCGGTACATCGACCATTGACCCTCCCAATTCGCATGATCGGTGTTAAACAACGGCGTGCCCGCATACGGATAGCAGCAATTCTGCATACCCCACGCTTGGTTGAAGTAATCCTCGCTGCCGGTGCCGTGGAACGACGGTGGAAACGGTTCATCGTCAATGAAGATCATGTCGTCGCCCTCTCCCCACCAACCGCCGCTGAAGTTGTCCACGCTCAGGCTGCACCCCAAGAAATTGCCCTCGCCCCTCGTGTCCAGGACACAGTAATTATCGTCACCGGTAAGGTTGGGCCCCTCCTTCCCGTCGATTAGCGGCGTCGCCCGGCGCGGCATCTCCGCCCGCCAATTCGAATGGAAGTAGTACAACTTTTCGGGCAAGCTCTCCAGTTCCCGATAATCGAAATAGTGAAAGAGTCGAATCTCCGCCTCGGATTCGTTATTGACTACCACTTTGGCGCGTTCTCGAAACGGCATCTTCACCCAGCAGTTAAACGCGGCTGTTGCCGATCCGGGATTCAACGACATCTCGAACAACGCCGAAGTATAATCCCGAATCAGCCCGTGTCCGACGCCGAAGAAGTCGCCGAACGGCACGCGCACGCTCGGAAATTCGTTGTCATCCCAATAAAACTCCAAGCTGTTCTTCCTCAGAAAAAGCGGCTCCTCGGCATTATAATTACTGAGCGCGAACCAGATGTGCACAATCATCCCCGGTCCCGGAATCTCCGCGAGAACACTTGCCTGAGACGCGGGATACACCTTCCCGTCCCGGTTATATCCTTCGCGGTCCCAACTTGACTCACGCTTCGCCTTAAACGGCAGCGGCGCGTACAATATATCGCTATTCATGCTCATATCAACTCCTATGTCATCTGCTCAAACCCTGTAGGGTGCGCATTGCGCACCAGCCTTTCAGCTTTTAATCCCAATGATTTTAATGTCGCGATTCGGAGATCGCTCCTACCAAATGCGCCCTGTGTTAGAGATTAACCGACCAAATAGGGAGGGCGATAGAAATTACTGTGCCCCATGTGCTTTACCGTAGGGGCGCGCTTACCGCGCCCCCTCATTCATCATCGCACACATAACTCGGGAGTGCCCGTGTGGGCGTGGTTAACGCGCCCTCTCATTCGCGAAAGCCCTGGGCAATCCAAGAAATCACCCAGAACACTCCGTGCCCGATAGCCATGACGATGATGAAAGTCAGAATTGCTGACTTGGCACCATTGAGGAACCAAGCAAGAGCCCCCAGCAAGAATGACAGCACCAACCAAAAGCGACTGAATCCCCTGTACATTGTCTTCAATTTCATGTGCGTCACCTGTTTCTGAAGCGTGCAATGGCGGCTTCTCGCCTAAAGCTACCGTTGCCCATTCGCCCAATCCAATAGATACTGCCCGCCGCGCCGTCGCCAATCCTCGGACAAGTGATGCGCTCTTTCCGGCACGACATGCAAGACAAACCGCGACGACGAACACCCCTGCTTCGCTTCCGCTCGTACCACGGCTTCCGCAAAGCGCAGGCACGCATCCGTTCCAACCCGCGCATCGCAATTCCCGATTGCCATCCAAACGGAGCGCCCCGCGAACGACTCGGCGAACCGCGTCAACGCCAGATCCGCGATTTCGGGCGCATCCTTGACTTCCGCAAACTCGTTCAGTATTCGCCAGTCGGTCACCGGAGCAAACGCCGCCACGGCTCCGATGCGCTCGTCCGCCGCCATCAAACGCAACGCGCAATAACCGCCCCGCGAGGTACCGGAAACAAAGATGCGGCCCGGCTCGGCAAGCTGGAGCTCAATCAGCGCATCAAGAACGGCGCGCCCCTCGTCGACAAACCCCGCGAACACATCGACCCCCCTCTGCCACTCCGCACAGAATCCCGCAATCCCTCGGGGCTGACCCTGAACCTCCCGATCACCGTGACACGGCAGATCAAAACTCGCGGCGCGGTGCCCCGCGTCGAGGAACATCTGCGGCGTGATGTTGTAAGGCTCCGTATTTAGCGTAGCGGATTTGTCCGCCGCAAAATTCAGCAGCAGCGCCGGACGGTCTGACAATTCGTTCGGTTCCGCCAGCAAGCAAGTCAGCGGTTGTCCATTTACCTCAACGGAGAACTCTTTGATATTGAGCATCGCGTTGTTTTACGATTTTTCTATCGAAATGTTACAGCCACTCCAGGACGCGCAATGAAGGGATTTCTATCGCGCTCGCTATTCACTCGCTTGATTGCTACTACGAACCCTCGGTTCTTGTAACTTATGGATTACGAATTTGTATTAAAATTCTCACTTCCAGATTGGGTTGAGCGAAGTGAAACGCAGCGATAGGGCCGTCGCGAATCGGGTATTGCGCTTACGGCATAAACAATCCACCGCTCACGTGCAGCGTCTGTCCGGTGACAAACTCCGCAGCGTCCGATGCGAAATAACTCACGGCGTGGGCGATATCCTCCGCGGTTCCCCGTCGGTTTACCAAAAACGGGATGCCGAGCCAGCTCTGCGGTTCATCCTCCTGAATCGCTATCGGCTTCGTTCTGTCTTCCGCCAAATCCTTGTTCGTCGGACCCGGGCAGATCGCGTTCGCCGTGACAAAAGGTCCACCCTCATGGGCAATCCCTTTGGTCAGCGCAATCATCGCCGCCTTCGACGCGCCGTAGGTCGCGAACGAACCGCCGCCGCGCCCGTACACCGCGATGTTTGACGAAATCGATACCACACGTCCGAACTTCCGCTCCATCATACCCGGCAGCAACTCGCGGGCAAGCGAAAACATGGCGCGAGCATTGACGTTCATCACGCGGTCCCATTCCTCGTCGGACGTATCAACTATTTTGTTCGGCTGACCCATCCCGGCGTTGTTCACCAAGATATCCACCCTCCCGAACGCCTCGGTTGCGCCCTGAGCCAATGCCTTGCACTGTGCGCTATACCCGACATCCGCGCCAATGACAACGGCACGTCTGCCCATCGCCTCGACCTTGCCCCGAATCCGTTCCGATTCTTCCGGGCTTTTGCTATGGTTGATGACGATGTCCGCGCCCGCCTGCGCCAGCACCAGCGAGATTGTGGCGCCGATGCCGCGTCCTCCGCCCGTGACCAGTGCCACCTTTCCGGAGAGATCTATCTTCCCTGCCCGTGTGTATCCCGGCTGTGAACCAGAGTTATCTCTATTTTCCATCTTCGTGCCCCCTGTTTACCGCTTACGGAATGTGAAACTGTACAACTTGCTCCGATTCAGAACGAACCGGAGTTTCACATTCCCGTTGATTGTTGAAATATCGGCGGCTTTCCATCTGACCCGCCACCGCAACTCATCGCTTCTCAACGGAAGGCAATCCTCCCGCGAAAAACCGTCCAATACCCGTCCGTCCGCCTCACAAAGTTCGACCCGCACCTGCCCGCCTTCGGCATCTGCGTTCACCTCCAAATCAGCCGCATCGTCCGGCAGAGGCACCGCTTTCGTAGTGACCACACCGTCGTCCTGTGCGCTAAGCGCGACGAACCGGTGACGTTTCCACGTGGCGCGACCCACGCGGGTCATCTTCCTGTCCAGATCAACTTCGCCGTGCGTGTAGTCGCAGCCGCTGTAGTACCAGTGAACGTCGTCTCCATCAATTATCGGCTCTTTGGCCGTTCCGGCGATCATGCCGCTGTCGAATGCGTCCCTGCTGCCGCGGGGAATTGCCGGCGTCCGATCCCGGTCGGCGTGCGCCCAATTTATCCCGTCGCGGCTGTACACAATCTGCGAATCAATCGGCCCGTTGCACGGCATCTGGTTCTTCTCTCCGGGAATCTGCTCCGCCGTCACGTACAAAGCGCCCACCAAACCGAGATACAGGTTATGATACCGAAACGCGGACATGTTGTGAAATTCTGCACGCAGAGCGCCGTATTTGCGGCGCCCGACCTCATCGTCCCAGTGCGTCGGTTCGAGCATGGGGTGGGAGTCCTTCCAAGGTCCCTCAAGAGAAGGGCTTTCAGTATAACAGATTACGCGGCGCTTGTCTCTGTCATCGAACCGGACAATCGAATACGCGCGGAATATCCGGCTATGAGCATCCCAAATCACATTGAACGTGCCCTCGTTCTGACGAATCGCGGCAGGTTCGAGGTAGTCCTTGTCGTCCCAATGGATCCCATCCGGCGACGTAATCACGAAAATGTTGCGGTAGCGGCGGCAAAACCCAATAGCCTTGTATCGCTTGTCCGCATCCGTCTCCTCGCGGTCGATAAACACAGAGGCGCCGTGAAGATCCCAGACGATGTTGTTATCGGGACTTCCGTCGAAGGTAAAAACGCCGAGATTCGGTTTGACCCAGTTGATTCCGTCGTCGCTCTCCGCATAGCAGGTCAAGTCACCTCGGTCATTGTCCACAAAGGCTCGCCCATATTTGTCGTGAGTCACACCGTGGCAATTGTACGGTTTCTCGTCGGTACGCGGCACGTACAAGCCCGGAATCTGATAGTTTCCGCTCTCAAAGCGCCAGTGCGGTCCCATTCGACCGGCATACCACATCCGGTACTTCCCCGTCAGATCATCGTAAAGCGTGGTTCCGTAAATACAAACGCATTTGCTCATCCCCGCCCCGCAATACTCCCACGGTTTGTCTCTATCGGGCTGCATGAGGCAGTCGCTTTTCTTCCCGGGCTGCACCTCTCGTTGGATGCCGCTCTCGGCGTCAATCAGCGCCTCGTCAAGCAGCAGCATACTTTCGTTAATCTTCATTTAGTGGTTTTCTCGGTAAATTTCAATGCAAATAAGGAGGTCGCGACCTGGAGATCGCTCCTACCTATAGTTGAATGGTGCGGTGCGGTTAGAAAGGGATCTCTATCGCGTGAAGATCCCTATCGTCCTCGTTATCCACTCGGTTGATTCTATTCGGTCACTTGATCGTACCTACCGGCGTGGTGGAACGGTTTCTTGTGACAGTCTCGTAATCATTAATTGAGGAGGTCGCGAATCGGAGATCGCTCCTACCAGTCAATGTAAGGCTGTTAACGGCACACGGCGTGTGCTTACTACCTTAATCTAATGACACACAATTTTAGCGAGTAAACCATTTAGATTGTGAAATGCGCAAACTAACAGTTTGCGCTACGGGGGCGCATGCGAGTTTGTAGGGTATTACACATATTGTCTATTGTCATCGTCAATTGATATTCGATTATAATATGTGCAACTGTAAATGGAACTTCCCGTTTACGCATTGCGAAACGTGAAACTGTACAACTTACTCCGAGTCATCACGAACCGAAGTTTCACCTCTCCATTGATTCTTGAGATATCCCCTGCTTTCCATTTGACCTGCCACCGCAGATCATCTGTGCTTAACGGCATACAATCCTCCCGAGAAAAACCGTCCAACACTCGTCCATCCGCCCCGCAAAGTTCGACTCGCACCTGCCCGCCTTCGGCATTCGCGTTCACTTCCAATCCTGCCGCATCCTCAGGCAGAGGGACAGTCTTTGTCGTGACCACGCCGTCGTCCGGTGCGCTCAGCGCGACGAACCGGTGGCGTTTCCACGTGGCGCGCGCCAGACGTTTCACCCGTTTTTCCATATCGACCTCGCCGTGCGTGTGCTCGCAGCCGGTGTAGTACCAGTGCACGTCGTCTCCATCAATTATCGGTTCCTTGGCAGTTCCGATAATCATGCCACGGTCGAAGGCGTCCCCCTCCCCGCGCGGGATGACCGCTGTCCGCTCCCTGTCGGCGTGCGCCCAATTGATCCCGTCCCGACTGTACACGATTTGTGAATCGATTGGCCCATCGCACGGCACCTGATTCCTCTGTCCGGAAATCTGCTCCGCCGTCACATACAAGGCGCCCACCAAGCCGAGATACAGGTTGTTGTACCGAAAACCGGACAGATTGTGAAATTCGGCACGTAACGCGCCGTATCTGCGACGCCCAATCTCATCATCCCAATGCGTCGGTTCCAGCATGGGTACCGAGCCCTTCCATGGTCCTTCGAGAGAGGGACTTTCGGTGTAGCAGATGACTCGGCGCTTGTCTTTGTCATCGAACCGCATAACCGAATACGCCCGAAAAATTTGGCTGTGGGGATCCCAAACCACATTGAACGTGCCCTCGTTCCCTCGATCCGAGACAGGCTCTATGTTGTCCTTATCGTCCCAGTGGATGCCGTCGGGCGAGGTGATAAGGAAGATGTTGCGGTAACGCCGGCAAAACCCGATAGCCTTGTATCTCTTGTTCGGATCCGCGTCCTCCCGGTCGATAAACACCGAGGCACCGTGAAGATCCCAGATGATGTTGTTGTCGGGGCTGCCGTCAAACGTGAAGATGCCGAGATTCGGTTTGACCCAGTTGATTCCGTCATCGCTCTCCGCATAGCAGGTCAGGTCGCCCCGGTCGTTGTCCACAAAGGCTCGCCCATATTTGTCGTGTGTCACGCCGTTGCAATTGTACGGTTTTTCGTCCGTGCGCGGCACGTACAAGCCCGGAATCTGATAGTTGCCCGCCTCCTCGCGCCAGTGCGGTCCCATCCGCGCGAAATACCACATCCGGTATTTCCCCATAAGATCGTCGTAAAGCGTCGTGCCGTACAAGTGAATGCGTTTGCTCATTCCCGGCCCGCAATATTCCCACGGCTTGTCCCTGTCAGGTTCCATGAGAATACCACTCTTCTTTCCGGGATGCACCTCTCGTTGAATGCCGCTTTCCGCGTCAATCAGCGCTTCGTCAAGCAGCAGCATACTCTCGTTAATTGACATTAAGTAGAACTCCTCGTTAAAGGTTATAGTCGTTGCAAATGATGATTACACATGTGTAATTTGGTCGGTTCGATTTGCACATGAGGTCGCTCCTACAGTTACGGAAAAAGACTCGAATTTGCCCATCAATTCGCACCATCTGGAATTGTACGTTATGGCAATCCTTTAGTTCGTAGGTTGGGTGGAACACAGTGAAACCCAACAATATTAATGTCGCGATTCGGAGATCGCTCCTACAAGGATGTGCGGATCGCGACCGGGAGGTCGCTCCTACAGTTAAGAAAAAAGGGTCGAATCTGCTCACCAATTAACACTATCTGGTATTGTACGTTATAGCAATCCTATAGTTCGTAGGTTGGGTTGGGCACAGCGAAACCCAACAATTTTGATGTCGCGATTCGGAGATCGCTCCTACAAGTGCTTGACGCCTCGTTCGACATCGATCGAGACAAGGTACCGTTACGGAATATTTACAACCGTTGACATCAGCCAGAACTCGTCATTTCTCGCAAACGCGCCGGGAGCTTTTCATAAACGCTTTGCTTCACCAAGGGCCACGAATCTTTGGGGCGGTGGATGTACCGAGGGAGGTAAAAAATGTTGACCGTGCCTCGATGTCGGTCCCGGCTGGTGTTTTCGCCTCGTCGGTGCCAGACTCCGGGGCGCATGAGGAACGCGGAGCCCTTACGTCCGAGTACCGGAACCTCCTGCGGATAGCTTGCTCGCGTCGGATGCCTTCGAGCGTGGTGACTGAAAGGCACGACTACCGTTGCTCCGTTGTCCGGCGTGTAATCGGTGAGCATCCAGAACACCTGCAATGCGGTGGGAAATGCGGGCCAGGGCTGGGGCATCCAAGACAACGGAACGTCCGCATGCAGCCCTTGGGGCGGGGCTCCGGGCTCGGTCAGCGTGACATCCACGTTATTGGCAAGAATAAACCCCTCGCCAAGCTCGTGTTCCGCAATCTCAAGGATTGTCGGGTGAATGCACAGCGGCGCGAGTTGAGGCACGTCGTTCAGCGCTCCTCCCAGATGATAGAAATTCGGCTCCGGCGCCTTCATAAAGGGACGCGACAATTCGCTGAACCGATCCGCTTCCGCCGGATCCAGCAATCCCTCCAACACACAGTAGCCCTCTTCAGCCAACCGAATTTTTGCCCCGTCTACGCAGATCACGAGTGTTGGACCTCCTTGATCAAATTAAACTCGACTTTGTATAATAAAGCTGCGTTTCGGACGGTTTCGATCGAGGGCCGAAGAAATTCGGGGGAGGTTTTAATCATCTGGTCTTTTTGGTTCAACCTGTCGCCCTGCTGGGGCTTTGGTGTAGGGTGGCTTGGCGTTACTATACACCCGCTGGCGCTTTCAAAGGCTGGTGGGCAGAGGATTTCTACGAGTGTACCAAATCGAACTTAGTGGTTTATTTTCCAAAAAAAATATGGTTAGTGTTGGGTGCCGGTGCGGTTAGAAACCGCACCTACCGGCGTGGTAGAACAGTTTCTTGTGACAGTCTCGTAAGAATTAAACACTTAGCGAATGAACCATTTAGAGACTAAATCCCGCGCTTAAGTTTGCCCCAGGTAGTCGCCAGCTTTCCCGACGGATCAACCGCGAACGAACCGTGCACATCTTGCTCAATTTCAGCGTCGCTTAACGCCTGATCATACACTCGGTAGACAGATATTGAACAATTGCAAGTTCGATGCGCTTCCGGCCGGCTATGAGAGAAGATGGCGTGCAAGTTCATATGATGCTTTTTGTTCCACTTTACCGTCGTCCGGCTCTCGGAAACCTTCTCGCCATTGATGTAACAGGTGAGGCTATCCCCGCTTCTGAACACCAGATGCACCCAGTGCCACTTGCCTTGATCAAATGACATCTGCGTCTGACCGACCCGAAGGTCAGCGCGTGCCCCGATAGCGCCCTGGGCGATGCTAACGTTTTGGAAGCCCCCGCCGTTTTGGTCTAACCATATTCGCACGTTTTGCACCTGTTCTCTCGGATTCGCCTGCAGCCCGACTAGATGGTGTTCCTCTCGGATTAAGCCGCCGTTAATTCTCAGCAGCAGTCCCATTGTGAAGTCCTCAAGGTTGACAATAGGGACATCACCTCCCGGTGCGGCATTGCTGAATGTCGAACCGGATTTCTCCGCCGTATACCATTTGGTGTCCTGTTTGAATCGGATAGCTGGAATCTCGATAAAACCCTCTTCCAATTTCGGGTTTCCCGTCCGTTCCACTTCGCCGCCAGCCGTGCCCGCATTTCTCCAAGCTTTATCGCCGCCTTTCTGATCGGTTTTTAGGGCGTCAAAGTCGAGCACAGGCGCAGGACCTGCTTGAGCGTGCGCCGCTGAGAATGATAGGGTAAGGTTTAACGCCATGCCAAGCACGGCAATAATGCATACCGTGTAGTTTCGCATCTAATAACCTCCGTTACGGTTGTTTCGTCTTTTGTCAAGATGTTCGAGTGATACTCGGTTTGATTTTCTCACAATAATATCTTAAATTCGAAAACTCGCTTTACGGTCTCAATTCAAACCCGAACGAATACAATTTTGCGCCGTTCATGCTAAACTCAACGCGCAACTCTTCATTCTCCACAGAACCAAGCGAAAAACCGTTCCGCCACGCGGCAACCCCGTCCGTAACTGTCTCCTCTATCGGCTCGCTCTCGGCAACCATCGCTTCATCGGCTTTATTCAACAGCCGCACCTGCACTGAGCCGACACCGTAGACATCCGCGCTCAGGTGCAACTCGCTTCCCGTGATCGCCATCGGTTTGGTGGTGACAACCGCGGGCACTTTGGCGGAAATCTGATCGTATCCCGCGAACCCGTCCGGACGCAGCCGCGCCAAGCAGAGGAACCCATCGCGCCAACCGAAATGCAGCCAGTTGCTCGCGCCGTAATAGAGACGGATCTCGTCTTCAAGGATGATTGGGTAGGCAGAAGAATAGGCGCATCCCCAGTCGAACGTTCCCACCTCATCGCTGTTCGGTATGAGCGGCGATCCCGGGCACACAAAACTCCAGTTAATCGTGTCGGGGCTCCACGCCAACTCCGTCCACGCCCTATCCGTCCGCTGGTTGTGAATGACCGGCAGCCCGAGATAGACGTTCCCGTGGCGGAAGACGGGCATGGAGTATATCTGCAGGTTCTCGTCCACTCCCTGCATGACCGCCGTGGCTTGCGTCCAATTCAGAAAATCTTTGCTTGTAGTCCGTCCCACCTGCCGCGGCGGCCAAGCGCCGTGACGCTCCATGACTTCTTTGGGACCATCGCCGCATGGGTCGCGCATCCGCGTGAACCCGACATACTCCCCCAACTCCTCGACCCATAGGACATTGTAATGCGTGCCGTCAACACGATAAGGGTTAATCGTCGGACACAGCGTCGGCGGCTCCCACCTAACCCCGTCCGGGGAGAACGAGATGCCCAACCCCTTCCGTCCGCAGGAGGTGAGTATCTTGTAACGCTTCGCCGGATCCTGCTCACGATCCTCCTTCAAAACGCCTGAGCCGTGCACGGTACGGATGACGAGGTTATTCTCCGTGCTCCCGTCAAATTCGACGAGTCCGAGATCGGGCTTGTCCCACACAATCCCGTCTTCGGAAGTGGCATAGCACAACCCCATCTCGCGCCCTTTCGGAGGGTTATACTCCCTCCGCTGCCGCTCCGCCAAACCGATGCCCCTGGCGGGAAGATCGGAAATGAACGGACTGTACCAACACTTGTACAACCCCTCCTGCCGGTCATACATCACATTCGGATACAGGTTGTCGAAACGTTGCTCCCACGGCTTATCCTCGCCAAAGAGAGGGTTGCGCGGATCCTTCTCCGCCGGCGAAACGACCAGCTTTGCATTTCGCGTCCTCTCCGTGATGCGCGTGTCTAGTAATAGATGTCTGTCACTCACTCAAACCTCCACTCCAATTGTTCAAACAAGGTCTCAATTCGGCTAGTATATCGGTTTAGGCGCTCGGGTCACTCCGACAAGGCATTTGCCAGATTCCTGGGACGATCACAGCGACTTCTCTCTATCGTGCAGTCGGTCCCACGAAATCTAACTTTAAAGCGATTAAGTTTCTTCTGTTGACTCTTGTGAATGCCGGGGCCATGGATAAGAATCGGGCGGCAAATGGAGTTGCGGTCTCTCGGTGCGACGCAATCCGCAAAATCCGCACCCCCTTGCAATTGATCAAACACCTCCGATGCGGTCGACCTTTGTATTCTTGAGCTCAATTGGAACAGTGAAGAGTGAACCTTCGGCAGATTCCATGAAGAATAGGATACAATCGCACCGCTTTCCTGCAATTTGGTGAGCCTCAAATGCTCTGTTTGCGTCTACGATGACTCGAGGGAACGGCACACCGTCCATTGATGCTTTGCACCCACTTTCTTCACACGAATCACAAAGGTTTTCTTGTCTCACTTTGTTCTGAATCTCTTCAAGAATCTCATTCACCCCGGTATTTCGCTCCTGCTGCGGTTTCCGCGAGTTGGTTCTGTAGTCCTGCTGATCGGTTGTAGAGCGCTTCAGCGACATCTGCATATTCCGCAGGTTCGACGCCTTCGGTGCGGTCAAATGGGATTTCCTCCACCGTCGAGCCCGCGGAGGATTTATCCTGGCGAAATAGCCAGACTCCCACGTCGCTTGGCTGGAGCGAACTCGGAAGGGGCTCTTCGTTGATTGGTTCACCAATCTTTTCTTCCAGTTCTCCTTCACGTATAAGGTTTCCAATTTCGTCGAGCAACCAATCGCTGTGTGTTGTAACCACTACCCGCACCCCGGCGCGTACCAAGCGCCCCAGAGTCTTTGCCATCTCGGTCTGGGCAGCGGGATGAAGGTGTGCCTCGGGTTCGTCAATGATGAGCATATCGCCGCGGGCAATGGCGTTGCGGAGAAGCAGCACAACGGGAGCGAGCTCAGTCACCATGGACGACGCACGAGCCAAGCGAATATTCTCCTCCGTTTTCCGTGGCTGAAACACAAAGTGTGGGTATCCGCCTGACGACGCTCTTTTAATCCGTATCTGTCCCTCCAACACCTCACGCTCAAGTGCATCGGCAGGGCCTTTCATGAGATCGTCGGACGCTCGCCCCTCTTCGTAAAGAATGAGTTGCTGCAGAAGATCTGCCGTCACGCCTGGTAAGGTCGGAAAATTGGGATTTGGGTCAGGTCTTACACTTGCTGCGTTTGCCACCAAGGAACTCGCGATAACAGGATGTGTCTGCATAATACCGCTCCGCGCTGCCGGAAGGTAATAGGCCCCATTTCGCTCGACATTCCAAGTAGCGGAGTACAATAATTGCTCGAAAAATGCATCAACCGACTTTTCGATTAACTCTCGAAATCTGGGGTGTCTCCAATCTGCGGCGGCAGCCTCTCCATTAGGAAAGAGGAGCATGTTTTGGATTTGTCCATCTGTAGTGATACCCGATTTCGATATATTCATGTTGAAATGCCAGAAAGGCTGGCGTTCCTCGCTGACATTCAACGAAAGCTTGGCGCTGTCCGACTTCCCTGAGAATCGCACTAACTCGGAAACAAAGTGAAGGCCGAAACAGCGCTCTAGCTCAGTCTTTAAACTCTCTCCCAGCAACTCAGACTCTGTGAGAATAATCTGCCACCGTTCTCGTAAGTGCTCGGGTAAATCCGTCAACATGAACCGCCGCCCCTTGATCTCCAGCTTTCCGTATATTTCTTGGAAGATTACCTGGCACGGACGTGCATCTGTCGCAGACGTTTTGGCGTCTCCCAAATCTTGCACAAAACGATCAAGGTGACTATACATGACTGGAAGCAGCGAGAAGTCGGGAAGTTTCTTGTGAAGGGCGTAGATAAGTGTGGCGAGATAGGTTTTGCCCGTGTTGCTCGGACCGACGAACACAGTCAGCGGCCTCAGGTCTATACTTCCACTCACGATAGGACCGAAATCCTCCGCCGAAATCCGAACGTTCGGAAGTGTCGAAATTCGTGTCTTAGTGGTTTCGGTGTTCTCATGCGCATTCATTGCAAGGCTCCTGTTTTCGAGCGAATATTCAATGACGGTGTTTCTTTGTGGATTCGAGGGCCAACACTAAGGGTATTTCGCCCGACCTTGAACGATCTGTAGGGTGGGCACTGCCCACCATTTTTTATACCACCTATTAACAATCCCTACGGCTTCTTCTCTCGCGACTCCAAAATATCCCTCCACGGCTGGACTTGACACCGGTCCGCCCAATCCTCGTGTAACCCGCTCAGTTCCTTCACCATATCGGGACACTTGGCGCTTACATCGTTCAACTCCGTGCGGTCAGCCTCCATATCGTACAACTCCCAATCACCCGGATACTTCGCGACCAACTTCCAATTCTCCCGCCGCACCGCTTTGTTCCCCTCATGCTCCCAATACAGCACGCCCTTGCCGTTATCCCGGTTGTCGAAGACGGGTACGAGGCTTGTGCCTTCGAGCGGATAAACCGGATTCCCATCGTTCTCTTCGGGATACGCGGCGCCGGCGATCTCCAGACAGGTCGCCATAACGTCCGTCAACTGCCCCGGTTGATGCCGAAACTCGCCTGCCGACGTGATGCGCTGGGGCCAATGCGCGATGAAAGGCGTGCTGATGCCGCCCTCATGCACCCAATGCTTGTATTCGCGGAACGGCGTATTTGACAAGTTCGCCCACGGCACGCCGTAGCTTTGATACGTCGTTTCCGGTCCCGGCATAATCGCCGGGTCGTTCCCCCTGCTGACCGGCGTCCCGTCGCGTGTCAGCGGCGGTGAGACGGGACGATCTCGTGTGACACGTAGATCGGGGCCCAACTCTTCGGCGCACCCGCCGTTATCCGCCATGAAGAGAATCAGCGTGTTATCCAGTTGACCCGTGGCTTTCAACGTGCTGATGATCCGTCCAATCCCCTGATCCATGCGATCAATCTGCGCCGCGTAAACCTCCATCCGCCGCTGATTCCACTCCTTGTGTTGCGCGTCTCCCCAAGGTGGCTGTGACGGATCCCGATCACTTAATTCCCAGCAATCCTGCAAGATGCCCATCTCCCGCATGCGCAGCAGGCGTTCCTCGCGCAGCGCATCCCAGCCGGCGGAGAACCGACCCTCATAACGGGCGATATCCTCCTCATGCGCGTGCAGCGGCCAATGCGGCGACGTGTAAGCGACATACGTGAAGAAGGGGGCGTCGGGCGATCTCGCATGATGGTCTCGGATGAAACCGGAGGCTTCATCGCTAATCGCATCGGTCAAGAAGAAGCCGTCCGGGAGGTCGTCGTGCAAAACATGATCGTTGTCCCGCGTGAGCGTATGCGGCTGCCAGTAATTAGCGCCACCGCCGCGGAGACCGAAATACCGGCCAAAACCCCGCTGGCGCGGCCAACTGTGTTTGGGTCCTTCGGGTTGTTGGTGACGCGCAATGTGCCACTTCCCGCTCATATAGGTGCGATATCCCGACCCTCCAAGCGCTTCGGCAATCGTCACGCAGCGATGATTCAAATCCCCGCGATAACCCTCCAATCCATCGTCAACCATCATGTGTCCGACGCCGGTTTGGTGCGGGTGCAGCCCGGTCAACAGCGATGCGCGCGACGGGCAGCAACGCGCGGTGTTGTAGAACTGCGTGAATCGCAGTCCGCCGTTGGCAAGCTTGTCAAGGTTCGGCGTCTGTACCTCGCCGCCGTAACAGCCGAGATCGGAATAGCCCATGTCATCGTTCAGAATTAGCAGAATATTCGGTCGCTTCTCTTCGCTCATAACTCGCTCCAGTGAGATGGATAGATGATGTCATGCACCCCTCACCCGGTAGACGGGAATCAACCGACTGAATAGGGAGGACGAATTTATCGGAATCGCGACTCCGATTCCCAACAGGTCGCGATTCGGAGATCGCTCCTACGGGTGGCGAGAACAACAATCACTTCAAATCCACTCCCGGCGTCCACTGCTGCGGGATGGGGTCGGCGTCGCCTTCATACACCATCCTGAGCGGCTCCATCAGTCGCTGTATCCGTCTAGGTGAACGGCTAGTGGTTTGGGTCTTGGTTTCCAATGACACCACCGTGGCTTGGGTGTGCTCGGGGAGGTTGACGAAATCGGGATAATACCACATCGTCAGCCCTGTCCGGCGCCGGTCCGTCCGGTTGGCATGGGCGGAGTGAAACAGCGTCCCGTAACCCATCACTGCGTCGCCCGCCTTAAGCGGCACGTCAATCTCTCCGTCCGCATATTGGAAAGCGATGTGCCCCGGATCGGCGTAGGTTGACAGTTTCTCGGTATGCCGCTCCGGAACCTCGTCATGCAGCGCGTGGCGCTTCAAGTGCGATCCCGGAATCACCCGCAGGCAGCCGTTCTCCGGCGTGGTGTCCACGAGATAGTACATCAGAAAACACTGGATAGGCTGCGGCGTATAACTGACCGGATCGTCCCAGAACCTGCCATCCTCGTGCCAAAACAGCCGCGGGCTGTGCGGCGGCTTGCTGATGACTCTGCCGTGCCCGAACTTCGGCTGCGCGAATCCCAATTCAGCCAGACGCTTCAGCATTTTGGGGTGCACGATGAGTTCAGCGAAAACGTCGTACCGGTACGCCATATCCCAATCAATCATCACCATGCTGCCCGGTGCACGCTGCTGTTCGAAGTGCGTCTCCTCCTGCTGGTCGAGCACCTCATCGGTGATTCGCCTCAACTTATCGATTAGCTCAGGCTCAAGAAGATTTCTGAAGACGTAAAATCCATCATTCACGAAACGTTGCTGCATATCCGAATCAGTGATTTTCATACACGAACCCCTTGCATGGTATAAGGTGTCGGTCAAGCGATCAAAAGTCGTATGGCGAGAGGCGGTATTTCAGCGACGCCGATTGGCTGGAGATAGGCAGCCCTTCCCTTTGTCAAAATGCGCCAGCATATCAATAAACATCATAGTGGCGCACGAGTCAAAAGTCAAGGAGATTGTGCGGGGAGGCAGTGGTGCGTGAGGAGTTAAGCTTGATGTAGGGTGCGCACGGCGCACCAGCCTTTGGTGGGATCAAACGAACGGGAGCCGAGCGCTACACATCAATAGTCTCCCGCTCCACGTAAGGGCAAAACTCCGCCCGCAACGCCTTTTCTGTGACCAAATCGACCGGACGACCCAGCGGGTCTTCCAAGTAAAACCGCACCCTAGAAGTAGGCTTTTGAGGTCCCCGGGCGGTCGAAACGAACCAAGATGTCAATGTCACTGTCATCTGACATTTCGTCACGCGCAACTGAGCCGAATAAGGCGAGATTTGTCACTCCAAAGCGTTCCGTGAGAATCGCTTTGTGCGCCCTGAGCACCTTCAAGATTCCATCCCTGTTCATCTAACGCGCATTCCTCTCGTCGCGAGTGTACGTCCGCCCTCCCGTGCGTATACTGCTATGCAACCCACGGAGGACTCTCATGGCGTCGGCGCCCCGCTTCTCCGGCGCAACGTCATTCTTGTGACGTGATTGAGATTGCTAGTGTGAGGTCGTATGCTCGACCTCAAGATCCGGATGTTCGGATTCAGTCAGGTTCTCGTCGGAGGACATTATGGATGTCTCCACTCAAAACGTACTTCAAGCGTACTCAACATCTCGAAGGTGTCGCAATACTCGACGCCAAACTGTTTACAAACGTTAGGCAGAGGAACTCTTTTCTCTACATCGGCGCTGAACACTTCGTGCGTCACAACCACGTTGTTGAAGACTTTTGCGTAAGCTACAACCCATCCATCGGCTACCCTAGCGAATTCCTCTCTTGCCTGAAGTTGAAACTGTTGGTTTGTTTGCACCCAGTGATTCATTTTTGTGTAGACATTTGTTACTGATGTCTCCGCTGTTGACACAAACAGATCTTCCGGTGCCTGCTTTACCCATTCGGACAGTCGATCTGAATTGACAAGTATCTCATCTCGCACACGATCAATGCTTCGCAGCCGACTTTCTCCACAATAATATTTCAAGCACTCCCAGAATCCTGGACAGAGATTCAGTGCGTAATAACGGCGATGTGCCTCTATAAAGACGGTTGTGTCCAGCACGAACAAGAGGGGAAGATTGTCGCTCAAATCGGCACCCCTAGATTCTCGGGCATGTTTTCAAAAGTTTCTCCCCTCAGACCGGTCAGATTGTACGCCTCGCGGTAGAGCAAGCGTTCTTCCCTTACCGCGCGCACGATTGCTGTGGCAAACCGAGGACCGACACGCCATTTCTGAGTATTCCAAAAGTGACCGCCATCTGTTTTGTCTTGTGTTGTCTTAGCCTTGTATTTGCGATAGAACTTGATGAAGGAATCCGATTGAATCAAGTTGAGATCGAACGCACGTCGTGCGGCCACCACGGGACTCACCTTGAATTTGCGGGCAATTGCGCTGTAAGGATTGTTCCTACCAGCTTGTGGCCAGAAAGTGCGTAGCTCTTCCTCTGGCACCAGAAATTCCGCTGCAGTCTCGTCGCAAAACTGTTCGGTGTCATCTGAATCCGGTTGAAGTTCTTGGAAAGTAGAAACACCGCTCTTTGCGATGAAGAGATGAGCCAATTCGTGTGCCAAAGTAAACATCTGAGTGGCTTTGAGTTCGGCGCCATTTACAAATACGAGTGGTGCATACTCGTCGGCGAGCGCAAAGCCTTGAAATTCATCCGGATCAAGTGCCCGTTGCGTATTGTTGCCCACTACGCCATTAAAACACACAAGCACGCCGATGGCGTCTATCCTGTCTAAGAGAAATCTGAGTGCATCATTCCAAGTGCCCTGTGCTTTTGCCCATCCCTCGGCTAGCTGCAGCGCTTTACGTATAGCAATCGCAACGCGTCGCGGAGGAGTCTTTATTTCGTAAGCTCCGACAAAATCCAGCGGTTTCGCGCCGTCTTTAATAAGTTCCTCACGCATCCACGCTTGCCGCCGCTGCATCAGGTAGACGGTATCAAGCAGGGCGGGGCTTGGCGGCGGAGTGCCTTCTCGGGTTCGGAAGTCGGCAATTGGCAGACGCTCCTCTGGAGGTTCATTCAAATAGAGAAACCCCAAAGGCGTATAGGTGTACTTGGCAAGATTGTCTATCTGCGCAACGCTAATCTTCCCATCACGCTCCCACGCTAACACACGCTCAGGTCGTTTCACGCCCATTTTCTTCGCCAATTCGTCGGGCTGGAGTTTCGCGCGTACTCGCGCCCAGCGTAACACGTCAGGCTGCAAGGTTATTTGTAAGCGTCGACTGCTCATGTCTCACCTACTACCACTTCGTGTGAATAATTTCATGCATCACGTTTTTGAATTGCCCCGTTAGACTGACCACTAGTCACTAGCCACTCACCACTGCCTTACAGATTGACTTGTTCTTCAAACATATTGTTGAATTCTTCCTCTACCTTTGCTTCACATTCCGAACCTATCCTATACACATCCGTAACATTGGTGAATGCCCACCGGCAGTAGCCGTCGTGCCGATTCATGCTGTGCGCCCGGTTGACGTGCCACCGTCGGGAATCCTTTACGTAGCGATTCGTCTTGCTGGCGTTGCAATTGGCGCGGACAAACTGGTTCTCCAATAACAACTAAAATGCTCGTAAGGCGACTCGAGGATGAGCTGATCGAAGAACGGATTTGCCAAAACAACATCCTGTTATTAGAACGAATTCTAGGTTGCTTTAGATGACCCGACTACCGCACAGAACATAAGAAATTTAGCTACATACCATAAAAAAACATGAACTGCATGTCAAGAGAAAACAGTCCGTGTGGCGCGATAGAAATCCACTAGCCACCGCTTCCGCGCCTTCCCGTTTTCTCATTCTCGGGTCTTCCCTCCTCCCCACTATCCACAGGCCACTGCTTTCCCCGTCTTCTCGTGCACCCGTTTTCTCCCTTCCCTCTTCCTTCCTCCCTTCCAATCTTCCACCGGTGTCCCCTACCCCTCTCACTACCGCCTCTACTGACTACTAGCCACTGGTCACTAGCCACTGCTTCTCCCTACATATCGATGGTGATATACGTCGACTGCCCCGTGACAATCCTGAACATTCCCCAAAACGTCGTGACAACAAACTCGCCAAGCACCAACCCCAGAAAAAACGGCGCCGCCCTCCGAAAACTTCTTAACCCGCCGTGCTTTACAATCACCCATTTCAACACAAAGCTGACGAAGATAGAGAACCAGAAAAAGTTCATCGTCCACGTCGTCGTGACGGCGTAGCCAGCCGCGTGCAACGGCATCCAAAGAAACTGCCCCCGCATCAATGTCAGCGCAACCGACACCAGAAACCCCGCTCCAATCGCCGTGATAACCGATCCATCCGCCCCCGAGGGATGCGTCAGCCAGCCCTCAAGCCGCTGAAACGCCTCCTCGCCCGCCCAACCGGTATTTATCTCCCCTTGATAGGCGAAATGCAGATACGCCCAGACCGACGCAACGATACCCAGAACCGTTGCAAACACCATCACGCCCCCGAACCGTCGATACCGAATCTCCGCGCGCTCTGCAATCTTCAACCCTTCAAGCTGATGCGGCATCAGCAGGCAGTCATACGCCCGATTAAAGAAATAGAAGTAAGACAGCATCGTCATATTGCCCGTGCCGAGCGGCTTGGCACCCGCGAAGGCATACGTCATCTCATCCGCCCCCGCGAAGTGCTGGTCATGCACCGGCGAACCGAGTTCCGCCCGCACCCGCGTAATCCCGATAGCCAACATGTAATACAGCCCGAAGAACAGGACGATGACCCAGAACGACATCCCCGTCCGATGGCAGAACGCGAACAGGAATGCCAAACTCAGCAGCAGCCAGACGACCGTCGCGCGATACGACAACGGCTCATCGGTGTCGTCCACGCGCGAACGAACTCCCATGCACCGTCTGGCGACCTGAACCAGATGCCGCCGCGCCGTCCAGAGCCCCATCACCCCAAGCCCCGCATAAGCCCCGAACGACTGCTCCGAGGCGTACGGAAATCCATGCGGCAAACCGAGCGCGTCCCCCAAAACCCGCTGAAGTTTCCAATACAGGTAGAACACCCAGACCGAGAACGACAAATCCAGCGGGATAAAGAACGCCAATCCCACGGCAAACGGGTAGACCCCCACCGGCAACCAATCAATCGCATCCCAAGGGTGAATGGTAAACAGTTCCGCGAGGTCGTTTTCCCTCGACCGCGTAAGACCGATACGCGGGAGCTGCGGAAACAGATGATTGAACCCGTTGAGCAGATCAACGAACGCGGCAACGCCAAAACCGATCCACATTGCCCTGCTCCGGAAGAATCGCTGACGCCCGCTCGTCATCGCAAGCGGCAACTGAATTAACGGATAGCTCAGCCTCTCATTCTCCGTCCACTGTTTCCGTACGATGAAGTTGATAGCCAGCATTACCGAAAACAGGGCAAACAGGAAACAACCCCATACGAACATCGGGGGCAGCCACGCCCTGATGTGCGGCTCAAGGTACAGCGTCGAGTCCCAGCGATACAGATTATCGAGCGCCCCCTTATCTCTGACCGACAGCCATTCGGGGATATAGTTCCAGAACAGCGCCTGCCAGTCGTTCTCCGGCGTCGCGAACGCAAAGGCGTAGCTGATGACGGAAATCATGATCTGCACGCACATGTGCCCGCCGATCGCCGTTGACAGCGAGACCGCCACGTAAAGCGAGAGCAACTCGGCGCGGGAAAGCGCAAGTTTCGGGAGGAATTTTTCGATGAGACGGCTGAACGCCACCAAGACGAAAAGAATCGTGACCGCGTTGTAGAGCAGCGAGATCATCGACATGTGCGCCAAGCCCGGCTGCATCTGGAATACGGCGTTCAGTGGAATCAGCAGCGCGGCGAGGACGGCGGTTCTAAGTCTAAGCTGGGCTGGGGAATTGGATTTCATCAACGCAGGAAGGAATCAACCGAGTGAATGGGGAATATAGGAGCGATCTCCTTATCGCGACCTGCCGAGTAAGTCCTATTGGAAACCAGTATTGCTGCGAAAACAAGCACAATATTACCCAACGCAAGGTATACATCAAGCGAAACACATCGACTCTGTTTGCTAAGGATGAGGGTAAGGTCAACCGGTGACGATCAAAGGGAGATATGGATGCTATAGACTTTGGGAACTTTATTATTGACATCTGATTTTCTCTTGAGTAAGATTTTAGAAGTAGCGATTCGCCTTGGATGGTCATGTCGTGAGACAACTAGGAAACTCAACTATATCTGTCCAAGAAACGTTTTATGGTAAACACCCGAATTGATAACGATAAGGGTGCCGATATTGTGCCCTTGATAGGCATCCCCCGTAAGTGGGCGAACCCTACCTTAAAGTGCTACTCGTTCATCTTTTTGGGATATACGATATGGGTCACGTATCAAGAGTTCGGCACCGCCGCCAAAACCTTCAAGGCGAAGCTGGCATTTCTCGTTCCGCATCTGGGCGCGTTTAGTGTCTTTGAAGCAATCACCATCATCGCGTTTATCCAAGTTTGGGACATTATCATGTATTTGACGAACAAATTCAAAACCGATATTGAGAAGATTAGAGCCACAAGTGAAGCACGAGGTAGAGCTGAAGGTAAAGCCGAAGGTAAAGCTGAAGGTAAAGCCGAGGGTAAGGCTGAGGGTAAAGCCGAGGCTTATCAGGTTTGGGCAGACTGGTACCACCGGCAGGAGAATGCAAAGGCGCGGGGAATACCCTTTGACGAACCCCCGCCTTCTCTAAACGGCGACAAGACCAAGGAGTAGCGTATTAGGCACTCGCCGGCGACATGTATACTAGGAAGCAGCGGGGAAATTGCAGGTTAATTCGGTAGAGTAGAGGGTGATGATTACCTTGTTTCCAAGGGTTTGAACAAACACAAAAGGCTGGAGGCGTGATGCACCGCGCCATTACGGACGGGAACGGGGCAGCAAATGCGCTGCTAAAAATGGGTTTGCTCTTATACCCATTAGTTTCTGGCGTCCAGCCCGTAGGTTGGGTTGAACGGAACACCCTGACAAAATTGAGACTATAGAAGTGCATTTAGTGTATCCGTTTTACTTGATGTTTCGGAAATCCTAGTGAAACCCAACACTATCCGCTGCCGACGCCGTAGGGAACGCAGATCTGCGTTCCTAACCCTTAACACGAGAAACACCCCGACGCCACCCTCACTCAAATACCAAATTCCTCGGCGCTTCAATCACGCTGAGAATCGTATAGGGCTCATTGTTCCGCTCCAGATCGCAATTCACAAACCGCAGACCGTTCACCCAATTCTTTATGCGCGCTCCCATCCCGAACCCCTCCACCACTACATCCCGCACCTCCGCCTCCGTCACCGCAGTGATGAATATCCCCTGGTTTTTCGGAGTGCCCCCGCCGTTCAGCCGGCAGTCCCTCACCGCCACGCGATTCAAGCCGGGATGCGCCGTATCAATGAGCGTTTCATACCCGTGATTCTCGCTTGACCGATACACATTGTCCGCCAACCCGTTCAACACAATCCCGTAGCGATACGCGGTGTCAATCGTCACTTCGATAATCTCGTATCCGGTGTGAGCCAGCGGTCGCAGCGAGAGCGGGGCAAACTCAAATCCGCAGTCGCCGCCGAAAATTGCCACAGCGGTCGCCGCCGACGCGACGTGCACGTTTCGGATGCGGATATTGTAACACGCCGAACAGCGCACGCCGGCATCGTTGCCGTCAACGTTACGTGTGAGGTGCCCGATTTGGATATCCTCAATCAGAATGTCGTGCGGGTGCGTACTATAGATGTCGCCCTTTTCCCACAACCCCCGCATACGAGGGATTTGGTCGTCCGCGGTGGTCATCTTTCCGACGCTCCCCCAGTCCAATCCGATGCCCATCAACGCCTTCGGCGAATCAAGAATCCGAACCCGTCGTATCACGCCGAAACATGCCTCCGACATCAGTTGGATTGCTGACGCTGCCACCTGCTGATCGATGGTGACATCCTCAATCGTCCAGTTCGTCACTCTTGAGAAATAGCTCGGCTTTTCGGGCGTGCCGCCGTCGTCGTACGGTGCGCCCACGCTGATCGCCGAATGCCAAATCGCCTGCGATCCCTTCCCCTCGCTGTGCACGACCCGGATCGTCCCGTTGCGTATGGCGGAGTGGCTGGAAAGTCTGACGCCGTGCGAGTTGGAACGAAGATCGAGCACCAGCGTGCTGCCGTTCAGATTAAGATCGACGTGAGGGGGAATCAGCAGCGCGTGCCGCGACACCTGACCCTGGACGACCGACTCGAGCACCGAGCAATGCACCGTCGTCGGCTCGCTGATGCGCAGAATCGCGTGTTCATGCATATCCATTGCCTCTTGCAACGAGGCGCCATCGCTAACCTTGATGTCCAGCAGTGCGGGTTTTATGATATCGGCATGAACACCGCACACCAAAAACAACAGTATAAACCCCACAACAATTTGCAAAGCAAGAACACCAACTCCCATCTGATACCTCCAAAATTTCCAATTCATCAACGTACCTCCAAAATCCAACCTAGTTGTAGGGTGGAATCAAGCGAGTGAATATCGAGCGCGATAGCTACTCTTCCGCCCACCGTTTCTGTGGCATTGGATTTACTATGGGATTATATCACGCACCAACCCGTTCGCCGGCGTAATACTCCGTAAGCGCCCGCATCAGTAGCCTGTAGGCTGGGTTGAACGCCGTGAAATCCAACACTTCATATTGCTTTTTGATAGGGAATAACCAAAGATCGACTTACTGGAATAAGTAAGACGATAGCTGATCCCGATAGATCCCTCTCCTACTCGCGATGAAACTGGTGGGCGGGGCATCTTGCCCCGCTTACGCTATCACCACTGCCTCCCCCTCAAACCGTCTAACTCCCTCATTCTACGATTCCCGGTCCGCACCATCTCGCTCCCCGGCGTAATATTCCGTAAGCGCCCGCATCAGAATCCCGCCAGCCTCGATGGCACGCGGCTTGTTCATCCCCTTTCCGCCGCCCTCCACCAGAAACGTCGTGATACCCCACGCATGATGCGGTCCCCCGTCCCAAAAGCACTCCGGCGTCACGCCCCTATGATGCTCGCGATAGTCGTTAATCAAGCCCATCGGATCATGCTCATTCAGCAACGCCCCGAAAACTTGGTCGGGCTCCAACACGCCCCGCAACTCCGGTCCACGACCGACAAGCATCGGCGACAACTTCGCGGATGGCGACGAATGCATCGCCCAACTCGTCGTCACCGGCGTATCGGAATGCACGAGCGACTCCAAATCTCGTTGAAAGATATACGCCTCATGCGGTTGGAGCGCCGGATCAGATACCTCTATCCGAAAACTCCGGTTACTATCGATTCCCTGCGCGTTGACGCGGCACCAGCCATTATCGACGCCATCGGGATTCATCATAAGCGTGAAATGTCCAATCGTCCGAGAGCGAGCCTCCGCCGCCTCGTCGCTCAGGAACCATTTCACCATCCCCGCAACGTACCACTGCGATATCCCTTCGCCCGCGTGCTGATTGGCGACGTGATGAACCCAACGGCGCGCTTTCGGTACGCCTCCCTGCGGATCAGTGACCGTCACGCGGTGGAGTTTCCGCCCCCCGAGCGACTCCCCGAGAATATGCATCTCCACATGCGGATGCTCCTGCCACTCCGCAAGCAGCGCCTCCGCATCATCAACCGTCATCGGCAGTTGCGTGCAAACCAGCACCCGATCTCGCTCGAACGGCGGAAAGTTGAGCGTCCCCGCGCGTCCCGGAACAAAGTCATCCTCCCACGAGATGTACCTCCACTCCTCGCCGTCGTAAGACCAGCACGGATCATAACTTGTGAACGGATACGGAACGCCGCCCTCCTTTGGCGAACGATGGGTGCCCCACTCTTCCGGCGCATCGAATTCCACATCGAGCCGGAGCCCGTGCCCTTCGGCGTTCCGGGCAATCTCGAATCGCACCCAGTTTGCCCAACCCTCCTGCCGTCCCGGATAATGCTTGCGGACATCAGGAGGGAGCTCCGCCGTAGCCATCGTGGACTGAGGCACGCGCCCCAGCGTCAATTTGAAATGATTCGACCCCACCTCACGAATCGAGGCACCGTCCGAACGCAGCGTCCCGTCCAACACAAAATCCGTTACCTGCATTGCTCATGTCCTCCGACTCTTAATCTCAGCTATAGTCATCACAGCTAAGGATTATAATTTAGGAGCTTCATTATTAGGACTGTAGCAGCATGAATCGTTGCGCGTCTTCTGTGCGAGATCAAACGAGCGTATAGCGAGTATGATAGAGATTGTTGTCTGCTCGCGATAAGAAGTCGCGACCTGGAGATCGCTCCTACGGCAAATTCACAACAAAGGGAGTTCTATGGCGCTGGCAAATCACTCGCTTGATGGATTTCTATCGCATGCACAATCTAACAGATTGTGCTACAAAGTTGGCAACTTGGATCGCACAAATGAATTGTGTGTTGATACTTTCACAACAAGATTCGGTCGCGATTCTACGGATTCCCTATTTGTTCGTTTGGTCGTCATGACTCCAGCCACTGGTTCACCAACGCCTCGTCGTCTTCGTTATAACCCGTAAAACAGTTGTCCATGATCTTCCAATAATCGGTTGACGGGGCGCCCTCCAGCGCGTAGCTACCATCCAGGTGCAAGCCCCGCATAGCCTGGCGCCGCCATTGCCGGAACGCCTCCTTGTTGTAGGCGAGCAGATCCCGGTGCGTCTGCTCGTAATCCACGATGGAGCGCAACTCCGAGTCCATCTGCGCGGCGATGTCCGGTCGCGCCGCGCACAGGTCGTCTGGATTGCGCGGATAAAGTCCGCAGTAAAGAGATTGGGTTGTGGAACTTAACTCGTCTTGGACTGATACTGACCGAATTCCATTTTAACCACTTTCCGCCTGCTGGTCAATCTATATCATCAGCTGTAGAGGACGGCCCTGTGCTGTCCCGCGATTGTAATTTTAAGACGTAGGTTGGGTTGAACGGGAATCCGTTAATAATTGCTAATGTTAGAGGCGTTTTCGAGTGTCCACTTTGTCTGAATATGCCAAAATTTGAGTGAAACCCAACATTTTTCGTACGTTCTGCCACTTTGAGACATCCTCTATAATTAGATGCGTTTGCCCTGCATCAAGCCTGGTTTTGCATAGATGGGAATAGGGAGATGTGTTAGAATCATTCCCGTAACGAAGGAACCGGTTGGTTCTATAGGAATGTCCGTGATTCAAGGAGATCGCGATGTATTTTCGACAGAAATTCACACTTAGTTTATTGGTCACTATCGTTTCTGGCAGCATTGCGTTTGCACAGGTTGTTGAAATACCCGATGCCAACCTGCGCGCCGTGGTTAGCGATGCGTTGAACTTACCCGCCGACGGGCTAATTACACACGAAGCATTGGCACAAATAACTTACCTCCACGCTTCCAATAGCACGGGAATCATCACACACCTCACTGGCTTAGAACACGCAGTAAACTTAATTTGGCTCAGCATCTCCGGTCACGACATAACTGACCTCACTCCGATAGCCAATTTAGACAAGCTAGAAAGGTTATTCATGTGGCACAATCCAATTTCTGATATCACTCCGTTGACAGACCTTATTAATCTGCAAGTTCTTAAAGCCGCTCATTGTCGTATTTCCGATATTTCCGCTCTACGCAGCTTATCAAACCTTACTGAACTTAATCTTCAATCCAACAACATAGCAGACATTCAACCACTAGAAAACTTAACACAACTCACAGCGCTTTATCTTGCAGGCAACAACATCAGTGATGTTAAACCACTAGCACACTTAACTCGCTTGACTACTTTAGAGATTGAGAACAACAAGATACGCGATCATAGCCCGCTTGATGGGCTCACGCTTACTCATTTTATTTACGATCAGTCTTGCGAAATGCCTCCGCTTCCACTTGAGCCGAGATTAGAGAACAGAAGTTTCCCGTCTGTTTTTGCCGCATGGGGTGGTGGCCGTACGGAGAATCAGCCCCATCTATCTGCTATTGAGCAAATGGCACAACATGATTTGTATTTTACTGGTCCGATGTTCGGTCAGCGTTTTTTTAATGCGGGGCACGCTTGGGAAATACGAGGCACATCTGACAGCCTCTCTCGACTACGAAATGATGTTCTCACGCTTAATCCCAATATAATCTTGCTTGTCGAAATTAGAATGGTAACCGACTGGCCTGGGTCTGTCCCTGATGATTCGCTTTACTGGTTAAGAGACGCCGAGGGTAATTTCGCTAACCCGAATGTTCGCCGTTTTGTTAATTTCACCCATCCCGAAGCGCAAGACATAATTGTTCAACGCGCTGTTGCCGTGTCGAAGTGTGGATTATACGACGGTATCTTCTTCGACCATTGGAATGAACACCGCTCAGTTCTTAATAGCAGTCATCTAGGATTTGAGGGGTATGTCGGATTTCAAGCCGAGCAACGTGCACGAGACGTCATTCTAGAGCGCATCCGCTCCGAAACGAGACCCGACTTTTTAATCATGGGCAACACCAACGATCGCATTATTCCAAGAACGGCGCCTTACATCAACGGTGGTTTTATGGAGTCTGCCGATCCTAGTGGCGAGATGCTTACTCGATATGAGAACTCATTGCGTTGGTTGGAGCAGAATTTAAAAGAGCCCCGAATTAACGGTCTGGAAGGTGAGGCTTTACCTTCGGAACAGCCGGATAGCCCAACCAACCTCCGTTGGATGCGCGCAATTACAACCCTACATCTTACCCATTCAGATGGTTACGTCCTGTTCAGAAGCATCGACGGTCACAAACACTTCTGGTACGACTTCTGGGATGCAGACCTTGGCCGCCCGGTTGGCGCCAAAGCCCAACTCTACAAAGAGATTCCCGGGCTCTACATTCGCGAATTCACAAATGGCTGGGCGGTCTACAACCGTAGCGGCTCTCCCCAAGCCGTGACACTGCCCGAGGAGGTGCAGGGCGTCGCCAGCGGGTTGGTGGGGGCGGAGCATGAGTTGCCGAATCTCGACGGGGAGATGTACCTACGCCTCAAACCGGCGAATCCGGCGGATGTCAATGCCGACGGCGTGGTGAATATCTTCGATTTGACACTGGTTGCTCAGGGATTTGGGACGGGTCAAGAGGGAATCGATGTGAATGGGGATGGGGTCGTCAACGTGTTTGATTTGGTGTTTGTGGCGAATCAGTTCTGAATCACGGATTACACTGATTACGCGGATTGCACGGATTAAGAGAGCACAATCTTCCCACCCATGACAGCCTTTAAATACAGAAGCCAACGCATCAGTACGGAGAATGCAACAAATGAAGGGTCAGCTGAAGCACGGAAAGATAACCGAGAAGATTATTGGGGCTGCGTTAGAGGTGCATCAGTTTTTGGGTAACGGGTTCCAAGAGGTGATTTATCAGCGAGCACTTGCGCTTGAATTGGCACGGGCAGGTTTAACATTTGCACGCGAAGTTGAGCAAGATATTTTTTATAAAGAGTGTCCGGAGCCATTGGGACTCGTAGAGCAGATTTCGTTGTTGAAGGAAAAGTCTTGGTGGAATTGAAGGCTATTGTTGTATTGGAGGATGTGCACACCGCTCAGATGCTGAACTACCTGAAAGCCTATCGGATGGAAGTGGGATTATTGATTAATTTCGGAGGCAAAAGTTTGAAATTCAAGAGATTGGTTCTTTAGCAACCCGATCGCTAATTAATTAGACGATACAAGTTGCATCGAAAACGTCACAGATTGGTCGAAGTTAATCTGTGAAATCCTTTAATCTGATCAAGTGACTGAATAGGGAACGCGATAGAGATCCCAAAATCAGTGATTCAGACAATCACCTCGAAAGAAAGCTCAATCTTCTCTTCTCGACCCCGCCAACGCCACCCGAATATGCGCATTCACGCCCGCCAAGCTGTCCGGATCCTCCTCCAGCCGCTTGAACGCGCGCCGTGCCCACACGTCAGCCTCCATAGCCCGATCCAGCAGCGGCTGCTGCACCGTGTCCTGCTCCTCCGGACACAGATGCCGCATCAGCGGTTGCAATTCGGTCGGCAATGCAAGGTACTCCGAGCGCGACAACGGTTGACACACCGTGTTGTTTAGCCCGTGCGGCGCATAGTCATCAACGGCAAGCCACCACGGGCACCAACGATTCACCACCGCAATCCGATCGCGATCGCTCGTGTTATGCATCGGCGAGGCGTGCCAACTGCGCGAATCCTGAATATAGAGGGAGCCCGCCGCAGCCGTAATCTGAATTTCCCCGGGAATCGGCGCCGTGCATGTGATACCGTCTGACGGTCCGCGAGGGTTGCGCGTGTCCCTGTGCGAGCCGGGAACCACCCACGTTCCGCCCGAGTCTTCGTCCACATCCGTCAGATACCATATCATCACCAGACACATCGCCACATCCGGGAACGGCTGGCGGACACACCCGATGTTTCTGCCGGGGTCGCCTCGACCATAAGCCGTCGTGTCGTGCGGCCAATCCGTGTGCCATTCGCGCGTGTCGGGTCTGCCTCGGCGGTGGACCGCGCCGAAACCGCCCGGCGTCCCGTCCGGTTTGTCGCAGTCGAGGATACGCAGATGCAGTTGCGCAATCCGAAGGTGGTCGTCCAAAACACGTCGCGCCACGCCCGTCACGAAAGGATTCGCCAAATGTCGGGCGTAGCGCGGCAGCCACACGATGTCGTTGGGAACTTTCGGAGGGTGTCCCACCCGGCGCGCCGGTCTCAACTCCACCTTGTCCGCGGTCGCCGGATCCGTGAGCAGCGCCTCCTCATTCGCGCCAATCTTCAACGATTTCAACGAATTCCCGCCGAGAAGTTCCTGCAGCGCCTGATGGTTTCGGTCGATTGTTATCCGCGCTGCTTTGACTTCCTCGCGGATGGCGTCCACCTCGCTGCTCGGTATCACATGGTCGATGACGCAGAACCCGTAGCGATCAAGCGAATCGGCGCACCCCTCCACTACCTCGTCAATCGATAACGCCTCGGCGCTGAAGGCGTAACTCCGGTTACGAGCCAGATCGTCAGCGACCGCTGCCGGGTCATGCTCGACTTGCGCGATCCGATCCCGAATCTCCCGAAGTTCCCGTTCCAAACGTGTCGCCTTCGCGTGCAATGCGGAAATGTTCATCCGTCAAACCTATTTGAAATCGATCAACCGACCGGCTAGTGAACAAGATTTTTATCGCCTTACGATCTCTATCGCGGCCACTGGTTGCTCACATGATCTATCAACTCCGATGATCGATATAAAATCTCTGGCTACTGCCTGTCTACTCTCTATTTCAAAATCACCATCCGCCGCGACGCCGCATAATCCCCCGCCCGGAATTGATAAATATAAATACCGCTCGCAACCGATTCTCCGTCTTCGTTCCGTCCGTCCCAATACGCCGCCTTTCCACGCTCCGCGTAATACCCCGCCGCCTGATTTCCGAGCGCCAAC
>JAJDTR010000136.1 GCA_022827055.1 Candidatus Poribacteria bacterium | reverse complement strand
ACCATTGTTCTAGGGTGTGTTGACATTTGTGCGGAACTGTCTGTAATCGCAGGGGCGAGAGGGATCTCTATCGTCTTCCTTATCCAGTCAGTTGATCCTCGCCCATTGACCAATGCGCGTTGGTGGACTCAAACTATACGGGTTAAGCGTAGATTGTAGATCGTGATTCATATTTCGACACCAAGACGTTAATTCTGGAAAACCAACTACAGAAGTCCGATATCGTCTCTGATGCGTGACCAAAGGGTTGGGGGACCCAACCCCTACGAAGAACCGTGCATGTGTACATAGCTCTCAATTATCTGGTAGCTATGAAATGGTCAACAGAACCTCGGAGATGTGGTGCGTTATGCTCGAACTCGTAAGGCGTCATGCTTTCTCACAACTGGGCTTGGGTCATGAAGGTGACATAGATTTTCGCCGTCTTCACCATATCCGAGATACTAACCCGTTCGTTGACGCCATGTGCGCCTTCGCCTCGCGGACCGTAACCCACCCCCGGTAGTTTTCCGTCTTCCACGAAGAAATGCAAATCGGTGAATCCGCCGGCAGGTGCCCACTTCACCGGATTGCGTCGAATTGCACGCACCGCTCGGGAGAACTCCTGAACCAATGGCTCCTCCGTATCAACAAGGCACGGCTCAATGCGCAAAGCCGGTTTCACGTCGACTTTCAGTTCCGGTATGTCCTTGCAAGCCGCCCTGATTGCCCCTCGCAACTCCGCTTCCGCTTGTTCTAACCGTTCATTGGGCGGTATACGTCGATCGATTGAGAAGGTCAATTGCGCGGGAACGGTGTTGATTTTGTCACCGGAGGTACCGCTGAAAACCCCACCGATGTTGATTGTGGGTTGTCTCTCAATGTCAGGCGCCATCCTGAAAATTCGATGCGGTTTGCCAAATTCCTCCTTCAATGGTTGAAGTGCAGCGACCAACTCTGCCGTTTTCTCAAAGGCGTTGAGCCCGCTGTCGGGATTCGCCGCGTGCGCCGCTTTACCATGAACCGTGACCTCCAGCCACAGAACACCGTGATGACCGTTGCAAACGGTTAAACCGGTACTGCCTTCGCAATTTACGGCATAGTCTGCCTGCACCAGTCCTTTCCGAACCGCCTCACCCGCGCCAAGATCGCCGCCGATTTCCTCATCGCAGGTAAATGAACATTCAATGTTGAAGTTCGGTTGTACCCCTGTTTCCCGGAGCGCCGAGATGGCAAAAAGCAAAGACGCAATCGAATCTTTCATGTCGTCGGCGCCGCGTCCGTATAGCCAATCCCCTTTTATTTGAGGGTCGAATGGGTGAGCGCCCCACTTTCCGGCGACGGGAACGACATCGAAGTGTGCGTTGAAGTGAACGGTTTTTTCCGCACCGATATCCCAGCGAACAATAAGGTTCATGCGAGGATACGCATCGGCGTGCGGCACTACCTTTACGGCTTCAGCTTCGGGAACGGGGACAATACGGGTCTGCATTCCCAACGCGCGGCATCTTTCGTCAAGAAGACCGACAATCTCAGCGTAATTGTCGCCCGGTGGATTGACCGTCGGAATTCGCACCAGTTCTTGAAGCGATGTACACAGCCCCTTCTTGTTCCGCTCAATATAGGTGAGTGTTTTCTCTATCATAGTCCGATTTGTGTTACCCAGTTGAGCCCCCAAATCCACTTAGGTCTGCTATTATGCTGTAGGGGATAAAATCGTTGAGGGAGTCAATCTGTGATTTGATGATCGCAGATTCCTACTATACTTCACGTTGCCGGGAATTGCGTGTTTTCGAGCGTCTAGTAAAGTAGCAGCCACGATTAAGTGAGATCGTAGATTTCCGTACCACAATCTGTTAGATTGTGATCGCCTTTGTACAACCATAGAGATCCCATCTCCGAATCGCGACCTGCTGGCACCGCGTAAGTCGTATTAGAAACCATAATTGTCGAGGAAACAAGCTCAATTTTACTCAACAGAAGGATCAAGCGACTGGATAAGGAGCGCGATAGAGATCCCGTAATCCGTGTAATCCGTTTAATCAGTGAAAATCCGTGATTCAGACAATCACCAAAACACCCCATAAACGGCAGGATCAACCGACTGATTAAGGAGGGCGATAGGTATCCCTCAACTGACTGGATAAGGAAGGATCAAGTGACCGAACAGAGAACGCGATAGAATTCCCATAGAGATCCTCCTCGCCCCTACGATTAGGTGATACTTGGCGAATTACAGACACGCCTCGGATAAATGTCAACAGAACCTAGCCACTAAACACTTTCTTATATTGTTTGAAACGGGTACGCCGTTAACGACTCCGCAATCTCGGTTTTCTAGGTCATTTTTTCGGACGTTACGCTCTACGAATCGATCTCGCATTTCAGAAGGTATTCTCGACTCACAAGCGCATCCTCCAACGGCTGATCGGTTGCGGTGTTTTCAATCAGAAGGTCGCCTTTATAACCAAGTCGAGTGAGGTGCTTCAAGATCGATTTGAAATCGACAAATCCGTCCGTTATCCGTGTTGAAAATCCGTCCGCCGTTCTTTGTTTGATGTGAACGGAAGCAAGGTCATCTAGCCTCACGGTGCTCCAGAAGTCCTCCGGTCGATTACTGGCAGTGCCATCGGAGCGGAACGTGTTCGCCTGATCGTAGATCAATGGGCAACCTCCGTGGCGTGCCAATTCCAGCGTCCAAGTGGCTGACTGGCGTCCATGTTCGAGGGCAAAAACCATGGGATACGAAGGCAGCAACGACTTGTACCGCTTCGCATTGGCTACAGCAACCGCTGTGTTGATTTTACCGTCGGTTTCGACATCAACGATGCGGAATCGTGCACTGTGAGGGCAAAGTAGATAAGCGAATTTCTTTGCCTGGGTTATTCTCGCGTTATCGGCGTCAAGGTCGTCGGGTTCGGCGAGCCAGACGTGTGACGCCGCTAAACTCAAAGTCAGATCTGACATCCTACCCACGAACTCACCCACCTTGTCGAATAGCGATTTGTGTTCCACCTTGATGAGTTCACTCCAACTCGCCCCGCTCCACAGCGCTTCACAGATTGCTTTCCAGCCTTCGTCCGTGTAGGCGTTCATCGCCGCCTCGATTTCGCGCATCATATCGCCAAATTTCGAGTTGCGGAGATAGTTGTGATCCCGTACTTCCATTTCGCGGAACCCGTTTTCGCCGAATTTCGACGCGAGATCTTCAAAGGAATCGCCGCTCTCCATGCGTTTCGCCCAGATGTTTGTAACGATGCCCAGTTTTTCGTACATACAGGCTCCAAAAGCCGTATTTGCTACACCAAAAATCCAAGAATACAAAATTGCATTATAGCATAACCCAAGAATCAATCAAACAGGGAAATCGTGGTGCAGCAGAGCCCGTACAGCCCATTTAGGATTGAGCGGACAGGCATCATAGCCATTTTGCCGTGTTTTATGTTCCGTGGTGGTTGTGTCTGAAAATGAAGAGATTATGCCCGAAGGTGTGGCGATGATTATCGAAGGCGAGTTTGAGATGGGAAGTCGCAACACGCCGTCTGAACAACCGATACATACGGTCCATCTGGGCGCGCTCTGTCTAGATCAACGCGAAGTTGCGAGGAGAACGCGTTGATGCGAGATTCCATGAAGGAACCTAGAAGATCGGGATGGAAATAACTACTGAATCCGATTATTTATATACTGCGGTAGGTTCGGTTTCCTAACCGAACCGGTATTTATTCAGTCTCGTAGGTATTGCGTTATACCTATGAATTACCAGATTCAATCCGCACGGCGCAGAATTTCAACTCCGGCTGCTTAGACAGCGGATCGAACGCCGGATTCGTCACGTAATTCACATTCGTCTCGGCGTGAAATAGATCGCCCCAATGGAACGGTGTAAAGAGCAATCCACGTCGAATCGTCTCTGTGACACGCGCCCGCGCATAGCATCGTCCACGCCGCCCGACAAGATAGATCCACTCACCGTCTTGAACGTCGTTCTTTACCGCATCGTCCGGATGGATCTCCACAAACGGATCCGGATCTTTTCGGACAAGCTGCGGCACCTTACCTGTGCGGGTACGGGTGTGCCACTGACTCGCGATACGTCCTGTTGTCAAACCGAGCGGGAATTCCTCATTTGTGTTTTCATCCGGCGGTTGATAGACCGGCGTTTTGAACTGTGCCTTCTCCGATTCCGTGAAAAACTTCCTGCGTGTGTACCGCCGGTCCGTGCCGGGATGCCGCGGGTGAGGACAGGGCCAACGCAGTGATGTTTTCGCGAGACGTTCATTCGTCATCCCCATCTGATCACACGGCGTGCCTGCCGTTATTAGTCGATACTCATCCCATACCTCCTCCGCGGTGTAGAAATCAAAATGCCGTTTGAATCCCATCGCTCTGGCGACCTCTGTGAATATCCACCAATCCGGTTTCGCCTCACCGGGCGGGGCGAGGAAGTTATCGCTTCGGACGACGAGCCGTTCGCTATTCGTCATTGTCCCCTCCTTTTCACCCCACTGCGCGGCAGGAAGTAGCACGTCCGCATATTCGGCGGTTTCTGTCGGGTAGTAGCAATCTTGAACAATCACCAAGTCGGCGCGACGCAAGCCCTCTTGCGATACCCTTGCGTCGGGCATACTAACCGCAGGATTCGTGCAGGCGATCCAGAGCGCATGGACTTTGCCTTCGGCTGCCGCCTCGAACATCGGAACCGCCGTTAAACCCGGTTTCGGATCGATGCTACCCGGCGGGATACGCCATGCACCCTCCAGATAAGCACGATGCATATCATTGGTGACGACACGATAACCCGGCAACTGGTGTGACAAATAACCGACTTCTCTGCCACCCATAGCATTCGGTTGCCCTGTCAGCGAAAACGGCCCAGCGCCCTCTTTGCCGACCTCACCCAATTGGAGGTGCAGGTTGATGAGAGCGACATTTTTATCGACACCGCTCGTGCTCTGATTGGTGCCTTGGCAGTAAAAACTGAGCAAGCGACTCGGTTCAGAGAGGTATTCAACAATCTCATCAATACGCGCCGGATGAATATCGCAGGCAGCGAGGAGCGCTTCTTCGTCCAAGCTGTGCAAATGGTTTTCGTAGGCACTAAAGTTTTCAGTGTTCCTCCGGACGAAACGTCTATCAATCCGTCCTACCGCAAGGAGGCGTTTCGCAATGAGTTGGAGAAAAGCAACATCGCTTCCGGGCGCGAGCGGTACATGGATATCCGAGAGGTCTGCTGTTTTCGTGCGGCGCGGATCTACGGTGATAATCCGGGTGTTTGGATTACGTATTCGCCGTTTCCGAATCATCTGAAAGAGAACAGGGTGGTTTACCGCCATGTTCGCACCGATAATCAGAAAGACATCGGCGTGCTGGATATCGTCATAGCAAGTCGGCGGACCGTCCGAACCGAACGCCTGCACGTAACCGACAACCGCAGAGGACATACATAGCCGGCTATTCGTGTCCACATTATTCGTGCGGAGGAATCCTTTGAACAATTTATTGAAAACATAGGAAGCCTCCGTGTCCAACTGTCCGGAGCCGTAAAACCCGATGGAATCCTTGCCGTGTTCCAATTGGATCTCGTTAAGCCGTTTCGACGTAAAAGCGATAGCCTCATCCCACGAAACTTGGCGCGGCGGTTCACCCCGACGATCGCGAATCATGGGATGCGCGAGTCTTCCGTCGTGGTTTTGAAAAACTTGCTTGAGATGTGCTCCTTTTGGACAGAGCATACCGTAATTTGGGGCGACATCGTCATCTGCTGAAATTCTTGTAATTTTATTATCCTGGACGGTTGCGCGAACCACGCAACCGACCCCACAATAGGGGCATACCGCTTTACCTGTTGAGTTCTCCACCGGTTTCTCCATTGTCAATTGCATTGTATCTTATCTTAAAAATCGTTTGTAGGACTGGAGCAGGGAAGCTACTTCGTTCAGAGCCTGGTTGAAAAGTACAATTGTAGGGTGCGCACTGCGCACCAGCCTTTAAAAGTCCCATAAGCGATCAAGCGAGTGAATAACGACTGCGATAGGGATCTTAAGGCGATAGCAAATCCTACTCACTACCCATCGCTTAATCGCACCTGCTAGACAGCGTATGAATGTTAGAATTAGGACAAAGCCCCTTCGACTTTCAGACGCTGTCTCTCCGCCAGTGCTGTATCAAACGCCTTCTTCTCGGCATCTTGGACTGCGGGCGAGAATCGCACCAACACCGTTGTAACCGAGGCAACCGCGACCATGACGCCGAGGTATAGCAAACCTTGCTGCATGGTGATACTTTCGGAACGAAACAGGAAACCGGCTGCAACAGCGCCGGCGTTTCCACCGGCACCGACGATACCAGCGACAGCCCCTAACGCCTTTCGATTGATAAACGGGACAATTCCAAACGTCGCGCCCTCGGACATCTGCACAAAGAGACTGAAGACAATCATCGTTCCGACAGCAAGCACGAGAACCGCCATCTGTGAGAACAGCATCAGCATGACACCTTCACCTAACAAGACGATGAACAGAAACATGACGCGTCCACGAAGCCCCATCTTTTTCGCAAAGAAATCGGAGAAAAAGCCTCCGACGGTCCGCGCAAAGATGTTCATTAAACCAAACAATCCGGCGATGAGACCTGCGGTCTTGACATCCAACTGGAAGTGGTCATGATAGTAGAGCGCAGCGACATTGTTAATGGTCAGTTCCACTCCGAAACAGGCGGCATAAATGACGAAAAGCGCCCAGACGCGGTAATCTTTAACTGCCAGCATAAAAGACTCCATGCCTTTACCTTTCGCAGGTTCAAGGTCGCCTCGTTCCCGAAGTTCTTTATAGTTCCCATCCGGCGCATCCTTTGTAAAGAAGTAATACGCAAAGCCGGTGATAAATAGAGCGATTCCGGGAACAATCATTGCCAGCCGCCATCCGAGAAACTTGTCTACACCGAAGCTGATAACGGCGGTGAAGATAAGAGGCATCACCATCTGCGTAACACCACCGCCGAGATTGCCCCATCCTGCCGTTGTCGCATTCGCCGTACCCACACAATTGGGTGTGAACATCACCGATGTGTGATATTGCGTAATCACGAACGATGCACCGATCGCACCGATCATCAATCGAAAAAGCAGAAATGTCTCATAATTTTGGGCAAACCCGATACCCATGACCGGCAGTGAACCGAGAATCAGAAGCCATGTATACGCCTTGCGGGAACCTATCTTGTCGCAGAGCGGTCCGATTAGGACACGAACCAACACCGTAATCGCGACGGAAGCGATAATCGTATTACCAATTTGCGCCTTTGTTAACATCAGGTCTTCGCGGACAATCGCCATAAGCGGGGCAATCCCAAACCACCCGAAAAACGCTAAAAAGAACGCAAACCACGTGGTATGAAAGGTTCGCATCTGAATCGTTTTTAAGCTGAACAGATTTATCTGTGTTGCCTTATTCTTGATATCCATAAACTTCCCCGACTGTATGAATAGTCGCTTGAGACTATTCCCACGTCGAAACCTCCCTTTCTGAGAACGAATGTTAATTTTATTGTAGACATTATGATGACTTATACCATTTCGCTTGAATAATAGTGCATATGGTGTCTGAATTTTATCGTCCACTTTCTCCGTAGGCGGGGCATCTTGCCCCGCCGACTTTGCGCGGAGGCGAAACTTCTTGTTCCGCTCCGCGTAAATTTCTTGACCTGATTCTCGCCATCAATGCACAAGCATTTTAGAGAAATGGTATTAGACACGGTTCGTCGGCGAGGTTGGGACACCTCGCCTACCGGGGTGGAACGTCCCTACCTCCGTGAGAGATATGGCACGAGTCCCTCAAGTACTTGCGGTAAATCATCGCAAGGTACATTTTCCAATAATTTCGGAGCGATTTTAGGATGTGCCCCGGCATCGCCCTTGAAAAATACGTCCACCGCATCGGTGACGACACCATCAATCTTAATCCTCTTGCCGAGGAGTCCAATGTCTGCGGCAGCATGGTTGCCGCACCCATTCGGACATCCTGACCAATGCACCGTCAGCGGCTTGGTATTTCCGAGTTTCGCTTCCAAATGCCGTATTGACTCCATGGCACGCTCTTTCGTTTCAATGAGAGAGAAGTGACAGTAGTCGATGCCGGTGCAACTCACCGTCCCGCGCATGATCTCCGACGGGTCATATCGGAGTTCCTGTAGGAGCGGTTCGGCGGTTATGTCGCCGATCTTTGTGTCCGGCACGTTAGCGATGATAAGATTCTGTCCTTGGGTGAGGCGAATGTCTCCGTTCCCGTATTCGTCCGCGAGTCGGGCGACTTCCAAAAGTTGCGCCGTCGTCATACGTCCGACAGGCACAACCAGTCCAACATAGTTAAGTTGCGGCTCTTTCTGTGAGAAGATACCGGTATGATCGGTCTTTTTTTTGCCGCGCATATCTTTCCCGGCAGTCAGGAGCGGCTGTTTTTTATGCCGACGCCCTTCTAATTCTTTTCGGAATTTTTCTATACCCCAATCTGCAATTAGAAATGCAAGGCGCGATTTTTTCCGAGCCGTCCGAGGTCCGTGATCTCGAAAGATTCGCGTAATGTCCGCACACAAGACCGCAGCCTCTTCAGGAATAACAAACACATCAAGTGGTTGTGCGACGGTATACCCGCCAGAACCCATCTTTCCGCCGACCGCGACGTTAAAGCCGTTTGTTTCTTGACCGTCGATCTCTTTTACTGCAGGCGTTAGTGCAATGTCCTGTGAGGCAGTATGGGTGCAGTTATCCAAACATCCCGTGATACCGACATTAAACTTGCGCGGAAGGTCGGTAAATTCCTTATTGCCGACAATGAGTTTTGTGAATTCCCTGCCAACGTGAGAAGCGTCAAAAAGTTCATTCGGTGTCAAGCCGGCAATGGGACATCCAATTACACCGCGAATGTTGTCAAAACCGGTTTGGAGTGAACCTAAGCCGACCTCTTCAAGCCGATTCCAGATGTGTTGGACATTTTCGATTGCGAAACCTCGAAGTTGAATCTGCTGACGCGTCGTGAGATCCACAAATCCCGGTCCGTGCGCTTCACTGATTTCGGCAATAGCGCGAAACTGCTCGGAGTTACTAAAACCGCTGGACATCCGGAGACGCATCATAAACGCCCCGGGGGTTTGCTTTCGATAAAAGACACCTACCCACTTGAGCCGGTCACGTTCGTTCAGCGGAATAGATTCCCAACCGTTCCGAATGTAGTTTGGAATGTCATTGATTACCTCCAGCCCATTTTTTTCGCGCTTTAAGAGCTCCGCAGAATTTATCTTTGGTTTCCTTTCTTTGGGGGCCGGGGCGCTAATTACGCTCGGTGTTGAACGCACAAGTCGGCTAGTAGAGATAACTTCCTTTTTTGCTAGGTTCACTTTTGAATCTCCTTCAGAATCAACCAGCCATAGAATTAGGCGGCAATAAAAAAGGCGTCTATCGGCGAGTGTAAACTCAGCCAGATAGACGCCTGTGTCCGGTCCCAAACCACCGTTGGTTGGGGGGTATTTTTATCTACATTGTTTGCCGAGCGGAGTAGATTTCTCCAGTCCTACCCAGCGAAATAAGCATTTCTAATGTGTGCGTGCCGTTCACCTTTGAACACACGCACTTTTACAACGGAAACGAATATCTTCTCTATGATTTGGTCGTCAGTACATCTGCAACGGACAGCACGTCTTGTGAGATTTCCGCGAGCCGTTTTCTGCGATTCATTGCCATCTTCCGCAAAATTTGATACGCTTGTGATTCGTTACAGCCGCGTTGTTTCGCGACCAACTCCTTTGCGCGTTCAATAATCTTGCGTTCGGCAAGGTTTGTCTTTGTCTTTTCAAGTTCCTGTTGCAGCGCTTGGAATTCATTGAATCGGGCAACAGCCGATTCGATAATGGTTTTAACTCGGGCAACAGTAAGTTCGCCGACAGCATACGCGGACACACCGGCACGTGTCGCTGCTTGGATCGTCCCGGATCGCTCATCCTTCGAAAACATGACTGTCGGGCATGGATAACTTTCGTGGAGAGACGCGACCCAACTTAGCACCGTGTGCCCGGGAAAATCAACACCAATTAGTATGATGTCTGGCTTTACCAGCGCAACCTGCTTAGCCACACCATCCTGTAGCCGCACAGGCGCGGCGACTTTGTAACGACTTTTTTCCAGGATACATATCAACGAATTCGCCCTCTCCGGATCATTATCAATGATTAGGATTCGTCCCTTCCCGGTAGCGGGTTGGGACTCCGGCGTTGGGGTGACCGTTTCCATCCTTTGCCCTTTCCCAAGTTAATTCCGCGCAAAAATGCTAGATTAACGAGGCATATTAACCTTGCATAACAGATTTGCAATTAGCAAAAAACTTGCCAAAAGTATGAATTCCTTATTTCCTTAGGGTTCATAAGGCTTCTACAAAACAGCAACCCTACGAAACGTGCATGGGGAGTCAAGATTTGCCTAATTTTTCAGCATAAAATGAGAGTTTTCCTAGCGGACGGAGTAATTTAGCGGATTTTTTCAACTGGATTATTCTCGCGTTGCCGACGTCAAGTTCATCGGATTCGGCAAGCCCGGACATGGGAGGCTGTGTAACTCGGAGTTAGACCCGATATATTTTCGACGCCCCTCGATATGTCGATCAACTCCGTCTTTGCCTCGGCGAATTGCGCGCCAAGTGTGCGCACAGAAACTGAAGATTCACTAGCCAGACCGTAACGAAACGATATTGCTAACAGATAACCGTATGAGGTAAAATATATCCAAAATTATGCCCGTATTTGTTCGTTGTTGGAGTTCTGCCTGGTTTGAAAATCTTAACCAAATATACACTCAAAGAGTTTTTCCCGCCCTTTCTCTTAGCACTGCTCTGTTTCACGTCAATCCTCCTGTTTGACGAAATATTTCGTCTCACCAAGCACTTTGTCAAGAAAGGCATTAGTCCATACTATCTCATAGAACTCCTGATATATCTTCTGCCCGTCGTCATTGTCTTGACAATTCCCATGGCAACGCTTGTAGGCATCCTGCTAGCCCTCGGACGGCTGTCTACCGATAACGAAGTCACCGCTATGAAAGCGCATGGTATCGGATTTCATCAAATATTGTTACCACTGATATTGACCGCCGCCTTTCTCAGTATCTTCGATTTCGTGTTCATGGATTATTCTCTGCCGCGCGGCAATGCGGCGTACTCCGCCAGGAAGCGCGATATCAGTATGAGAAATCCGGCTTTTGTCCTTGAAGAGGGTGTCGTCATGAGGGAGCTGGAACGCGAACAAAAACTCTGGATGTATGAATCAATGGATCCCGTCACCAAACGACTGCACAATGTCAGAGTTTGGGATTCGATATGGGGCGGGAAACCTCGATTCATCCATGCCAAGGAAGCTACAATCGGGTTTGAAGAGGATGGGCAAGCATGGTTGGCGCTCTTTGACGGCACAACCTATGAAACGGCTTCCGATGATCTTCAGGAGTTTCGCGTCACCGCATTCGACAGACAGCGAGTTGCATTGGACTTTACCGAGGCATTAGAGCGAAACGAATATAAAGCCCAAAGACCGAAGGGTATGTCAATCGCCGGGCTCAAAAGTTATATCGAGAAAAAACAGACCGAGGCAGTCGACGCGAAAGAGAAATCTTTCGTAATCACGCAGTTGCGGGACGCACAGGCGGAGTACCACAAGAGATTCTCTATCCCGTTCGCATGTTTGGCATTCGGTCTAATTGGCGTTCCACTCGGTTTGATAGTCAAACGGAGCGGCAAGATGGTGGGCTTTGGCATCGGATTGGGACTGATTCTCGTATATTATCTGTTGCTTCAGTTTGGCCAGGGTTCGGTGAAACGAAACAGCGTCATCTCGCCGGGGCTAGCCATGTGGATCCCCAACATCGTGATTGGAGCGCTAGGAGTCGGATTCAGTCTGCACGCAATGCTGGAAGAAAGGCTGCGAGCGAAGTTTTATCGCCAAGAAATTGTAACTTCGGAGCAGCTTGGTGCAGACGGTAAGAGAGTAGGAGAATCGAATTGAGGATTCTGGACCGCTATATCTTGGCGGAATACTTAAAGGCGTTTTTGAGCGGATTGTTTTTTTTCATCGCACTGGTGATAATCGTCCGCTTGCTGGACAAAGACATAAAAAAGTTTGACGACGATATTGCGTACCTCACGGCTGTGCAAATTGTGTTGTACCAAGCACCTAGACGAATTATGGAGATTGTGCCGCTCGCCGGTTTCATCGCCGCCTTCTTCGTCTTGGGCAGAATGGTGCGCAGTAACGAATTCTCGTCAATGAAAGCGGCGGGAATAAGCGTCTACCGCATCGTAGCCCCCATTTTGATTTCTACGCTCTTGATTTGTGGTGTTTTTGCGGTTTTTTATGACCGGGTCGCGGCACCTGCCTATCACCGAGCCAATGAGCTGAAGAAAAAGCCGCGATTCCGCGGAAACCGGAACATGCTGTTTAAGGGACAGGAAAATCGGTTGTTTTATGTTCAGAATCTGGATTTGGAGCGCGAAAGCATCAGTCGAATGACGATTTATCAGCTTGATGATTCGGACAATCTTGAGAAGATTACTTTTGCGGAAACCGCCACCTGGGAACCGGAAGAATGGCATCTCGTGAAAGGGTTTGTGCGTCGATTTAATCCCGATGGAGAGACAGAGTTCGAACCGTTCGTACAAAAACAGATTAAACGGCTGGAAGACCCCAAACTCTTCGCGGAAAATAACAGAGATCCGCGCGCAATGACGATAAAGGATTTACGAAACCAAATTGCTTACAAAGAGATGGTTGGGCAAACTACCCGGCTCGAACAGGTGCGTATGCACCACAAGATGGCATATCCCTTTGCTGCGTTCGTGGTTGTTTTAATCGGTGCGCCAATCGCTATCCGTTTTGGCAAAGCGGGCTTCTTTGCCGGGCTGGTTATTGCATTTTTTCTCAGTTTTATGTATTGGGGACTATCTTTTGCAACCCTTGAAGGACTGAGTGAAAGTGGAAAACTCCCACCCGTGGTGGCATGCTGGGGCGCGAATTTCTTATATGCGATTGTCGGAGGGATACTGCTCTGGAAAACTCCGAAGTAAGAAATCTGACAACTGTTCAGTCCATCAATTTGTATCGCCGATGTCGGTTTGTAGTAGTGATCAAGCGAATGGACAATGAGTGCGATAGAGATCCCTTTTCATTGCACGTCCGCCGTTTGCATGTAATGGGCGGATGCTACTCGATCGGTCGGGGCAAGGGAGATCTCTATCGCGGTCGCTGTTCGCTCCCTTGATTCCCTCCCATAAAGAGATACTCCTTCCACAAAGGGACGCTCCTCCTACCGACGATCAGGTCTGAATAAATGCCAGACCAATTTTTCTCTTTATTCGGACCGAATTAAACAATTACCAATTACGAAATCTGCTTCACAGCGATAAGCCGATTTCAGAATTGTCTCGTTTCGCAGAATATGGTTAATGACAAACCGCACTCACTTCTCGGGAATTGGTCAGGTCTTCTTCCGACTGCGTAGCCTGACTCCCATCCCCTTTATTCTCGTTCTGATACTCTTTTCCAAACCTTCACCCTTGTCGATTGTCCTCGGCGGTCTGTTGATTGTTCTTGGCGAGTGGCTTCGCATGTGGGCAGTGGGATATGCTGGTGGTTCAACCAGGACTCGGACATTGGGCGCCGCGCGAGATCTCGTGACGACAGGTCCTTATGCACATGTCCGCAACCCGCTGTACCTCGGTAATCTTGTTCTTAGCCTCGGTGTCTGTGTCGTTGCCAATGTCTACTGGATGATTGCCGTTCTCGTCATCGGGTTCCTTGTCCAATATACACCCATTATACGTTCTGAAGAATCCTACCTGCTGGAGATGTGCGGAGACCGTTACCGTGCCTATACAGCGGCCGTGCCTCGCTTTTTGCCGCATCCTCGCCCGTATACAGAACCTTCCGATCACGATTTTTTGCTCCGACGTGCCTTGAAGAGTGAGAAGCGAACCTTTACCGCGATTGCATGCGTCCTCCTCCTGATCGCAGCCCAGTCGTTTCTGCGATAAATGACAACTTAGTGCCTTCAGCATTTGTCCCTTCCTAAATGAAAGGCAAGAGATTAGAATCTTCAAGCCTTTCAGCCTGTCACTTTTATTTACCTTATTACTCTATTTTTACTTGAAAGCTGGAAGGTGCTAGTAGCCCACAATTTGACACTCCCTTGAGCCACTTTTTTCTTGATCTCACCTCATAATCTGGTATAATCCGCCGCATTGCTTTCGGCAGGGCAGCAGCCAAGCTCTACTGTTGCCCTTGTCGCGTCTTAGCACGGTGAATAAGCGGTAAAGCGATTCCCTAAATTACAATTCAATAAATCTCACTACGCACCACCTCATTGTCTGGGCGTATTGCATTCGGTGTCGGGAAAGGAGACTTATCATGATCACCGACCGCATCGCGAAAGTGGCACTGTTCTGTTTGATTGCCACACTCATTGGAGGACTTTTCGGCTGTGAGCAGTTGTTCAATATCTTCATTGACGGCGACATGTCGGGCCCAAGTCCCGACCCGGTTGTAGTTGTTAAAGAACGGGAAATAGTTCACGTTGGGCTTGTATTGCCTTTGACGGGCAGTGCAGCCGGGCCGTATGGATTGTCAATGGAACGCGGGTATCTTCTCGCTCGTGACGACATTAACAGCTTGATATACAGCGGAGCACGCATCAACTTCATCACCATTGATGATATGAGCACCGCCGAAGGGCAAGTTGACGCTTTTAACCGATTGGTCGAGATGGGAGTGCCGGCTATCGTCGGCATCGGAATCTCTACGAATGCGATACAATCCCTGCCGATAGCACAGGAAAATCAGGTAGTGGCGCTCAGTTCGCTTACGTCGGCGAGTGGACTGACTAGCATTGGAGATTATATCTTCCGTACTGCGCTTGCCACAGACGTACAGAATCCGCGCGGAGTCCAAGTGACTCATGCAGCACTCGGTTATGAGAAGGTGGCTATGATATACGACGATGCCGATGTCTGGTCTACGAGTAGTCATGAGGAACTGGACAAAGCCCTTGATGGACTGGACGTTGAGAAACTGACCACGCAGACCTTCCAGACCGGTGATACCGACTTCACTGAGCAACTGAATGCAATCATTGCGTCGAACCCGGAAGCGCTCTTTATTTCCGGATTGTCCGCCGAGATGGTTGGAGTCATGATCCAAGGGCGTGAATTGGGGCTGCCTCCGTCCGTTCCCTACATCGTGCCGGAGCTGGGGGCGTATGACGTGGAGAGTGCGGGCGGTGCCGCCGAGGGAACAATCACCTTTACGACTTGGATTAGCACCTCCGACGCACCGCTCAATCAGATGTTCGTTGAGAATTATCGCACCGCATACGGCATCGAACCCGATGCGTGGGCTGCGCAATCCCACGCGGCGCTCTATATCCTGTATGCTGCCATCTCGAAGGCGCAATACGATGCGGGTATAGAGGCGCCGAGTCCGGTGCTGTCTACCAGTGCGCAGGATATCCGTGACACGTTGGCAACGGTGGAGAATCTTGACACGGTTCTGGGCAAGTTCTCCTTCGACGCAAACGGCGACGCCGTTTATGACCCGATTGTGCTGGTTGTCCGCGACGGCAGTTTTGAGATGTTCGGCGATGCCGATATGCCGTGATAGTCCGCCAGATAGCGGGAAGGGACGATTTATGAGAAATGATGTGAACTACAAGGTGGGCGTTTACACGTTCAAGCCTAGCGGCAGGATAGCAGGACACGATTCCAAAGCATTTCGGGAATCCATTTTTCGGGCGCTACCCAAAAATAGTCATAGACCTCTTAAACTACTATTCGATTTTCACGATGTGAAAATAATGGATAGCACCGGACTTGGGGCGTTGATGGAAGTTTACATATCAGTAACACGGAAAGGAGGACGGGTAGGGATTATTAACGTTGGCGCACACATCAACAACCTACTCGTTATGTCCCATCTGATTAGCCATTTTGAACACTTCGATAGCGAAAATGAAGCGATTTTGGCGCTTAGAAACTAAATCCAGGGTGAAGGCGTTACGCGGCAGGCTAACGCTACTCTGTGGGGGAGTGGTGTGCTTTTCCGGTTGTGCGCTCATCATGGAAGATTATGTCGAACTCGAAGCCGTTGATGCGGAATTCTATTACGATCCGCATTCGGAATCGCTGCCCAGTTCGCACTTCAGAGGATCAAACGAATGTATAATGAGCGATCAACTGAGTGAATAGCGAAGGATCAAAGGAATGAATAATGACCGCGATAGAGTTCCCATAGTAAATCCCGATAGTAGATCCTGTGCATGTCGAGTGTTACTTGAAAGCGTGCCACTATTCCTGTCGGAATAATTCTTTCAGCAAGTAACAGTGGTTTTTCGCACCTTGGTTAGCTTTGAAAAAACGTTCCTTCGTAGCCTGGTTTTCACTCCAGCGGAGTGAGATGTTAATAGAATCGTGATGCGTCCAATCTCCGCGCTCCAGCGGAGCGCAATGTGTAGCACATCATCAAGTGATACTCATTTTTCGTATAACGGCTAGCTTTGAAAAAGTGTCACTTGGTAGCGCACCATTATCCCTGCCGGTACAATTCATTCAGCAAGAAACACTCATTTTTCGCTCTATGACACGTTTTGGAAAAGCGTTCCTTCGTCGAATGGTTTCACTCCAGAGGATCAAGCGACTGAATAAGGAGCGCGATAGAGATCTTCAAGGTCGAGTGTTATTTGAGAGAGCGCAACCCGTATCAAAGTAAGAGCCACCGGCGACGCAGTGCGAGTGATTCCCAAGACCTTCGCACTAGGCGTTATCACAGACCTAAAGGTGTTTGCCGTGCCGAAGTGAAAACATAATGGTGTGGGTGGTATCAAACGTGACTCATTGCCCTGAGCATCACAACGTATTGCCACTCACCCGGGGGAATTCCAAACTTATAGCTGTCTGCAATCGGCATTCCCCTAAACAATGAAACGTTGCTGAGAGTGACGCTCTCGGCTAGTTTAGGATGATAGCACCATGAAAGGTGAATCAACAACCATGTCGATTAAAGTTGCTAAAAGGAATGGCGTCACCATTGTGAAGCCTAGCGGCAAGCTGATAGGCCCCGCCGTTACTGAACTTCGTGATACGATTATTAGGGAGATGCAGCCCGAAAGAGGAGGCAATCCGCGGCTGTTATTTGATTTATCCCATGTGTCAATGATGGATAGCTCCGCACTGGGGATGTTGATGGATGCCTACAAATCACTGCTGAAATGGGGAGGGCGAGTTGGCGTAATTCACATTAGCTTAAATATTGACAGTCTAATGGTGAGAAGTCGGCTAGTTGGGACTTTTGAGCATTTCGAAAGCGAGAACGAGGCAGTGACATCACTCGCGTTGTAAACCCCGTGGTGAGAGGGATTGAACACGAAATAGAACTTTTCGGATACGTGTTACTCATGGGTGTAGTCCGGGCACTGCCCACCATCAATGAATTTCCGAAAAGAACGATTAGCGGACATAAATGTTAACAATGTCATCAATTCCTAGAACACTTCCTGCTTTTACTGGTCACTAACCATCAAGCGAGTGGATAGCGAGTGCGTTAGTGTTCCTTCAAGCGACTGGATAGGGAGTGATCAAGGGAACGATCAACTGAGTGGATAACGAAGGATCAAGTGAGTGAATAACGAACGCGATAGAACTCCCATAGAAGATCCCATAGTGACCGCGATAGAGCTCCCATAGAGGTCCACTGGCGACTGACCACTGTTATTTCTCTGACCACCAATTGCTGGGTATTTCGACGCCACACGTCCCCTACTGGTCAGTTTTGTACAAAGTCAAGTTAAGGCGCGAATATCCCCGCTCACCGAACACCTAAAACAGAGTTAGTCAACTCTCCTTGAAGACAAGCCAATAAGCGATAAATCGCCGGCGAATCAGCCGCTGACGTCTTTGCCGCGCCGGATTGAAGCCATTTTAATTTTAAGCACGCCATTATCCCCAGTCGGAATAATTCTTTCAGCAAGCAACACTCGTTCTTCGCTCTAACACTAGCTTTTGGAGAAAGTGTTACTTCGTAGTACGGTTTTCACTCCAGCGGAGTGCTATGTCAATAGAATCGTGATGCGCCTAATCTCCGCACTCCAGAGGAGTGCAATGTCGAGCGTTACTTGGTCGAGAAATGTATCGTAACCTTTTCGCCACATGTCTGTTGGCTTTATTCACTACTTCCGCTCGTGAGTGCCAACTGTTCCGTTGTCATACCAGCAACTGGCAAGCCCGCTCGGTCTTGGCATTATAATTGCTTAACCACTCGCACCTGAACGTGGTAGGAAGCAATTGACTGTCGGACGGGAACAATGTTGTCACTTCGGTGTTAATTGACCTACCGGTTCATACGTGATAGAACGCCGGCATGTCAGCGTGATCTGTTGACGTTTTATCTTCCTTCAGAACAATGGGACATACCAATTCAGGAGGTGTAGAAATGTCAACTCGTGTTGCAAAAAGAAACGGCGTGGTCATTTTGAAACCTAACGGCAAACTGATTGGAAACGCCGTTAATGAACTGAGTCAAACCATTTATGGAGAGTTGCCCAAGAGCGGTGATAATCCAAAGCTGTTGATTGATTTTGACAATGTTTCACTGATGGATAGCTCCGGGCTTGGGATGCTGATGGGTGTCCACCTGGATATGCAGAAAAGAGGAGGGCGAGTCGGCGTGTGTCATGTTGGCTCGAATATCAAAAGCCTTATTGTCAGGAGTAAGTTAATTGGTACGTTTGAACATTTCAATGGTGAACATCAGGCGGTTACGGGGTTGACTGCCCAAGGAACGTGAAAGGTCCCATCGATTGAGCGATGTTCACTCTATTTTACGCCCGCAGGTCTTAATGGCTTGCGGGCTTTTTTATGTCGTACGTGAAGATTCAGAGCGTGGACTCGAAATAGGGAAGGAGTTCGTGGCGTAACCTGCGATGCACATGAAAAAGATGAGCTTTGACCGTGCCAATGGATCGTCCGAGTTGGTCGGCGGAGTTTTTCAATCGGAACTGATGCTGGTAGCGTAGAATAAACAGGGTGCGTTTGACCAACCGAATTAACTGGAACATCCCTTACCGAAGCAACTGTGAACAAATGAGCGGAAGGGCACTAAGAGCGAAAAGAATCGCGAGAACAAAACCCTAGCACCCTCTCTATCAAGAATGGGAAGGAGAAGCCTCACCGGCTGTTCTCAAAAGAGTGAAACCGCCCCTTTTTGCAACGCCATACCGCGAAATGCAAGAGTTTTGACAGACCACTGGGGAGCTTGGAAAATCGCATACGGGGCGATTCTGCGCGTTTTTGCGTGTTAAAGCCTTTTGAGCCAGTCGCAAATATAGGTTATGTGCTCGTCGGTCGCGTTCCGAAGATGCGGCAGTTTGCGGTTTGGGATTTTTACGTCGGCGGGGAGCTCGTCTTTTTGCTCAACTGACCAGCTTGTTGCCACATCGCCGTGCGGGATAATCGCTTTGGGAGGTTGCAAGGCTTTGGTGAGTAAATTCAAGACGGCATGATTGGGGAAGCGGTCGTTGTCGGCGTACTCCCAAAGCTCCTCCTGATTTTTCGCTTCCCTGGCGTACACATTTGTTTCGATGCCTTTCAAGTGGAGTTCATCAAGACAGTGGCGAATGTGGTCTAGTCGTGGTCTGGTACGAGATCTGCCCGGTTTCTTGCGGGCGTCTTTGTACTTGCATACAAACAGATTGTAATCAAAGCCGTAGTGGTGTTTCCAAAAATCGCTCCACTTCATGTCGAGAGGGGTGGCGGGGTTGGTGCCGACTATCATGACATGGCACTCGCTGGGATAACCGTCGCAAACAAAAGGGCGTTTGCCAGGACATGAAGATTCGATGATTTGTTTTAACTCGGCTGCGAAGTTCGAGGTGTTGAGCATATAATCTCCTCATTTTTTGTCAGCATCGTGCCCGCCAATATCTAAGATAACCTTTCCATTCGAGGATTTGGGTTTCCGAAATTCTGTTGGTCTTACTAGGCAAGGAGATGCCCTCCTTGCAAAAGATGTTTTTACATTCTACCTGATTGACATGGAAAAATCAACGGATTTGGTATGTCTCGGTTTTTCTTATTGACAAGACAAAACCTTATCGCCTATTCTCCTAAATTGTGTTTAAACATAATCAATGCGCATAGCTCTGAAAGGATGGTTACAAATGAACCAAGATAGATCGATACAATTGATACAAGCCAGTTTAATCGACCCGACAAGTGATATAAACGTGCGTAGGCAAGGCGTAGAACAGAATGTCGAGAGGATTAAGCTCTCTATTGAAGAACACGGGTTTTTCCCGGAGTCTCCCATTCTTGTTCGTCCACATCCTAACCCTGATTCCACATACGATTATCAGTGTGTTTCAGGGCAATGTAGGTTAAAGGCGTGTTTAGCGCTTGGGCACCCTAAAGAAATCCCCACTGTCGTAGCAGAACTGACCGATGAGGAAGCAATTCAACGTTCTTGGCTTGAGAATGAGGCGCGGGGAGATTTGACGTTTAGCGACAAGGCATACTGGACAGAAAGGATATACAAACAGTTTGCTACTTCCCCAAAGTACACGGGACGAGACGCTCTTGAACTTGCCGCTAAATTCCTCGGAGTAGATGTCCTAACCGTCAGGCGATATTTCAGCTTATGTGTACTGCCCGATGATCTTAAAGAATCGGTAGACCAGGGCATCCTTTCCGTTGACGGCGCGAATGCAATTGTGAAAAACACTTACGACGGTTCGGCCCCTGATCAATCACAAGTGAGAATGAGAGAACGAGCGTCATGGTTTACAGGTTTAGAAAGAGGAGATCGGAAACATGCAATTAAAGCCTTAGAAGAATCAGGGCACAAAAGCTCTATAGCAGACCTCAATAAGTACCTAGCAAAACTAATTGCGAACGCTACAGCTGAAATACGAATCGCGATTCCTACTCAGCTCATGGGCGAACTAGCGGATTGGGGCCGGTCGCGAGGATTGCAAGACCTAGCGTCAATCAGTACCCACATAATAACGGAGTTTATGAGAAGTGAGAGCAGCCAATGAATAAGGATGTTGCACGCGAGTATTTACAGGCGCATGAAGGAAGAATGCCCTCTGAAATTGGAGAGGCGGTGGATGTGCTGCTCGACGATTACGGCTCATACGGAGCACTGGCAGCCGATTTAGATGTATCTCCTGATTACTTGAGTGATAGACGTCGTATCTTTCAACTACCGAAAGGCATTCTATGGAAGATCGATCGCGAGGAAATTGGAATTGCACAGGGACGTGAAATTACCCGGCTTGAGGATGAAGACAGCCAGTGGGTGTTAGCTCTTGCCGTTGTGGAAGAAAAACTTAAGGGTAAAGAGTGTACCAACATCGTCAATATGGTGGTCAGGCAAAATTGTTCAATCAGAGATGCCCTTCGTATTTCAGCAGGCGTGCGTCTTAACAAAATTGACACTTTGATGCTTCCCTTAACATTCGATGTACGACTCGGTATATACCGGGCAGCATGGAACCAACGTACAGAATGGGCAGATTTCTGTTACCAACTAATTCGTCTAGGAACAGAGGATGACATTCAACATGTTCTTCAATCAATTTGCGATCACATGGAATCATCAATGGAAACAATGCTTGCGCAGCATCGGAAACTTCGATCGCTACTCGACAGCATATCGAAACAGGGACAATCCTAATTCGTAACTGTTTAGTGCATCGTTTGGTTCGTAGTATTACAGTTCGTCGCACCTCCGGTCTGGGCATGTAAGCCCCCGATTAGCCGGAATTAGCATTGTACTTCCCTACTTGGCGCGTTCCCTGCCCCCGCTCGGTCTGGATTGGCAAATCCAGACCGATGGATTAAACAATTATTCTAATTCTAAAGAACGAACACATGGACTTCC
>JAJDTR010000139.1 GCA_022827055.1 Candidatus Poribacteria bacterium | reverse complement strand
TCCCAAAGCGGTGGCAGTCCGTTGATAGCGACCATGCGCAGAGCGAATCAGCCATGCCGCTTTGGAAATAAGTTTACCACAGATGAGAACCGTTTCTCTCAATTTTGTCCGTACATATATTATAGGAGTGAATAACGACGGAGATAGGAAATCCTGTAGTGAGCGCGTTAGAGATCCTATAGGTATGTGAGAATTAATTGCTTCACAACAGGTTCGGACTGGGCGTCGCATATATAAACCGAAATTGCCGATAACGGATATTCTTGCGTTTATTCAGGGGAGTCTGACATCATCTTACCATGATAGAGTGAGCATCTCTACACGAGTCAACCTACGACTCGTACAATTCCACGGCTGTTTGACCGCGTGCAAATCGTTGCGCGGTTTTCGCCGCGGACTCGCTGTCCGCTTGCCTACGTACATCAGTCGTCCAACGGGCGATTCCAACGAGCAACTGATTACGGGCAGGGTGGCCTTCGCACCGCTTCCACTCATCATGCACGGTGCGCAACGTGTTCAGGATGTCCCAACCGTTATCGTCTCTAAGAATACACTGCCCCAGTTCTGCCAAAAGGCGGTCACCAGATAACCCGGAATTGAGGTATTGGCGCACCTGCCTACCGATTTCATTGATTTGAACGGCTTCAATGGAACTGATGATTTCCCGTAAAGCCGTGTCTTCGTCAAGGACCTCAACGCTTCCGCTGCCTCTAGACTCGGTCAGCGGCAGAGGTCTGATGTTGAGCCAGCGGTTGTCAAAGAAACCCCACGCCGTGTGATACAGCATTTTGGCTGCAACCTTAAAGCCGCCATACCGCAGTGCGGTTCGGATTGACGACGACGACGTCATCTCCTGACCCAATTCCCACCAACCGGGGCTCATACTTGCCGGGGTGCGCGCCATTCGGTCAGCGGCGGTGAGAACCATGGTAGTTGCGATACGATTGATATTTGCGCTTGCCTTTAGTGCGTTCGTGATAGCGTCGAAAGTCTCGTCCAAATCGCCGCTGACCAAACCAGCAACGAACCCATCCTCGTCAAAACCGGTAGCTTCTGTCCCAGGGCGTGCTTCGAGGTCGTTGATCAAATCGTCGATGGATTCTAGCTTCTTGATCCCTTCCCGCCGAATTTCGTCGGGCGCGCCACGGCCGCCGCCGAGCAACTTCGCCGCGAGGTTGCATACCAACTCTTCGGCAATCTCCCAGCCATATTCGTCGAGCAACTCTGCCAAATACCCAAGGTGACACTGATCATTGGAGCGAGCCAAGAAGAACGGTTCAACAATACATTCATAAAGCAGCGGGATGATTTTGTCGTCACAGCCTCCGAGTTGCCGCGCAGTGACTATACATTTTTCAATACCTTCCCACTCTCGATCCGCGGAGAATACCCGAATCCACTTCTCCAATTTCGCCCAATCCACCGGCGGAGGCAGCGGTTGACGATTAGGTCGATCACCAGCACGTCCCGAAGCGCCTTGAGCCGCCATCATGAGAGGAATCAGCCGGTCGTCCGGCTCGTAGTGTCGAGCAACTTTAACACCGTTGACCAGCTGCGCTAACCGACGACCAGCACCACCGCCCTCATGTTCACTCGCGATAGCCTTCCCCATGTGCTTAACAAGCAGGTCTAACGTCGCTCGTTCCGACACCCCTTCCGCCAGCATGATTGCGACCGCCTTGGAGAGCGTCCAGTTGTCCCCGCTCAACAGCCCCTCCTTGAGCAGGAGGAAATGCGCGTCACCGCGCTTGTTTCCGCCGCTAGCCACATCAATATAAATCTCTTCACCACGAACTTCGATGGGGAAAGTCGCAAGGTCATCGCACCCGCCCGTGAAGCAGCCACCGCCGCCCATGTCGTAACTCCAGCCGTGCCAATCACAGGTCAGCACGCCGTTGCGCACGCGACCGCGCGTCAAGGGGTAGCCCATGTGCGGACACTGATTATCGGTCGCATATACGTTTCCCTTGTGTGAGAATAGGGCGATACTATGTCCTCCTACCTTTACAGCTTTCGGTTTCCCTTCCGACAACTCGTTCAGGTGAGCAACCTTGGTCAAATTGGATTGTTCATTTTGCATGGATATTCTCCTTCGTTAGAGCTTGTTTGAGAAGCCAAGTGTGCCCAATCAAACGTTCAACATGCAGCGTGAAGGGTAAATGTCCTTTAATCGACCGACGCGGCGCACCGAAAACCGGTATTGCTCGCGGTGATGTGCACCGGAGAACCGCCGCGGCGAGAGCAGCGCACATGAAACATCGGTCCCAGATAACCTCCACCGCGAACCGTACGGCCCGGCCCATCCGTCGGCCCAATCGGATTTTGCTTCCGAGATTTGAAGTAGTCGATACGATCATCTGCGCACCACTCAAATACATTTCCCGCCATGTCGTACAGCCCATAACCGTTCGGGGGATAGCTGCCGACGGGAGCAGTGTAGCGATAGCCGTCGTTAACCGTCTCATCGTACAAGACATCAGTGTCAACGTCTCGATCTTTGAAATTACACTGTGTGCCATCCGGCGGCTCATCGCCCCAAGGATATCGTTTGTTCACCAACCCTCCGCGTGCAGCCTTTTCCCACTCCGCTTCGGTAGGGAGTCTTTTCCCTGCCCACTTGGCGTATGCCACGGCATCGAACCAATTCACCCCGACAACCGGCTGATTGGGAGCGCTGAAATTGGCATCGCCCCATGTATCGGGCACCGGATGGCCCGTTGCTTTAACGAATTCCCTATACCGAGCGTTTGTAACCTGATGTACATCAATGTAGAAGACCTTCAGATGGACAACATGCTGCGGCTTTTCTTCCCGAAATGACTTTGTGTAACCCATATCATCGTCATCCACAGCCCCCATAAGGAACTCGCCAGCAGGAATTAGCGCCATTAATCCTCCGTCAGCTCCGATAGTCTGAAACTGAGGATTTTGGTTTGTCATTGGGTTTCACTTTTCTCCTTCTGGAAAAAACTTTAACAGTTTCTCCTGCCATTTCACATACTCTGCGCGTTCCCTGCTGTGCAACCAACAATATTCAATCTCCACCGTTCCCACTCGCTCCCAACGACGCGAGGTAACGGGAGACCGAATTGCGAGACGCTTCATCGGCGTAATCACGCGGCGTGCGTTGATAGTTGTCACGGACGTTCAGATCTGCACCGTATTTGACGAGCAAATCAACCTGATTTTTCCCAACCCCCTTACGAGCGATGACGTGAAGCGGTGTGCGTCCCTCGCTGTCGGTGACATTCGGATCTGCACCGTTGTTGAGTAAGCAGACAATGCCGAAGGTCAACCCACGGTACGCGAGATAATGGAGCGGCGCCCACAGCCCGAGACGGTGCTGTCGGCGTGCGTCCAAGTCGAGACCATGTGCCATAAATCGTTTAACGAGCTTGTCCATGATTTTCGGTCCCTCGGCAACAATGTTGTACCACTCCTCCAGCCGAATCCGGTAACCTGCGTCCAGCAATACATCAATGACCTCCAGATGATCCCAAGTCAGTGCCACCTGAAGGAGAGTCAACCCTCGACCAATCGTGTAGAAATAGACATGCCCGCCGGGAGCTTCTCCCGTCACGCGCGCTTCCAGTAAGTCGGGATTCGCCCCCAGCAACCTACGCGTTCGTTCAGCATCGCCGATAGCGCAACACAGGATAATGTCCGCTTTCGCGCCCTGTTCGACGAGGTATCGGCTTACGTCAGACCGACGGCCCACCGTCCATTGTGCCGCCGTTCCGTGATGGTCAATGTCCTGAATGTCGATGTCCGCTCCGCGTTCGAGCAGCAGTGCGGCAATCTGCGGAGTGGCGGAGAAATGGAGCGGGGTCATGCCATCGGGACCGCGCTCGTTGGCAATATCTGGGTTTTCATCAATGAGCGCATGGAGTTTTTCCGGCAGGTCCAGTCCCGCCGCGGCATGTGCATCAATCGTCGCACCACGCTCAATCAGGTATTCCGCCAACTCTCGATTGTAGCCCATCATAGAGCCGGTCACCCAATTCATCGCGGATACACCGCCCGCCCACCAATCGCTTTTGATGTCAATGTCCGCGCCGTTTTGGAGCAACACATCAACCATGTCGCGATATCCTGCTCCCGCGCTATAGACGATTGCCGGAGCGTCGAAATCGAACCACGGGGCGTTAATCCGTGCTCGCAAGTTCGCGTCACCAGAAAGCAGGGATGCGGCTTGTCCAGCATCGCCCTCCTTCACAGCTTCGACGAAAGCATCCTTGTTGAAGCTGTTGTCGGTCATTGGCGGTCAGTCTCCTTCACATCGAAAATTGGCGCAAAATGTCCACGAATTCCAGCGAATTGCTAATAATTGGCGCTGATTTGCGGATGAAGAACTTCGAGATTGAGTTTGGAAACGACTTAATCCTCGAACACCTCCACCGTTGTCTTGCCTCCTGCAAATCGCATTGCCGTGATTGTGGCAGACTCACTGTCTTTGTTTGTGCGAATGTCGGTGGCATAGCGTGCCAGCGCAACAAGCAACTGATTGCGCCCGGGATGCCCGGCGCACCTCTCCCATTCCTCAAAGACCGTGCGCAACGTGGGTAGAATCTCGCTTGCCGTGTCATTCCACAGAATGGCGCGTCCCATTTCCAAAAGCAGTCGGGTACCCGAGTAACCGGCATCAAGATAGGCGAGAACTTGTCCACCGATTCCCTGAACATCAAGAATTTCGATAGAATTGACAATCTGCTGTACGCCCGCATCTTCGCTTGACACATCAAGTTTTTCTCCGCCTAATGGTTCTTTCAGAGACCGCGGCGGAATGTTAAGCCAGCGGTCATCGAAAATCAGCCACGCAGCGTGGAAGATCCCTTTCGCGGCAACCGAATTTCCGCCGATGCGTTGCGCAGTTCGCAGCGATGCGGCAAGGTTGAGTTCCGTCGTCAGGCAAGGCCAACCCGCGTCAACGTTTACCGGGGTTCGTGCCATTCGGTCGGCGGCGAGAAGCACCAGTGTTGTAATTAGTTCATCTATCTTGACATCGGCTTTCAGTGCGCCATCGACCGCCGTAAATGATCGTTGGATATTCACGCTGGTCAATGCATTCACGAAGTCATCCTCATCATAACCAGCCTCCGAGTCCGGTGTTGCCGCGTCAGTAGATGATGTCATGTCCGTCATGAGTCGCACGGCATCTCTGCGGAATCGCTGCGGCTCACCACGCCCGCGGCCGACCAATTTAGCGCCGAGATTGAATGTGAGCTCGGCAGCCTTTTCCCAGCCGAATACATCAATCACCTCGGAAAAAGATCCGAGCCAAATGAGGTTATCGGGAAAGCCGAGGAAGTGCGGTTCAACAGCGCAGTCAAAAAGCAGCGGAAGTATCTTTTCGGTAGCCCCAAGATGGTGTGCGGTGAAAAGACAGCGCTCAATGCGGCCGGATTGGCCGTCATGAGAGAACATACGCACCCATCCCTCAATGTTTTCCCAGGACACAGGTTGAGGCAACGTGAGCACCTCAAGCCTTTCGTCAGCTCCGCCCGAGGCAGAGCAGGCCGCGGTCGTGATGGCGATTAAGCGATCCGCGCCGCCAAATCTTCGTCCGATACTCAGTCCGTTAATCAGCCGAGATACGTCATTGCCACCTTCGGCGCCATGCGAACTTGCAATATGCCGCCCCAGATGCCGTAGAATAACTTCCACGATTTCTTCCTCAGGGACGCCGCCGTTTAGCAATAGCGCGACGGCTTTTGACATCGTCCACCGGTCTTCGCTTAACAGACCTTCCCAGAGCAAGCGGAGATGTTCGTTTTTGCGTTTATACGTGAAATCACCGACCTGGAGCCAGATTTCACCGTTTCTCACCTGAGCAGGAAAAGTCTGCAAGTCATCACATTCGACGTTGAAACAACCCCCCGCTTCCAGATCAAAACTCCGACCATGCCAATCGCAGGTGAGGATTCCGTGACGTATCACTCCTCGCGTTAATGGATAACCCATGTGAGGACACTGGTTGTCGGTCGCGTAGATTTTCCCGGCGTCGTTGAATAGCGCAATTGTACGACCTTCGTCAAGTTCTACACTTTTTGCTCCGCCTTCGGGAATTTCGACGATATCCCCAACTTTTCTCCATTCCGGTTCATTGATTGTCATAAGCCGATTCCTCTCCCTGTGGAAATTCATCGCGGTCTTCAACAAGATAGCGGGTGAACATTACAATTTCCTTGGATATACTAGCTAATGCTCCCTATTTAGCGTCACTAGAGGGAACGGGTTTTGGGGTACATCTGCACCCGTAGGAGTTGCGTCTCCTATCACACTTGGGCGAGGGAACCTCGCCCCTACGACTACGCACAAGCCAAACATAATTGTTAGCGGAACCCACCCGACGGGCTAGGAGAAACTCAATCCTCTTTCGGTTCCGACCCAATCCGCAGTACGTGACCATCCAGGTCCTCGACCATCATTTCGCACGCCCACGGATAATTAGTTGGCGGCTTTCGAATCGCAGCCCCGCTCATCTTGAACTCTTCATAACACTCATCGACATCCTCGACGCCAATCCAAATGTAAGTTCCGGCATTCCCCTGTCCTCCTTGACACATCATGATGGACCAACCGTCGCGCGAAACGGACCCAAAATCCGGCGGGTCGCCCCAGTCCCAATCCTTCTTGAAACCGAGCTTTTTGACATAATAATCAATGCTGGCGGCAAGATTCTTGACACTTATTATCGGCGTGATACATTCAACCATTGTCACCCTTCCTTCCATTAGGACCAGATTGGCATCCGAAAACTCCCACTTCATCGCAAGCTTATAGAAGTCTGTAAACTTTCCCAGCGTTGTAACACATACTACCGCGCCGGTGTACCGACTGCCGGAGTATGGGAGATGCCCTGACAGACGTGAACGCCGAAAGAACTTTCAATAAAACTCGTGCAGCAACTCATCCCAACGTCGGAGTTCATTCGCAGGATCAAAAAGCGGTTTTAGTCCCTCACACCATGACTTCAACCTGTTGTAATACACCGCATCTGTCTCGGCACG
>JAJDTR010000094.1 GCA_022827055.1 Candidatus Poribacteria bacterium | reverse complement strand
ACCGAGATCACTGAGCATTTAATCAAGCTCGGCGCTTCTGTTTACTACGGTCATCAAGCCCGCCACGTCCCGGATGCGGATGTTGTCGTTGTATCCCCTGCGATTCCTTCCGAGAATCCTGAAATTCTCGCAGCTAAGGAACGAAAAATTCCGGTTATCCGTGGAGCTGAAATGCTGGCCGAAATTATGAGGATGAAGTTCAGTGTTGCAGTCAGTGGAACGCACGGAAAAACTACGACGACCGCTATAACCGCTGCCGTTTTGGACGAACTTGATCCAACTGTTGTCGTCGGTGGTAAGCTGGTAAGCCTGGGAAGTCACGCTCGAATTGGACACGGCGAAATCATGGTCGTTGAAGCCGATGAAGCCTATGGATCTATTGAAAAATTTTTTCCGACAGTCGCCGTAGTTACTTCAGTTGATGCAGATCATCTCGATTATTATAACAGTATTGAGGAAATCGGTAAGACATTTTTGGAGTTCATCAACAAAGTGCCTTTTTTTGGCGTGGCGGTGCTATGTGCGGACCAACAGAACATACGACAACTGCTCCCCCAAGTTGAGAAACGTCACATAACTTACGGCATTGAAACTGACGCTGACCTGACGGCAAAGAAAATCCGGGTGAAAGGGCCTACTTCTCGGTATCAGGTGAAATTCAGGGGAAATGTATTGGGTGAGGTGCATCTCAAGATGCCAGGGCGTCACAATATCTCCAACTCACTCGCGGCAATAGGTGTTGGGATTGAGTTAGACATTCCGTTCAATCGTATCCGAGCCGCGTTAGAATCTTTTCAGGGGATTCATCGCCGATTCGAGATCGTCGGAGAAGCCCAAGGCATCATTATTGTTGATGATTATGCGCACAATCCCGCTAAACTCAGAGCGGTATTCAGTGCCGCTCGCGAAAGCTATAAACGTCGCATAGTTGCGGTTTTTCAGCCGCACCGCTACCAACGAGTCAGGCACCTTGCCGATGAGTTCTCGAAATCGTTTTACGATACTGATGTGTTGATTGTCACCTCAATATACGGTGCAGGCGAAACGCCCATTGAAGGTGTTACAGGTGAGAATTTGGCTAGTGCAATTAAGGCACGTGGGCATCAACACGCAATTTATGTTCCTGACAGAGATCGAATAGTGGACGAACTAATGTCCGAGATACGGCCCAATGATATTGTAATTACGGTCGGGGCGGGAGACATCTCGCAGGTTGGCCGTGATCTATCAAAAAGGCTTCGCGGAGACTGCGAACATGCCAGTTAAGGTAGCATTGAGAGACCATAAAACGCAGAACGCGTGATTGTTTTTCGGTCTTTTAATTCAAAAAAGTGTCTGCCCCTTTATGGCCAGAGCGTAGTTATCATGACATGTCACCGCATCTCATTTGGTATAAGCCCCAAATAGTATTGGTGAGTTTTTGCGTGTTTCCGTCATAGCCGCCTATTTCCGATTCTGAAGTACCGAGAAGAGCCATCAATTCCGCAATCTTCACTTCAGGCTCCAGTCGCACACGGAAGTAAATTCATCAGCCGGGCTCGCCGGGGGAAACGTGTATACACGGTGAACATGTTGTAGAGTGATTGCTGTCGCAAATAGTGCACACAATCGCATGTTAATTTGACATGTGGGCGTTTCTGCATCGCTTATTACCGAACCTGCTATGAAGAGAAGGAAAAGCGAGAAATCACGGATATGAGAATGCAGAGAGACTTGCATCGATCTACTGCGCGGATAGTTTGAGCGCCAAAAATTCAGCCGCACTATTCGTACACTATATCTCGTGCTAGGGCTTTGAGTTGAAAAACTTCTGAGTTGTCATAAACCTATCTTGATGGTGGTGTTTTCAGGACTGAAACATAGCGCAATGGGCGCGTTCGGAATTTCTATGATTATAGGGAGAATCTCACGTTTGACATGACAATCCGATTTCTATGTCTCCACAATTGGGCGAACCTGCACTGGCAACCGTGATTTACTGCTGTACACACAGCGAAATATCTGATATACTATAGTGTTAATAGGATTTCTGCGCTTGATTTGCCGCATCTATGTTTACATGCGCTTTCTTCTAGGCTGCCGAGTAACATATGTGCTAAAATATACTATCCCGACTTGTGTTCATGTCGCAACGGTTTCCGATGTAAAGGTAGCACCCAAAGTTGAGGCTGGATTTTTCTGACCATGTGAAACCGAGTTTTAGCGGCTTGTGGTCGATGGTTTAATGCGAGATTTGATTATGTCTGCTAGTACCATCTCTCCAGCAACAGCATGGCATGGGGTGCGGTATGAGAAGCGTCCTATTCTGTTAATTGAAATACTGATTTCTATATCAACCCAGCAGATGATTCTTAGCTAGTGATATGAAGGTTGGATGCAGACCGGTTGAGATTTTTCGACTTTCCAGATGAGTGACGCAATCTGTGGAGAGGAGGAGTATGAATGCCTAAAGAGGATATTGTTGTCGGATTGGACATTGGTACTAGCAAGATTGCTGTTATTATTGGAAACACATGGCAAGGTGATCCTGAAAAGATAGAGATTATTGGTGTGGGGACAGCACCTTCTGATGGATTACGTAAAGGCGTTGTCGTCGACATCGATCTTACTACTGCCGCAATTCGTCAGGCGGTTGAAGCGGCAGAGTTAATGGCGGGTGTGGAGATTGGGTCTGCCTACGTCGGAATCGCCGGAGGGCATATTAGTGGCCAAACTTCGCCTGGGGTAGTTGCAGTAGCCGGCGAGGGACATGAAATCACCCAAGCAGACGTTGATCGAGCCATTCGAGCTGCCCAAGCCGTTTCGATTCCGGTTGAGCGCGAAGTCTTACACATTATTCCGCAGGGTTATGCGGTTGACAATCAGGATGGAATTAAGGATCCAATCGGGATGTCAGGAGTGCGCCTTGAGGTTTATGTCCATATTGTTACGGGCGCTGTCGCCGCAGCTCAGAATCTTCTGAACAGCGTTTTCAAAGCAGGACTGTCAGTAGAGAACATCGTTTTGGAACCGATTGCCTCTGCTGAATCCGTATTAACCCACGATGAACGCGAGGCAGGCGTTGTACTTGCTGATATGGGGGGTGGCACCACCGATGTTGTTATCTACAAGGAAGATGCACTTCATCATACCGCAGTACTTTCGACTGGTGGAGACCATGTGACAAGTGACATCGCCCAAGTATTGAGAATAACACCTCAAGAGGCAGACCGACTTAAACTACACAAGGGGAGCGCCTCAGTTGATTTGGTGGATATGAATGATACTATTCAAATTTCGACAGTAGGCGGCGCACGTCGACCGCGTTTTCATCAGAGACGAGATCTTGTCGAAATCATCCAGTGCCGGATGGAAGAGGTTATGACGCTGATTGGAAACGAGATTTCTAGGAGCAAACTGGTTACCCCGGGAGGCGTCGTGCTAACTGGTGGAACGTCCCTGTTGGACGGTCTTATTGAATTGTCTGAAAAAAGATTTCCCTTCCCGGTGCGAATCGGCTATCCTACGCCGCTGAAGGGCTTAACGGACCGCGTTCATAGCCCAATCTACGCAACGGGCGTCGGCCTTGTCCTTTATGGGGCAATGCTACGCCATAAGAAGCCGCAACGGACTTTCATCAAGGGGAACAACCTATTTGAGCAAGTGCTCAAACGTATGAAAGATTGGTTTCGAGATTACTTCTAAATTTACGACATCTGACATTTGCCGCGGTATCGCCAGCTTCAAGATTCTACCGTATGGCGTAAACTCGAACCTCCTTGAATATTCCAAGCCCTTCGTACGGTAAGGCTTGAGGAAAAGTTCCGTCGAGATTGGATGGCTTTAACTTCGGATGATGGAATGTGACTCTTGGGTTTTCTTCAAAGGAAGGCTCTGGCAGGGAAAGCAGGGACATTCTTAAATACAGCAAAAACCTGTTTACACGATGGCTAGAGCGCCGTATTGCGAAAAAAACCGTTGACTTGAGCTGAAAAGTAAATTATAATCTGCCATGGGCAATGCAAAGATAAAGACTGTATTAGCTTATGTCCTAACGTGAAGGAGGAAATTAGGTTGCTGAGTTTCTTAACTAGTAACTGAAGCTAATTATGATTGAATTTGAACAGGAGGACTTTGAAGCGCTTGCGAAAATCAAAGTCATCGGAGTCGGCGGTGGCGGAAGTAACGCTGTGAAACGCATGATTGAGCAAGCCATGGCAGGTGTTGAGTTTTACGTGGTCAATACTGACCACCAAGCGCTTCAGGCATGCCCAAATGCCACGAGAATTCCAATAGGTCAGAATATGACAGGCGGGCTGGGCGCCGGTGCGGATCCGGAGATTGGCAAGAAGGCCGCCGAAGAGGACAGAGAACGGCTCCAAGGTGTAGTTGAGGGAGCTGACATGGTTTTCGTCACTGCGGGCATGGGAGGCGGTACTGGTACGGGCGCGGCTCCAATTATCGCCGCACTTTCCAAAGAAAGTACAGCCTTAACTATCGCAGTTGTGACCCGCCCGTTTGATTTTGAAGGAAGGCGTCGCGCAGAGCAAGCCGAATCGGGGTTAGAGAACCTTCGTGAAAATGCCGATTCCGTAATCGTTATTCCCAACCAACGCTTGATTGACGTGGTTGATCGAAAGTTGCCTATTCGCATGGCATTTCGGATGGGCGATCAGATTCTACACCACGGGGTTCAGAGCATTTCCGATCTTATAACAGTTCCAGGAGAAATCAACCTTGATTTCGCAGATGTAAAGACAATTATGTCCAATGCAGGTGGTGCGCTTATGGGCATTGGGACAGCATCGGGCGACAATCGCGCAGAACTTGCGGCACAAGAAGCTATTTCTTCTCCATTGCTAGAGGAGGGTTCTATCAAGGGAGCCACCGGAATCATTGTAAATATCATTGGTCCTCCCGACATGACTATGCAAGAGCTGGAGGAGGCAATGGCGGTGATTAAAGACGCCTCTGAAACAGAGCAGGTAATCTTTGGGCTCGCATATAATGAGGAACTGCAAGAAATGTTGCGTGTTACCGTAATTGCAACCGGTTTCAACAATTATCATGAACGACCACCAACCGTCGCAACAAGTCCCATGGACGACATCTTTCATCGCGATTATTCGTCCGCTTCAACCGGCAATCGTCCTAGCCGTCAAAACTTACAACCATCTAGGCAACAATCGGGTTCTTTCACAGAATCTACTTCGCGCCCCAGTACTGAACCGCCGCAAACAAAGGACTTTCCACGACGCGATGCTGAGGAAAATCCAGACGAAGTATTAGATATTCCGGCGTTTCTCCGTGTCCGAAATTCCAAGGACAAAAAGTAGACAGTGGGCAGAATGAAATCAAATCTCCGCCAAACCTACGCGGAACTGTTAGTCGAGGAGAAACGCCCCCGCCATAATTTCCGGAAAGAAATCCGTTCTGTGTTGGTCTATCCGAGTACCTATGAACTCGGAATGTCAAGCCTTGGTGTCCAAGTTGTCTATTCCACGCTCAACGGGCGTGATGATACTTCCTGCGAACGCGCTTTCTTACCACATATTCAGATACAGCGGCAACTCCGTCAAAGCCGGACGCCGCTCTTTTCGTTTGAAACTCAGACCCCGCTCAACCAATTCAATCTAATCGGATTCTCTGTTTCGTTTGAATCGGATTATGTTAATATTCCGCTAACATTAGAACTGGCACATATTCCACCTGTAGCTGCGGACCGGACGGACAGAGATCCGTTGATAATCGCTGGAGGCATAAACATCGCGTACAATCCGGAGCCTATCACCGATTTTGTTGACATATTTGTCGTCGGGGAGGGGGAAATCACAATCCATCACTTGATGGATTGTATCAGCAGCTGGAGCAAAACTGGCGCAAGTAAAGCAGATTTGTTACGCTCCGTTGCAACAGTGCCGGGTTTCTATGTTCCTAATTTTTATCATGTTGATTATCGGGATGATGGAACGATTGAGCGCACGAGAGCAGAAGCTAATGCTCCCGAAAAGGTTCGCGCAAGCGCCATCGCGAATCTTGATGATGTTGCAACTTGCACTCAGATCCATACACCTAACACCGAATTTTCCAACGCCCATCTCATTGAAATCGTGCGCGGTTGTGGACGACAGTGCCGCTTCTGTGTTGCAGATTATGCTCGCCGATGGCCTAGACATCGTTCCGTCGAAAACACATTAAAGTTAGCCGAACTCGCGCGCGGGATTACCGACAGAATTGGTTTGGTTGGTGCTTCCATTTCGGATCACCCTCAGATTGATGAGATTGCCACGGGCCTTGTAGAGAAAGGATTCAGAATCTCATGCGCCTCGCTGAGGGCGGAGACTGTTCGTCCACCCCTACTTGATGCACTTGCCGATAGTGAGCAAGGAACCATTACCATTGCACCAGAGGTGGCGACCGAGAATCTACAACGGGTCGTAAACAAAGCAATTCCGCGAGAACGACTCTATCATGTCTTCGAAGAAGCCTTAAAGCGTGAAATTCTCAATTTGCGCCTGTATTTTCTCATTGGCGTTCCGTACGAAACCGCCGCCGACGTAGAGGCAATCGCCAATATGGCGAGGGAGATGCGCTCGATTCTTCTCCCTTATGCCAAGAAGACGGGGCGCATGGGACGAATCAGCTTTACAATATCTCCGATGGTTCCAAAACCCCATACACCCTTCCAGTGGGTTGAGATGGAGGACCAGAAAACCATTGCTCGCAAGCTAGATTTTCTTAAACGGGAGATTAACAGTATTGGAGGCTTAAAGGTATCGTCCGCGAGTGCACGTTTAGCGTATCAAGAAGGTGTTTTTGCTCGTGGAGATCGACGACTTGGGAAAGTCATTCTAGATCTTTCACGGGGCATGTCATGGAAGCAGACCTTTAAGAAACATGGAATCGACCCTGATTTCTATGCACTTCGACCACGTTCACTCACTGAGATCCTTCCTTGGGATCACTTTGACTTGAATGTAAAGCCTGAATATCTTAGTCACGAATTCAAGAAACAGGGTCACGGATTTATGACCAGTGAGTGCGACACAACCGTTTGTAAGAAGTGCGGCGCATGCTGACAGATGAAGTTACGATTGTGATAGTCCAATTCATGTTGCCGTTGTTCTAGTGCAGACATGGATCGAAACGTTCAACTAGCTGTGTACTTTCCGCGGTTTGTAAAACGACTCGGAACGAAATTATAAAAGCGCTCTTAAGGTGGTTTACCGAATCCTTTTGAGCGCTTTTTTCGCGCCAGCTTGATGAATAATAGATTTTTACGGAGCACAACCGTATTCATGACTAAAATCGAAGGAATGTAACATGGAGTCACAATTAGAACTGTTCATTGAAAATCTCACGGCAACAATTGAGCCACTTGCCAAGCGGTTGGCTGAAGCATATTGGGAAGCTAGCCTGACAGGGTCGGATGAAGCGGCTCAAACAGTGTCGGAACTAGAAACAGAATATCGTCTTATCTTCGCTGATCTCGACCGATTCGAGCAGTTGAAGACATTCCAAGCAACGATTCAGAATCTACCTGCCCAACTGTCACGCCAATTACATTTGCTGTTCTTGGAATTTACATCGGAACAACTGCCTCCCGAGACAATCAAAGAGCTTGTCAGAAGGCAGACCGCGATTGAACAGGTCTTCACTCGACATCGCGCTGTAGTAGATGGTATAGAGATGAGTGACAACGCTATCCGCGATGTGTTGAAGTCTGAAATTGATAGCAAAAAGAGACAAGATGTTTGGGATGGGAGCAAACAGATTGGAGGCAAAGTTGCAGCGGATTTGGTTGACCTAGCCCACTTACGTAACCAAGCGGCACGCACGGTTGGGTTTGACGATTACTATCAGATGTCGCTGGAACTGCATGAAATCGATCCTACATTTCTCGCCGAAACAGTCAGTCAGATGGAAGACTTAACGAACGATCCATTTTCGGATATGAAATCAAAACTGGACAACAACCTTTCCAAGCGCTTTGGAGTTGATGTGGAGGCACTTCGCCCTTGGCATTATGCGGATGTTTTCTTTCAGGAAGCACCCAATGTTAGCGAGGTTGATATTGACGAACTGTTCGCCGAGCTAAACATTATTGACCTTACGGCAGAATTCTTCCGATGCATTGATTTGTCCATTGACGACCTTGTTGAAAAGAGCGATCACTACGAGCGTCCCGGTAAGAATCAGCATGCTTTCTGCATTCATATCGATCGGAAAGGGGATGTGCGTGTGCTTGCGAACGTGAAGTCGACTGCGAAGTGGATGGAAACAATTCTACATGAGTACGGACACGCTGTTTATGATAAGCAGTTGGATCCTTCTCTACCATTCACGCTGCGTACCCCCGCACACTTAATCACGACGGAGGCAACCGCGATGCTTATGGGGCGCTTGGCTCACAACGCAGAGTGGCTGGATCGTATGATTGGTCTTCCTCTCGCCCTAATGCAGCGTATTTCGGCTGAAACGAAGGATACCTTTCGTTTGCGGATGCTCATCTTTGTTCGGTGGGCGATGGTGATGATTTGTTTTGAACGTGAGTTCTACCGCAATCCGGATCAGGATTTAAATTCATTATGGTGGGATTTAGTCGAGCGTTTTCAATTTCTAACCCGACCCGAAGGCAGGGACGAACCTGACTGGGCAGCGAAGATTCATTTTGCGACCGCGCCGGTCTACTATCACAATTATCTCTTGGGGGAGATAGTTGCCTCGCAATTGCAACACACTATTGACCACGATGTCTTGAACGGTGCAGGAGTCGCAGAGACGGGATATGTCAACGAGCAGCGGGTCGGTGAATACTTGCGTCAGAAGGTCTTTAAACCGGGCAGCAGTATGCATTGGAATGAGTTGCTCGTTAATGCAACAGGGGAAACACTCAATCCACAATATCTGGTGAATCAGTTAGTAAGCTGATTGTATCAAGTTTAGCGCAAGATAGTCCTCAAAATAGCCACTTTGAGGTCCAACCGGAAAGAAGAACGTGAAAACACTCCTTCGTCTACTCAATCAGTTTTTCCTTTCATCAGATTTGATTCTTGCCCACACTGATGGTAATTTCTGTGCTTCCTCAACTGCGCGTGGCCGTCCAGGACCACCGTTCTTGATATTTGGTCCACTGATCTCGACATCATCAAATCGGGCGCGCGCATCGGAAACCACTAGTCCAGCTTGTCCGCCTTTTATTGGATTTAAATCTCGTCCAACAAAAACCTGATCGTCAACCTGAAACTCCCAGAACTCACCGTTGATTGTAGCCTTCAGTTGATACCAAGTGTCTATCTCCGTTACAAGCGGAAAAGTACGTATGGGCCAACCATCCGGTGTAGCTATGATAATTCGGACGACACCGAGCGTGACTTCAACAAAGAATAGGTAGCGACTGTCCTCTTCCCCTCGATCGTGGAGGGTGAGACCGACAGTAGCGGGGTGGTTTTTCTCCTCTACCAATTTGACTCGGCACGAAACTGAATAATCGCGCCAACTTAGCTCTCCCGTCAACCATAAGCTCATGAATCCCGGGAGAAAAATCTCGCCCACAGCTTCTCCGTCGTCAATCCACCACTTCTCAACTCGACGGTCTAGATTGTAAATTGTCCATTCGTTGGTTGCCTTGTCTTCGAAATCGTCCCGCCACGTTCCGGACTGAACAATGTGGCACGGGCAAGAAACAAGCAGAAAGAATCCGATAATCCAATTGATGAGCACGGGTTTCATTTGATTGGTACCTCCTATCTCAATCCTGGATCATGTAATCCATGAGTTCCCTGCTAAATCAATAAGCACCGTGCTGTGATTTCCAAATCGACAACGCCCCCGTTACACCCTTAATTTCTGTTTTGGGGATGCAACCATTATAGTTGGTTTATCGGACGGTGTCAAGCCATCCACGTGCCCCCGTTAGTCCCTAGGTTACAAGAACGACCCTGTTTTGTAGGTGTGGACCGTAATGTTCGCCTTCTTATGACGGGTGCTTAGATCGAGGATTGCATGTAGCTAGTCGGAACGGTCGTTACTTTCTTGAATGACATGGTACGGTACACACCCCGTCCCGTAAACTGTTTTTGCAGTTGACACACTGTATCTCCTATGTTAGAGTAGCACCGTTGCGTGGATTCCAATAGCCGACCACTTTGGCTTTCGATGAACGGTACGTTACCGTGCGTTGAGAATCTGAAAACGTAATTCCAAGCTGTTGAGGGACTCGACCACGCAGTAAATGGTGAATCGATGCAAATCGGGAGTTAAATGAATTCACCTTCGAAGTGGTGTGCCATCTCCCAAAAATCCGCCGACACGCTTTCATGTTTATCCCCGTTGCTCTGAAGAAACGGCGCATTGTCCTGAAGCCAATCCATCCGTGCCCGTCTTCACCGATTTGCATGCCTGCCACTGTCATCTTAATGCCGTGGATAATTAGACTTTCTCGAATCTACTATGCCTGTGTCTACCATCTGTTGCCAAGATTTCCGACGTACAGTATTGCCAATTTCTACTATACTAAACAACTGCTCAGCAGGGGCTAGCTATGACGAAGATTAGAATCTTACCCCCCGATGTCTCGAACAAGATTGCTGCTGGGGAGGTTGTTGAACGTCCAGCTTCAGCTGTTAAAGAATTAATTGAGAATGCAGTTGATGCGCGGAGTACGAGCGTTGGCGTTGAAGTCCGTGCCGGGGGTAAAAGACTCCTTCGCGTTTCGGACAACGGGACGGGGATGACTCGCGAGGACGCCTTGATTGCATTAGAGCGGCATGCAACGAGCAAAGTGCGTTGCATCGAGGACCTCCAACGAATCCAGACGTTCGGTTTTCGGGGTGAGGCGTTGCCGAGTATTGCTTCTGTATCACAGTTTGAGCTTTTGACCCGAACTGCAGAAGCACTTGAGGGCACCAGAGTAACTGTTGAAAGTGGTGTTGTGCGATCTGTGCAAGGGAGCGGTTGTTCACCAGGCACCCATATAACCGTTAACAACCTCTTCTACAATGTTCCGGCGCGCCAAAAATTCCTTAAGAGTGGAACAACAGAATTTAACCACATCACAAACCAAGTTATGTGGGCGGCGCTTGCTCATCCGAAAGTTCAATTTTCCCTTTCTCATAATGGACGATCATCAATTGATGTGCGTTCTTGCGAGTCGCATCTTGAGCGAATTCGTCTGTTATATGGAAAGGAATTTGCCGAGAATTTAATTGAATTTGATGCCGATCTTGCAAAGCTTCACTTCCACTGTTTTATCGGCAAACCTGAGTTGACGAAATCAAATCGAAACTATCAACTTTTCTTTCTGAATCGACGTCCCATCCGCAGCAAAATACTTGGAGCTGCGCTTACCGAAGCGATGCGTTCAATGGTTCCCAAAGATCGATATGCTGTCGCCTTCCTTTTTCTGACAATGGATACTGAGGAGGTTGATGTCAATGTCCATCCCGCTAAAATTGAGGTGCGGTTTCGGAATGAACAAGGTATGTATGGTGGCGTGGTGCGGGTTATTCACAGCGGTATCCACAGGCACAAATATATTCCACGAATAGAATCTAATGGACGAGACACAACTGCGGAGGAGAAGAAAGAAATCTCATCCGACGTAGGGGGAATTACTGACTCATCGCAAGTGATCGTGGCGGGTGCGGAAGAAAAAAGAGATTTTTCGACTAGTGACGATATTGCAGCGCTTGCTCAAGGAGTAAGAACTGGTGTATCTGCTCGACCAACTGAGACTGTACCGACAATTCCTCGATTCGATTCTGTCGCGAGTGAGAATAGCGAATCATCAGATGATGGATCAAAAACACAACATCAACCCATTTCAAGCGCTGTTCAACCGCCTCATCGGGCAATTCTGGAAGGTGTGACCCTCGATTTGTTTGATTTCGAGAAGGTAGAGCTAAAAACCAATCTCTTCAACACCTACATTGTTGCGGAAAGTCAAGACAGGGTGTTCATCATAGATCAACATGTAGCGGCGGAGCGGGTGCTCTACGAACGATTCATTGAGCAGTTGAAATCCGACGGTATACCGGTGCAGGGCTTGTTGCTTCCGGTGACGATGGAAGTGAACTCGCATCAGTTGAACACCTTTAACGCACACGAGGGTCTCTTCAGAACGTTGGGATTCGATGTGGAGCATTTTGGAGGAAACACGATTCTCGTGCGCTCCATACCAGCGCCGCTTCCCGTTCGCCTGGTATCCGACACAGTGATAGATCTCCTAGACAAGATCGCAACCATCGGGCAGCCCGCAGTAGAATTGCTTGAAATTCAAGATCGAGCATTGATTACGCTTGCCTGTAAATCTGCCGTCAAGGCAGGAGACCCGCTGACTATGGAGGAGATGGTGAACCTGATTAAGGAGTTGTCACAGGCGAAATTACCATTCAATTGCCCGCACTCTCGGCCGATTACTATCGAAATGAGCAAAAATGAGTTGGAGCGGCGCTTTCATCGCCGTTAATGGGGAAAGGAAACATGAGCACAACCTGATACGACAGGCCGAATGTTGGACGAAATCGGAAAAAACTGCATTTCACACGTAAGTAGCGAGAATTGGGAGAAGAGATCATGCCAAAATATGGAGTCAACTTGCTGTTGTGGGCGGACAAATTCGACCGCGATACCGTCGACTTGATTCCAAAAGTTGCGGAGATGGGTTTCGATGGCGTTGAAATTCCCATCTTTGACCCGGCAACTGTAGATGTACCGCACACGAAGACGGTGTTAAAGGACACAAATCTACACCCGATAGGATGTGCCATCATGGCGCATAATCGCAACCCAATCCATGAGGATATTGCAAATCGCGAGTATGGAAAGGAGTATCTGAAGCGGTCGATTGATGTTCTCGCAGAATTGGGCGGTGACACGCTTGTTGGTCCTGTATACAGTGCCGTCGGCGCCTTGGTTGGACGTGGTAGGAACCAGCAGGAGTGGGATTGGTGTGTTGACATTCTCGGCGAAATAGCAGAATTTGCAGGAAACCGTGGTGTTACCGTCGCAGCTGAGCCTTTGAACCGTTTCGAGGCGTACTTCATTAACATTGCTGCCGACGCTGTAAAACTTGCAACTTCCGTCAACAGTCCATTCTTCAAGATTCATTTGGACACTTTTCACATGAATATTGAGGAGAAAAACCTAACGCGAGCCATTGCCGACACGGGCGAGTGGTTGCATCATCTCCACGCATGCGAAAATGACCGAGGAACTCCGGGCACCGGATTAGTTGATTGGGAAGGAGTATTCAACGCGCTCGCAGCAATCCACTACGATCGGTGGTTGGTAATCGAGTCGTTCACGCCCGCTGTGAAAGGAATCGCAGCGGCGACTGCAATCTGGCGGGATATCGCTCCGAGCGCCGAAATTTTGGCAACTGAGGGTTTAGCGTTTCTCAAGCGGATGGCAGATAAGCATCTGCACTGAAGAGCGAATTTCTATCTGGTACAAGCAGTCTAACGGCTTAGCAACCTATGGATTTTTTGAACGAGTTCCTGGTACCGTACTCTGTGGCAACAGTTGGATCTATTGCCCTCAAACTGTTGCTCGCTTTTTCACTCGGCATCGTGATTTCCGTCGTTTACCACTGGACGCACATGGGTAATGCCGAGCGGTCCTTCACCGATACGCTTATCATCCTCTGTATGTTAATATCGGTTGTGATGGTTGTTATCGGCGACAGCGTGGCGCGAGCGTTTAGCCTTGTTGGCGCGCTGTCGATTATTCGATTCCGCACTGTCGTGCAGGATCCACGAGATATTGCTTTCGTATTTTTCGCACTGGCAACCGGGATGGCTGTTGGTGCAAGCGATCCACCCATCGCCATTCTAGGTACGTTTCTGATTAGCGGTATCATCATGCTACTTCATTGGTGGCACGGAAGACACCCCAATCGCGAGACATTTCAACTTACCTTTAAAGCACCTCTTGATTCAGCCTTTGAACCGATTGTCCGTTCTATTTTCAGCAAGCATCTCATCCACGAACGACTCATCCATCAGGAAACGTCGAAAACCGGCGGAGTCGAACTCAGATACCACATTACGTTTAAAGATCCTGAAGGCTGTGAGCCGTTTTTCCAAGAACTTTCCACTTTAGAAGACATTCAAGGAATCAAGTTAACGAAGCGATTAAGTTAACTCTTTCCAAATCCCGAAATTATCTTCCGGCTGTCATTTCTTGGTGTAGGAACGCGACAATGTCGGCGATATCCTGATCGGACAACCGATCTTCCGAGTAAAATGGCATAATGAAGCCGCCACCACGAATCTTGGCTGCATATTTGTGTAGCTGCTTTGGCACGTTAGACGGCGGTTTACGACGGATTAGCTGCGATCCAATTCCCGCCTTCCGCGCGGTGGGATGACAGTCGTTGCAGGCCTGGCTATACAACTTCCATCCCTTTTTCGCATCCCCCTTCATCGCAACGATTTTATCCGCAGCAGCTTTTGCCCCTTCCTTGTCGAGCATTTGAAGTTCAAACTGGGGTCCCTTGTTTTTGCCAGACACATGCTCGAAGTAAGCCATCAACGCCTCTGCTTGCTCTTCCGGGATAGCAGTGGGATCTACTTTGTTTTCCGGCACACGCTGCAGAAAATGTTGATAGCAGAACCCGCCGCCGCCTGCTGCACGTCTGAATATGTCAGCCTTAATCATCCCACCTTTTGCCTCGCCGCGCTGCGGTACACCGATGATACTGTGTCCCGCTCGGATTTTGCCATCGGGGTTTGCATCTTCGTCGAAATCTGCATGGCAGTCCGCGCAAGCAAGGCCGCTAATCTTTTTTGGCTCAAGCGTCCCCCCGAAAGATGGATCATAAAATAACTCGCGGCCGAGTTGAGCTTGTTCAGATATCTCGGCTTGGGCTAGCGGAGTGGAAAAAAAGAGGAGGCATGAGACTAACAAGGTTGACCCTGATCCAATGCTGATATTGCGCACGAAACTCTCCTTTCAAGTTGTTTGGAAGTAGAGGATGTCAATTTTTTGACTAAATCCTTGAAATTCTTTTGACAAACAAAATCTAATACTAAAACGATGCCGACTACAGGGTTTTCGTATAGGACATAGGTGCCTTTCTGCATCGTTATTTGGCACATATAAACATATCAGGTTAGTGAGAATCTGTCAAATGCATAATCGGGTAGAGCGAATCCATTGATGATAGTCAAGCGAAAATCGCAGCCATCTTTTTCCTGGCATTGTGGGAATTCTTTAGAGCCTGTTTGAAAAGTCATTTGATTCGGTTTCGCATCAAGTAGATGGAAGCGATGTACACCATAGTTTCAGCAGTCTTAGGATAGCGTTCATAATCCAAAGTCAATCGGCGAAACCAACCAAACCAAGAAAATGTG
>JAJDTR010000037.1 GCA_022827055.1 Candidatus Poribacteria bacterium | reverse complement strand
CACCGGTCCGCCCACCTACCAGCCCTACCGAGGACAAAAAAAGGTCAAAGACGAGGGCGGGCATACCCATCATTTGGAAAGCTGAATCGACATTCTGGCGCACCCAAGTCTCTCTAATCCGACGCTCTTCAACTGGGCGGCTTGACTAATACCCGCAGCTTGTTCGTCATTCCTCTCGTCTGGACGATTTTCGAGACCAAGCGCTGAAGCCCGTGCAGAAAGACCTTCACGGGATTGTTAGAGTTGATCGGCTGCTCGATGCCGTATTCCACGAGCTCGACCTCCGGTTCGAAGGTGCCAAACATGCGATCCCAGATGATGAGCATGCCAGCGTAGTTCTTGTCCCAATATTGCCGGTTCGAGCCGTGGTGCACACGGTGATGAGAGGGAGTGTTGAACACGAACTCGACGGGTCGAGGAAGCTTACGGATGGCCTCCGTGTGCAAGATTGCCTGGAATTGCTGGACCAGTACCTCGGACAGCAACACCAGAATTGGGTGATACCCCAGCATGACGATTGGGACGGAGAAGAGGAGCGGAAACACTGCGTCGAGGGGACCGAAGCGGTACGCCACCGACATGTTGAAGTGTGGCGAGCTGTGATGCACCGTGTGTGTGGCCCACCCGACACCGACTCTGTGCATCATGCGGTGATCCCAGTAATACATCAGGTCGGCTAGTAGGACACAGGTCACAATGGTGACCCAGTTCAGAGATAGGTGAGGTAGGCTGAAATTCGCGTAGATCCAGAAGTAGAGTTTGGTGGCAAAGAGAATGCCTAGTGCGTACTCGATAGCCACGAAACAAACGAAGGTAATGACGTTTGCCGCCGAATCGGCGATGACGTCGAAACTCAGTCGCTTGAGATACGCATAGCGAATCAGTTCAACGAAGAAGAAAGGGATGATTACGTACAGCAGGCTCAGGTCATTCAGAACATGAAACCACCCCAGCACCGCATCCCAATTTAGTGGTCTCGTAATGGCTTCCATCATGGCTCTTCACGATCCACTGGCACCCGGGGCGCCTCGTGCGCTTGGTCAGACGCCTTGATGCCTCGAGCCGCCCCTTCGAAGTATAATCGCGTCTGCTCCGCCGCCTCGTCAAACGTCCTGGAGTCTTCTCCGGAACTCACAAGGTGGGCGGCCCCGATGAGCACAGCCACGATGAGAACCGTTGTTAGGATCTGTACAGGCAACAGGCGTCGATTCGGTCTAACCGGCATCGTAGTATCCTCCCGTCCCTTCAATTGAAAGCCCGATTGTGATGGTGGTCCAGACAAACTGCTGCGCCTGAGCCACTTCAATTTCTCCATCGGCGAAGGCTTGGCACGTAGTTCATATCAAACTATCGATACTTGCCAACACCCACGCCGTGGCAACATCCGTACGAACCGCCCCCACGCGAGGCTCCGACTAGGTCCGCCAGTACGATGTCCCGGTCTTTGGTTAGCAAACGACGTGGGCGGGACCGAACTCCGGCTCCCGTGTGCCAACCGGGTATAAACAGCCGCTGGAATTACTGTTTGTACCCGGATGGCTCAAACCCGAACACAAGTCTGTGCTCGGCCCGGCAGGAGTCCGGTTGAGGACACTTCGTACAGAGGCGGCGGTGCGCTTCTCACCGTCTCTGCCCATTTGGTCACTCTCTTGCAATCATCGTTCCTGCGGTGGAACATGGCAAAGGTTCCTACACGGAAGTAAAAATATGCAACGTGGTAACAACAACCACATAATTTTATCGGACTCCGTAAAATTTGGCCGGACGATGAGTATGCGGAGCGACGCGAATCTTAAAACAGGACGTAAGGATAATGCGCGATGCCATGTTCCGATCCATGGTCGTTTGTCGTTATCCATCGGATTTTTAACCGCGTCTTGTGTATTCCAACCGAAGTCGTGCTAGCGGAGTTCACCTCAACGGCTGTCCTACCGCCCTTTCCAACCGCGCAAACTCCACTACATAGTCGTGTCTCGCTTGAAGATGATTGACTTCCGCTTGGGCAAGAGCGAGCTGTGCGTCAGTCAACTCAACGCTGGTAAGCATTCCGTTGTCGTATCGCAGGTTTGCTATCCGCATACTTTCCTCGGCTTGCGCTACCGTCTCCTTCTGCACATCAATTGACGACTTTGCCTGTGTGAGGTTGAGATAAGCCGTTCGTACTTCGAATTCTACGAAATCAATCCTTTGGTGTTTGGCAAGTTGCACCTGCTCCAATCCGGACTTCGCCTGTTGCACACTTGCCCGAGTCGCCAGACCATCGAATATCGGGATATTGATCTGTACTCCGACGTTCCAGATTCGGTTCATCTTTGTGAGTTTTTCGTTGTCATCGACCTGATAGTTTGAAAACAGCGAGAGATCGGGACGATTGCCGGTTTTCGCGACATCCAAGCGCTTCTGGCCGGCAGCCTCGCTGAACTCGAGTTGCTGGATCTCCGGGCGGTTTTTCTTGCCTAATAGAATTAGGGCGTCTAATTCGAGATCAGACACTTCTGGAAGTTCGAAACGTCCCTTGAGGTGAATCTCGTCAGCAAGATCGATGTTGAGCAGGTTTTTGAAGGCGTTCTGGGAAACGTCTACGCGATTTCGCGCTTGAATCAGTTGGGTTGTGGTGTTAGCCAACTGTACCTTGGCACGCAACACGTCAAAGTTTGTGGCTGCGCCCGCATCAAATCGCTTCTGCGCCATGTTGACTTGCTCTTGCACGAGGGAAACGGTTTGCTGTGCTACGTTTTCGAATTCTTGCGCGAGGAGAACGCCGTGAAACGCCTCCGACACGTCCAGGGCAAGTTGATTTGTGCCCGACTGCAACTCTTTTTTTGCGGCTTCTAAATCCAGTTGCGCCCCTTGATATGCGTAGAAATATCGCCCCCACGCAAAAACAGGTTGGCGCAGCCCGAGCGTTGCCTGGAGATTGTGGTGCGCACCGAATTCAATCTCAATGATGGACTGGTCAGAGTCGTCTCCTCCGTTTAGTTCCATACCGTCCACGTTGGGAAACGTTGGAAATCCACCATTGCCAAATTCAAGAACAGACCTTGACAAGTCTTTAAAGTAGGTGTAGTTGCTGGTTACGGACACATGTGGTAATAGACGCGCCCGTGCAACTTGCACCTGGCTTTCAGCGGCTCTCACTTTCTCTTTGAGCGAAAGAATGTTTAAATTGCTTTCCTGAGCCTGTGTGATGCTCTCTTCAAGCGTCAAGCTTAATGATTGCCCATGGTGAGTGTTGTCAATGGTTTCTGAATAAATAGATGAGGTGATGATAACGAATAGCCAAGTGACCAGTGCTATTTGGGGATAGAGAGGTTTCACGTTTGTATTCTTTTCCATTTCTACAATTACCGATTCGTGGTGTTATAATCAGCGACGACGTTTATGTGCGAGGATTCGGCTAATCTCGGCTCTGGATTCACTAGAAACCGGCTCCTACCTATGTTTCATCTCGCCGTGCGACGCTTGGATAGCTAATCAACTCTTGTCCTGCGCCCCTGCTTGAACGTTTGTGGTCGTCCAAAAGGCAGGGTGGGGGCGCACTGTAATCTTCAGAGGTAAGTCGGTGAAATACACGGTTTAATGATCAGGCCGCGGATGGCCAATCGTGGCCTATTCCTTGCGAATTTCGCGGGCGGCATCCTGCCTAACTTTAAGGGTTTTCCTATTTCTTGCGACCAATGGCTTGACTTCTGGTTGCCGTTGATTCTTGATCGTGGCAGGTTTTCCTGTCACCGCTGTGGGATCCTTCTGGTGAGCCGGTCTTGGCCCCGGTTTTAACGCCGTGGATGGTTCTAGCACGGTGTTCGCTGATCTGGAATCGTAATTCCGAGGAAATCCAATCGGTTCTAGCTTGAGCCTAGCCCAAATTGCGATCGCTTTACCTAATGGCTCCACAGCCACGTTCGGCGGATGGGAATCACGATTCCACGGTTCGGTTGGCGGATCAGCATTGAACTCTTCGTCGTTAGAGAAACCGTCGCCATCCGAATCCTTTTGGCCGAGCTCGTCAGTGTAAACATCGCCGGCAGCGAGCGCTATCGCTTCGTAATCTAGTCCGAAAGCGTTTCGTTCCCCACCACCACCGGGATTGACATGGCAAGCGGCACATCCGAAGTTCGGTCCCCCGCCCGGAAGTTTCGCTATCCTAAAAGCCCGCGCGTCGGAGTCGGGTGCCCATCTAAATATCAAGAAAAGTGAAAAGAATGTGAGCGAACAAATATTGACGTATCTCATTTAATCTCCTTTCGATTTAGCAATGTAAAGCTTGGGACTGGAAACTGATACTATGTATTACCACGGTCAAGTGAGAACATTGACAAAATAATAACGTATCTCAATACTTCAGACAGCATTATCTCTAAAATTGTTTACACAGATCATATCTTCTCACGGATTTTCATCAGCTTTTCGCCGACTTCAATCAAAACAGATTCGGGTTTGCTATACATGAATCTCAGTTGTGTGCGACCAAGTTCCGGGCGGCTATAGAAACTTGATCCGGGCACGCCTCCAACTCCAATCTCTTTGACAAGCCAATGCGCAAACCGCGTATCGTCTTCAAAACCGAAGTCACCTATTTCTGTCATGATGTAGTACGCACCTTCCGGTGGATAGCAGTGGAAGCCCGCATCAACCAGCAACCGTAAGAAAGTTTTCCGTCTGGTGTCGTATTCCTCGACCAGAGTGTGATAGTATTCTGCGCCCAACCTTAGAGCGGCCGTAGCTGCCTCTTGCAAAGGGTGTGGAGCTCCAACCGTCAGAAAGTCATGAAATTTTCGAATGGCATCTGTCAAATACTGCGGGGCGATAACATACCCCAGCCGCCAGCCTGTCATTGAGTAAGTCTTGCTCAAACCCGACACGGTTATTGTCCGTTCGCGCATTTCCGGGAAAGAACCGATGCTTATATGCGACTGATCGTCGTAAATCAGATGTTCGTATATCTCGTCCGTAACGGCGAGACAGTCAAATTCGCAGCAGAGCGCCGCAATTTCCTTAAGTTCATCGTGCTCAAAGACCTTGCCGAGAGGATTATTCGGCGTGTTCAAGATAATGGCTTTTGTGTTGTTACTGAATGCGCAACGTAGTTCGTCAAGGTCATAAGCCAGTCCTACGGAGCCATCTTCGGTTTTCGTACCACGCAACGGAACGTAGAGTGGCTTTGCGCCAGAGATGATGACATCGGGTCCGTAATTCTCATAAAACGGCTCGAAAACAATCACCTCATCACCGGGGTTGATGATCGCCAACATCGCCGACATCATTCCCTCGGTTGCGCCGAAAGTGACTGTCACGTTCAAATCCGGGTCGGTCGGAATGCCGTTGAAGGTCCTCATCTTTTCGGCAATCGCTTTCCGTAGGCTCGGCGCTCCCCATGTAATGCTATATTGGTTATAACCGTTGCGTAAGGCAGCCATCGCCGCTTGTTTCACTTCGTCGGGCGGTTCAAAACCAGGTGTTCCCTGTGATAGGTTGATAGCGCCGTGACGAATACAAAGTTGTGTCATCCCCCTGATCACGGACTCCGTGAATAGCATCGATTTCTGCGACACCATGGAGTTGACATTTCTCATGCTTTGCAAAATCTACATTCTGCTGAAACGTATGTGAGCCGTTGAAGTTGCTTCCGACATGCTTGACTGTTATCTTTGAGATGACTTTTTTCTAATACAGTTCGTACTCTAGAAGGCGGCACTCAATCGGGCCGTTGTAAAGAGTAATGCGGCGAGATGGACGTAGACCGATAGATTTGGCCAACTTCAGGTTTCCCGTGAAAAGGTAAGCCTTGTAACCGGTGCATCGTTGCTTGAGGATGTCCCCAACCCCTTTGTAGAGAGGCGCAAGTGCTTCCACGTCGCCAGACCGTTCACCGAACGGCAGATTGCACGCAATAGTCCCGGTGTGTCCGGAAGGATTCAACTTCAACACGTTGCCTTTAGCCAACCGTACACAATGTGATAAACCGGCTATGGTTATATTGTCCTTCGCGATTTCAATCGCCCGGCGCGACATGTCGTATCCGAGTAATCTGCCTGGAATTCTATCTCGAATCCGATCCTTGGCTTCGTCAACTAACGTGGCCCAGCATGTATCGTTGAATCCCCGCCAACGCTGAAATCCAAAAGTTTTTTTTCCCGATCTGAGCAGCCCCGGCGCATAATTCAGTGCCTTCATTGCGGCTTCAATCAGAATGGTGCCGGAACCGCACATCGGGTCGATAAAGAATCCTTCGGAGTTCCAGTCAGCCAACTCAACGATAGCCGCCGCCAAAGTTTCCCGTATCGGAGCTTCTGCGGTTTGACGACGATATCCTCGCATGTGCAAGCCGTTCCCGGAGGCATCTAGGCTCAGATCGCAGGAATCGTTCGCAATGTGGGCATTGACTCGGATATCAGGATCCTGCGTGTCTACATCCGGACGACTCCCGGTACTATCACGGATTTGATCGACGATCGCGTCCTTAATCTTAAGAGCGGCAAAGTGGGAGTGAGAGATCGCCGAATTCCGACAGTTGCAATCGACGGCAAGTGTCTGTTGTGCAGAAATCCAGTCATGCCAACGAATGTGACGCACATTTTGGTACAAGACTTGCGGCGTGGGGCACGGAATAACGGCGAGCCGCATAAGCACCCGATTCGCTGTACGGAGCCAAAGGTTGGCTCGATACATGGCTTCCATCGAACCCTCAAAGTGCGCACCGCCGCTGGCGGTTCTAAGGTTTTGAACCCCTAATTCCTTCAGTTCCTTGGCCAGAATGGGTTCAACCCCTTTGGCGCACGTGGCAAAAAACCGGGTGCTCGGCATGAGAGAAAACAGACGCTGGTATCATCAGGGGCAAATTCCCCGTGTTTAGCAAAGTTGTTTTGGATTCTGTAGCTGCCGTAAGCCGAGCGGCGTAGTGTGGTTGCATCGCGTAGCCTCGGAAGACGATGCCATCGAAACGCAATCAAGACCTGCCGCTTTCTGTTTATTGCGGGTAGAAAGCATCTGCGCTGGTGAACATCGTAGGGACGTTTATCACAGCCGGAACACCTGCATCCGCGGCTCGCTTCAATGCGGGACGAATTTCACCCGGTGTGGTGACAAGTTCGCCGTGGCAGTCAAGCGCTTCCGCAACGCGCTCATAGCTTACTGACCGAAGGTCTGTGGCAACCGCACGCTCCACGCCGTATCGTTCAATTTGCGGGTGGCGAACGATACCCCATGCCTGATCGCTGAAGACGATTGTAATGATGGGCAGACCGTGTTTGAGTGCGATGTCGTATTCGATGATTCCATAACCAAAAGCACCGTCGCCAGTTATCAAAACACTCGGTTTATCCGGTCTTGCCAACTTACCGGCAAGCGAAAACGGCACACCTTGACCAATCCCGCCTATAGGACCCGTGGATAGGAAGTGCGCTGGATGATAGTGATTGAATGCCATTAACGAAAAGAGCACAGTGTCTCCGCCATCAACCGAAATCGTGGCGTCATCGCCAAAAAGTTCGCGCACCTCTTTGCAGATTCGCAGCGGATGCACCGGAACGGCGTCGGAATTTTCAGCGGCAGATGTCCGATGCAAAAGCTCTCCACGGGCAAGATTCAAACGTTCAATCCAGTCGCTGGGTTTGTGAAGGTCATATTTATCTACCGACTTGGTCATTTCTGTTAATACCGATTTCATATCCCCGACGATGCCGACCTCAAAGGAACGGTTTTTGCCCATTTCGTCGGCACTGATATCGACATCAATGAATTTCGCACCCGTGTCAAAGAGGGGCGGTCCGCCGTAACCAATTGTCGCGTCATACGTAACACCCAATGCGAGAACCGCGTCAGCGTTCCGCAGTTCTTTCGCCGCGCCAGCAAATCTAGTCGTTGCCTTGCCAAAGTAAAGCGGATGTGCGTGATTGACTGCGTTGACATCACTTTCTTTGGAAAAGAACGGTATGCTCGTCGCCTCGACAAAATTCAAGAGAGGCTCGGTCGCGCCATGCCAGTGAATTAGTCCGCCCGCAATAATAACGGGGTTTTTTGCTTTTGACAGAAGTCTCAGCGCGCGATCAATTAGCTCCGGATCTCCGCATATTCGCGCAGTGGAACGGTATTCGGAAGGTTTGGGATAATTCAGATTGGCATCATCAATCTTATCATACAGAATGTCGTAAGGAACGCTAAGATGCGTCGGGCCCGGGCGGCCTGCCCAAAGTTTGCGAAACCCGCCTGCCACAAATTCGGGTAGGCGCTCCGTTTGCATGACCAACCGTGCCCACTTGGTAATCGGCTTGACCAGACCAATCTGATTGAATTCTTGGGTTCCGCCCATGTCAAGTTGGTCGGCGTCACTGTTACCGCTAAGCGCAAACAACGGGCTGCCCGCCATATATGCGGCTGCCAAGCCGTATATCATGTTTGCATGGCCCGGACCTCTCGTCACGGCGCTTACACCGGCTTTCCCGGTGACGCGAGCATAGGCATCCGCCATCATCGTGGCAGTCTGGTCTACGCGCGCGTCAATGATCTTAATGTCTTCCCGAAGACATCCGTCATAGATTGATTCGATGGTTCCGCCGCAGAGAGTGAACAGGTATTCGACACCTTCCAATTTTAACGATTTGGCGAGGATTTGTCCGCCTTCCAAGATTGGCATCTCTGTACATTCCTTTTGCGAATTTGCCCAATTCTACTCCGTTTCCGATTTTGCTGTCAAGCCTTATTCTCCATTGCGTGGGACAGGGGAAACGCATCTAAATTTTCTGCATCATAAGAAAGAAAATCAGACTAAGTTTGAGACACTATTTTGGGATTCGTAGGTTGGGTTGAACGGAAATTCGTTAGTAACCGCTTGATCTTGTAAGAGTTTTCGAGTGCCTATTTCGCTTGAACGCGCCAAAATTTGAGTGAAACCCAACACAGCCTACCACTATGAGACCCCCTCTGCAATTAGATGCGTTTCCCCTGTTGCGTGGGACGATAGGTCTTGACAACCAAGAGCATATTCGGATAGAATCAGACATACCCCCCGACACGGGGTTAAAATCACAATTTTGGAAGGAAGGTGAATTGAAATGCGTATCATGAGGGTGTTACTAATCTGCTTTGTTGCATTGTTTGTCATAATGGGATGCAGCAAGAAAATGGCGGCTCCCGAGGCAGCGCCGGAACAAGCGCAAGAATCGGCACAGACCGAACAAGCAACCGCTGCCGTTACAATGGAAGAAGTGACGTTAAATCTCACAGGGGTAACATGAGGAGGCTGCATAGCTAAAGTGCAGTCTGCACTTACCAATCTCCCCGGGGTTACCAATGTCAAAGTTTCTTTCCAAACCGCCACTGTGGACATTGAACCTGGCAAGGTTTCAACCTCCGATTTGACCTCCGCGGTAGAAGGAGCGGGATTTGGCGCGACGGCTGCCAATTGATTTTATGCGTCAGATTGGATTCTTTTTGAAAGGAGGTGGAAATAAATGCGTATTACAAGGGTGCTGCTAGTTTGCGTTTTCACGATTGTCGTGGTACTTGGATGTCAGTCGGAAAAGAAAGAAGCGAGCACCGAGAAAACCGAAACCTCTCAAGCACAACAAACACCGGTTTCCGCTGTGGAGGAAATTACGTTGTCCGTGTCAAACATGACGTGAGGTGCCTGCGTTACGAAAGTGCAGGCTGTACTTTCTGAAATCGCGGGCGTCACCAATGCGGATGTTGCGCTACCGGATAAAGCCGTTGTCAAGATCGAATCCGGCAAAGTTTCTGCCGACACACTGGCGGCTGCCGTTACAGATGCCGGTTTCGAAGCAAATGTCGAGAATTAGAAGTAGCATAGGGTGGTGAAACGCTGTACGAATTGAGGTCTCCTTGAATGAGAAGGTTTGAGGAGACCTTTATTTTTTTGACAACGGTTGCCGTCACACTGACAGATACATTGACGGGTGGGTGAAGAAGCGCACAAATTGGGACTTATACCATTTCACTTGAATAATAGTGCATATAATGCCTCAATTATATCATTCACTATCTCCGTAGGCGGGGCATCTTGCCCCGCCGATTTTGTACGGAGACAAGGCTTTTTATACAGAAGTTTCTTTACTTGGTTCAGAAATTAATGCACATGTATTTTAGAGGAATGATATTATTGGAGATATATGTCTGAACGGCTTTTGCATAGAAGGTTTCTCTCATGCGTCCGTTAACTCAGACTGAAAAACAACAACTCCGATTCAAAATTAAAGACCTACGAAATCATCGGATTGGCGTAGCGACGAGCGGATCGTCGTTGGATAGTTATGCGTACCTCGGCAAGTATGTGTTTTTGGGAGGTCTTCTCTGCTTGTGTGCGTTTAATATATATCTCTTGTTGAATTATCGGAGCTTAAGCTATGATCGATTCGGCGGTTTTGGAGTCGCGCTCCTTCTTCTCTTCAGCTACCTTGCGGACAACTTTGCTAAATCGCGTTTGAACAGACGCATATTAAAAACCGTTTACTGGCTTTGCGTGCTCCTAACGACTACATGTCTCACGTACCGACTCTGGAGCCCGTACACCGAAAAACTGACGTTTACAGTTCCGGGAGGATAATGGTTTGGACTGCTAGTGGCAATGGTTATGTAGAACGTTAGAGGAGGTAGCCTATTATGAGGGGGTTCACCGAGGCTGAAAAACAGCAACTGCAGACCAAGATTGAGGTCCAAGAACGGAAACAACGGATAGTCGGCGAAATCATCCGAAAGAATAAAGAAGCGAAAAGAACCGGCCCAATTGGCACCGCGTGGAAATACGGATTCTTGGCGATAATTCTCAGTCTGTTTGGCTTGAATATTTTTATTCACTTATATTCCCAACACTACAGTTCTAACCAGCACATCACTGTTTTGAACCTCGTATTAGTATTGATGCTGTTAGTGAATCACATCGCTTTTCACTTTACAAAGCGAGGCTGGCTAAATCTCGTGATGAAAACTGTTGCAGGGATCATGACGGTAGCTGGATTGGCTTACGCGGTGTATGTATATAGGTTGACCGTGCTAGCTGTTTAACCTCAAAAGTGCGTGTGAAATTCATGGTCGGAAATAAAAGTGCCGTTCTAAGGTGATACTGTGGGCAGCAATGGTGCCGGTTGGTAGGTAACTTTGGCAAAACTTCTTCCGGCGCATTTCCAATATCTTCGCTGAGTTACCCCCAATGTTTAGACAGTTATGAACGAAAATTAAGGTGTAAAGGCTATTCAAT
>JAJDTR010000150.1 GCA_022827055.1 Candidatus Poribacteria bacterium | reverse complement strand
TCTCCGAGTAGATGGCGGGTCCGGTTTAGATAAAGAAACTGAGTATCGTCGTGAGTTCTTCTGATTTTCGAGATTCCGGTATTGTTGTGCGGGAAACGGTTTAGAGATTTTTTTGGCAGCGGCGTCTCAAGCAAGGTTCCGAGCAGTATCGATCCGGAACCTCCATGCGTAATCGCCCCGATCTTCTCATCTTCTCCAACGTAGTGTTGATCCAGATGCGCAATGAATTCAAGACAATTCCTGTTTACCGATTGCAGTATCTGGGCATCGTCCAACGCTGGTGCCTGTTCATCAGAATCACACGCGGGAAACCACCAACCTTCGTCCGTTACGTCATTAGGCAATACCACCGATGGACAAATATCGCGTAACTGAGAGCGCGTCATGCCGGGCAGCTGTTTTATGCCACTATCAACACAGTGTTCCCAAATGCCGCCCCACTCGTGGATTCCGACAAAAACATGCGGCGCGAGCTCCAAATGTTCACCGACAATTGCGGCAGTCTGCACCCCACGGAGCATCGCACTGCAATAGAGGCGTGTAATGCCTAGGTGCTTCAGTGCGCGTCCCGCTTTGTCCGCCTGCTGCTTCCCAATCTCTGTCAGCGGTGGATCGGGAACACGCGCATCTCCACGGTTGTTCGTCGACTGACCGTGGCGAATCAGGTACAATTCCATAATTAGTTTTTTCCTTTCGGCTTGGAAACGCCTCTAGCTACCATGTGCTTCTCTATCGTGGTACTGGACTATAGCATCTGTTTCACGTGGGGATTTGATGCACTGATTTTCCAGATGATTCCATCAAGAATGTAATGCGTAATCTGCGGCAATGCCAGAAGCGCATACGCGAATGCGACCGCCAGTGAACCTTCAAATATGCCGACAAAATAAGCCGGGAATAGCTCGCTTTTCTCTCTAAACAGCAGCATATCCCAGCCAAATTCCTCAATGTACGCCAATACAATTGCGCCAAATACAATGGTCGCAATCATCTGGAGTACAGGCACAGATCGATTTAAACTGGTGTTCTTGCGTAGCTTGTACCAGACTACCAAAACCATGTACGGTAGACCGTGCGCCACCACGTTGGTGATGGAAAAGACGATATCGGAGTTAAAGTAAACGATCCCGAAATACCAGTTGAACGCGGTGACCAAAACCCAGGCGATTTTGCCGTAGGCTATCTTGCCGACCTGTGTGACAGAGGTAATGCACTCCTCAATTAACCAAGCTGCGAGAATCACCCAGTACAGCACATTCGTAAAGATTAACTTTTGATGCGGTAGCTGGAGGTGCTGAAGGAATACAAAATCACCGGATACGAACCATTCAAATGCCCTGTCCTGAGCCACATGCCAATAGACGACAGGATAAAGAACTGCTAGGTAAATCACGAGTTTGTCCGGGATGCGTTTTCTGATTCTGCCCTGTCTGACTCGGTAAAGCGCCAGAAAACCGAACTGCTGCTTCGCAAAATGAGAGACAGCAAGATACGCCAGTATCCGCCAAAACAGGTGAACAGAGAAGAAGCATAGGACAAAAACGGCGAGAAAGGAGAGGAGCGGGATCGACCATGCCTTCTTTCCCAACCTCTCCGTCTCATCTTTATCCGTGTACGTACGGAACAACGTGCTCCAAACATGGCTCACATCAAATCCCAAGATGAAGACCGCCCATGCCCACAACGGCAAATCGTGGGCAAGCACTGAAGACGGCAACAGGAATATCCCTGCCCAAATAGCGACTAGGGGCAAGAAAAAGAAACTTAGATCGGCTTTTTGAGAGATTAACCACGAATTGCTCATGTCTCTTTGTGGGGGTCACGACTCTTCCGTCACCTTGCCGATATCATCCCACCGATAAAGTAAGTCATTCATGGCCGTCGCACCATGTCGGGTGTAGAACTTTTTATAAGGGTTTTGCGCTGCCACATTCACATAGACCGATGTGACGCCGCGACTCTTGAACCATCTTGCCAGAATTCTAAGCAAGTTTACCTCCACCCCTTTTCCCCACTGCGGCTTCAATATGTTCATTGACTGAATCTCGCCTTGCGGATCAGGTTGAGAGGTCAGATGCCCTGCTATGAATCCCACGATGTTCAGCTTAATCATAGCAACAATAATCACCCTATGGACACTGATCTTTTCGATGTGGTTGGCGCGATTCATGTAATCACTCCACCATTGGAAGCGAGCGTCGAAGTCGGTCGGGTATTTCTCTTCAAAAGATGCATGGGGTTCCATTTGCGAGCGCAATTCAATTTCGACGATCCGTTTCAAATAGTCAGCTTTTGCCATTCGGTATTGGTACATATCAACTCATTCTTTGCACAGCGGTTCCGCTACTGTTGACAAAACCTCAACCAGCTCATCAAGGTGGACGTGACGAAAAAACTCCGTGAGTCGCTTCTGTTTTGGATTCGTGGGCAACAAAACAAAATCCGAGCGACGCGCTTGCGTAAGTTCAAACACTTTGCGATAAGCCCGGCTTGTAGCATATCCGACAATCAAATTGTAATGATCGGCATACTTTTCCAAATAGGCGCAGAGCCGGTCTGCCCCCAGTTGTATCTGCACAGTATTTCTCGGGGACAACTGAAAATCGTATCGGAGAACCGCTTCTTCGGATTCCATTTCTTCCGGCACCGGTCCATAAAGTCCCGACAGGGTAACTCTATGGATTGACGTCTCCGATTCGCCGAAAGCGGTCTGAAGCTTTGTAGTGACAATGGAGTGTGTGCGCGATAGAGAATACGGTTTCTTCCCGGCACACGGGATAGCCAAAAGAACGCTTTTGTCTTTGGGAGGCGTATAGTCTTCGGGAACGGAGAAGGCATCGGGGGTGTATTCAAGCGAAATTGACAGCGATCCTTCCCCATTTTCTTCCGGTCTCAAGGATCCCGCGATGAGGAATCGCTGACTAAGTTTGCGTTCAATCGGACGTGCGGCATTCCCTCGTGAATCCGTTACGTTAAAAACAGTTTTCGCCATCCTGTTTGCAAAGATTTCATCATTCTCGAGCAACCATCCTACCGCCGCATTGAGTCCTCGACTCACTTGTGCGTGACGAACCAGTGCTTCAAGCGAGTCCCCGCTTTCAATGGCTTGCCTCATTCGAGACAGTAGCTCGACTTCCATCTCAAAGTTGTGCAGAGCGATGGCGGCATAGTATTCGCTCTTGTACTTCCCGGTTGATGTCCTTCTGTAACGCGCGTCTTCCGACAAAGCAAGGTGCATCTCATCAAGCGGTACTTCTCGGCAGACATGGCAGGTACAAGAGGTTTCATCCAACTCCATAATCTTCTGCTTCCGCCGTGTTTCGGGATGGGAATAGGTAAGACCGCGCGCGGTTTGGATGTAGCTTGTACTGTCAAAACTATCTATCCCCATATAGGCGAGTAAAGGAGTCAACTCACCCGAAACACCGAATACATGAATCGGCGTCCTGCCTCGCTCCGATTCAGGTACGCCTTTCAATACTCCCAATATGCGCTCTAGTATTTCCGGATCCTTCTTTTTACCCCGCAGTGGTACCAAGGAGCCGACCGCGAGTCCAAACGCTGGCAGAACGCCAAGAAGGCGGTCAAAAACCTTGCGAACATATTCTTCAATGTCAGCTTGGGACTGGCCATGACAACAGATGTACAGAAACGGCGGATTTCGGTAACCAGCAATGCGTTCCGCGACCCTAAAAGCATTCTGGAGACTGCGGTTCATCCGCCTTTCCGCCTCAGCGCGAACCAACCCCGGCGGGAGCGGGTAATCAAGGGATGCGATCACATCCCCACCCATGTCTTCCTGAAGTGCGAGTATATCGTCTGCTTCCGTTTCTGCGTTGATGCCGAACTCCGAGAGATCTAACCCCATGTTGTATAACAGTTTGAATCCTCCGGAGTCGAGTACGAGCGGTGCTTCGTACGGTCCATTGATCTCGCGGTACCACTCGCGAACGGTTTTACTCCGCCATTTCTTCAGTCTCTTTCCGTTGACAGGGAAATCCAGAAAGTGCAGGACTTGCGAAAAGAGAGGCACGTCGCGCTTCATGAAATCTCGAAGTATGTACTTCCACAGCCCCCCGCCGTGCGGCGTGGAACCGGTCATTAACGAGACCACGGGGTACATAATCGGTGTTGTTAAGGACGGGATTGCTACGCCGTGCCGTTGTAGATGCAGTTTACCAACTCTGCCTGCTTCCAGACACACCTTTGAAACTCCTGATGATGAAGATTCACTTTGGATAACGGTTTGGAAGGCTGGTTTCAAATTTATCGTGCTATATCTTCGAGAATTCATCCACAATGCGATGAAGATTGACTAATCTTCCTTCGCGTGGACTTAGAATGGTGTCAATCTAGAATTCGGAAATCCGGGACCGCAATCGGCGCGCCGGCGTTGGCTATAGATTGCTCAGAGACCAAACCGGGAACGGTAAAATCCAACGCGGTATAGACATCTAACGGTGGTTCGGTGTCCTCGATGATACAGTCCACAAAATCGCGTAGCTCAAAGTAATCGCCGAGTCTGTCGGTTAAATGTGCGGCTTCTTGAGGCGGGTTTTTCCACCGATCAGGCAAGAACTCGTCCTCAAACGCCGAGAGCAGCATCCACTCCTCGCCTCGACCTGACTCGGCTAACCAAATTTTGGGCTGATCTCCAAAGCCTCGACTGCCCTCATAGCAGCCTTTCGTGCCTTGAAGACTGTAGTACGAGTTCGGCGGACGGTTGGATAGCATATCTATGCGAATTTTGATGAGCGCGCCACTCTCGGTTTTGCATAGCATCATGACAGTATCTTCCATCGTATATTCGGGGTCGGTGTGCACGCCGGTTCCCAAGCAGCAAACGCTGACAACCCGTTCGTTAAACCACTGCAGTATCGGACCGAGGTGGTGTGTCGCGTAGTTGCACCGATTGACGCCGACTTGCCAACGGTAGCGCCACGTCGGATTTCCTTCGCTATCGTGATGAAGCGATTTGACATTATGGAGGTATTCACCCTCCCCAAAATATATGTCTCCAAACATACCTCTGCGTACCATATTCCCGATCAGCACATTTGATTTTAAGTAACAGTAATTCTCCGCCATCATGTATTTCGTGCGGCTCTTTCTGACGGCTCGAACCAATTCCGCGCACTGATCGAGGGACACCGCCGCCGTTACCTCGCTGATTACATGCTTTCCTGCGTTTAACGCCGCAATGGTTTGTGGTACGTGGAGATTTTCGGGAGTCGCCAACACGACAATGTGTATATTGTCGTCTTCGAGCAGCTTCTCATAGTCAGTGAATTGTTTGGCTACGCCATGGGTCGTCCCGACGGTGCGAAGCGTTTCCTCGTTCAAATCACAGAGAGCGGTCACCTCCGTTTCCGCAATCGTGTTGAACGGTTGGATGAATCCTGTACCTCGACGGGCTCCGACAATTCCTACGTTTAATTGCCTTGTCATTGTCATGTTCAAATAGTTCGACTCTGTACGATAGGAACTGATTAATCTTGAATCCAACTATATCAACTTATACCAACTCGCCTGTTGGTGTCAATATCAAAACACGGTGCGGATGCTATTGTCATTCTACCTGAACAGGGATAGCATACCGTTGACTATTGCTTGACCGCCTTGAAGCGGCCATGGGGGACTAAACGATCCGTGTTGGACACTAACCGGCTGAAGTGATAAAATAACTTATGTGTGCCAGCTTAAATTTCACTCAATGAGCGTATACATTCTAAGAGCATTAAACATACGGCGTCATCCGAGAGTTCCAGGCAGTGATTGCCCACCTCCCATTTCTGCTTCAAAAGGAGCAACAGAAGTGAAGATTAAAGATATTCATGCCGTAGCAGTCAACCTTACTCCCGAATCCAAGACGAAGCCTCGGGTTCCGCGTATTGAGACGGATGGGTTCACCAGCCCGATGGCGCGCTATCCCGAATTCAAAAGAAGTGATTGGAACACCGAATGGACGCGCCTCGCCTGCATCGTCACTGCCGAAGACGGAACCTGGGGATTAGGAATGACTGTAAATGGCGGCCCCGTACTTAGCATCATTAACGACCATTTTTCTCCTCTGCTGGTGGGACAAAACTGCGTTGCAACCGAGAAACTATGGGATGTGATGCGTCGCAGTTCCGCACCCTATCATAGCGCAGGTTTGGCAAGTTATGCTATCAGCGCCGTAGACAATGCTCTTTGGGACTTGAAAGGTAAATTACTCGGACGCCCAGTCTACGAACTTCTCGGCGGGCCGCAGAAGGACAAAATCTTCTGTTATGCGAGCAACACCGACATCTCATACGGCACTGAGAATAGTATCGCGTGGTTCTTGGAATTGGGATTCAAGGCAGTCAAACTCTTCGCGCGGCATGGTCCCGAATCGGGAATTGAAGGTATCCGGGCGACAGAGGAGTTGGTTGCGAGGACTCGCGAACAGATTGGCGATGATGTCGAACTGATGCTGGACGCTTGGATGTCGTTAAATGTGGAGTATGTGGTGAGGTTGGTGGAAGCATTGAAACCGTATCGGCTGAAGTGGCTCGAAGACTATCTGCTGCCGGAGGATATGGACAGCTACTTCAAGGTGCGGGAACGAGCTCCGTCGCAGATTCTCGCGACCGGGGAGCATTGGTACACCATCCACCCGTTTGCATTGGCAGCGGGGAAAGGGCTAGTCGACATCTTGCAGCCGGATGTTCAGTGGGTGGGCGGCGTCACGGCGCTGGTGCGAATCTGCCACATCGCCGAAGCGCACGGACTGAGCGTCATCAGCCATGCCGGCATGAATTACCCTTACGGGCAGCATGTTTCGTACGCAATGCCCGCCATACAGTGGGGTGAACGATCAGAGGGCGTCTCACCGCCGGGAGTGCCGCTTGAAGAGATGGTTGTGCTGCCGGGAACCCCCGTCATCAAGGACGGTTATCTGATCCCCAGCGACGCCCCGGGATTCGGCATTGAGGTGACCAAGGACTGGCTTGAGAGCAAAGCGGTCTAGGAATTATGTCCTAGCGTATCATTATGTTGCTCTTGTTCACCACTGGCGAAAGAGTCAACAACTATCACAATGAGGTCAATACTCACTGGCAGACCCTTATCCTTTGGGCTACACCGGACGAGTGAGCGTATTATCGGAGGTTCGACGGCAGCCTTTTGAGCCTGCCCCAGAATGTAAGACTTTTGCCCACGGGAGTGACAGCAAGGGTTGCAGGATCAAACCAGTCGGGATCGTAATCTCCACGTTCATGTAGACCGCTGAGTTGTTTGAGATACTTTCCATCGGCAGTCATCAAGTGAATCTCGCTTAGGAAGTCACCCCCTCTGCACGACTCGTATGCAATCATTTCGCCGTCCGACGACCAAGCTGGACTCCAGTCGTGCCTCCCGTCTGTTAACTTTCTCCGATTCTTGCCGTCGCTATCCATCACATAGATTTGAATCGAGGCAAAATCGTTGAGCATGAATGCGATGCTTTTCCCGTCAGAAGACCATATGGGTTCACGCTTGTTGCCGCCATCATGTGTCAATCTCGTCTGATTCTTGCCGCTGCTGTCCATCACGTAGATTTGAATCCGGAAACCACCTCTTTGCGACACGAAAGCAATCTTTTGACTGTCGGGCAACCATGATGGCTCCGCATCATATCCCGGACTATCGGTCAGTCGGGTCTGATTTCTTCCATCGGCATCCATCACAAATATTTCAGTGTTACGTTCTGCGAGCATGGACTGAAAGACAATCTTTTTCCCGTCGGGGGACCACGATGGGTTCGCGTCCCATTCTCCATTTGTTAGTCTTATCACATTCTTTCCATCGCTATCCATCACGTAGATTTCACCACCAATACTAATTCTATTGGATGTAAATACAATCCGCTTTCCATCGGGAGACCATGAGGGATGGCGGTCACTCGACCTATGATTTGTTAACCTAGTTTGATTTTCTCCATCGGCATTCATCACGTAGATTTCGGGATTTCCATCTTTTAATGAGGTAAATGCAATCTGTGGTTTGTGATCAGAGGCGAGAGTATTACTTGCGGTTATTGTTCCAATCAAAAGAAAAATTAGTAACCGCTGTTTGTAGGAAAATATCGACAGCATGATCCCTCCAGAGTATGAGATTAAACCTGTCGTGATAGGACGAAAACTTGTAAAGATTAAGACAAGCCCGATACCAACCGCTTAAGCCTGCCCCAGATTGTGACTTGCTTGGCGTTTGGGAAAACCGGCAGCAATCCCGGATTCAGCCAGTCCGGATCGACATCATTCTCCAAATGTAAGTCGCTGAGTTGCTCGAGGTATTCTCCGTCGGCTGTCATCACGTGGATTTGGTCTCGAAACCCAGCATTCCTATCGGACACGAAGGCAATTAGTTGACCGTCCGGGGACCAAGAGGGGTAATAGTCAAGTGCGCCATTTTCGGTCAACTTCTTGAGTCTTTCTCCATCTGGCGACACCACGAAGATTTCCATATTCCCGCCAATCTTCCCGGAAAATGCAATGTTCTGCCCATCCGGAGACCAGGATGGTAGGCCCTTGAACGCCAAATCGTGTGTGAGTCTCACGACATTCGTCCCATCGGCGTTCATCGCGTAGATTTCAGTGCCCTCCTTTAACTTTGAAACGAATGCTATCCTTTGACTGTCAGGCGACCACGAGAGTGTCGTTACCGGATTGTCTTTCAGTTTCGTGCGATTGCTGCCGTCGCTATCCATCACGTAGATACCGGGCGTTTTATCGGCAATGACGAGCGACCAGTAGGCAATTTTTTGACCGTCGGGCGACCACGATGGCCAGTTGTCATGCCATCCATCTGTTAGTCTCTCCTGATTTGATCCATCGGAATCCATTACGTAGATTTGGATTTTCAAGGGCGTTCTCCCTGTCACGAACGCGATTTTCCGACCGTCGGGAGACCAGGTTGGCCCCCAGTCCTTCACTTTATTGCGCGTGAGTCTTTTCTGGTTCCCTCCATCAGCGTCCATGACGTAGATTTCACCGTGCCCATGTCTTGTAGTGGTGAATGCAATTTGCGGGTTGCGCGCGGCGAATGCGTGAGCCGATAGCAGAGCCATGCTTAACAGAAACATGAACATCGCCGTAAAGGTACGACGTTTGTTAGTCTGTTTTAGCCGCATTTCTTCCCTTTCACGTGTCCAACTTGCGTTAAATCCGCGGGTTATCGGCTCTGTTTGACTCGACCCCAACGAATCACCAACTTGCCTTTTGAAGATACTGCCTGCGGCGCAGGACGCCAAGACGCCATTCTGTTCATCCACTCTTCCGAGCCGTGGGTAAGTTGAACGATATTCGTTCCATTAGGATTCATTAGGAAGATTTCCTCTCCCACCAGGTTTCGAAGGGACGTAAAGGCGATCTTCCTGCCGTCGGGCGACCAAGCCGGATAAGCGTCCCACGCGAAGTGATGCGTGAGCCGAACCACGTTGCTTCCATCGGCATCCATCACATAAATGTCATGGTTACTCCGCCGCCATGCTTGAAAGGCGATCCGCTCCCCATTCGGGGACCAGGACGGGTTTTCATTGATCGGCTGTGGATTTTGGGTGAGGTTGACTGGATTTGCTCCGTTAGCATTCATCACAAAAATGTCCGATTGCGCAAACACGATTCCGGAAGCAAAAGCAATCTTCATGCCGTCCGGCGACCAAACTGGTGTTTCTTCCGTAGCGACGGTTACGGTAAGCCGAACAATCTTTTTACCTTTGACATGCATCACGTAGATCTCGCTGTTCCCTTCCCGGTTTGAGGCAAAGGCGATTTTTCTTCCATCCGGCGACCAAGATGGCGACTCATCGTACGCGGGAACCAGTTGATTGTTTTTCGTCAATCGGACTGGTCTTTTTCCATCCGCGCCCATGATATAGATTTCATAAGTTGAGCCGTTTCGACGATTCGACGTAAAGGCAATCTTCGTTCCGTCAGGCGACCAAGCGGGGAAAGAGTCGATAGCCGGGTGCCTAGTTAACCTCACGGGGGCCGTCCAATCTGAATCCGTCGCGTAGATTTCGGCGTTGCCGTCTCGCGTGGAAAGGAAAGCGATTTTCGTTTCAATGGCTAGCGCCGATTCAACAAACGCGATGAGAAAACATATCCCGAGAATGAATAGATCTCGCCGCAAAGCCATTAAGCGTGCCGTTCGGTTCAACAACCTATAGAATCCCAATTCGGCCTCCTTCCATTCTGCCAACCATCATGGTTTAGTGATCATGCTTTACCGCACCCCAGAAAGTAGGTGCGCCCTCCTGCGGATACACCGGAAGTGACTCAGACAACCAGCAAGGACGCCTGCTCTCGGTGCCGCGTGGAGTTCTGGTGAGCCTGGACGTTCGCCGCCCGTCGGAATCCATCACATAGATATCCCATCCGCCTCCACGGTCCGATACAAAAGCGATTTTTGCCCCATCCGGCGAATAGGATGGCGAGATGTTATTCCCTTTCCCTTCCGTAAGCCTCGCGAGACTTTTTCCATTGGCCGTCATCAGGTAAATGTCGCCGCTATCACGCCAGGCGTTGAAAGCGATCCAGCTTCCATCCGGCGACCACGTAGGATTGCGACAATTGGAAATCCCTTTGTTGCGCGTGAGGTTGCGCACACCTGTTCCATTTGCCTCCATGACGAAAACATGGTGGGTTCCAAATATTCCATCAGGATTGGAATCAAACGCTATTTTTCTTCCATCCGGCGACCAACTCGGCGAGCCTTCCCACATTTGATGCCGGGTCAACCTCACAAGGTTATTTCCATCCGAGTCCATCGTGTAGATTTCTGAGTTGTCAATTCGGTATGATGTAAAGGCTATCTTCGTGCCATCCGGCGACCAAAACGGAGATGCTTCTCGCCAATTGCTATTGGTGAGTCTTATAACGTTAGTGCCGTCACCACCCATCACGTACAGATCGGGAGGACCGTGGCGCATAGACGTGAAAGCAATCGTGCCCCCGTCCGGGGAACAAGCCGGATTTCGATCGTCAGCCGGGTTATCGGTAAGTTGGACGAGGTTCTTTCCGCTTTCATCCATGGCATAGATGTTCCAGTTGCCGTTGCGGTTCGATTCAAAAACGATTTTCGGTTCGAATCTCTGAGCCGTACTGTCCGACGCAACCACTAACACCGACAGCAATAGTAGCATTAGTGATAGGCATTCCCTAGAAAATGGGCTGGGTTTAATTATTGGGTGGCCATGCATTGATGAGTCTTCCCTTGCCTTCTCGCTGCGACAGCTAAATCGGAGTCAATAACCGGCACTACTACCGTTTGACTTCTCCCCACGTGGTTGCCAACCTCTCACGCGTCGATATTTCTTCCGGCGCAGGGTTCCAAGCAGGATTAATTTCCTCAATCTGAAGCGTTTCAGTAATATTTAGGAGCCCGGTGCCATCGGCGTTTATTACGAATATGTCATCCCTGCTGTCCGGCTCTCGTCGATGAAAGGCAATTTGCTTTCCGCTTGGCGACCACGTGGGAAGCCCCTCGGATGCGAATCGTCTCTCTTCGGTGAGTATTACGGGATGGCTCCCATCCGCATTCATGACGTGGATGTTGACCGGTGCAAACCAGCGGTTCGGATTAGGAGATGCCTCGAACGCAATCCGCGTTCCATCGGGTGACCACGCCGGGAATTGATTTACGGCTTCAGGATTCTGGGTGAGGTTGATGCGATTCGCGCCATCCGCATCCATAACGAAGATATCCGACATGTTCTGTTCACCGCGCGGCACCTGCAATGCGCCAAAAGCAATTCTCGTTCCGTCGGGCGACCAGGTCGGCCTGTCCTCATAGTGAGCGTCACGGGTAAGGTTTATTGGATTCGTCCCGTCGGAATTCATCACATAGATATCCGGTTGGCCATCGCGGTCTGACCAAAAGGCAATCTTCGTTCCGTCCGGTGACCACGCCGGAAATAGATTTCTTTTGTGCTCGCCTTGGGTGAGATTTACGCGGTTTTCACCATTGACATCAATGACGAGAATATCGACTTCATCGCCAAGAAACCCATTAGATCCGTATGAGAATGCAATCTTTGCCCCGTTCCACGACCACGCAGGCGTGCCGCCGGACGCGAGTTGGATGGGCTCGGAACCGTCTGCGTTCATAATGTGGATGTACCAATACCACTCCCCTTCTTTGTTTGAATAGTACGCAATCTCGTTACTATTACCGTGTTCCGCACTGGTTAACCCGATGATGAAACACATTACCATCATTGCCGCGAAGTTCCGTAGCAATCGTAGATTTCCTTTCAATAATCGCCAGCGTATCTTGAGTTTCCTTCCATGGAAAAATCTCGTGTACGTTATGCAATTTAAGCAGTGAACATCGTTTTCAATGCCGCAGTAGCACGATCGTTAATCATCGGAGGTTGGATGCGAGATTCTTGAGTTTACCCCAGATGGCAAGTTGGTTACCCGTCGGTGACACGACAAGTCCGGCGGCTGCAAACCAATCGGGATCGAAGTCTCCTCCCTTGTGCACATTGCTCAAGCGCTTCACCTGCACCCCGTTAGCGGTCATTTGATATATTTTGCTTTCGTTGAGACCTAATGTCATGGAGTCATATGCAATCCATCGACCATCTGGAGACCATGCTGGAGACGAGTCCCGTACGGAAAACCCTTTCCGAATCCCCTCCGTTAGGTTTTTTAGGTTCTTTCCGTCCGCGTCTATCACCGAGATCACAGTTCCTTCGCCGTCCCATGACGAAAATGCAATCTCACTTCCATCCGGAGACCACGACAACTCTCTCTCATTCACGAGATTGTGTGTGAGCCTCGTCTGGTTCTCCCCGTCCGCGTCCATCACATAGATTTCAGCGTCCCCACCCAGCCAAGACGAATATGCAATCCTGTGGGCGTCCGGAGACCATGCGGGCATCGCGTCAGACCTCGGCGCCCCCGTTAGTCTTGTCCGATGTCGTCCGTCGGTGTCGATTACATAGATATCAAGGTTTGACTCCCCTTTAGACGATTCGAACGCAATTTGGCGCCCGTTAGGAGACCATGCTGGATTCTGGTTCCACACACCGTCCGTTAATCGCATCAGATTCCTTCCATTGCTATCCATTAGATAGATTTGAAAATTCCCGCCGTTTCGATTGGACACGAATGCAATCTTTCGCCCATTCGGCGACCATGAGGGTTGAATGTCGATAGCCGGATGGTGGGTTAGCCGTACCTGATTATGCCCATCGGAATCCGTCACATAGATCTCCGCATTCCCGTCTCTCGTAGAGGTGAATGCAATTTGTGGCATATGGTGAGAGGAGAGGACAGTTCTCGCAGCCATCGGGCCAATTAACAAAAACATGAAAACTCCTGTGTAAACCCGATGTTTTGGTTTCAATGTCATGATTCTTTCTGTAAGCAATTCAAGCTAATGAATTAAGCCTAATACTCGTAAGAATCAGTGCAGCCCCGCCCCAAATACCTTCAGTTCTCCCCAAATCTTAGGTTGACTGCCCACTGATGACACAGAAAGTCCCGCAGGACCAAACCAGTCCGGGGCGTAATCTGTCGCCCTGTGTGAGTCGCTCAGAGGCGTAAGATATACACCATTGGCGGTCATCAAATGAAGTTCGCTCTTGAGGCTGACTTTTCGCCAATGTTCAAATGCAATCGTATTGCCGTCAGGTGACCAGGCTGGATGCCAGTCCTCCCTTTTATTGTCGGTCAACCGTTTGCGGTTTTTACCGTCTGCATCCATGACAAAAATTTCGAAATCGCTCGATTCAGGGTCTTCGATGCCCTTTGAACAAAACGCGATTTTTTCGCCACTAGGAGACCACGCGGGTTGGCGTTCACTGACGTCTGTGAATGTCAACCTCGACAGATGTCGTCCGCCGGCACTCATCACGTAAATATCAGCTCTCTCACCGTTTCGCCAAGACTCATATGCAATCCTTCGGCTGTCAGGAGACCACGTCGGATGCCTGTCGCTCGATGAGATGTCCGTTCCCAACCTCCGCCAATTCGTTCCATCGGGGGCTACCACATGGATTTTCAGGTACGGTTCTACAGCACCAAAGCCTTCGAACGCAATCGTTTGACCGTCCGGAGACCAAGAAGGAAACCAATCGCGCGGTCCCTGTGTGAGTCTTCGCAGGTTCTTCCCATTACTATCCATAACGTAGATTTGGTAACTGCCGCCGTTTCTATTGGAAATAAACGCGATTCTTCCACCGTCAGGAGACCATGAAGGGTGTGCGTCATCCGCGGCATGGTGTGTGAGTCGTATCCGGTTAACCCCATCGGGGTCCGCCACATAGATTTCATGATTTCCAGCTCTCTTAGAGGTGTATGCTATCTGCCCCTGGTGGTGCGAGGCGAGGATGTTGCTTGCGGACATCACCCCGATCAACAGGAATATGAACAAACTCGTGAAAGGCAGCCCCTTGCGGAAAGTCTTAAACGGCATGATTCCTCCTAATACCACTTCTTAAAATGACGGTGCTTACGCGACGAGAATCAAGCTGCACCAATGCGAGGCGAGAAGATCTCTATCGAGAGGGATTAGCTATCGCCCTCGTTATCAACTCGGTTGATCCTATTCAGTTGCTTGAATCCCGTCCTCGGAAGAAGAGAACGATATAAATCAAACATCTAAAACTTGCCGGAGGCGAAAAAACTCGACCTCAGATACAGGCAGATCGATTCAAAGCGGCGGTGCATTACTGTTAAGCACCTTATTTGGTTGGCTCTTGAGCGGAGGAGAATCGGCGGCGGATGTCGAATCGGCGGCTTACAAACAAAATGCGACTGAAATCGCCTGCAATGGAGGGGCAAATCGTCAGTCTGGTTTGAAGCATTTCGACCCGCCGCGAATCCGGCTAGATTCTTCAGCCGTATCCACAGTACGCGGCCACTACGGTTAGCCATCATGAAAGGTAGTGGACAGAAATCACCGGTTGCTCTGCGCCATGGTTAACGATTCAAAGACACGATTTGTGCGGGAGATGTTAATATTTTACCACAGTTAATGAGATTCGTCTACAGGAAACAGCGTGACATCCGGGCGTGTCAAGTCTCGCGAGACATTTTTGAATTCCCCAACACCGAATCCCATATGGTCGTTGACGCACTAATGGATCCGTCCGTACTCCAATCGCACTTCTCCCAGCGGTACAACTGGAAACAGTCTTGCTGTTCATGACGGCACGGATTTTTATATTGCTTTTTCCATACCGTTAATATATAGTTGACACTTGGCTGTCGGGGAAGTTCCCGTGCCGTGGCAGTACCTTTAACGAAATTAATGTTGAGACACGATGACTTTCACCATTCGTAAGCTGACTGAACACATCGGCGCCGAAATACGGGACATTGCCCTTACCTCTCCGATTCGCCGAGAGACCTTCGCTCAACTTCGCATCACGCTTGCCGAGCATGCGGTTTTAGTCTTCCATGATCAACAGATCACGGATGAGCAGCATGTGGCGTTCACGGAAGGCTTGGGCGAGATAGAGATGACGATGCGAAATGATCCCATCGGCGACGGCGGTCCCGTCGGTGTGCTTACGAACCTTGATGAGAACGGCGAACTCATCCCACCTGACGACCCCCGGATGGTGTACCATCAAGGCAACGGACTTTGGCACTCGGACGGTTCGTTCAAGCGCGTACCGTTGAAAGGCTCACTGCTGGCGGCAAAGGTCGTGCCTCCGGAAGGCGGCGGGACGGAATTCGCCAGTCTCTGCGCCGCCTACGCCAACTTGTCCGAAGAGAAGAAAAGGCGTCTTGATGGGCTAGTCGCGGAACACAGCTTGGCGCACTCACGCGATCAGATTGCGCCGAACCTGATGAGCAACGCCTTTTTGGAGGAGACACCGTCGCAGAACCAAGCCTTGGTGCGGACAGTTCCGGAAACAGGAAAGAAGGCGCTCTTAGTGGGTTCCTATGCGACGCACATCATCGGCTTGCCCCTTGAGGAGGGCAAAGCGTTGTTAAAGGAATTGTTGGACTGGTCTACCCAACCGCAGTTTGTCTACCGCCACAAATGGCGCGCGAATGACCTCGTCGTGTATGATAATCGCTGCTGTCTGCATCGCGCGCGACCGTGGGATGGGCATAAGTATGCACGTGTTTTGCACCGTACCACGCTGGCTGGTGATGGTCGCACAGTAGCTTGAGACGCGATCGAAACGTACGACTCCTCAATAAATAACAAAATGACTTGTGCAACCCACACTGTGGAGAACGCAGATCTGTGTTCCCTACTTGCCTAATTCGTTGAAAGTGGTACGGAAATATGATCGTTATTCCCTACAACCTCCTCTCCGCACTTATTTTGGGATTTTACAGGTTTTATTGAAATCTTGTAAACTCCCGTAGCTACTGGGATTGTCTTAGGTATTCGTATACCGCTCCTCTGGAACGGGAATGGAAATGACACTTCCTCCTATCAACATTTCGCTCCTCTGGAGCGAGAATGGAATAAGGTATATTAGCGTTATTGTTCGCCAGAGGGGCATCTTGAAATTTCTATATTGGCACTCATAAGGTGGGGAGTGTAGACTACAAAATCGTTGCAACATGAAATTATCACAGAATTCAGCAGTTCTGTTTTTGTATAAGTCTCGAACAGTTCAAATTGTATCGTCTGCATCGTACTTTACATAAATTATGTAACGGGAGAAATTCAGCATGAGCGTCGAAAACCCCATAAAACCGACCGCAGAAGAGATGACTACGACAGAAGAGTGGATCACCTCAAATCTCGGACGAGAGGCGTCCGTTCTTCCCTTCTCCTTCAAGTACGGAGACAGGACATCGGCCGATTTTTTCGAAGACTGCGAGATTGAGGATTCGGCCGAGAAATTAGACGAATGCCGCACTCGGCGGACACTCACATACACGGATTCACGAACCGGTTTGCAAGTGCAATGCGTGGCGATCGAATACAGCGATTTTCCCGTTGTTGAGTGGACACTCTACTTCAAGAATACCGGCACTTCGGACACTCCTATTCTTTCAGACATCCGCGCCTTGGAAATAGACCTGGATTTTGAGGCGGAGGGAAACGCGGACGACGTCGTACTGCACCATTTCGCGGGCGGATTCGCCGAAGCAAGCGCTTACCAACCTTTCCAGACGGTGATGGGCCCCGGTACAAGCAAGCGCTTTAGCGGCGCCGGAGGTCGTCCAACGAATTCGGACATGTCGTATTTCAACATCGAAGGCAGAAAAAATGAAGGCGTCATCTTGGTGGTCGGTTGGCCCGGACAGTGGTCCGCCGACTTCGGTTGCAATTCGGATGGGACGATGCATGTCACCGCCGGTCAGGAACTGACTCATTTTACTTTGCACCCCCAAGAAGAGGTTCGCACGCCGTTGATGGCGCTTCTGTTCTGGAAGGACCGGGACTGGATCGATTCGCAGAATGTCTGGCGGCGGTGGATGATGGAACATAGTATGCCCAAACCCTACGGTAAACTTCCCGAACCGCGCGTGCTCGGTTCAAGTTACCGCGTCTACGGCGAGATGGTAAACGCAACCGAAGAGAATCAAATTATGTTTATCAATCGCTATATTGAAGAGAACATCAAGCTCGAATATTGGTGGATGGACGCGGGCTGGTATCCCTGCGACGGCGGTTGGGGAAACGTGGGCACATGGGAGGTGGATACGAATCGATTCCCGAGAGGATTGCGCGCCATCAGCGACTACGCTCATACCAAGGACATCAAGACGATGGTTTGGTTCGAGCCGGAGCGGGTTTCCGCAAACTCCTGGCTTGCCGATAATCATCCCGAATGGGTATTGGGCGGCGCGGAGGGCGGATTGCTAAATCTCGGAAATCCGGACGCATGGAACTGGTTAACCAATCACGTTGACGAACTTTTGACCCAGCAGGGCATTGATGTCTACCGACAGGATTTCAACATGGATCCACTGGATTACTGGCGCGGGAATGATGCGGACGACAGACAAGGCATCACCGAAATTAAGCATGTGACCGGGTATTTGGCATATTGGGACGAGTTGATTCGCCGCCACCCAAATATGCTCATCGACACCTGTGCCTCCGGCGGACGGCGGAACGACCTTGAGACCCTGCGCCGCGCCGTGCCACTTTGGCGCACCGACTATCAATATGAACCCGTGGGAGAGCAGTGCCAAACCTACGGCATCTCTTTTTGGATACCCTACCACGGCGGGGGAAACGTCGCCGACGCGAGCGCCGATTACGGCGGAGAGGGCTACACGGCAGTTGAATCGTACGCTTTCTGGAGCACCTGTTATCCGAGCATCAACAGTGCAATCGACATACGTGTCAAAGACATTGACTATGAAGGTCTGCGAAAATTGCACCGGCAGCGGCGAGAGATGGTAGATCACTATTACGGTGATTTCTATCCACTCACCGACTACAGCCTGGAGACGGACGCCTGGATAGCCTGGCAGTTCAACCTGCCGGAATCGGGTGAGGGAATGGTACAGGTGTTCCGCCGACCCGAGAGTGGGACCGACACATGCATCTTCACGCTTCATGGATTGACACCCGAATCCAACTACAGACTAAGCACGTTTGACCGCGACGGAGAGATCATTATTAGCGGGGCGAAACTGATGGAAAGCGGCTTAGAGATATCAATCACGGATCGCCCGGGCGCGGTGGTAACATCATATAAAGAGGTAGACTAACGCGCCAGGTCCCCAATTCTAGAACCGCGTTCTGCGTCAAGCGAGGAATTATGTCCCTAAAGCCCACATCGGATGAAATGACGGCTGTAGATACATGGATCGAGTCACATTTCAGTCCCGAGCCGATGCAACGTGCATTCTCCTTTGTTTACGACGGGCATAATTCCGAGGATTTCATCGCGAGTTGGGAGACTACATTTAGCAAAGAGGCGCTTGATGAAGAATGCACCGCACACGCTCTCACCTTCACAGATCCGCATACACGCCTTGAAGTAAACGTAGAGGCGATTAGCTATCACAACTTTCCCGTCATCGAATGGGTTCTGAACTTCAAGAACGGAGGCGAAACCGATACTCCAATCTTGGAGCAGATCCTTCCGTTAGACACGAACTATCCTCTCGCCGAAGGATCAGCCGTCTTGCACTATTCCAAAGGCGCCCTCTGCTGCATCGACGATTTCGCACCTGTAGAAAAACCGCTTGAACTAGAGGAACAGGTGAATCTCCAACCCGGCGGGGGCAGATCGTCCAGCGAGATACTGCCGTTTTTTAACATTGAGTCGGAATCGAAGGGAATCGTTACAGGAATCGGCTGGACGGGTGAATGGAAAGCAAGTTTCTACCGGGAGGAAGAAAACGCCGTGCGGCTTGGTGCGGGCATGGCGTTAACGCACCTCAAATTGCATCCGGGAGAAACAATCCGAACACCGCGGATTCTGATGTTGTTTTGGCACGGCGCACGCATCAGAGGAAATAACATGCTCCGTCGATTTATCCTTGCGCACCACCGCCCCCGACCGAATGGCGAATCTCTCAACCTGCCCGTTATCCTCGCTGACTGGGGAGGCAAATCAGCCGCCGAACATCTGACGAATATCCAACGAGTCATCGATCACGAATTACCCATCAACTGCTACTGGATTGATGCGGAATGGTTCGGTAAGGGATCCTGGTGGAGCATGCCCGGTAATTGGGAGGTAAAGAGCGATCTTTATCCCCAAGGATTCCGACCGATCTCCGACACGTTGCATCAATCCGGGAGGCGGTTCTTGCTCTGGTTTGAACCGCACCGGGTGTGTAAAGACACGCCGTGGTCTTCGCTCAAAAAGCGTCCCAATTGGCTGCTGGAACTTGGAAACGGAGAGGACAATTACAAACAGTGGAAAACAGGCGGCTGGCCCATCCCACACGACGACCCCAAATGGATAATCTATGAGAGTCGGCGCAGCCAAATGAGCCCTGACGAACTGATGTTCAACGTGGGCAACCCCGAAGCGCGGGCGTTCTTGACCGATTTCATTTCCGATCGGATTGTTGAGTTTGGGCTGGATTGGTATCGCGAAGATGCCAACATCGCGCCGCTGGAGTACTGGCGGCATGCCGACGCCCCCGATCGGCAGGGCATCACGGAAATTCGTTATATCGAAGGGCTTTATGCCCTCTGGGACGAACTGATAGGGCGTCACCCTCATCTGATGATAGATAACTGTGCGAGCGGAGGAAGACGCATCGACCTCGAATCAGTCGGTCGCAGTACCGCGCTGCATCGAACGGACTGGGCTCATGATAGCATTCACGCCCAATGCCACAGCTTCGGCCTCTTCCAGTGGGTACCGCTGCACCTGCCCGGTCGCGGCGCCGTTCTGAAAAAGGGCAATGAATACGAATTTCGCAGCGTTATGGCCGCAGGATTGACAACTCAGTTGTGGGAAGAGACGGACGGGGATCAGGGTGACGACGCGAGACGTTTGCTTGAGCAATACCTCGATATCCACAAGTTTTATTACGGCGATTATTACCCCTTGACGCCGTACAGCCAAGACATAGATGTTTGGCTGGCGTGGCAGTTCAACCTTCCCGAAGATGGGGAAGGAATGGTACAAGCGTTTCGCCGCGAGGAGAGCGTCTACGAATCGGCCCGACTGTATTTGCACGAGTTGGCTCCTGGCGCGCGCTACCTCTTGAGAGACGTGGACGCCGATGCCTCAAGCGAGATGGGCGGGCGCGAACTGATGGAAGATGGCTTGGTTGTACAGATTTCCGAGAAACCGTACGCAGCGATTATTACCTATAAACAGGTCGAATAAACGCGGAACTGCCATATGTGGACTGACGAACTCAGGAAAATCCTTGAAGGAGATTTGGAGGAAACCTGCTCCGGTCTTCCGCTTTCATTCAGGTATGCAGATGCTCTATATAATTCGCTGCCGCAAACTTGGGAAAGCGTTCGGGAAGAAAAATCATCCGACTTCGACCAATGTCAGATTACAAAGTCTGTTAAAGATGCAAACACGGGGCTTGTGGTAACCTTGGAAGTCACCGTATATCGGAGCTTCCGCTGCGTGGATTGGGTTGTTTACTACGAAAACCGGGGCGATGTCGACGCACCCATTCTGGAATCGATATTGCCTCTCGATGCGGTCCTTTCAGCGAAATCCAATGAACCGGTGACGCTTCATCAAATTCACGGTGACGCGTGTAACGAGCAGAGTTTCTTGCCGTTTCAAACTCGGTTATATGCCGGTGAGGAGGCCGCGTTTCAACCTACGGGCGGCAGATCGTCCAACACCGTTTTTCCATATTTCACGATGGAACATCGGGGCGAGGGCGTAATCGCCTCAATCGGCTGGACGGGTCAATGGAAAGCCACGCTATCGCGAACGCAGCCGGGAAGCCTAAACCTTCAAGCCGGCATGGAACACACCCACTTCCGGCTTCACCCAGGAGAGAAAATTAGAACTCCCAGAATCCTTCTTATGCCCTGGTCTGGCGGACTGGAAGCGGCGCACAATCAATTCCGCCGACTGATGTTCGCGCACTACGTCCCGAGAGTCGGCGGCGAGTTGCCCGATGTTCCAATTGCGGAGAACAACTTCGACGTGTATCACAGCCATCCGACCTGGCCCACGGAATCCGGTCAACTTGATTTCGTTGAAAAGGTTGCACAGTGTGGAATAGATACCTATTGGTTGGACGCGGCGTGGTTCGAAGGTAATTTTCCGCGCGGGGTCGGGAATTGGTTTCCCAAACCGCGGGAATTTCCGCAAGGGCTGAAACCGATTTCAGATGCCGTCCATGAGAACGGGATGCGATTCCTGGTGTGGTTTGAACCGGGGCGCGCGCATGAGGGAACCGAGGTTTGGAAAGAGCATCCCGATTGGGTGCTTCGGTTGCCGGATCAAGCTAACGGTGTCTTCAATTTTGGGATTCCCGAAGCGCGGGATTGGATGACGGAACGAATCGGGGGCTTGATTGACGAATTCGGGATAGACATCTACCGCGAGGATTTCAACCTTGACCCGCTGGAGTATTGGCGCGCCGTGGACACGCCGGACCGGCAGGGAATGACAGAGATTAAGTGGGTAATGGGTTTCTACCAGTTCTGGGATGAGCTGCGCCATGTTCGTCCGAACTTGATAATCGACAATTGCGCGAGCGGCGGTAGGCGAATCGATCTTGAAACCTGTATGCGCGCCATTCCGATGTGGCGGAGCGATACTAGCTGCGGACCCGGTCATTCGGACTGGCATCAGGTGCAAACGATCGGACTAAGTTCCTATATCGTATTGCATCTAGCCTGCACCCATAGCCACGAGACGTATGACTGCCGCAGCTCCGCCACGATCGGAGGTGTGTCACAGTGGCAGTTGCTGGACGCCGATTTTCCCTTTGAGTTGGCGCTGGAAGCGACGGACGAATTGAGAGCCAATCGCCCCTACTGGTTGGGTGATTTCTACCCGCTAACCGAAGCTTCATATTCGCCGGAGGACTGGTTAGCGTTTCAGTTGCACCGACCGGATCTGGACGAGGGGATGATCCTAGCCTTTCGGCGCGAGAAATGCACGACCTCCTCGCTTCAAGTGTCCCCGCAGAGACTTAACCCTGACGGGACCTATGCTCTCACTTTGAGCGATGAATCTCGCAGCCGGACCAATCGGCAGCTAACCGGGGCAGAAATACTCAAGGGCTTGTCGCTTGATATATCCGAACCCCGGGCAAGTCTTCTCGTGACATATCGAGGAAGTTAGGGACACGTCGATGGTGTCTCCCGACTGAGTTCTTGGCGCGTAACAAGCCGCTTCCCAAACCGAAAAAACGACGGGCATGCCGGTGACAGACATCACATAAATTAATCCAAGGAGAATAGTTTGTCGCTTCAGCAATCTACAGAAGAAAAGAATAAAGTACAATCGTGGATAGATTCCCACCTTACAAGGGAAACCCTTCCTCCTTTCTCATTCATGTATGGTGGCGACCCCTCCGCCAGCTTTTTCACAACATGGGAATCCAGCAACGCAACGACGCACCGTGACGACGCGAAAACAGCGGGTTTGCTGACCTACAGAGACAGAAAATCCGGTCTTGTCGTCCAGTGCGATTGGGAGGCATTCTCCGATTTCCCGGCGCTGGAGTGGGTCGTCACGTTCCGGAACGAGGGCACTGCGGACACTCCTATCCTGGAGGACGTGCAGGCGTTAGATGCGGTCTTCACTCGCAACGAGGAGGACGAGTTTATCCTTCATCGCGCCTTGGGCAGTTCAGCCTCCCGAGACGATTTCGCTCCCATTACCGACGTGTTGCACCCCAACACCGAGATTGAACTTGCACCGGTAGGCGGTCGATCCTCCAACACACACGCGCTTCCGTTTTTCAACATTGAAACGACCGGCGGCGGTGTGATGCTTGGGGTCGGATGGTCGGGGCAGTGGTCGACCAGCTTTCAAAGAGACGATGGGAAAAGCCTGAGGCTACGTGCCGGCATGGAATTGACGCATTTGAAACTTCATCCGGGCGAAGGGATTCGCACCCCCCGGATACTTCTGCTGTTCTGGGAGGGCGAAGATCGAATGCGGGGGCACAATCTGCTGAGGCGTTTCATCTTGGCTCACCGGACCCCACTGCAGGACGGGAAGCCGGTGACGACACCGTTTTCTGCCAGCGGCTCCCCACTCAACGAATCGACCGAGTCCAATCAGATTGCCTTTACCAAGCGTTACCATAAGTTGGGACTAGGCGTCGAGTATTGGTGGCTTGACGCGGGTTGGTTTGATGGAGGCTGGCCCAGCGGGGTTGGGACTTGGACGATTAGGAAAGATCATTTTCCAAACGGGCTAAAGCCGCTGTCGGACGCCGCCGAGGTCGCTGAAATGAAGTTTCTTCTCTGGTTCGAGCCGGAGCGAGTGTATCAAGGATCATGGCTCGATACGGAACACCCCGACTGGGTACTTAAGATTCCCGACAACCCGAACGGATTGTTAAACTTGGGAGACCACGAGGCGAGACGCTGGCTCACAGACCACATTTCCGGTATGATTACGGAACAGGGGATTAGCGTCTATCGCCAAGATTTCAATATGGATCCGCTGCTCCATTGGCGGGCGGCGGAGGTCCCGGAGCGTCAAGGAATGACAGAAATACGCCACATTGAGGGGTTATATGCGTTCTGGGATGAATTACTTCATCGACATCCTGGGTTAATCATCGACAATTGCGCCAGCGGCGGACGGCGCATCGATCTTGAAACAACCTCCCGAAGCGTGCCGCTCTGGCGCACGGATTACGACTACTTTGAACCGAACGGATACCAGTGCCACACGTATGGATTGCACTTTTACCTGCCATGCAGCGGTACGGGCAGCAACAACCCGAATTCCTATGAATCGCGCAGCGCCATGAACAGCGGGTTCGTTCTTGGCTGGGATGTTCATTCCCCGCACTTACCGGTTGAGATTGCCCAAAAGACGGCATCGGAATACAAACGTATTCGTCCCTTCTTTTATGGGGACTATTACCCGCTGACATCGTACTCGACGAACTATGACGTCTGGATGGCGTTCCAGTTCCACCGTGAAGACCTGAGACAGGGAATAGTCTTGGCATTTCGCCGCCCACGGAGTCCTTACCTTTCGGCTCGATTGAGACTAGAAGGGCTTGACCCGAAATCACTTTACAAGTTAAAATTTGAGGACACGGGTGATGAGGAGACGGTCACAGGCAGCGCCCTCGGTAACGGCTATGAAGTAACGATTGACAAAGTGCCAGGCTCGCAGTTGATCATCTATGAACAAATCTAATTGTAGCACGTAGGTTGGGTTGAACGAAAACACCCGAGAAAGCCGAGAATTGGAATTAAATATGGGGACTTCGTTTTGCTCGATGCTTCCAAACTCAGAGTGAAACCCAACTCAATCCGACCCACGATCCAGAGTTGGGTTTCACTAGCATTGAGTGATTTCAATCGGGATCAAATCCCTATATCCAAATGTAATGATTGATATGTTTTATCTATTTGGTTTAACCCAACCTACGACCTGTATTTGATGCCAGCAAGTAATGCGGATGTTGAATCCGCTCCGTTAGCACTCCTGGATGAGCATTTTGAGGTTTAGACCTCATCGTGAGTTTACCTCACTACTCCCTGAGAATGTAGAGAGTCGCAGGAATAATCCAGTACAATCTTGACAATCACGCGAAGAATCGTGTAGAAGAAAGTTACTACGAAACAACCATTAAAGAAGGAGTATCTCGTAAATGGCAGCAACAGTTGTAATCGCATATCCCGGATTCGGCGATATCCGAATAGAGGAAGAAATATTAAGCACTATCGACGCAAATGTGTCGCATTTGGGCAATACCGACACACCCGCTTCGCGTGAAGTCGTGGCGCAGGCTGACGCTCTGATGGTAACGCTTCAACCGGTTCCTGCCGAACTCATCGCCACTATGGAGCGCTGCCGAATTGTCAGTAGAGTTGGAACCGGACTTGATGCCATTGATATCGATGCAGCCACCAAGCACGGTATTTGGGTCACTTACGTCCCCGATTACGCGGTAGATGAAGTTTCAACACACGCCATCGCGTCCTTATTGGCGCACGCACGCGGCTTCCCGCGTCTGCTTGAATCAACTCGCAGAGGTGAATGGGGAAACAAGGTCGTTGCGCCGATCCACCGACTTCAAGGACAAACACTCGGCGTATTGGGATACGGGCGCATTGGTCGGGCGGTAGGGGTTAAGGCGCACGGTCTCGGTCTAGAAGTGAATGTTCATGACCCTTACTTGGATTCGCTCCCGCCCGATTCCTCCTATGCGCGATTGGTGGATTGGGAGACGCTGTTGCACACGTCGGATTATGTCTCTCTTCACGTGCCGCTAACGGATGGAACACATCACATCATCAATGCCGAATCGCTGTCACAGATGAAATCGACGGCGTTCCTGATTAACACGGCTCGCGGCGCACTGATTGACGAAGATGCGTTACTAAAAGCGGTAAGGTCCGGACAGATTGCCGGGGCGGCGCTTGACGTATTGTCGGCTGAACCTCCACCGGTAGACCACCCGTTGTTGCACGAAGATCGAATTTGGATTACGCCGCACAGCGCCTGGTATTCGGAAGAGTCGATGGAGGATATGCGAACAAGAGGGGCGGAAGAGGTGGTGCGCGTTCTGCAGGGCCACAGTCCCCGCAATCCGGTAAATCAAATACAGAATGGATGATTATCGGAACACCGGAGGAAAATCGCGGAACATGCCCCATGACACATCGACTCGGGACACCGCCGTCACATGGCGTGCGATTATAATCGCTATTCTGCTGATCCCGCTCAATTCCTACTGGATCATGCAGATGGAGGCGGTTTACTATTCCGCCCACTCGACGCTAATCGCGCTCTTTTTCAACGTCGTCTTCAATTTACTCGTCCTGATCGGCCTCAATGTCCCGCTGCGGAAAATCTCGCCGAACCTCGTTTTTCGCCAAGGGGAACTGGTCACGCTCTACATTATGCTGAGCCAATCGGCGGCGCTGGTCGGTCACAGCATGATTCAAATCCTGCCGCCGACCATGGCTGCTCCGTTCGGATTGGCGACGCCGGAGAACGAATGGAGCGAACTCTTCGGACGGTACATCCCCACATGGCTTGCCATCACGGACCAGTGGACGCTGGATGGCTACATCACGGGGGTAAAAACGGAATCCTCGCTCTACACTGCACGGCACATCGAAGCGTGGCTGGCACCGGTACTTCTATGGTCGGGCTTCATCTGTGTGTTGATGTTCGTGATGATCTGCATCAATATCATCATTCGCAAGCAGTGGTCGGACCGGGAGCGATTGACCTTTCCGATTGTGCAACTCCCCTACCAGATGACGAATCCCGCGTCCAAACTGTTCACGAATAGGCTGTTTTTGATTAGCTTTGGCGTGGTTAGCCTAATCGGAATGATTAACGGGTTTCATTTCTTCTTTCCCGCCATCCCCTACCTTCGCTTCAAACCGATTGATTTAGGCGCCTTCTTTACGACAAAGCCGTGGGATGCCATAGGTTATATGGCAATAACCTTCCGACCGTTTATCCTGGGGCTCATCTTTCTCATTCCGCTCGATATTGCCTTTTCCTGCTGGTTCTTTTTCTTCTTTTGGAAAGCACAGCTAGTCGTGGGCAGCGCGTTGGGCTTGCGGCAACGCCCGGAATTTCCGGAGCAGAGCACGGGTGCGTACATTGCGCTTTTCGTCATCGCCCTGTGGATGGGGAGGGGGCATCTGTTACGGCTGCTCAGATCGATTTTCCATCTTGGAGCGCGCGAACACAGGGACGACGGTGCGTCGGAGCCGCTCCGCTATCGAACAGCTGTGGTCGGGATGATCCTCGGATTCGGCTTTCTCGTGGTGTTCTGCTGGAAGGCGGGCATGACGATGTGGGCGGCGGGAATCTTCTTCGCGCTGTACCTGATGACCGAAATCGGCATCACCCGTATCCGCGCCGAAGTAGGTTCCCCTATCCACGACCTGCACTTTGCCGGACCGGAGTATCTCATGGTAGGCGCCGCGGGCACGCGAAAATTAGGACCGGGAAACCTGTCCGTTCTATCCTTCTTCTGGTTCCTCACCCGCGCCCATTACAGCGATGTCATGCCCCACCAGCTTGAGGGATTCAAGCTGGCGGACCAATCGCGGATGAACAACCGGCGCGTCCTATTCGCCATGCTCATTGCCACCGTGCTCGGCACGATTGTCGCCTTTTGGGCGGTTTTGGATTCGGCGTATCAACACAGCGGCGTGATCATGACGTGGGCCGGAATGGAACCGTTCAAGCGATTGCAGGGGTGGCTGACTTATCCGACCTCGACGGATTACTTAGCCATGGGATTCTTCGCATACGGCCTTCTGTTCGGAATCTTCCTGATGGTGATGCGGTGGCAATTCCTGTGGTGGCCCTTCCATCCGGCGGGCTACGCCGTATCCAGTACATACGGGATGCGGGATCTGTGGACGATGTTCTTTCTCGGGTGGTTAATCAAGTGGTTGGTTTTAAGGCACGGCGGACTAAAGTTGCATCGTCAGGTGCTGCCGCTATTCTTTGGGATGATCTTGGGCGAGTTTGCGGTGGGCGGATTCTGGGCGCTTTTCGGAATTGTGTTCAGGACTCAAACCTACAACTTCACTGCGTGGTGGTAGGCGGGCGCTTCACTAACGAGGCTTTTATCATGGGACTTACGCGATTTGCCCGATTCATAGCCAAGGGGGTGTAATGTAATACGTGATGCGTAATGCGTAAAAAATCAGTAAGTGTTTACTTGCTAGTGATTAGTAGTCAGTAAAACCACTGGGGCTATAGGACAGCCAACGAATAGGATTTCTATGGGATCTCTACCGCCTTCGCTGTCAGGATCTCTATCAGGATTTTCTATCGTGCTCCTTATTCAGTCGCTTGATCTCTCACTGTCTGTTCGGTTGATCTCAATTGATCACTCGCTATTCACGCGCTTGATCTTTCTCTTTCCGGAATTCCTCCAACGCCATTTTTCCAATCGAATCCCCAATCACATCTCCCGCGACTTCAGCCGCACGATTCAGCAAAATCGTCCGAAGTTCTCGCGTCCTTTCCTTGCTCTCGTGATACAAAATCGTCTGCTTTGATACCCCGTGAAACTTGGCTATCTCGTCAAGTGTTATACCAAGCAACCGCTTGACAATAATGTCAACCGTATCGAAATCCGAGATTTTTTGTCCTCCTTGGTTCGCCAATGTGGTATCCTCCATTTTCATGCATAACTACAACCCTTAATTATATTCTATGTTCTCATTATCTTCATTTTAACATTTTTAGTAATGTTTAGTATATTTTGGTTGACAATCGAAAAAAACGTGTGATATACTATCCTCATCACGTTGGAGAAGGGTAATAGGACGCCATTGACGGCAGCCCTCTTTGCCACAACTTAACGTGTTTTATAGAGTGATTAAGCGTGAATTCCACCGCTTAAAACCGGTCCGCAGGGATAAGCATTGTGGCTTTTACCTGCCAATCTAACTTTCATCTCAGCGAGAGAGGAGTGTAGGACATGTCTTTCCTCAAGCGACATTGGCTACTTGTTGTTGGTTTAGTCGTGTTGCTTTGTGTTGCGCTCGGCGTATTCTTGGTTTGGCATGCCAATCAACCGGTAGAACCTAAAACCGTATATCTCATGCCCGAACCCAACCCGGAGCGCGCCGAGATTCTCAAACGGATGACGCAACCGCGCGAAGTAGCCTACGTGCCCAATGCGTCTCCTGATGAGGCGACGGATGCCCTAGTCAGCGAAACCTCCGACGCCACCGGCGGTGAATCATCAAGCCAAGAACACGATTTTGAGTATGAAGACATCGAATCGACGCTCGCGGACAATGATGAGAAAACCGCCGAGGAGAAAAGCGAATTCCCTTCGGTTCCAGCGGGGTTTCTTGAGAATAATCCCGAACCTGTTTGGTTAAGCGTTCCTGGATATCAAAAGGGCGACATGCCAGAACATGAGAAACTAGCTAAAGTATTAATTAAACTTTGGAATCAAGGCGAGCGCGATTTTCATGGTGGAACGTACGACCCGAATTTTGGGAAAGTGTATCCACTTTACCCCGATGTCCTTTATGTCACATGGTATGAGGCAACCGCGTATGATGTTGAAGGCAATGCGGTAGGGCAATACAAAAGCATCGGCACTCGTTTGGGAATGTGGCACTATGAGTTTACTCCTGCAGATTTTATGACGGGCGCTTGGAAAACCAAGTATCCCAATTTGAAAATTCTTGCCAAAGACGATTACGGATACGACCCTGATGCGTTTCTCACCACCAACGATTGAAGGAGACCATTATGACAAAGAAAATCTGTGCAGTTTTAATTCTAGCATTCACCTGTATTACAATGGCATACGCGTGGAAGTACGCGAACTGTACGCGGACTATCCAAAATGTGGACGGCGTAT
>JAJDTR010000038.1 GCA_022827055.1 Candidatus Poribacteria bacterium | reverse complement strand
GTAAGAATTTCAGACTTATCAGCGTCAGCCAGTTCTTCCGCAGTCGCTTTCCATGACTCAATATCAATCTCCAATAGAGAACTGTAATAGTGTGCCATCGAATCAAGCGTAATCTCAGCATCGCTCAACTCTGTGGGAGATAGCTCGCTTCTGGCTTCAATCCACGGCGGTTCGGAATGAGAAAGCCTAACTAGCCAGTAAGCCGGTTTGTCGCCATAGTGTCTGAGCACCATGTCAACCGTCGCCTTTTGCTCTTCGTCCAGCTTGCGAGCATCGCCATCCGCTATGTCGGAGATGTAATACTGCCCGCGATGGTATTCAAACAAATCTCTCACGACAGGACCGTTCGACCACGCCTCAATCTTCTCATCGTACAAAGGTCTCTCGTCCCACACGAGCGACCACGCTTGCGCATAATATACCAGCTTCTGCAATTTCAGCGTGGTCATTTCGCCCCGTTTCTCCAAGATGTACGCCGCAACATCAAACACATTAGCCATTGTGTTGCCTCCCTTCCTAGTATGAATCTTACCAGACCGCCCGCTGCGCTGTCAACCCGTTTTGCTGCCTGCCTCAACTGCTCCGCAACATCTTAATATTCCAAACACACGGAGACACGCAACCACCACCGCAATTCCTATCTCGAAAAACAAACATTAAAAACCGTCATTTGATTCAAAATTTACAAAATCTTTCAAATTTTGAATGCAAACATCGAAGATTCTACCGGCAAAACAATGCTCTGTGACCTATGTCTAATCATAGAACTCATCACTGGTCGTGGTTGTAGCGTACGGACCGCAGTAATAGGCGGAATTACACAATCATACGACGCTCACTCTTTGTCGCGTTGAAAGCCATCTGCAATCCAGTACGCAATCTTGTAGACAATCACGGGGAAAGCCCCCAATAGCACGAATCCCCCGTAATCCCCAATGTATCCATCCTTTATGACAGCCAAAACAACAGGGGTAATCGCCAACAAGACCGTCGCTAAGATTGTAATTCTTTTAATTCCAGTCGAACGCTTAACTTTCATTATAGCTCCTCCAGAGAGAGTTAGAATATATACTGATGAGACGATGTATCCGCAGTGTTGGTTGGGTTGAACTGAGCTATACCCTACGCTAAGTTTTTTGAGTCTCATTGCTAGGGTGTCGTGAGACTTGTGTTTAGCGTTTGGAATCGCCGATATGTTGAAATTTCGATTGGGCAAGTTGTGTGGGCGGATTGACTTCTAAATCTAACGCGCTCCCTGTTCGGTCGCTTGCTCACCCGTTTTAGGTGTGGTATAATGCACCAATCACAATCTCTTGCACTCCACTGCCAGTTTGGTCCAGGTATAGCGTCTATTTAGGATCAATAGGGATTTCTATGGTGTTGCTACTCTGCGGCGGAGATAAATCTTCACAAGACAGAGACATTGAACAGGAAAAGCCTATTGGCAGGAATACAAGGAGTTAGGACTTACACCGTTGCACATTCAAAGGTTCGTAGTAGGGATCAACTGAGCGAATAGCGAAGGCGATAGAGTTCCTTCCTTATTGCCCGTTTCGACACACTACAGCATGTCAGGTAACGTACAACGCAGCGCACGAGCAGCCGGACGCGCAATGAATTGCGCTACTACAAACCGAACTGCGTAAGACCTAAAGGAGTCGCAAAAATGAGAGAAATGTTGAATTACCGCGATTACCTAGTTGAAAGACTTGCCGACTGCGAGGAGGCAATCGTCTATCTCGAAGTTTCAATAGAAGAATACCAAAAAGATGGTGACACCGTCGCATTTTTATTGGCACTCCAAAGCATCGCCGAAGCACAAGCAGAGAATAAGGAACTTGCTTCCCAAGTCTATTTATTGAGCGGCGAAGTTCACCGCTCACGAAGGGAGTATGACTGGGCAATAGACGAATATAACAAAGTGATAGAAATGAATCCCGATAATGTTGAAGCCTATTACAATCGCGGTGTAACTTACCATCATAAAGGTGATTATGACCGTGCCATCGAAGATTATACCAAAACAATACAACTTAAACCTGATTATGCCAACGCCTATTACAATCGGGGTTTGAGTTTCGAAGGCATGGGTGCATCCGATCGCGCTATTGAAGACTTTACCAAAGTAATACAACTTGATCCTAATGATGCCGGAGCCTATTTCAATCGTGGGCTGGCTTCCCACGACAAAGATGACATGACCGAAGCGATACAACTGTTGCTTACAGGATCAAAGGGAAGGTTGACCGCGCTATCGCAGGCAATAACATAGTGATTCCACTGAATCCTATCATGCCGACGCATAAAAGAATCACTGGGTGATGAGGGCAGCATTAGGAATATGAAATGAAGCCAAATCAGGTCAATAAATTCCAAAGACTTTGGGTGCAATAGCACTACCCCGCTTCATAACGACTATGAAAACGTCCCAGCTGTGAATCTACGAAACACGATCGCCTCAATGCTGGCATTACCGCAGGCATAAATGTCTACATAAGGAGTGCCTAACGCATGTCGAAAAAGAAGACTGAAGGCATCACCAATATAGCCGTGAGCGGCTTCAAGTCGCTTGCGAATGAGCGCGCAATCGACATTCGTCCGCTGACTATCCTTGCCGGTGCGAATAGCTCCGGGAAGTCGAGCATCATGCAACCGCTGTTGATGCTGAAGCAGACGTTGGAGGCGACATACGATCCGGGGCCGTTGTTGATTGAGGGACCAAACGTTCAGTTCACATCGGCAAAGCAATTTTTGTCCACGTTGACCGGCGAAGAAAGGGCGGATCGCTTTCAGATTGGGATTGAGAGCCGCGGGATTAATTCCTCTTTCTCGACAACCACGACCTTCAGGAAGGGACAGATCGGGATCGAACTTATCGAAATGAGGACAACAAACGATTTAACGGACAATCAATTTTTGCACGATTTTACCTTGTATCCTGAGATGCCTCCTGAAAAAATCACGTTGCTGGCTGACCAAAATCCGATGCTTCAGGGTTTCGATACCGTGGGGCGTTCACGATGTTTTTTGCATTTGGAATCTCAAGATCGCCATAAGGTGGTAGACTTTACCCAGGACCTTACGTTCAACATTGTCAATATAATTCACGTCCCCGGATTACGAGACAACCCAGAACGCCTCTACAAACTCACCAGCACGGGTCCCCGGTATCCCGGCACGTTTGAAAATTACGTTGCGAGTATCATTCACGAGTGGCAGGAGACAACAGATGAACGGCTAAAAACGCTTGCCGATGCCCTTTATGACCTCGGACTAACCGGGCAAATCGGCACAGAAAAAATCGGGGATGTCGGCATCGATATCCGAGTCGGCCGCCTTCCTGACCGCGGAACCGGTGAAACGGACATGGTCAGTATTGCTGACGTTGGATTTGGAGTATCCCAAGTATTGCCCGTTGTAGTGGCATTAACTGCAGCGGAACAAGGACGATTAGTCTATCTCGAACAGCCGGAGATGCACCTCCACCCGCGCGCACAAGTTAAGTTGGCGCAGGTGTTGGCAGATGCGGCGAAACGCGGTGTCCGTGTCGTCGCGGAAACACACAGTTCACTGCTGCTCCTAGCAATTCAAACGCTTGTTGCGGAAGGCGACCTCTCTCCTGAGTTGGTGAAGTTGCATTGGTTCACACGCAGC
>JAJDTR010000169.1 GCA_022827055.1 Candidatus Poribacteria bacterium | reverse complement strand
ACCGAGTTTTGAGGAAAAACTCGGGTTCGATTCAGAGTGTGCCATCGTACATTTGATACGAAAGGAGTTCAATCCATGTTAATGACGATAAAAAAATTCGCGTGTCTTTGTTCTGCCGTTCTCATATTGTGTTTGACTTCGTCCGGAATATGCCATGCTCAAGCATTTCTAAACGATGTCGTGGGTATGTGGCTCTTTGATGAAGGCAAAGGCGACGATGTCAGAGACTCGTCCGGCAATGGACTTCACGGTGAGTTTGGGCGCAAACCGGAATTCGTTGCAGGCAAATTCGGCACGGCGCTGCAATTCAGCGGAGGAGAACAGGGCCCTTGGCTCGAAATGGATGGGCCAATCAAGATGGACAACGTTGACTTTTCCTTCGGTTGTTGGATAATACCCGGCAAACCGCAAATCTGCTGGTCAACTGTTTTGTCGGCAAAAGATCAACATGAGGCGGACGTCGGGTTCGCCTTTGAGCAGAGCAACTGTTTGAACAATTGGTACAGGCTTGTCATCGGCAATGTATTCAATTGGAACGTGATTGGGAACCCGAGAAACACAGTCCGCCCAACACCGGAGGAATGGAACCATGTCGCGTTTGTCCGTCAAGGCAGGAACGGGATTTGGTATCTTAACGGCGAGTCGGATCGCCCAAAGCGGGGCAATTTTTATGTTGACCTGGGGTCGAACGCACCGGTGAAGTCCTCTCGGGAGAACTTCCGAATAGGCAATACGATATTCGACGAGCGACGAGGTTGGAAGGGCACCCTAGACGAAGTCTTTATCTTCAGAAGGGCGCTGAGCCAACTTGAGGTGCAGAAAATTATGGAGAAAGGACTCATCGGAGCACAGGCGGTCGACGCGAGAGACAAGATTGCAACGGCTTGGGGGAGGATAAAGTCGTAATCCTTCGTTTGGGACGCTGCAAAGTGACTTGGTAAGGGGATCCCAGTCGGGATCGCCATTCAGGCTCGATTTCCGCCTACGGAGGGCGTGAACAATACAGCATAAACGTCGCATGATTATAGAACCAGGACGATTTCACAATGACATCACTCAAATTGACTGACCGTCAGCTGGATTATTTTAACACGTTTGGTTTCCTGAGTTTCCCCGGTCTGCTGGCGGACCAAATCGACGAAATCTCTACCGCGTTTGAAGCGGTATGGGAAGAACGAGGGGGCGGCCATCATGGTAAACCGCATGACGGCAAGGCGCGCTCCTGTATTGTGCCCTTTATCGATCAAAATGCGCGACTGTGTGCGCTGCTTGATGACGCGGGAATCCATGGCATTGCCTCCAGTCTGCTCGGCGATGATTTCAATTATATGGGCAGTGACGGCAACTACTATGTGGGCGACACCGGTTGGCATTCCGACGGCTGGAATCCAGACTTCTTACACCTCAAAATCGCGCTATACCTTGACCCCTTGACTCGCGATACGGGCGCTATTCGGGTCATCCCGGGGAGTCATCTGCCCGGTGACACCTATGCGAATTCGCTCGCCGAAAAAGTAGGCAATAGCCAGGCATTGTGGGGGGCGCACGGCAAGGACATCCCCGCCGTTGCATTGGAAACCATGCCGGGCGATGTCGTCTGCTTCAATCACAACACAAAACATGCCGCATTCGGTGGAAGTACGCGGCGGCGAATGTTCACCATTAACCTTTGCGAACGATACCCCGAAGGCCATTTGGATATGCTTCGCGGCTACATCAGCGGACATGCGCGGTACTGGATAGAACGAGTGTATGGAGAAGTTATGGTCGCTACCGCGGGACCAGAACGGATGCGCCACCTAGAGCAGGTCATGGCGAACGATGGGCACCTCGCCGAGCTCGCCCGGCAGGCGAAAGAGACAATGACAGAACCCTCACGTGGTTAAGCATCGCTCTATTTCGTCCAAACCGATCGCTTATGATCTTAACGTAGAATCGACGCCAGTCTGACTCCAAAAATGGATGCCATTGTAATCGAATCTCCCTCACAACAGCCCCCTTCCCGTTAAACGGAAACATTGAGGATAGAAGTGCGAATAATTGTGTACTGTAAGATTCCGTTTTAGGGTAGCGGCGCCTTCACTCCCCGCTAACTTCTCGGCACCGTCATTAACCGGATGTCATCAGACCACTCAAAACAGGATGCCGCTGTCACGTGGCGCATAATACTAATCGCCATCCTGCTGATCCCGTTAAACTCATACTGGATCATGCAGATGGAGGCGATATACTATTCCGCACACTCGACGCTGATTGCGCTGTTCTTCAACGTTGTCTTCAACGTCCTCGTTTTCATGGGGCTCAATATCCCGCTACGTAAGATTGCGCCGAAACTGGTGTTTCGTCAGGGGGAGCTCATCACGCTGTACATTATGTTGAGCCAATCTGCGGGATTGGTCGGACACAGTATGCTGCAGATCCTTCCTCCGTCGATGGCGGCTCCCTTCGGCTTGGCAACTCCCGAGAACGAATGGAGCGAACTCTTTGGCCGCTATATCCCCAAGTGGCTCGCAATCACCGATCAGTGGACACTGGATGGATATATCACTGGAGTAAAAACGGAGTCCTCGCTCTATACGGCTCGACATATTGAGGCGTGGCTCAGTCCGGTACTGATATGGTCAGGATTCATCTGTGTGCTGATGTTCGTGATGATTTGCATTAACATCATCATTCGCAAACAGTGGGCAGATCGAGAACGACTGACGTTTCCGATTGTCCAGCTCCCGTTCCACATGACCAACCCCGCCTCCAAGCTGTTCTCGAACAGGCTGTTCTTGATAAGTTTTGGCGTGGTAAGTCTAATCAGTTTGGTCAACGGACTTCACTTCTTTTTTCCCACCGTCCCCTACCTGCGTGTAAAACCGTACGATCTTGGCACCTTGTTTACGACGAAGCCGTGGAATGCGTTGGGCACCACGATGCTGACGTTCCGTCCGTTCATACTCGGTCTGATCTTTCTGATTCCGTTGGATATCGCTTTCTCGTGCTGGTTCTTTTTCTTCTTTTGGAAAGCACAGATTATTCTAGGGAGCGTTATGGGATTCCGCCAGCGGCCGGAGTTTCCGGAACAGAGCACCGGCGCCTACATCGCCCTTTTCGTCATCGCCTTATGGATTGGGAAGGGGCATTTGGTGCGTATCGTCAAATCCATGTTCCATCTCGCAAAACGAGAGGAGAGGGACGATGGCGCCACAGAGCCGCTAAGCTATAGGAATGCCATGTTGGGATTGGTACTCGGATTCTCATTTCTTGTGCTATTCTGTTGGAAAGCGGGTATGACAATGTGGGCGGCGGGGATATTCTTCGCGCTGTATCTGATGACGGAGATCGGCGTCACTCGGATTCGCGCGGAGGTCGGTTCGCCCATCCACGACCTGCACTTTGCGGGACCGGAATACATCATGGTGGATACGGTGGGAACGCGCAAAATGGGCGCCGCAAACCTGACGGTTCTCTCTTTCTTTTGGTTCCTCACCCGCGCGCACTACAGCGACGTGATGCCTCATCAGCTTGAAGGATTCAAGTTGGCGGATCAGGCGCGAATGAATAACCGGCGAGTTCTTCTCGCCATGCTCATCGCCACGGTGCTTGGCACGGTGGTGGCTTTTTGGGCAGTCTTGGATTCGGCGTACCAGCACAGCGGCGTCATCATGACATGGGCTGGTCTGGAACCGTTCAAGCGTCTAGCCGGGTGGTTGTCCTATCCCACCTCGACCGACATGGTGGGAGTGGGATTCTTTGCGTACGGGTTGCTGTTCGGTATCTTTCTGATGGTTATGCGTTGGCAATTTCTGTGGTGGCCCTTCCATCCGGCAGGTTACGCGGTCTCCAGTACTTACCAGATGCGGGGTTTGTGGTCCATGTTCCTTTTGGGCTGGCTCATCAAGTGGCTGGTCTTGAGGCATGGCGGGTTGCGGTTACATCGCCAAGTTCTGCCCCTGTTCTTTGGCATGGTTCTCGGCGAATTCGCGGTGGGTGGTTTTTGGGCGCTTTTCGGGATTGTCTTCAGAACCGAGACATACGGTTTCACGGCGTGGTGGTACTAATACCATTTTGCTTGAATAATGGTGCATTTGATGTCTGAATCATATCGTCTACTTTCTCTGTAGGCGGGGCATCTTGCCCCGCCTGCTTCGAATGGAGGCAAGACTCAGTGATTCCAATTCAAGCAAATTACTTTACTTAATCCGTGCAATCAATGCACTTCCATATTATAGAAATGATATGAGTTAATCAACGTGCCAATTAGTGAACAGTGAATGCGATGTAGGTACTCGCCCAATGGCGGCCTCTTGTCGGGGGTAATGTTTGCTTCCGCTATGCCTAGTAAGGGGTGCCGACGGATACCGGCGCACCGGTTATTCGCACGGTCCCGGTTTTGGGGACAACAAACACACGGGCACAGTCTATTCCGTGCCCCGGATGCTGCCTGGAGGCGTTTAGGGAAGGCTGTCCCAGATCAACGTTATCAATTTTCCAAGACTTATAGGGTTTGGAGTAAACCAGATTCACATAATCCTCGCCCGCCTTGGATTGATAATACCATCCGTTTTTGCCTTGTGTACCGCTAAATCCTTTTGAACCTTGGTAGGTTGTTCCATTCTCGTAGGTTATCTTCGGATCCCAATAGGTGTTGTCGTGCACTGCGCCATGCACCATGTTCACAAGGAAAAAGATTCTGTCGCCCGAGTTAACGTCAACTTTGACCTCGTGGTATTGCCTGTCGGAACTGTGCTTGCAATAGGCCCATCCCTCTTCTGGCCAAACCTGATCATCATTCTTCAAAATCTTGAGGTTAACCCCATCGCCGGTTCTTGGTCTTGCTTTATATAGCGCGTGGCGTTCACTAACTGGCGCGAAGATGTATTTCATCAGGAAACGTGAATCTTCGGTAACCTGTTTTGACCGTATCTCTTGGTCGAATTTAAGATTCAACGCGACTTGGTCTTTCATGTGCCCCTCTCTTCCGTGTTTCCTGGTGTTGGTAAGGCTGGACTGATTCGCCAAACCTATGAGGAAAACTGCACATACTATGTATGTCTCAAATCGCTTCGAACTGTTGCGTCGACCAAGAAGCGAGAATAGGATCAGCAGCGCAACAATGAGAATAAGAGTCGCGCTCAAGTAGTAGTAGCCACCTCTCCAAATGTCAGCCCAGGCGAGCGGAGTGTGCCGCATATAGAGAAGCATTACCATGAATACACAGAATACAAACCCCGTTGTTAGCATCAATACTAACGCAACGCGATCTATCAAGCCGCGTCTCGAATTGCTACTGGAGGAGGTCCGGGGGGTTTTCTTGATGGCGGATAAGACCGTAAGGATGAATGCGGTTAGTGAAAGCCCCCACGACAGAAAATAGCCATCCCAGACATTTCCAAGCGCTAACTGAAGTTGAAGCACTGTCAACTTGAATCCGTTCCATAGGCCTCTAAGGTATCCGTCGAAATCGTGAAGCAGGAAGAAACTCAAAGAGGTCCAGCTCCGATCGGGAGGGTGACCCCGGACCGCATTGATAATGTGTGGACACAACAAATAATCCCAGACGAGATAAAAACCAAAAGCTATCGAAAACGAAGAGGCGAAAGACAACAGATGTCGGCATTCCTGTTCACGGCGATGTCGAATTCCCGCTATCAATAGGCTCAACCCGATCAGCCACAGACCGATCATGACTCCCTGCTTATCCGTGACGAAGGAAAGAAATGCGCCCAATCCCAGTAGCATATAAACAACTACATTGCGCGGCTTGGATTGCGGTTTCAGCCAGTGGATTAGGCAAAGTATCCAGAGAGCGGCCCAGAATGCGGCCATCGTCTTTCCGCATCGAAAGTATACGCGGTGCATCACGAGCATCTGTGGTGTCACCAGAAAAAGCATCGCCAACACCATGCATGAAATCCGACGAAACGTGGGGAGTAGCTCCCTTACAACGAAATAGAGCACGATCGCGATTAGTATGGTAAAGGTGATTTGCGTAATGCTGCGAAACCCGTAGGAAAAGAAAGGAATTTTGTTTAAGAGTAGCACCATATGCGCATCAATATACTCGAAGACATAACTAAACTCTCGGGCTTGATAGTTGTCCCAGTCGGTAGGAGTTGGGTCAAAGAACTTTGCTACTTCGCTCCAAAATCCGCCGGTTGGGTTTCCGTAGTACGCCATGAAGGTCTCGGTTTCGCTATGTATTACCGGTCGAGTGTTTTTTAAGGCCGTGCACCAAATCCACACCATGATGATTAGCATCATTGCAAAAACGAGTTGAGTTTTATCGCTGAGTTTCTTGCTTAACGTTGGAATTATTGTGTCCATTTGGAAATTGATTTAAATTTACTGGTTAGGACGTAAGCCTTATGTCCGATCGGGTTACGTATCATCCCGTTTGAATCCGACGTGACTGATGACCACTCTGATAGAGATGAAACACTTCCTTGTCGAGAGGTCTCTAGCATTTCTGATAGACATCGGCGCCTAGCATGGAATAAGATTGATGACAGTTGGTCTGCAGAGCGATGACCGATGCGTATTATCGTATCGGTCATCGCTCTGTCTGCTGAGAATCAGACTCTCAATTCTTGACTAATCACGTTTCGGGCAAGGTCGGGGAAGATTTCGTCGTGAATTGCAATCGGTTGGTGGAGATGAATCCTCCGGTTCTCGTCAGCCGTATCTATCATGGTGGGGTGGAACATCCCGGCACCGGTTGTGAGTTTATAGCCTCCGGGGGAGTGCGAGCTAAGATATCGACGCGCCAGTTCCATGTCCTCTCGGCTCTTGGCGTGACGTGTGCAGTTCATAGTGAACATGCGGCGGCGACTTCCGCCTCCAAATGAGGCGTGATATAAGTCGTGATTAAAAATCACGATATCGCCCGGGTTCGTCTCAACGGCGATGCTGCCGGGAAACTCGGAGGGCGGGACGCCAAACAACTCCATGGAGTTGTTCACATCGATTTGTTCCTTGCGCACAAAATGGTCAGGGCGATGTGAACCCGGAATTAGGCGCAGTGCCCCGGTGTTGCGTGTAAGCGGATCGAGATAGAAGGCTGTTTTGGCGGCGAATAGTTGACCCCAACTTCCGTCAGGATGCCAGCCGGTATCGCCGCTATAATAATTGCCGTCGCCGCTGCAGTAGTTGAAATCTTCTCCTAGAACACCTCCGATAAGATCAAGAATTGCCGGGTGATCCACGAGCTTACACATGTCCGGATGGTGTTCGATGGGGCCCAGAAACATGGTACGAGTCGAACCGTCATGATTTTTGCCGCCGGCGCAATTTTGTATCGACCATTCGAATCCTTGAATGATTCTGTCTGTTTCATCCTGTGAAAACAGTTGCCGAATCATCAGATAACCGAAGGTGTCGAAAAAGTCCAGCTGTTCTTGAGTCAGTTTCATTTGCGTTGTCTCCTTGGGAGGTTGAGTCCAGAGCATTTCGCATTAGACGAAGAGATATCGACGCACCTGGTTTATCGCGAAAAACTGTAGTTAGCGCGATCTGAATGCACACGGCTTTCATTATAATGCAGGTTAATTGGAATTACAACGATTTAGCGAGGCTTTTATCGTCAATTAACAAAGATCTTACCATCAAACATCGCGCAAAAGATGCGGGCCGTTGTTGGTGAGGTATCGATCGAGAATTGGCACGTGTATAATTTCAGAAAGGAAACACACCATGGTTCAGATTGAAGGGATTGTGCCCGTCGTACCCACCCCTTTCGACGATCACGGACGAATTGATGAAGAGGGGTTGCGCAAGCTGGTTGACTTTTGCGTGGATGGCGGCGCCTGCGCCATTTGCCTGCCTGCTTACGTTGGCGAGTTCTACAAACTCTCGGAGCATGAACGGTGTGAGGTGGTGCGTATCGCAGTGGAGCAGTCGTCAAGCCGCATTCCTGTGATTGGGCAAGCGAACCACCCGTCATCGAAGGTTGCATTGGATCTTGCACATCGCATGGAGGCATCGGGGGTATCTATAATCAGCATGGCGGCGCCGCGCATTTTCGCACTTAGCGAGGATGATTTATTGCGCTACTTTCGTACCGTATGCCAATCCATTAGCGTGCCGCTCTTGATTCAGGACTTCAATCCGGGGGGTGCGACCGTTGGAGCCGATTTCGCAAAGGGGCTCCACGCCGACTGCCCAAATTTCCGCTATCTCAAATTGGAAGAACCGATGATGTCCGCCAAGGTGCAAAGTATCCTTGAAGCTACTGGCGGAGAGATTGGCGTCCTGGAGGGCTGGGGCGGTCTCTACATGATGGAACTCGTCCCGAGCGGAATATGCGGTGTGATGCCCGGCGTACCGCTTTTACGTGTGTTGAATGAGGTCTACTGGAAGAGCAAAGGGGGAGAAAAGGAGGGTGCCTACGCTGCCTATCAGAGCGTATTGCCATTCATTGTCTTCACGTTGGAGCATCTGGAACTCTATTTGCATGTGGAGAAGCAATTGCTGAAGGCGATGGGGTTGATTGCTTCCGCCCATGTGCGTGATGCAACCATCCAGCTTGATTCCCACACCCAAGCCTATGCGGAGTGGTTAATCGAAAAAGTGCTGCCGCTGGTGAGGTCATAGTCTCACGTCGAATGGAATATCGGACGTTTTTCCCTATTGGTAGCGACCAAGATAATTAGAGTTCAGTAAGGCGTGCCCACACATACCGGAGCACCGGTCACACGTATAGTACCGGGTTTGGGAAGAACAAATACACGGACACTGTCCGATCTGGATCCCGGATGTTGCTTGGAGGAGTTTAGAAAAGGAAAGCGGCCGTTTCTCCAAGATTTAGATCGTCTATCATAAACCAGATTTCCGTAATTTTCTACCTCCCTGTATTGGTACTGCCACCCGTTCGCCCCCTGCGTACCGCTAAATCCCTTTGAAGCCTGGTAGGTGGTTCCGTTTTCATAGGTTATTGCCGGATTCCAGTACGTGCTATCAGATCCCATGCCTTGATTCATGTTCACGTGGAAATAAAGTTTGTCGCCTGCTCTCACATTTACCTTGAAATTGTGATGACGCCTGTCGGCGCTGTGTTCAGAATGTGCCCAACCCTTTTCTGGCCAAATCTGATCGTCGTTCATCAATATCTTGAGGTTGACGCCATCACCGACTCTTGGTCTTGCCTTGTACAACGCGCCGCGCTCGCTGGCGGGTGCGAAGATGTACTGCATTAGGAATCGTGAATCTTCGGTTACTTGCTTTGACCTAATCTCTTGGTCGTATAGAAGATTCGCCTCGAGTATTTCCCTCTTGGAATCGCGCTCCCACCCGAATCCCATAGTTTTTGGGAGGTTCAGGTAATTCGCCATACAGATCAAGAACGCGGCACATACTATGTAGGTCTCAATTCGCCTTGAACTGTTTCTGCGACTGAGAAACGAGAACGCAATCAGCAGCGCGACAACCAGAATCAGTGTCGCGCTTTGATAGTAGTAGCCGCCCCTCCAGATATCAGGCCATGCGAGCGGTTTATGCCGCATGTAAAGGAGCATAATCATGAACACGCAGGTGAGGATTGCCGTTATCAGCATTGCCCCCAACGCAACGCGATCCGTCAAACCTCCCCTCGAATTCTCATCGTTACCTACATGGGCGCTAGGAGATTTCTTTACGGCAGATAAGACTATGAGGAAAAGTGCAACCAACAGAAGCCCCCAAGATAAAAAATTGCCGTCCCAGAAATTTCCGAACGCCAACTGAATCTGGAGGGCAGTCAACTTAAATCCGTTCCAAAGGCCTTTGATGTATGAGGACAAATCGTGATTCAGGAAGAAACTCAGGGAGGACCAACTCCGATCAGGAGGGTATCCTCGAACGGTTTCAATGATGAATGGACACAGCTCGTAATCCCAGTAGAGGTAGAAACAGAAAGCGGTGGTGAACGAAGCCGCGAAATTTATGAGGTGCCGGCACGTTCGATTCTGACAACGCCGAATCACTGCCATGATAAGGCTCAAGCCGATTAACCACAGACCGATCATCACCGCTTGTTTGTCCGTGGTAAACGACAGAAAGGCGCCCAAACCCAGTAGCAGGTATGCAACTACACTTCGTTGTTTGGTAATGGGCTTCAGCCAGTGAATCAGGCAGAAAATCCAGAGGCCCGTCCAGAATGCGGCTATAGTTTTTCCGCATCGAAAGTATTCGGCTTGCATCGCGAGCATCTGAGTCGAAAGCGGGAAAAGCATTGCCAAGATCAGACATGACGTCCGCCGAAACCTGGGAAACAATTCTCTTGCAATGAAATACAGCACGACGTAGCTTAGAATGGCGAAGGAGATTTGAGAGACGCTGCGAAATCCGTACGAAAAGAACGGGATTTTGTTCAGTAATATCACCATTCGAGCGTCTATGTACTCGAATAGATACCCCAACTCTCGCGCTTGGTAGTTGTCCCAGTCCGTCGGCGCCGGGTCAAAAAACTTTGCAACTTCGCTCCGGAAACTGCCAGTCGGGTTGCCGTAGAACGCCAAGAAGGTCTCTGTTTCAAAGTGTATTATGGGCCGCGTGTTTTTTAGACCGGCGCACCATAGTCCCACCATGATGATTAGCATCAAGACATATGCGAGCTGAGGTTTATCACTTAACGTCCTTCTCAATGATATAATTGTGTCCATCTGGTATCCGTTCGAACTTGCTGATTAAGACGGAAGCCTAGCGCCCGTTTGAGTTGGGTATATGGCGTTAGCGTCCAATAAATCCTATCATACTTCGTAAAATCGCGGGCATAGATCAGACTTCACGGAAACGGTCCAGTCTGAACCTCTTGATCGGGTGGGTGGTCGTGCCTTGCGTGGCGAGTTCGGCAAGCATCAGACCAATGAGTGTTGAAAACTTGAAGCCATGCCCGGAAAAACCAGCGCCAACAAGGATGTTTGGGTTGCGCGGGTGCGCGCCGATGAGAAAATCGAGATCGGGGGTGACCGTGTACATGCAAGTTGCGCCGCTGCCGAATGAAAAGTTGGCGCTGGGCATGATCGCTTCGAGCCATGCCTGCAATTGAGATTGCTTGATTACGTCGAGACTTCGGTCAATCTTGTCTGGGGTGGTATACTCTCCGAGGGTGTCGTCCGCCACCTTGATTCCGGGTCCATAGTACGGGAAACCGTAAAATTGTGTGTCGAAGTCCGCGTAGACAGGTAGAAGGTCTGGTTCGTATGGAGAGGTTTGGTGTGGTTGGAAGTAAAACTTCTGTTGCCGCGTGACATGAAGCGGGATCGAAATATCCGCTAGGATTTGCGGCGCCCACGGCCCGGGAGTGAGGACGAGCCGGTCGCATTTATACAGGCCTACCTCGGTTTCAATCTCGGGACTATTCCTGCCCGCATCTACATTTAGAACGCGGATTCCCTTGTGAATCGTTGCTCCTAAGCGCAGCGCCTGTGACACGTGTGTTTGAACCGCGCGATTGGCATCCAGAAACCCCGCCCTTGGGGTGTAGCATACATCGACGCCTTCAGGAGGTTTAAGCGCGGGAAACCGATTCGCCACTTGACTTGGGGACTGCAGCTCAAACGGTGTTCCGGACTCATCCAAAACCCGAACATATTGGTCGAAACGCTCATTGCCCGGTTTGGCGAAGAAAACCGCGCCGTTGAGTGTCAGAAGTCGTGATTTCGAAAGTGATTCTAACTCCCGCCACCGGGGCAGCGCAGCCTCGGCCAATTCGGTATAAAACGAATCGTGATAGAAGGTGCGGAACGCCCTAGAATGTCCATGTGAGCTTCCAAAAGCGTGGCCAACATCATACTGATCAATGCCTACCGGTTTTTCCCCTTGGCGCGCCAGGTGATAGAGAGCCGCACTGCCCATCGCCCCTAGGCCCATCACCAGTGTTTCTACATAGACCATGAAAACTGCCCTCACGATGTGGTACTTGTTAAGGGGAAATTGATAGAGCCAATGCCTCTAGAATGGAGAGCACACCTTGTCAACACTCGCACAACCGAAAGGTCCGCTTCAAAATCTGCCAGAGCCGGGGCGGGATGCCTCGCCGGACGAGATAAGGTGGGCTCATAGTGGCTGAGGCGCCGAGTCCTAGAATTCGCTTTGTTAATCTGGACACTGTGTTTCAGGGCAGCTCAAGCACGTATGCGACGCAGTCCCCGGAAAACACCAACGGCAGCGTTCGCAGAAAAAGCACTCGCCCCGACTTCTCCGATGCCACTTCGGCTAAAATCGTCCCGTCCGGGTGGCGAACCTGCCCAAGGATTTCTCCCTCTTCCACTTCGTCCCACAGTTGCACCGAAGGAAGAAAGAGTCCCGAGGTCGGGCTGAGATGCTCAATTTGCAAGTGTCCGGATTCCTCGCCAACCGTCTCAAAGCAGTATAGTGGTGCGTCTGTGGGATAGACGCCTTCGATAATGTTTAGATAGGCGAGAATGTTGCGAACGCCGTGCTTTGCCTTCTCCAATTGATCGGGGCGGCATCGTCCCTCTCCCCGCAGCTCGACATAAATGGCTGGCACGTTCCGGTCAGCGGCGGCCGATGTGCTTCTCCCGGGCAGCGCAACCGTTCCCCATACCAAGTCAAGTCCGAAGGCAATTGCTGCTTCTTTCTGCCTTAGCCCCAGCTCGCCGGGGCGTATCTGGTAACCCGCAAATTCCTTTATAGCATAGCAATTCCCACCGGCATGGAGATCGACAAACAGATCTGCCTGCCCTACAACATATTCCCTAAACCCGTGAGCAATTCGTTCACTGGGACTACCCGTTGGACTTCCCGGAAAAATGCGCGCCAGGTTAAGATGGTCCCACCCGCCTTCGCGCGTCCCCGCCGCAAACGCCGGTCCGTTGAGAACCGGAATTCCGAGAAAAGTGCCCCTCATTTCAGACACATCCAATTCCTCAAAGATGTCCATTATTGTGACCGGACCTTCGTATTCGTCTCCATGCACACCTCCCGTGCACAGGAGTATCTTGCCCTGACGTTCTCCCCGTGCAATAACGGCGGGGAATTTCAACTCTCCGCCGTCAGGCAGATAGTCGACAAAAAGATGAAGGCGTTGCTTCGTGCCGGGCGGTACGCTGCTAAGCTGGAATTCGCTGAGATTGATCTTCTTCGCATGGCTCTGCATCGGCGAAACCTCGATATATTTAGGACATTTTTTTGTTATTGTAGTTGCCCACTATATACCTGTGGGATCACTATGGTAACTCTATCGCACGGGATTTCCTTTCGCCTTGGGATCTCTATCGCGCTCCTTATTCAGTCGCTTGATCCTCCGGAGTGATGCCATTCTACGAAGGAACGCTCTTTGAAAATTTACCACAGAGCGAAAAAAGTGTTACTTGCTGGATGAATTATGCCGACAGGAATGATGGCGTGCTACCAAGCAACACTTTTACAAACAATCTGGTTGGTACGTCTGTCATTGTATGCCTCAAGAAATGCAAAGGACGAAAGCTATGATGACTATGGGGACCTCACGCATACGGGCGCGCCGGTCACACGTACAGCACCGTGCTTCGGAGCGACAAAAACTCGGGCACTCTCCGCTTCGAAACCCGGCCGCTGCCTGTAGGCTTTTAGCAAGGGAAAACCGTTATGTCTCCAGGTTTTATAGCGATTGTCGTAAACGAGACTCGCATATTTCTCGCCATCCTTGTATTGATAGTGCCACCCGTTCTTTCCTTGCGTACCACTGAATCCCTTTGAGGCTTTGAAGGTCGTTCCATCGTCGTAGGTTATCACCGGATCCCAGTAGGCGGTATCGAACCCCATACCTTGATGCCTGTTTACAAGGAAATAAAGTTTGTCACCGGATTCAACTTCCGCTTTGACATCGTGTTGTGGTCTGTCGGCGTTGTTTTTGGAGTGCGCCCAACCCTCTTCTGGCCAAAGTTGGTCGTCGTTCTTCAAAATCTTCAGATTAACCCCAACATTGTGGCTTTGTCTTGCCTTATATAGCTCGCGGCGTTCGCTTGCCGCCGCGAAGATAAATCTCATCAGGAAACTTGAGTCTTCGTTAACCTGCTTCGCCCGTATTTCTTGATCGTATGTACGATTCAGGTCGATCTGCTCCTTCATGTGGCCGTACCCCCATCCGTAACCCCTCGTCTTGTCAAGGCCGAGGTTATTCGCCATGCACATCAAGAAGACGGCACACACTATATAGGTCTCGAACCTACGCGACCTGTTCCGGCGACTGAGAAACGAGAACACAATCAGAAGCGCAACAATGAGAATAAGCGTGGCGCTCTGATAATAGTATCCGCCTTTCCAAAGGTCTTCCCACGCGAGTGGATTGTGCCGCATGTAGAGAAGCATAATCATAAATATGCAGGTAAGTAATGCCGTTACAAGCACAGTTGCCAGCGCAGTGCGATCTGTCAAGCCCCGTCTCGAATCTCCAATGGCAACCTCGGGGGTGTTGGGGGATTTCTTAATCGCAGCTAAAGCAGCGAGTATATACGCAGCCAGTGCAACCCCCCAAGACAGAAGATTTCCGTCCCAGACATTACCGAACGCTAACTGAATCTGTAGCACGGTTAATTTGAGCCCATTCCAAAGACCTCTGATGTATGAGACGAGATCGTGAGAAAGGAAGAAACTTAAGGAGGACCAACTCCGATCAGGATGGAATCCGTTAACAGCTTTGATGATGTATGGACACAACTGATAATCCCAGTAGAGATAGAAGCAAAAGGCGCCTGCAAACGAAGCCGCGAAAAATAGAAGGTGCCGGTAGGTTTGATTTCGATGACGCCGAAACACCGCCATAATGATGCTCAAGCCAATCAACCACAGACCGATCATTACTCCCTGTTTGTCTGTGATATACGACAAAAAGGCGCCCAATCCCAGAAGTATGTGAGTAACCACGTGCCGCGGCTTGGTTGGCTGTTTTAGCCAGTGAATCAGGCAGAGAATCCACAGTGCAGCCCAGAACGCGGTTACGGTCTTTCCGCATCGGAAGTAAAGGCCGTGCATTACGAGCATTTGAGTTGAAACTGGATAAAGCATGGCTAAGACCAAACATGATGTTCGCCTAAATGTCGGCAGCAGTTCCCTTGCGATGAAATACAACACGAACGCTGTTAGAATGGCGAAAGTGATTTGCATGCTACTGCGAAAACCGTATGAAAAGAAAGGGATTTTGTTTAAGAGTAATAACGCTTGAGCATCAATATACTCGAATCCATAGCCCAGCTCCCGCGCTTGATAGTTGTCCCAGTCCGTCGACACGGGGTCAAAGATCTTTGAAATCTCGCTCCAAAACCCGCCGGTCGGGTTTCCGTAGAAGGCCACGAAGGACTCTGCCTCACGGTGTATTACCGGCCGCGTGTTCTTTAAGCTAGTGCCCCATACGACTACCATGATGATTAACATCACGGCAAATGCGATCTGGGGTTTATCGCTCAACTTTCTTCTTAGCGTTGGTATTATTGTGTCCATTCGATTTCTGCTTTGGGCTTGCCGTCTATAAGTTATATTACCCAAGGTGCTGCCTTTGTCCGACTGACTTTTAGAAACCGAGTTTTTGGTTCACGTTTGCTAAAAAATAGTCAAATTGATTCGATTTTCGTCGAACTTGTGTCTCCGCGTCGGAAAATACTCGGTTTCTGCCCCCTTTCAAATAAAGGTAGCAACTTACGTTATTATACCAGAAAAGCAGAGAAAATGAAAATTCGAGCGTGAGCCATGAATAGATTGAGTTCTTGACCACTTGAACAATTTCCTGTCGAAAATGTCAGGTATGGAAAGTATTCACAACCAAGGAATATAAACTATCGGAGAGGTCAAGCTTTTAGCGCAAGTGTTTAATGACTGGGGGCCTGCGGACATTTCATAGCAACCAAATAATCGAGATGTATGTACGCACGCATGGTTCTTCGTAGGGGTTGGGATCAACCGAGTGGAAACTGTTTAGTCCATTGATTTCTTGCAGAAAATGCAGAGCAATTACTCTATTCCACAGTCGAAGGTGAGCCCGTCTATGTACCCAATTATGAGGGACATACCCAGTGGGAGGGGCATCTTGCCCCGATTTCCCGCGTTCACAGTAAATCAACGCATTTATACTTCACGCTGCTAAAAATTGCGTGTTTTCAAGCGTCTGGTAGGTAGGTGCGATCAAGTGAATGGACAATGAGTGCGATAGAGATCCCTTTTCATTGCACGTCTGTTCTGGGCATGTGGACTCCCGATTCGCCGGAATTAGCATTGTACTTCCCCACTCGGGCCTGTCCTCTGCCCGCTCGGTCTGGATTGGCAAATCCAGACCGGTGGACTAAACAGTCACCTTTTAGCTATTTTTCTTGACAACGAGTCTAAAATTGATATACTATCAACAAACTTGATTGAGTTTTTAGCGTCTATAGTTCGTAAACCCGTAACCATAACTTGTCACTCGGAAATATGTTTCAACGAGGGCAGCGCTTATGGTTTGCAACGTTTCGTGCTTTTGTTCTTGGAGCAGTTTCTACTTTGAAATTGGGTATCTGCTACCCCTCCTTCTCGCAGATACTTATCAAACACTTGAGCGCAATGGAATGAATTGCAGCGCTGGTTGTCGTGTACGGCAGGCTGCGCCTATTCCCGCTGATTCGTCCTCTCCCCCAACCGTCAATCATCCCGTACTATTTATAATATTCGCCAACTACCCCTTCGTCTCTCCAACTAGACTTTCAGTTCAACCCTGCGCCATTCAAAATCCAGCAACGCAAATTAACGCTGTTGTCATTTGGATGATGTCGAAGTCGTCAAGAGTTGGGACGAGTGTCTTTAAATTAAACGAGATAGCAGCTTATTAAAGATGGTGGCAACAGGGCACCAGTCAATTCGCCGGATAGGACAAAAATCGTCTATGAGTCATAAGGAAGGGAAAAATGCGATTTAATCTGACACCTAGATGTCTACTATTTGCGGGGCTGTGCGTCTGTCTGACGAGTGGGGAGTTATGGTTAAGAAACGGGCTCGCCGAGCAGAAGTCACAGATTGTCTTTAGTTCCAAGAGGGATGGGAATTGGGAGATCTACATGATGGACGCCAAAGGCGAGTCTCAAATAAGACTAACACACCACCCGCTGAACGATTTGCAGCCAGTATGGTCTCCCGATGGAACGAGAATAGCATTCGTATCCAATAGAAATGGGGGTGATATCCAGATTTACCTCATGGGCAGCGATGGGAAAAACCCGACAAGGCTAACGTATGGCGTCTGGGATAGAGAGCCGGCGTGGTCGCCCGATGGCCGTAAGATAGCATTCTCGGGTTATCCGGAGGAACTTAACTTTGAAATCTACGTGATGGACGCCAATGGAGAGAATCAGACGAGACTAACGGACAATTTTGGGGGTGACAGGGAGCCGTCATGGTCGCCCGACGGACAAAGGATCGCTTTCGTGTCCCAGAAGGATGGTAATGAGGATATCTACGTGATGGATGCTGATGGAGGTAACCAGACAAGGTTAACGCACAATCTGGAAGCACCGGGCAATCCGTCATGGTCGCCCGATGGTCAGAGGATTGCATTCGATGTCATTAAAGACGGTAACTTTGAAATCTGTATAATGGATTCTGGTGGAAAAAACGTAGAAAGACTGACTGACAATGGGGCGACTGACATGGCGCCCGCTTGGTCACCTGACGGCAATACAATCGCATTTGAGAGAGTTGGAGGAAAACTGAATAGCGAAATACATCTAATGACAACCGATGGAAAAAGTCTGAAACGCCTTAGCCATCCCAATCATAACGATTTCCATCCTGATTGGTTCGATCCCAGAGCGTGGGCAATTTCTCCGACAGGCAACCAAATCACGATCTGGGGCAGTTTGAGGAAACTAGCGCCCAACCTCCGTTGATTTGTGCCTATCTTGCTGGGATCCAACGTTGGCCCAGACAATTGATTGAGCTTTGTGAGTTGAATCGTTTTACGTCATAACGGTGCGCGCCAATGCGAAGAAGATAGACTTGATAAAGTTGGCTCAGAGTTCTGCAATAGGGAATAATGATCGTAATTCCCTACAAAAGCTTTGTCGCAACATCCTAACGCTGAGGGCACCTTCCGCCGGGCAAAGCTTGCGGCTAATCGTGCTACCGCGGCGAAACTATCGGAGGTGGAATGCGAAGAAACCCGAAGTCGCGCGTGGCAATATTTGGAAGTGTTCGACTATAAGCGTTTTATTTAAACCGGTAGTACGAGCAACCCATCATTGTCCCAAATTTATGGTGAAATATCATAGCTTCTGATTCCGCAAACCGGACATTATAAGCACAGTTCGCCTCCTTAGACCTGTTATTATCCACCACCCTCGCCGACCTCAATATGAGTTTCCTCCCGATTCCGGCACGCACGACCAAGCCAGCCAGATTCAGCAGTTCCCCTCCCTCTTTGCTCCGTTCCTTGTATGACAGTCCGGCAGAGATAATTGGCGTAGCACGGTGCGCCATTCGATTTTTGCTTTAGACTAGCTGCTTAAGACTTGAGTTTCACGTTCGTTTGACTCGGGGCACGGTGTTGGCATCAAGTACGTTATCATTGGACAATTCTCCTTATTCAAAGATGCAAGCTCCAGCTTGACGAGTACCCACGTTTTCTCTAGACACCGGAGACTAAAATTTAGTAAGATAGCGGTCACGCCAGCTACGGACCGATGCGTCCGATGAACATTCCCGCATCGGTCCGCACCTGTCAATTGACGTTTTAATGGTAAGGAGAACCTCATGAAGCTAACTCAAGATCAACTTGACGCCTTTGACCGCGACGGTTTTATCATGGTCGAGAATTTGTTCGATCCGGATTCGATGGCAGCCGCCTTACGCGATATGGAGCACATCTTCTACGGCAAATCATTCGCTGAATATCTCGCGGATGTCGACAAAACCGGAGAAGCGGATTCAGTGGAACCGACAGTTTCCAATGTTGTCGCTCACTACGGCGACACCGAGTATGGCCGCGCGCAGTTTCCAACAGGATTTGATGCGCTGGATCGGCTCATCGAGAACGAAGATTATCTCGACGTGTTTGCCCAGTGCCTCGGCACGGATGACGTGAGTTACTGCAACGCCCACCTGTTCATGCGGTCGGGTCCCACTGACACGCGCTACCCCGAACACCCTTGGCAAGGATATCACGCCGATCATGGCACCAATACCTTCTTGCCGTTAAGCAAGGCGATCGGTTCGTTTGATTATGTCAATAGCGGCGTCTATCTCCACGATGTCGATGATGATGGCGCCCCTATGCAAGTAATCCCGGGATCGCATCGACAGGCGGCGGACGTATACCTGCGATCAGATGGTGGAATGGAGGACATTCGGAAAGTTCCTGAGTTTGCCGAGCCGGTGCCTACTACTGCCAAGGCGGGCAGCGCACTGTTTTATTCTTCATACCTTATCCACGCTGCCATACCGTTTGAGAACAAACGAAAACAACGTGCGTTTTGGACGCTGTCCATGGCGCGCGGAGACACGAGTCGGTGGACGAAGTTGGCGAATCCGTGGAGCGGGCCGGAACAACAGTTCTTTAAGCCGTTTTGGGAGAAGACCACGGCGCGGGTTCGTACCTTGTTCGGTTGGCCCCCGGTAGGCCACCCATTTTATTCGGAGACGACATTGAAAGGAATCGCGATGCGGTTTCCCGAAATGGACCTGTCGCCTTATCAGAGCTAGAAGCATTGGTTAAGACGACAGATTACACTCGATTCTATCAGTCCATGTCGGTCAAACCCTTGATTCTTGGCTTACGACATTTCGAGCAAATTCGGGGTATATCTGGTCGTGAAGCTCCATCGGTTGGTAGAGATGAGCCCTCCGGCTCTCGTCAGCCGTATCTATCATGGGGGCATGGTACATTCCTGCGCCGGTCTTGTATTTATAGCCGCCGGGCGCGTGGATGCGCACATATTCATGCACCCGTTTCAGGTCCTCCGGGTTCTTGGCGTGGCGTGTACAGTTCATGGTGAACATTCGGCGGCGATTTCCGCCGCCGAATGAGGCGTGATACAAGTCGTGATTAAAAATCACGACATCGCCGGGATTCGTCTCGACGGCAATGCTGCCGGGAAACTCCGATGGCGGAACGCCAAACAGCTCCATGGAATTGTTCACGTCGATTTTTTCCTTACGCACGAAATGGTCGGGTCGATGAGACCCCGGAATGAACCGCAGTGCACCGGTGTCACGAGTAAGCGGGTCTAGATAAAATGCCGTTTTGGTAGCGAATAGTTGACCCCATCCGCCATCCGGGTGCCAACCTGTATTGCCGCTATAATAGTTTCCATCACCGCTGCAGTAGTTGAAGTCCTCTCCCAGAACGCTTCCGATGAGACCAAGTATCGCCGGATGATCCAAGAGACGGCACATCTCCGGGTGGCGCTCTATCGGTCCCAGAAACATCGTACGAGTCGAACCGTCATGATTCTCGCCGCCGCCGCAATTTTGAATTGACCATTCAAACACGTCGATGATTTTATCCGTTTCATCCGTTGAAAACAGTTGTGGAATCATCAGATAACCGAAGGTATCGAAAAAGTCTAGTTGTTCTTGAGTCAGTTTCATTTGTGTTGTCTCCTTAAAAAATCAGCAGTGAAAATCTTTCCCAGATTCACCGCTTGCGAACTTCCGTTTGCAGTCGTACAGGTTATTCCGTGTCAAATGAAGGAGAAGTGACACATCGTGTCACTCGCTTAAGATTATGGATAATTCCATCTAAAACAAGCGCAACTTTCATTATAATGCAGGCGGATTTGAATTACAACGATTTATAGTTGGGAAGTTCGCCTTTTCTTAGACGTTTGGAGATTGATGTTATGGAAGAACAGAAGCCGCTGCAATCGTCCGATGGCGGCAATCTTGAGAATAAAGCCGTAGAGCCCCTACCGGCGTTAGATGCAACAGGCATCAAGATGTCTCAGTCTGCATGGTGGGACGGTTTGAGACAGTGGATGTCGGGGAAGCTATCAAAATCTGGCACTCCTCCGTTTTCATTTGATTACGATGGAGTGAATTCAAGCGGATTTCTCTCGACTTGGGATTTCAGCGTAAACGAAACGACGTTGGATGAGACGAGAACTCTACAAACGGTAACCTACACCGAGGTGCAGACAGGGCTCGAAGTTCGCTGCGAGGTAACTCTATTCGCGGACCATCCGGCGGTAGAATGGGTGTTGAAATTCAGAAATACGGGAGAATGTGACACGCCGATTATCGCCAATATTCAGGCACTGGATACCGTGCTGCATGACGAAGCGGGCAACTTTAGGCTGCATTATACGTCGGGACCGAAGGAAGGCATCGCCGCCGGTTCCGCGGATTTTGGTCCGAACGAAAGAGAATTAGCCGCAAATTCTACCCTCAAGATGTCATCCATGCACGGAAGATCTTCATGGGGAGAAAGCCTGCCCTTCTTCAACCTCGAAATGTCCGAACGAGGTGTCATGATTGGCATCGGATGGACGGGGCAATGGCTGGCAAGTTTTTCGCGAGACTCAAAATCCGTGCGTGTGTGCGCCGGTATGGAGCGAACGCACCTCAAACTTTTCCCGGGAGACGAGATTCGCTCCCCGCGGATGTTACTTCTCTTCTGGCAGGGCCACCGGATCTACGGACAGAATCTGCTTCGTCGAATACTTCTAGCCCATTACTATCCACAGAAGGATGGCAAGCCGATGCCGGTGCCGTTGTTGGCGAGCTCGATGGGCATATACGAGGAAGCATTCGGAGCGACCGAACAAAACCAGATTGAATATGCGTCTGCATTAGCGCCGCTTGGATTTGAATATATCTGGATGGACGTGGGCTGGCAAGTCAAAAGCCCGGGGCTCTCCCACATCGGACCCGCCGATCCTGACCGCTTTCCCAACGGGCTCCGAGGGATAACCGATGCGCTGAAGAAAATGAATATGGGTCTTCTTGTCTGGTTTGCTCCCGAATATCAGGGCGGTAGCACGTGGATGGAGCGTGAACACCTTGAACTGTTTCTTACCGTCAAAGATAAAGAGGTCACGGGGCTTCCGCCATTCAGAATGCTGGACTACGGGAATCCCAAGGCGCTGACGATGATTACCGATTTCATTTCAGATCTGATTAAGGAAGAAGGCATCGGCATTTATCGGCAAGACGGACCGATCGGCGCGAACTTGAGATACCCCGATGGCCGCCTATATCCGCACGGGCAGCCGCTCCAGTGGTGGAGAGATGCGGATGCGCCGGATCGACAAGGCATCGCCGAAATTCGCTATATTGAGGGCATGTACTGGTTTTGGGACGAACTTCGCAGGCGAAATCCGGGACTCGTCATTGACATGTGCGGCGGCGGCGCTACGCGTATAGACTTGGAGGCAATGTCGCGCTGCTTCTATCTTTGGCGTTCGGATCACAACCATCCCGGCTTTGAACCGAACGACTACCAATCGCAAACCTACGGTATCAGTCAATGGGTGCCATCAACCGCAACCGCCAGCGGTTATCCCGACACCTATTCATTTCGCAGCTCAATGAACGCCGGCATCGCAGCCGCGTGGAATCCGTTTCAACCGGAGATGGAACAGCGTTGGCCCCTAGCGTTTCCCGTGGTTCAGAAGGAACCCTACGAACTCAAAGAGGTGCCGCGCAAAACGGTCGACGATGTCGAAAACGTCGGATACATGGTCACCGAACCATTTCCGTGGGATACGGCTCGAAAGTTAATTGAGGAATACAAACGTATCCGCCATCTATTCTACGGGGATTTTTATCCTCTCACGCCGTATAGTATATCACTTGACTCATGGCTGGCGTACCAGTTCCACAAGGAGGATCCGGGTCAAGGAATGGTGTTTGCGTTTCGGCGACCCGAATGTTCGCAGCAATCCGCAACACTGAAATTGTGGGGGATTGAGATGGACGCGAGCTACGAGGTACATTTCGAAGACCAGAATACAAAGGTTGTGCTGAATGGTAGGCAAATGGCTGAAGGGGTTGATGTTACAATAGATTCGCAGCCGGGATCCCTGCTCGTTACCTACGTCAAAGTAGAGTAGCCCTCCTGATGACTAGGGGAAACGCATCTGATTTTACATTGACAACTTCACACGTATATAGTATGATTAGGAACGAACAGATAAGCGGCGGAGTAGATGCGCTACTACCCTAATCGCCGATCTTAGGTGTGCCATCGGGGTGGCGCTTTGGCTTCACATCCACCTAAAATCGACCTTAGTGATGACAAACTTTTTTTCTTGTTAACATCTTGTTCACATATGCCCGCGTATGAACCTGCGCTATCAAAGGAAAGTATTGAATCAAACCATGTGAACGCTCTCTCGAAATCAAGCCGCCGTTCACATTCTTGTACCTATTTTTTGGCGCTATTTTTACAAAAAAATAGGTACAAGTTCAGCCGAGATCACCCAAAACAGGTGACGAATCAACATTTTGTTCACATTTTCGAACCCTTAAGCAACTAATGGCGATTAATGGAATGAGAGCATCATCTGACATTTTACACTTTCCGTTCCGATGCTGCTGTAGAGTGAAGAATCCATAAAGTTGAATATCGCCGCCACGGATTGTTTTAACGAGAGAGCGATTGAGTGATTTTGGATGCGTTTCCCCTATCTTGATGACTAACCGACTTGCCGTACATAGGAAATTCCGGGACTTGCATAGTTAGATTTTTCTATTGCGTTATTCTCTATTACCCTTCTAGCTGGTTGAGTTAGAAGCACGACCTACTGGAAGAAGCGGCTAACCTTAAGCGCGATAAACGGAATAGCGACCATTTAATGACTAATTCAATCCACGAACATACGAGAGGAGAAGAATGATGCGAACGTTAATGCTGACCAGAAAAACTATAGCCTTCGCGAGTACCATTTTCGTGGTAATGATTCTAGCAAGCGCAAGTATTGCCGAATTTAGCCCCGATGACGTTATCGGGATGTGGCTTTTGGACGATGGGAACGGCGAAGTTGCAAAAGATGCATCCGGAAACGGCCACCTCGGGCAACTGATTGGGAACCCGCAATGGGTTGCCGGAAAATTCGGCGGAGCCCTGGAATTCGACGGAGATGACCGAGTAGACTGCGGCGACATTGACGGTGTTGATGGATTTACGGGTCTTACCGCACTGGGTTGGTGCAGATGGGACGGAGGCGACGGGGGCCTCACAGCTCCCGCAAGGGTGGTTAGCAAACAGGATCCGAACAAGGGGGATAAGGGACCCTTTTCCCTTGGATCGGGTTGGAATGCCCACAAGCTAACGTTGTGGATACATTTCGGTAATTGGGCAGGTGTTCACAGCGTAACGAATATTGATGATGGCGAGTGGCACCATGTCGCGGGCACCTACGACGGCAACAGCCTCAGGGTGTACGTCGATGGGGTGGAAGAAGCTGAGAGCAACATCGGGAAGGTCACCGGCGGCTCAACCCCCGAACATGTCGCTATCGGATCCGACGGCTTCGGCAGAGAATTCTGGAAGGGAATCATCGACGAAGTAGCACTGTTTAGCGTTCCGCTTACCGAGGATGACATTTCAGGAATCATGGACAACGGACTTTCGCCGTTGTCGGCTGTGTCGGAAATAGGCAAGCTGGCGACAACATGGGGTAGATTGAAGAGTCGATAATACAGGTCCGATGGTGTGCAGCGGATTCCATCACGCTCACTATGAGAGCTCAATGGGACCTCTTTCGGGATTTACTTTCGCGCTCAATCTCCATTCAGTTGATCTCTCGTTATTCATTCGGCTGACCGCTCGATATTCACTCGTTTGCTCATTGTTGACTATTCGTTTGATTCCACCCTTAAAGCATACGAAGTGAAACTTATACCATTTTTCCATAATGCAAGTGCAGTGATTACATGGATTAAGTGAAGAAACTTGCGTGGATAGCAGCATGAAGCCTTGTCTTCGCTTACAGTAGGCGAGGAAAGGCCATCTCTATCGCATTCGCGATTCGCTCATTTGATCCCCTCCTACGAGGTTGATAAACGAGATTATTGAGCAATCTTATTCACCATGGTTCAAGTAAAAGGGTGTTACGTAGTTTGCACAGGACAAAACAGGGGCCGAGGGTAGGCGAGGTGCATAGCTTTAGGAGTTTTGTTGTCCACCAAAGGTCGAACGTCGATATCCCAACTCAATCTGCGATCTTCTAATCAGAAGGGGGACATCATGAGACGCCATGTTTGGCTGCTAGTGTGTCTGGAAGGTAAGTAAAACACCTATGCTTCGCCAACGAGTGCGAAAGTTCCATGATTCATACTGTGCTGCTCATCGTTATCAAATTGTGACGATGAATCTCCTCAAACGATGTTATCGAGCGCAGGTTACTCTAACTGGTCCGCTGGAAACACAGCACAAGATGCTGCACTCCCACCGATAACATTCCCCCGCTCTGCCTACCGAAATTAACCTCTTGACGAAGTTCGGAAATTGAGATATTCTAAGGTTGTTCTGCAGATGCGCTAAATCTCTGCTGAATCCCTCGCGCACACTTCGAACTAGGACATAGCAAAATCTCTCAATGGCTTTGAGTTCAACCAACCAGCCTCAATTTCAGTCAACAGTCGAATCTATGAGGCAGACGCAGATTACGTGGCGGGCGGTTCTCATCGCTCTCGTGTTGATACCCTTCAATTCATTCTGGATCGTTTACATGGAAACGGTCCACTATATCGCCCACTCCACCAACTTTAGTTTACTCTTCCACGCCATCTTCAATCTCACGCTTCTGCTGATGCTGAACGGCGTCCTGCGGCGTATTTCGCCGAGACTAGTGCTCAGACAGGGTGAGTTGGTTGCCATCTATGTGATGCTCTGCATCGCAGGCACTCTCGCCGGGCATAGCATGATGCAGATTCTCCCGCCGACGCTCGCGGCTCCCGTGGGTTTTGCCACCCCTGAAAACGACTGGAAAAACCTCTTCGGCCATCACTACCCCGACTGGCTTATCGTTACGGACACCAAGGCGTTGACCGGCTATATGGCGACCGCTACGAAACAGCCAGCGACGCTGTATATCGAAGCTCACATTCGACCGTGGATTGTGCCGGTGATCGCATGGACGGCGTTGATTTGTGCTTTCATGTTCGTCATGCTTTGCATAAACGCCATTATCAGGAAACAGTGGACAGAACGCGAGCGGCTGACCTATCCACTCACCCAGTTGCCATATGAAATGGCAAATCCGAGGTCGAGGCTATTTAAGAGTCGACTTCTTTGGATCAGCTTTACGGTTGTCACCATCATCAACATTTTGAACGGTTTGCACACGTTCTACCCGGTTGTGCCGTCGTTGCAGCTTCGCGCCTATAATCTGGGCAATTTCTTCACGACAAAACCGTGGGACGCCATCGGTTACATGGCACTGCTGGTGCGCCCTTTCCTCCTCGGTCTCATCTTTCTCGTTCCCCTTGACATCGCGTTCTCATGCTGGGTGTTCTTCTTTTTCTGGAAGGCGCAGTTGGTATTGGGTGAAGCGTGGGGATTTCAAAAGCGTCCCGAATTTCCCGAGCAGTCCGCCGGCGCATATATTGCGCTTTGTGTCATCGCTGTCTGGACGGGGAGGCACCACTTTTCCAGAGTTATACGCTCGGTCTGGGACCGCCGACTTGCCGGAGATAGCGAGAAGGAGGCGTTACCGTACAATGTCGCCGTGTATGGTGTTATTGCGGGTTTCCTGTTTATCGTCGTATTTTGTTGGCAGGCGGGCATGACATGGTGGGGCGCCGCCATATTCTTTGCGCTTCTCCTCATGACGAATATTGGAGTGACACGCATCCGAGCGGAGGTCGGCTCGCCGGTGCACGACTTGCACTTCGCAGGTCCCGAAATACTTATGCTGGACGCATTCGGTACTCGCCGAGTCGGACCGCGGACATTATCGATCATCTCGCTTTTCTGGTTTCTTACGCGGGCACATTACAGCGACCCGATGCCGCACCAACTTGAAGGGTTCCGTATCGCGGACCGGTCGCGGATGAATCAACGCCGCGTTTTCGCCGTGATGCTCATTGCGATTGTTGTCGGCACTGTGATCGCGTTCTGGGCGCTGCTTGATGCGGGGTATAAGCATGGCGCGAGTTGGGGCGGCGAACCGCTCGGCAGACTGAATCGTTGGTTAATCTATCCCATGCACCCCGACATGTACGGAATCGGCTATTTTTCTTTTGGATTGCTCTTCGGTCTTTTTGTGATGTTCATGCGGGTGAGGTTCCTGTGGTGGCCGCTCCACCCTGCCGGTTATGCCGTATCCAGCACTTACGGGATGCGCGACACGTGGTTCATGTTCTTTACGGCGTGGCTCATCAAATGGATCCTCCTGAAGGCAGGCGGCATGAAGGCACACCGTGCAGCCATTCCGTTTTTCCTCGGCATGGTCTTCGCCGACTTCACCATCGGCGCCTGTTGGGCGTTGTTGGGGGTGCTGCTTAATGTGCGGACGTACGGATTCACCGCGTGGTGGTGACCTTTCGCCGTCAATCCAGTCAGATATTTAGTCCTTGAATGGCGACCAAAAGGGGCCACGCGCTCGCATAAAGGCAACCGATGAAAATCACGAGCGTAGAAACGTTTCTAACAAACGCCGGTTTACGCAATTATCTGTTTATACGTCTTACCACCGACACAGGGATAAACGGTGTTGGAGAGGCCTCCCTCGAGTGGCAGGAGAAGACGGTTCACACCCTGATTGACGAATGGGTGGCGGAGCGGATCTTGGGTGTAGATCCCTTTGATATTGAAACCGTCATCGGCGGGATGATTCGGGACCAATATCAGGGCGGATCGACTGTGATGACCGCCATCAGCGGTGTTGAGATTGCGTTCTGGGACATCATTGGAAAAACTTGCGGTCAACCGGTCTATAAGCTGCTCGGTGGTCGTTGCCACGAACGATTGGAGGCGTATGCCAACGGGTGGTACGGTGGGGCGCGAACTCCGGAGGAGTATGCGGAAGCGGCAAGAAACGCGGTTAACCGAGGATACAATGCGTTGAAGTTCGATCCGTTTGGCACGGCGTGGAAGGAGATGAGCCGCCATGAAATGGATGAGACGGAATCCCTAGTCGCGACTGTACGTGATGCGGTGGGGGACAATATCGAATTGATGATTGAGGTACATGGACGCCTGTCCGTGGGAAGCGCAATTGAGATGGGAAGACGCTTGGAAAAGTACCGCCCCGCGTGGTACGAAGAACCGGTGTCGCCGAACAGCCTAGACCTGCTGACGGAAGTCAAGAAGGCTCTGCCATTCCCGATCGCGGCGGGAGAGCGGTTGTATACATTGGAAGATTTCTATCGCTTTACGGCGATGCGAGCGGCGGACATCGTTCAGATGGATCCAGCCCATTGCGGCGGTTTACTCGTTACAAAGAAAATTGCCGCTATGGCTGAGGCGCAGGATATAAAGGTTTCGCCGCACTGCTCGATTGGTCCAGTGGCGCTATGCGCCGCGCTGCATGTGGATTGGTCAACGCCAAATGTGATGATTCAGGAAAACTTCGGCGATTACGATATCCCTTGGCGTCATGACTTGGTCTTCGGCTGGAACCCCGTTAAGAAGGGCGAATATGCGCTCCCCGAAAAGCCGGGTCTCGGCATTGAACTCAATACTGCGCTTTGTGCCAAACACCCGTACAAAAAGAACAGCTTTCCGTCTCTTTGGGATGAACGGTGGCTCAAAGACTTCACGCAGAACAAATAGACGCGCATCTATAGTAAAACCAATAATTGTTTATACGCGGTGGTAGGTTCGGTTTCCAAACCGAACAGACATTTATCCTGACTCGCAGGTGCGGTTGGAAACCGTACCTACCGAGCATGTGAAAATGCGCTAGGCAATGACTTTAGCAGATGCGTTTTTGCGCTTCGCTAGTTTCAGCCGAGTATGTTTTTGATTGCCTCAACGCACTTCTTGCAATTCGGAACGGGATCCTCGACGTCGCCTTCATACTCTATGGTCAGGAATTCGTCGTAGCCAGTGTCTCGCAACAGTTTAATCAGCGCCTCCAGACGCAGATTCCCTTCTCCAATGATTGTATCTTCAGGGTGGCCATCTCGTTCGAAAATAAAGTCCTTTAGATGGACACCGTGAAGCCTATCCCTATACTTGTCCGCGATTTCTACCGGATCATATCCGCTGTCAAGCATCCACGCAGTATCAAGGCATAATCCGATATTCTCCGAGGTGCGGGAGAAAACTCGATCTAGTGCGTCGGGTGAGCCGAGGTTGTGTTTTCGTCCATGATTGTGAATGGCAATCTTGATTCCAAATTCTTCGCACAGCGGCTCGAGGTTTAGAGCAGTTTCTATTTCTTCGCCTTTTGGAAAACTGACGGCTAGGCTGTTCAGACCTATCGCTTTTGCGAATTCAAACCACGTGCGATTGTCTGATTGATTTATATTCAGCCCGTTTACGCCGTGACCGCTAACTTCGATGCCGCTCGAACGAAACTTGTTGATGATTGACATATAGTCGGTGTCCCGAAACGGATCCACATACATGCTTCCTAACTCGATGTACTCGATTCCGCAGGATTTAGTAGCTTGGATAATCTCATCGGGTTCGCTCCATGTGCGAAAACACCAACTCTGGATACTAATATTCATTTTGAATTCCTTTGTTTCCCGTATCATGTTATTGTTACGCTTCGATAACTATTAAGCATACGCTCCCGGCGCCTACCCGAATCCCATCCAACCATGGGCACACTTTGTCGAGCGACCAACTTCCGGTAATCGTCCCGAGATTGCGGGGTATTCCCTGAAGCATAATTCCAATTATTCTACATGCTTCCACGGAGGCGGTCAATGAGAATCAACATCGGTAATTGTTTAGTCCATTAACTCCCTGCGGCGAATACAAGGCGCACTCTTTATTCCACGACCGATGGCAATTTCTCTCATGGACCCAACATGCGAGCGATATCCCTTGTGGGAGGGGCATCTTGCCCCGATGCAGGAGCGATTCCCTATCGAAAGTGGATTTTCATTGCTTAGTTGTTTAGGGAGTTGATTTATCGTGAACGCGGAATATCGGGACAAGATGCCCCTCCCACATATACTCCAAGAATACCCCGCTGCCGATAGTCGGGCGCGATACGCTGCCAAACTAATATTGCCACTCGTTTTAGGCTGAACTAAACAGTTACCAACATTGTATACGAGCGGAAACACGTCAAAATTCCGCGATGTTGTAGAGCGTATACTGCACCGTGATTGGGATTCCGACCTGTAGATTCAGCCGAACGCGCTGCGTACACACTTGATAGATTCACTATCGTGGGTAACTCCACGGTACGGACTGAAATGGACGGCGCATGCGTGCCCCGTCCTTTTGCGTTGCGCCGAATAGGGGTAGCTGCTATAATCAGAAGAATGACTTCAGCTACTCGAAGAGCTTTTTCAACTGGAGGACAAAAGGATGCCGATTCCGACGATTGAATGGGCAGATGGCAAGATACGGTTGATAGACCAAACCTTGCTGCCCAATGAGTTTAAACAGATTTACTGCGATGATTTAGAGACTGTGTGGGAAGCGATTAAATCGCTGCGCGTGCGTGGAGCGCCCGCCATTGGAATTGCGGCTGCGTTGGGAACGGTGCTGGGAATCTGGAAGTCGCAGGCAGACAGCTACACCGCATTCGCAGATGAGTTGGCAAAGGTGACCGATTATCTTGGGACGTCAAGGCCGACGGCGGTGAATTTGTTCTGGGCGCTCGATCGGATGACCAAGACAGCAGAAAGTCATCAACATGTCCCCATCTCTCAGCTAAAGCAGGTACTGTTGAATGAGGCACTGGTGATCATTGAAGAAGATCGCGCCATGTGTCGTGCCATTGGCAAACACGGTCTACAACTCCTAAGTGAGGGCGACACCATTCTGACGCACTGCAACGCGGGGGGGCTGGCGACCTCCGATTACGGGACAGCCTTGGCGGTTATGTTTACGGCGCATGAAGCCGGAAAAAATATAAGTGTTTACGCCGATGAGACTCGCCCGCTGCTACAGGGATCACGTTTAACCGCATGGGAGTTGATGCAGGCGGGAATTGAAGTCACGCTAATCTGCGATAACATGGCTGCCCAAGTCATGAAGGAAGGAAAAATTCAGTGTGCTGTCGTCGGGGCGGACCGGATTGCGGCGAACGGAGACGCGGCGAACAAGATTGGCACCTACAACGTCGCGATACTTGCCCAAGCACACGAAATTCCATTCTATGTCGCCGCGCCCACATCCACACTGGATTTTTCGACGGAAACGGGAGACCAGATTCCCATTGAAGAACGCTCGCCGGAGGAAGTCACGGAAGGCTTTGGCACACGAACCGCACCGGAGGGTGTCAAGGTCTACAGTCCTGCATTCGATGTTACGCCCGCCCACCTGATTACTGCCATCATTACGGAAAAGGGGATTGCCCGACCGCCTTACACTCTCAGCCTAAAGGGTTTAGTTGGCTAAGATCTTTCGTGATTCGTGCGTTACCCAGTCTAGTCTCTTTGACATCCCGTTGACAGTGATCTGATTCGATTCGTTAGTCTATCCTTCAGACTCCCCAAAGAGAGATGGAAAGAATCGCAGCGGATCTGATGGTACACGAAAGAGAATCTTCTGTCTTGGTGTGAGTTCCACGCTTGTCGGCGGTTGAACGCGCTCCGTTTTCCACGCCATATATGACACGCAGTATTTATATAGAAGAGATCGCCTCTCGTGTTTTGCCGTCCAAGCCGCCGTTCCGTGCGTCAATGCCTCCGTAAAGAGGATGACTGAACCCGCGGGCGCGTTCGGAACGACAACACACGCTGCCTTTTCTGGCGCTTCATCTATCGGCTGCGGTAATTTAAAGTTGCTTTTATGACTGCCGGGGATACAACAGAAACCTCCAGAGTCCGGTCCCGTGTCAGTCATATTCCACGTCACGACGACGAACCCGTTAACAATCTGATTATCGCGGAAGGGGAAATACTGTCCGCGCCGAGCGCCAGAATACGGCGCCGTAGCGCCATAGTCTGCGTGGAGTCTCCCTCTTTGCATTCCCTCACTCATACACATCCCATAAATACGATCAAGTCGAAAAGCGTCGCCCAGCCGAAATCTGAGGATGGGCAAAATCTCGGGGTGATCGAGCAAATCACAGAACTGCTTTCCCCACTGCAGAAACCCCGGTCCTTCCGGGGCGCTCCCGAAACGTTGCGTCTGTCCTGGAGCGGGCAATTCCTGCTCATCTAGTAGTTCGTTGAATCTTGAAACTTCCGTTTCGCTTAAGACATTCTCAATGACCAAGTAGCCTTGTAGATCGAAGAGGTATTGCTGCATTTCAAGATCGGCCATGATGTGCTCTCCTCTTACTTGCCTACTTTCACAATTCAGCAATGGGGTTTATCAGCGAATTAGGCGACTCCCAGTTGCGCGTTTTTTTGGGTGACTCCTGAATTTCAGAAAGCGAATATCGCTCCGCAGAACGGAAATTATCCGGACGAATGAGCTATTGCGGCTCATAATCCTGCATAAAGGCGGTTGCTCGCTGCCAAACTGATGCGCCGGGAATAATGGTAGACGTGTGTTTCCACCGTATCCTGATTGTTAACAATTGGCGTGGATTCCTCCACGATGAAATCGGCGAAATGCGTTGCATTGAAGGCGACGAAGGCAAGCGAGATTGAATCTACAAGCCTCTCGGGTCGCGCCCCAAGATCGGGAAATGCCACCGGCCCAGTGTCGATTTGATAGACGCTGTCCGATTTTCTAATATTCAGCGTTTTAACCGGGTACTCGATAATCGCACGTAGATCTGTTTCGTCGTTGTGGACTTCTGTTTGTCCAACTACCGGGAAAAACTCATGCGTGAACCGAATGATTTCATCGGGGGTAACCAGATTTTTTGATCGGGTGTGTTCTTGAAGATGTTGTATGGGGCCACCGAACATCTCCTCCGTTTTCAGACAACTTCTGTAGTTTGGATTCAGCCAAGCGTTACGTCGAAAAATTAACCCATATTCCGGCCCGAAGATTGGGAGAAAATCGTAGTTGTCTTCGAGGAACAAGTTCTGCTCCGCGAACGTGTCCTCGCTCTTGCATGAAGCGCATTGGAGGAAATCCTCAATTTTCCCATTGCGTTCGTCAATCACACGCGTGCGGGATTCAACCCAGAATCTCACCTCATTTTCCGGATTTCTTCCAAGAAGGTAGCTCTTACCGTAATCCAGCGGTGTCATGTCTGTCTATTTTCACCCACTCTGCGATGCAACAAATAAATACAGAGTTTCTGTGTCCTTGTCGGTCAAAGGCGGCAGCTGCGGCTGCGTTTGACTAAAAAAAGCACCCTTCAACTTAAATCTGATTTAGAAGGGTGCTTTTTTGGCTACGTTTTATTGACATTTGTGTGAAACGTGATCGTAGGGGCGAGGTCACCTTGCCCTGCGTGGCGTTAAAGTCATGCAGCATTCTCGTTTTTTGCGATTGTGCAAAATTGTCTCGACGTGCATCGGGACGAAGACTCTAGGAACAGAGGAGGGTTCAGTTTGTCAAATGTCAACGCACCATAGATTTTGTGGTGTCGATTCTCGCCTGCGTTACTCCTTCTACTCCTCCTTCACCATGGCAACAACCTTTTGGGCGAGTTCATCGGGCACAATTTCGTAGCGGGAAAATTCCATCGTAAAACTCCCGCGTGCGCTCGTTATCGATTTGAGGTCAATCGAATAACGGAGCATCTCCGCGAGCGGCACGCTGGCTTGAATTACTTGACGCTTGCCCGACTGCTCTACTCCCATCACTTGACCCCGCTTGCTGTTCAAATCGCCGATGATATCGCCCATGAACTGTTCGGGGACAGAGATTGAGACATCCATAATCGGCTCGAGCAATGCCGGATTCGCTTGGTCCGCTGCCGTCGAAAACGCTAAGGAACCTGCCATCTGGAATGCGAAGTCGGACGAGTCGACAGGATGATACTTGCCGTCGTAAAGTTCAATCTGGGTATCAACGAGCGGATAGCCGGCGATAACTCCCTGCTCCATCTTTTCGCGGATTCCCTTTTCCACGGCGGGAATGTAATTTCGTGGAATCGAACCCCCAACGATGCTGTCTACAAATTCAAACCCGCTGCCCCGTTCAAGTGGCGAGACGTTTATCCAACAATCGCCAAATTGCCCGCGACCGCCAGATTGGCGTTTGTACCTGCCCTGAATACCGCTGACACGTCTACGAAGCGTCTCTCTATACGGTACCTTGGGAGGTTCAACGTCAGTTTCAACGCTGAACCGATCTTTCATTCGTTCCCGCGTGAGGCTAATGTGGAGCTCTCCCAATCCTGAAACTAGGAGTTGTGAGGTTATGTCGTTCCGCTCAAGTCGGAAGGTCGGGTCTTCTTCCGTCATTCGGTTCAAGGTTGATATGAGTTTTTCATCATCCCCTTCGCGCAGAGGTTTGACGGCAAATGAAATCACGGGTTTCGGAAATTCGATTCCGGGAAGCTGAATGGCATCCCCAGCTTCGCACCATGTGTCTCCGGTCTGTGTAATCGAGAGTTTGGGGACAACTCCGATATCACCCGCAACCACTTGCGTGGTGCTGATGGATGTTTTTCCCTGACTGAAAGCCAGTTTTCCGATCTTCTCGTTCTCTCCTCGCGTTGAATTGAACACCTGGGAATCTCCATTCAGGATGCCGGAATAGACCCGGAAGAACGTGAGCCTCCCCGAGAACGGGTCTGCCATCGTCTTAAACACGAGAGTAGACATAGTTGCGTCCGGTGACGCCTCAAGTGTCGTTTCATCATCGGCGCTCTCAATGGGTTTGGCGTTGTCGGGAGACGGGAAGCAGTTTACTATGGAGTCCATCAATTGCTGAACGCCAATATTTTCCAGGGCCGCACCACAGAGCACCGGCACCACGTTGCAGCTAGAAACACCCGACTGTAAGCCAACGCTAATCTCCTCATCCGTCAGTTCGCCTTCAAAAAATTTCTCAATCAGCTCATCGTCACCCTCTGCGGCAGCCTCAACGAGTTGTTCGCGATATTCCTCTGCTTGTGCTTCAAGTTCGGATGGAATCTCAGACTTCGGTGCCGGATTGTTACCGTCAGGTTTCGCGATTGCGCTCATCTGAACAAGGTCCGCTACTCCTTTGAAATCGTCTTCCGCACCAATTGGGAGTTGCACAACTGAAGTGCTTACCTCTAAAACCTCCTCGACACTTGCTAAGGCACTTTCAAAGTTGGCATTCTCCTTATCCATTTTGTTAACAAAGATTAACCGTGGTAGATTATACTTATCCGCAATTTCCCATACTTTTTCCGTGCCCCCCTCTACGCCGGTGGTTGCGTCAATCACTACTACAACGGCGTCAGAAACGCGGAGTACACTCTCAAGATCGCCGTAGAAATCTTCGGCTCCCGGTGTGTCGATGATATTTAGCTTGTGATCATTCCATTCTGCAATACAAACTGAACAGTTGAGAGTCGTTTTACGTTCTATTTCGTCCGGAGAGTAATCGGCTACGGTAGTTCCCTGGTCGACCTGCCCCATCCGCTCAACCGCACCCCCATTATAGAGCATAGCCTCAATCAACGATGTCTTTCCCGCGCCAGAATGTGCAATTACTCCGATGTTTCGAATCTGTTCTGTCCGGTATTCTCTCATGTTGTTGCGAGTTCTCCTTACGGTGTCAATCTACCACAAATGTTGCGTGATTTTAGCATACGCCTATTGGAAAAGCAAGCCAAATGTGTGCAATGGATGGGACAAATTCGCGCTAAAATATTGCATCAAATCGAGGTGTTACGGGTACGGGACATCAGCGGCGAAAAGACGGAGACACCTTAAATGAAAACAGAGTAGGTAAGCCGTATCAGCGAATTTGGGTATCCAGAAATCCGGGAGATTCACTGCAAATCCAGCTACGCCGGACCCACAATGTAGGATTTCTTTCAACCTGCATCGTTCAAGGCATGGTATACTTTGCTGCTAGCGGAAAATTGTCTATCGGTGAATTGATTGCGGTTCTTTTATTGGGAGGACAACAGTGATGCAACGAATCTTCTTTTCTCTGGGCGCCGGTTTCGCTCTGCTTTCGGTGGCGACAGGCGCCTTTGCCGCCCATGCGCTGAAAACTAGGCTTTCGGCGGAAATGTTGGCAATCTTTGAAATCGGCGCACGTTATCAGATGTATCATGCTCTGGGACTCATTGCGGTTGCTTGGGCTTTTTCCCAGTGGCACAGTCAACTCGTCCTCGCTGCCGGTTGGCTCTTTGTAGCCGGAATTGCCGTTTTTTCCGGAAGTCTCTATGCGCTGAGTCTGACTGGAGTCCGTCAACTCGGCGCGATTACGCCGATCGGCGGCTTGGCGTTTATCGTAGGCTGGTTCTTGCTTGCGTTGGCGGCGTTGCGAAGTCAATGACTGATACGATTTGGAAATATTCGTTTCGGTTGACGGTGAATTTATATGAAAAGGGAAACGTCCATAATCAATTGGAATGAATGGCGGGAGCAATTTCCGGTAACGGAGAACCACATCTACTTGAATCACGCGGGAATTGCACCGCTATCTCTTCGCGTACGGGATGCCATGCGAGAGTTTCTCAACGATGCTACCGACGACGGAGCTATTCATTCGGAGGAGTGGGCTGCGACAGCGGAAGCCTGCCGTCAATCTGCGGCGAAACTGATCCACGCCAACGCCGATAAAATTGCGTTTATGAAAAACACTACACAGGGGATTCTTCTAGCGGCAAACGGGATCGACTGGCGTGTGGGTGAAAACGTCGTAACCACGGCCGTGGAATTTCCTGCGAACGTATATCCGTGGTGGAGTTTGAAGGAGCGGCACGGCGTAGAAACGCGAATGGTTGCCGAACGAGACGGCCGGATTTCCATCGGTGAGCTGGAAGCTGCCATCGACTCGAATACTCGGGTGCTAACAATCAGCCATGTGGAGTTTGCATCCGGATTTCGACACGATATTCAGAGAATAGGGGAGATATGTCGAGCGAAGGGCATCTGGTTCGTCGTGGACGCGATTCAAAGTGTCGGCGTGATTGACGTTGACGTGGAGGCCTGCTGCATTGACATATTGGCTGCGGACGGACACAAGTGGTTGTGTGCGCCAGAAGGTGCGGCAATCTTTTACTGTGCGGAAGAACGACAGGATCAGCTAATCAACACAAATCTTGGCTGGGCAAGCGTAGTCAATCCTCGAGATTTCCTAAATTACAATCTTACACCGAAACTCGACGCAACACGATTTGAGGAGGGATCATACAACAGCGTAGGGTTGTTTGGATTGTTCGCCGCCATTGATTTGCTCTTGGAAATCGGTGTGCCGCACATTGAGAGGCGGGTATTAGATTTGACCGGACGCTTGATTGACGGGCTCCAATCCAAAGGGTACAATGTGGCAACCCCAACGAAAGAATCGGAGAGATCAGGTATCGTTGTGTTCCGCAGTAATCGGTATTCGACAACCGAACTTTACGAAGTGCTGAAACGAGCCAATGTGGTTTCCGCCGAACGCGGAGGTTTGCGCCTGTCACCGCACTATTATAACACGATCGAGGAGATTGAACAGGTCTTAGAAACTCTTCCGTAGGCGATTTTGAATTGGCAATCCCCATTGACTATGATAGAATGTCATTGCCGGCACGGAAACGGTGCAACAATGGAAAAGCACCTTTTTTGATAACTTATTTTTAGTTTTAAGGAGCAATTCAGTTTGATTAAACTCAACTGGCGTCACTGTTGCGTTCTGGTTCTCATAATTGGATTTGTTGGTTGTGCTCCTCCCGGCAGCAGAAATAGAAAAATTCCGCAAATAAAACTCACCGTCCAAAACACGCTGCCAATCCAACGAAGAGATGTCCCGGTTGTGGTTTCTCTTAATGAGTTACGGGAAATCGCTCCCGACTTTTCGTTTGACGCCTACCTCGTCGTTTCTGGCCAACCCCCGGAAGAAATCCCAAGTCAAGCGGACGATTTAAACTATGATGGGCAAAAGGATGAGTTGGTATTCCTTGCCAACCTTGAACCACAAGAAACCAAGGTATTTACAATCCGATATACTCCGGACAACCCGGTAGCGGTGATGCTTGGTTTTCACAAGCGCACTCGGGCGGGCATATTCCCGGAATTGGGCGGCATAGCCGCACTGGAATCCGAGTTGGCGGCGTACCGCCTCCTGCAAAACGGAGCCATTCAACCGTACGGTAAACAAACAGATCTCTTGCTGAGTGTTGAGTCACGATTCCAGGGTGATTTAGGATATCGAAAATCCGTCTCACCGGAATTGCGAAGGGAATTTGATAGAAACAACATTCCGATTTCTCGAAACACCGTGGTCGAGATTCTGAAACCATTCTCTAGTTGGATGATACACAGTCAAGACAATCAACAAAGGTACTTAGTCCGCAAAGATGATGACGACCTGAAAATCTATAGAGGGGAGGAATTGTCTATTGATCGATTGGTAAATCAGAGAACCGCTCAATCTGTCGAGAGTGACGCGGTTATGATTCCGCTAATCTCGGAGAATTATTCGATCGGTTGCGGTGGATTCGCGCTGTGGGATGAAAATGGTCAGAAACGCATTGTTCCAACGGGAGTGGCGGACTATGTACGGGTCCTTGCCGACGGTCCCGTGAGATCGGTTGTTCAACGGATCATCCCGAATTGGCGGCTCAGTAGCGGGACGATAGGTGTAACATCAACCGTGATGATTTACGGCGGCAATCGTTGGATTGAACACCGTATCAATATCAGTGGCATCGCATCGAATCATTGGATCGCGACAGGGATACCGGCTCTCAAAGGCGGAGTTGGAAAGGATGGAGCCAACGGGTGGTTATGGACGTGGGGTGACACGCATACTACCTCATATTCCAAGAAGTGTGGTATGGGTGTAATTTTTCCCACTGATCGATATCAGAGATATGAGGATTTAACTTCGCTTGATTCCGAAATGGGTTCAATCGTGGCGCTGTTGCGTCCGAATGAGAGTGGCCTCCTGAGATATTACGCATTTTCGCTTTGGGGGGACGCAGTGGATGGGCTCGGTGCGAAGGATGAGTTTGATGAGTATGCCCAAATCACTGCGACTGCGCTTAACGCACCTCCAGTGCTGAAATTATTGTCGGAAATGTCTGAGAAGGAAGCGAAGGCAGGAGAGGAGAGTGGCGATCAGGCGGACGAGTAAACGCCCCGAATTGAAGGGTGGGATTGACGTAGTGCTAATCTGCCTCCACAACCGTGGGAGCTAAAGTGGCCTTCGATCACTTTGCCTCGGCGACTGCCTGTCGGAAATTGTGGAATTCGCATTTTTCGGATGTCGTGTTACCTGTCTGATTTCTTTATCTTGTACGCGGATCGGGCTAGACGGGTGTGATTAACTATGGAATCTCGGTCGCACGGGATTTACTATCGCCTTCCCTCAGTGGTGACACTGGAAGCCGCTACCGACCTTTTCACAAGTCAACCAAAAATACCAGATGGTGAAAATTTCACCCACTTTTCCGGAGCGTTTGATTGACACCGTCTAATATACTGCTCAAATGTACCGAGTCAAACTCAAGTAATGCTAGAATAAGAGATATACTGTGAGGAACTAGAAACTATGATTGATAAAGAGGAATGTTTGAAGATTCTTGCGAAATATCGAACGGATGAAGTGATGGTTACGAGCATGGGCACCACTATGCCGTGGAGTAAGCTTTCCGACCACCTGCTCGATTACGCCTCCGTGGGGAGTGCAATGGGACACGCGGCTGACTTTGCTCTCGGCATCGCTCTGGCTCAGCCTGATCGAAAAGTGCTGGCGCTCAACGGGGATGGAAGCATGTTGATGTGTTTGGGTACGCTTGCGACTATGGCGGGTTTGGCGAAGCCTGCGCGGAACTTCTACCTCTTTGTTTGTCACAATGGGACATATGAGGTGACGGGCAATCAGCACATTCCGGGACGTTCAGGGTTCAGTTTTTCGGCGATTGCCAAGGGGGTGGGATTGGAGAAAGTTTACGACTTCAACACGGCAGAATCGCTTGATGCGTCTCTGCCGAGTATTTTGAACGAAGATGGCCCCGCGCTTATCACTCTGGAGATGATACCCGCCAACGAGCCGGCGCCGCATCGAAGCCCTGATAATCCGGCGCGTTATTTGATGGGCACTCTCGCTGAGTCAACGCATGAGTTGAAGGACGCACTGTCCTAATGCACGGGAGCGCCTCGTGCTGCACGATATGGGAAAGCTGAATAGAATGCGTTTGTTTCTCGTGCCCAACGCGACGGGGGACTTGGCTAAGTCAAACCACCGAAAGAATTGCTAATGCGGATTCACGTAGTACAAATGGTGTGATTGAAGAAACGATATCACGGCATGAAATGTTCCGCGGATGTTCTTTTCGCTTGGGCAGTGTCGTCTGGTATTTTCAATCGGGAGTTTTCTGTTTGCCTGTTACGTGAAGATTCAGGTGGTCAATAAAGTTCTGGTTGAGTGTGTCCACTTTTTGTGCAAGAACGACATTGTCGGATTTCATTTCAGTGCGAAGTTCCTTCATTTCAGATCGAACATCCTTCAGATCGTTCTTGCTTGGAACCTTCCACACAAAAATCGCAATAGCTATTCCGAAGCCGATGAGAGCTTGCCAGTCCTTGAGAGCCTGTTTGAAAAGTAGGTAGCAAAGCCATTTTTGGTCATTTGAGGGTCAAAATCATCGGATTTTCAAGACTTTTACCCCAAAATAGCCTTTCTCTAAGGCGATTCCGGACTTTTCAAACAGGTTCTGATAATCTCCTCCATTGTGAAATCTCCTTATAGATTTAATTTCCCTTACGCGGGGAATCGTAATCTGTTTGCGTTGTAACGTCAATTATTAAGATGGCATTTTTCGCAACAAGTCTGCGACAATGTGCCCATAGTGACGGGAACTTTGTCCGACTTCTGGCATCGACTGGGGCAATGTAAGGATTGGGTATATTCTCCTGACTCGTGAGGAATTTAGTATTAATGTTGGTTAAGAAAGAAATTGCTCGCGGAAGAAACCATAGTTGAATTAGTCGAAGATTTCGTGTCGCGGGTGGGTGTTGTACGAGCTAATGAAGGATTAAATAGGACTATCTTGTGGCTTCATCGCAGTGGGAAATTTCCTCAAATCACTCTCGCTCGCAATCGACCAAAGAAAAGCAGCAGTAGTGATCGTACACTTGCTTTTGATTTTCCAATCCTTCTTATTCAAGAATCTTTGACACAGTATAATCCTTGATCTTCCGAGCGTGCGTAAAAACAATAATCTCGCCAAGCAGGCCGATGGAAAATAGTTGAACGCCCAAAACCACCAGTAACATTCCCAAGATGAGAAATGGGCGCCCTGCGATAGTTTCATGCCCCGTGAGTTGAAGAGCAACCGTAACAGCCGCAATCAACCCTCCGGCACCAATTAGCCCTGAGCCGATCAACCCAAAAAATCTTAGCGGTCTTTTCGTAAACTTGAAAAGGAAAAACAGGGTAAAGAGATCCAGCAACCTTTTCAACCAAGTACCGGGATGACCCGCTCTCCGCTTCTTGTCAGTTTCGCTTTGACGTACCGGAACCTCCGCCACTCTAAATCCTCGCTGATAAGCCAAAAACGGCAAAAATTGGTGAAGATCGCCGTAGAGTCGAACCTCCTCCACGACATCCCGCCTCATAACGCGCAACCGACAGCCGATGTCATGATAGCTTAACTTCGTCAGTATTCGCGTAAGCCGGTGGAAAATCCAAGACTGGAGCCGATTGAGAACCGAGTCAATTCGGGGCTCTCGCCGCGATATTACCAAATCGTATTCTCCATCGCGGAATTCCTGAAGGACGCGATTAATTTCAGTCGGTTCAATCTGCAGAAAGGGCGCGAGCGTCAGAATGGTTGAGCCCAAGGCACGCTCAAATCCGATAGCGAGAGCTGTTGCTTCGCCAACCCTTCGATTCGTCGTAATAACTTCAACCTGCGGAAATTCGCTCTTCAAATCCTTTAAGATCTCGAGTGCCGCCAGATTAACGCCATCCAAGACAAAGATGAGTTCGTGCGAATGGTTGCTGGCCGCAAGCGCTTCCTCATAGTGGAGGTAGAGTTTCCGGAGGTCGTCATACCGCTCGGTTATTGGAATTATGACTGAAAGCGTTACATCGTTCGCGGACTGCATATTATCCCGGTTCTACCTTGCTTCGTCGATGATTGACACCTCCACGTGCCACCAGCACCGTGACAGACGGACGCACATCCAGTTTGGGGAGGTAATCTCCCGTTTTCAACGCTAGTTCGGCTACAAGCCCGATTGAGAGTAAATGTACGCCCAAGAACACCCACAATAAACCGCAAGTGAACGGAACGCTCCATGACCTCAAAGTGTCCGACAAGAGCGCAACAGCCGCGACGAGGATTGTGGAGAAACCAAAAACGAAAGCGGGAATGCCAAGCATGGCGAACCATAATCCGGGGCGTGATGCAAAGCCTGTGAGGGTCTTCACTGTGATAATGTCAAGTGCAACGCGCCAAACTCGCCCAATCCCATATTTACTTTTTCCAAAACGACGCGGATGGTGATTCACGGGAATCTCTGCAATGCGCGCCCCTGCCAGTGTTGACATAGCAGGAATGAAACGGTGCATCTCTCCATAAAGTGTGACATTCTTGATGACAGATGCCCTATACGCCTTGAGCGAGCACCCGTTATCATGTATCTGAACGCCCGTAACCTTGCCAATCAACCAATTTGCTGCTACAGACGGTACACGTCGAGACCAGAGTTTGTCTTGGCGGTTCTTTCTCCAACCACAGACAATGTCGTAGCCTTCATCCATCTTCGCCAAGAGACGTGGAATATCTGCGGGATCATTCTGTAAATCTCCGTCCATGCTAATCACGACTTCGCCGCGCGCAAATTCAAAACCCGCCGCCATTGCCGCAGTTTGACCGTAGTTTTTTCTGAAGCGGATTGCCTTCAAGCGGGGGTCATTGCTGTGAATCTCTTCCAGTATCTCGAATGTTCGATCGCGGCTTCCGTCATCAACGAAAACAATCTCATAAGATTGCTGCAGCGATTCGCACACTTTTCGAATCTGTTGATAGAGTAATTGAACATTGTCTTCCTCGTTGAACACGGGAATGACAATGGAAATGGCAGGCTTGTTGTCCATTAGTTTGAGCGCGAGTAAATTCCATGTGATGGAGATTTCTAGCCCAACCTACACCGTTGAAATTCTATCACGCCATTATTCTGTCGGGATAATTCTTTCAGCAAGTAACTGCCTCACATTTCCATGTAGGAGGGAATCAAGCGAACGGATAGTGAGTGATCAAGTGAGTGGATAACGAACGCGATAGAGCTCCCATAGAGATCTTCTTGCCCCGACGTTTT
>JAJDTR010000001.1 GCA_022827055.1 Candidatus Poribacteria bacterium | reverse complement strand
TGAAGATGGCACTATGCAGGTCAGACGCGAACCTATTCCACCAATTCGAGAGGACCTTCAGGAGATAATAGAGGAGATGGGTTAATGGCTAATGCAACGTTTAAAATTTGGCGGGGTGACGCCGACCACGCAGAATTCGTCGACTATGAAAGCGAAGTCTCAGAGGGCATGGTAGTGCTGGATGCGGTGCATCAGATCCAGGCGCAACAGGCAAATGATCTCGCCGTACGTTGGAACTGCAAGGCCGGAAAATGCGGATCTTGCTCTGCCGAAGTTAATGGTCATCCGAAATTGATGTGTATGACCCGGTTGAACGACCTGCCGCTTGACCAGCCAATTACCATTGAGCCAATGCGCGCTTTTCCGCCGATTAAAGACTTGGTCACCGACGTTTCGTGGAACTTCGAAGTCAAAAAGAAAATAAAAAAGTTCAACCCGCGAGCGCCTGACTCTGAAGATGGCACGTGGCGAATGGCACAGGAAGACATTGACAGGGTACAAGAATTTCGAAAATGTATTGAGTGTTTTCTGTGTCAGGATGTGTGCCATGTACTCCGAGATCATCATCTTCACAAGGAGTTCATTGGTCCTCGATATTTTGTTCATAATGCCGCCTTGGAAATGCACCCGCTCGATACTGAGAATCGGCTTGAGGACCTGAAGGAAGCAGATGGCATCGGCTATTGCAACATCACCAAATGCTGCACGAAGGTCTGCCCGGAACACATCACGATTACGGACAACGCTATTATTCCTCTCAAAGAGCGTGTTGTGGATCAGTTTTATGACCCGTTAAAAAAACTCTTTCGGATCTTTCGTCCTAGAGCCTGAGGTGATTGCCAACCGATTGTCAATGGCTATCGTTAGGCTAGGGTTAGACTCCAAAAGGCATGAAATTTACAGGGAGTAACCCGTCGTTGGGCGTTTAACCCGTTCGTCAATTCACCGCTCATTCCGCCCCGCGTCCTAGGTTACAACCGACGTTGGACGTCATTTCGGATGAACATAAGTCAAGATAAAGTGTATTTATAGGACATAGGAGGAGACAGACATGAAATTTGCGCAACGCTGTAGTTTTATTTTAGGTTGCTTGGCCATCGTATCCCTCGCCGCTTGCATTTCGGGAGGTGTATCGAACAAAATAGACAGAATGATCGAAGCGAAGGATTACCACGGAGCAATCGAAGTCTACCAAACGGTTGTCGATACAAAACCGGGTACATCCGAAGCCCGTAACGCCCAACTTGAGATGGCTATGCTTTACATCAAAAAGTTAAATAAACCGGATCGCGGGGCGGAGTTGTATAAGGAAATTCTCGCATCCGCACCGGATAGCCAGGAAGCGGCAAATGCCCACTATGAATTAGGAATGTATTATTTCCGATCCAAGGAGTATGCATCCGCACAGGAACAGTTTGATAATGTTGTGAACAGATTCTCGGAAATGGAACTCAGTAATAAGGCCCAACTCATGCTTGCCAAGAGTTTCGAAGAAGCCAAGGACTATAAGCAGGCAGCAGAAATATATGACAATTTTGCAAATCGACATCCTACGAGCAAACGTGCGGCTCTCGCGCTTGTCAACAAAGCTCGAATTCAGAAAAATTATCTTCAGAACCAGAACGAAGCCAAACGAACGTATCAGTCAATTGTAAAAAAGTATGGTAAGCTTGAAGGGGTTGAAGATCAACTCAATGAAGCCAAAAAAGAACTGACCGAGATTGGCGCGAGTATCCCCAAACCGGACGATCCCCTCGCAACCCGAATGGGGCGTGCAGTAGAGCGGCAAAACAAACGTCGCGAAATGGACCGCCCGCGTGGAGGCGCTGAGAGAAGCCGCGCAATGGGCACTACTGCCCAAATGCCGGATTCCGGCTTCGGCATTAGTGCACAGGAGGTCATGAGAAATTTTGGGGCGCAGCGCGTCGGCGTACAAGGAGATCAAGATGGTACTTACTACGACGCGGAGCTCATGATTGCAGAATTTCTTTATGGGGATGAATACTATCGTGATGCAGGGGCGGTTTTATTCGATGCCATTCATCGGGCGAAAGCCGACGATGCTGAAATCGATCCGTATTCATATGTGCGCTTGTCGGTCTGTTACCGTAAATTGGGCATGCACAAACGAGCTCGCGACATGCTCAAAGAGGCGGTAAAAAAAGATCGCCAGGTTCTTGATGCTGTCATCACTACGGGTCAGAATCACTACAGTGATGCAAGAATTATGGATTCGGAGGATGACAAGCGAGAAGCATATGAGCGCGCAATAGCAATCTATAACTCCGTATTGGGTTTCAATCAAAGCAAGGATGCCGAAATCTATTTTCGGCTCGGTCTGGCGTATCAAAAGATGGGGAACCTAGACATGGAACGCGAATCATTTGAGCGTGCCGTCGCTGTCAAACCGGACTTCATGGACGCACTCCAATGGCTGCCGGATGTTTACAAACGAATGAAGAATCGATCGCGGGCGACAACCTTCCAGCACATCGTCGTGGGGAAGGGCGATATCTATGTGAATAAAATGGCGATTGCCGATCTCTGTTATGCTTACGAGAATTACGGAAAAGCCAAATCTAACTATTCCGCGGCTATGCGAAACGCCAAGCGAGGCGGAAAAGTCGACATTAATACAGCCTCCGCAGAACGCCTCACACACTTGCCCGGGATTGGGTCTAGTTTGGCAAATGCCATTATTGCCGGTCGACCGTACAAAAGCGTTGACGATTTACTGCGCGTCGAGGGAATTAATGAGGGAAGGATGGAACCCCTTCGAGCTAGAATAGCAGTGCAGAGAGCCGTAGCTCGGGAAGAAAAACGACAGCGGAAAAATCGAATCGTGCATTCTACGATTCGTACGGCGATGGCTGCTCAAAAATTGGGACAGGAAGACCAGGCGAGAGGATTAATGGAGGAATTGGCTGCGGAGTATCCTGATCATCCGCTTTTACCCTACGGTCGGGGCGAACTCGCTTTGATTAAGGGTGATGCAGACACAGCCATTGAGTCCTTCAAGATATCAATTGAAAAAGCTCCGCACTCCGACTTTGCCCCGGTGGCTCTCGGCGAATACTACCTTTCACAGGGTTACGATGACGAGGCGCTAGCAGTTTGGGAGACATTTATTGAAGGAAACAGATACAATCGAAACGTTATCCAGCGCCTCCAAAAATTGAAATCCAGAATTGAGAATACAGGCTCAGGGTCGGAAGAATGATACAGAGAACGCTCTGTCGTCGCGAGTAGGGAATCCATCCCTTTTTGAAAGATTCTACGAATTTGAACTGTAAGGGGAAAAGGCTATTGACAGACAATCCTGCGGAAATGGTAAAACCCGTTGAGAAGATAGCACGGGAAGCGGGCGGCATCTTGATGGATTATTTCGGCAGGATTGCCCAAGTAGAATATAAGGGCATCGGCGATATTGTGACAGAGGCTGACAAAGCCTCTGAACAGTTCATCAAAACGAAGCTTGAGTCATTATACCCGCATGACTCTACGCTTGGGGAGGAATTTGGGTTGTCGGACTTGCAGTCCGATAATTGTTGGGTTACCGACCCTCTAGATGGAACCGCCAACTATGCGGCAGGGCTTCCTATCTTTTCTGTTGCGATAGGTCTGTTGCACAAAGGAAGCCCAATTCTCGGTGTTGTTTTTGACCCCACCACGGACCGGATGTTCAGCGCCGTGAAATCGCAAACTGCGATGCTTAATGGTACTGCCATCCATTCGAACGGGCGAGAAAGATTGGATGCGATTGGGCTGTTTGGATTTTCCTCCGATGTGATGAAAGCACTAAATCCCTTCATGCAAAACCTTGCAAAGGGACGGTCCCTTGGTTCTGCCGCTCTCCATATCTGCGGCGTCGCTACCGGGCATTTTGACGGTAGTCTCGATTATTATACGAAACTCTGGGACGTAACTGCTGCGGCAGCCATTTTGGAGGCGGCAGGCGGGTGTGTGACATATCCATCCGGCGAAGCTATTTTTCCATTGCCGGCAGACTCGCCCGCGTATCGCGGTGCCACCGTACCTTTCTTGGCAACCAACGGGAAACTTCATGAAGAATGTGTAAATGAACTGGCTCAAAACCATTCCTTACCGCGATGAGAATCGGTTTTGCTGTCACATAAATCATTGGAGAGCCCAATTTCTCTCGTATTCTATTCTAAACCCCTCGTTCATTTTTTGCACTTATGAGATCGTAGTATTCCGTTTCACACATTTCAACCGAAAGCCGCACATGGATGTCTGCGATTGGGGACGCGATGGTCGTGATGATTTTCCCAAGTCGTACGACCCAGACAGTCATAACTGAGGAGAGTTTTTATGGGAAATGTCAACTTGCTCAATCCGCTCGATGATGGTGGTATATCTCCGAAGTATCTCGCGCCGCGTCTTGATACCCTTAACGGCAAGACGATGGGGTTATTCAGCATTGGAAAAAACGGCAGCGATGTTTTTCTGCAACGCGTTGAAGAACTGGTGTGTGAAGAATTTGATGTCGCAGATGTCGTTCGTTACAACAAGCCAACATTTACTCGACCGGCTCCGGAAGAGCTAATAAGCCAGCTTGCCAATCGGTGCGACTTTATTATCGAAGGGCTTGCTGACTGAGGTTCGTGCATATCGTGCAGTATGCACGATGGAGCAGCCTTGGAAGAGCGCGGAATCCCGTCAGTGGCTATCTGTTCGGACGTGTTTTTCGCGGCTGGCAAGGTTCAAGCAAAAGCACTCGGTTATAACGATCTCCAACCAATAACTGTCGGACACCCAATCCAGAGTCTGACTGCGGACCAAATTCGAAGTCGGGCTGATGGAATTGTTGAAAAAATCTCCGCCGCATTGATGAAATAGCTAAGGCGATCTAGGCAGATTGCATGGGCGATTGAACGTGAAAGAATGAATTAAGGATGACCATCGAAAACAAATCAACACTCTTGGTCACTGGTGCTAGTGGTTTTGTCGGGAGCCGACTAGGCAGCGTGGCGGCTGAAACGGGACACCGTGTCATCGCATTGTCTCGTACACCGGAAACGGCAGCCGCCCCTTATGCGGAAAGGGTGGAAGCTTGGAGACCAGACACAGAACTCGTTCCGTCTTCCGTCTTGAATGACATTAGCGCTGTGGTTCACCTTGCTGGAGAAACCATTGGAACAAGATGGAATCCAGACAAAAAACAGCGAATTCGAGATAGTCGCGTAAATTCGACAAATCAGCTTGTAGAATCCCTATCGAAAGTTGAGACGAAACCAGAGGTCTTGGTATGCGCCTCCGCGATGGGATTTTATGGCGAAGGCGGCGATGAGGAATTCACGGAGAATTCCCCTCCGGGCAATGACTTCCTTGCCGAAGTCTGTCAGGAATGGGAGTTGGCAGCACAAAAGGCGGAAGATCTAGGAATCCGTGTGGTCCGCATCCGGCTAGGCCATGTGTTTGGAAAAGATGGCGGCTTGCTTGGAAAGATGCTTCCCCCATTTTACATGGGTTTGGGAGGCAGACTGGGAAGCGGATCCCAGTGGATGTCATGGATTCATATTGATGATGTGGCGGGAATTATACTCTATGCCATCGAAAATCAAAACGTAAACGGCGCACTCAATGCCACGGCGCCAATCCCTGTAACAAACATTGAGTTCACAAAGACCCTCGGTCGCGTTATCCGGCGCCCAACCCTTTTTCCCGTGCCTACTTTTGCATTAAAGCTACGCTATGGCGAATTCACCGATTTCATGCTCATGAGTCAGCGTGTCCTTCCGGAGAAAACCTTGTCAATGGGCTATGAATTTCGCTATGCAGATATCGAAACAGCTTTGCAGGCATCTTTGGGCTGAAAATCCAGCAGACACAAGTATGTGGGTAGTATACCTACAGAATCCGGACGCTCGTCGTAAGCTAATGCGGCGCGATCACTCGTAATCTAGTTTCAGCTTCTCTACCAATCTCGCCGCGAATCTTAAGTTTAATCACCATCTCATAGTCAGCGCGTGCTTGCTCAATATCTCCCAGAGCTTGGCGGGCAACACCTCGGCGAAAATATACCGGTCCCAGAATCGGATGATTTTCCTCCCACATCTGAATTTCGGCAGTTGCCAGTTCAACGACCTTGAGATAATCTGATTCCGCATTCCGCCGTTTCTCCAAGCGCTCGTAGGCTTCGCCGCGGCTAAGGTACGCTTCGGCAAATTCTGGTTCAATCTCTATCCCCCTGCTGAAATCATCAAGTGCCAGGCTGTAATTGCGTAGCCGCATAAAGGCTCGTCCCCGCTGATAATATCCGGCCGCGCCGCCTTTGCGCTGAATAACTTCAGAATAATCCGCGAACGCACGCTGCTCTTCGTCAATCTGCAGATATATATCTGCCCTTTTCCATATGACAAACGCCGCCCACCTCTCCTCAATCGATGCTGTGTAATCTGCAATGGCTTGATGATGTTCTTCTAACTCTCGATAGGCATCGCCGCGGCTATAGTACGCTTCAGCTTTATATCGCTTCAATTTGAGAACCCGATCGAAATCCGCGATTGCCTTACGGTATTCTCCAAGGCGGTAATATGCAAGACCTCTTCGGATTGCGGCAAGAGCGTGATTCGGATTCTTCTCAATCGCGCGGGTAAAGACGTGGACTGCACCGTGATAATCAGGATTAGTACCCTGCAGCAGAGAGGTGCCCTGGTTGATATATTCCACCACCATCGGGTCGTCGCCTTTAATGCGCTCCCAACTGACAAACCGCGAGGCGAGCAGCATGCAGATAATCAACAGGGGCGCCATAACCCAAATCAGCGCGCGCATCCGTTCTCCTTTAGCATAATATAGTGCGCAAGTGATTTATTGTGAGAATTCGTACGGAAATTGGGTTGCTGTGTTACCGGGAAACTACATCCACTCAATCGAAAGCACCCATTGCTTTTCTCATGCAAACTCGTCATATGATACTCGATCTATAGTCGGACCACAATTCGAATCTGATGCCTATAACCGTCCATGGTGTGCCAAATTCGCAAAGTATCTGCCGAGATTATGGTGAAAATCAATCCCTTTCTAGGTGCATAGTATGAGAGGATTTCATTGATCGAAGCTAGCGTGGTCCGACTTGTACCATACTATTCCCGGCGCCTAATATGCTCCATTTGACAACATCTCAACATGCCCATCTCCCAATTACCGGTTTGACTTCTCATTGTGTTTGATGTATTATTGTTTGCTGAAAGATTCTCAGGAATTTAACCGTGACCGACGCGAATATGGACAATTCTCATGCCCATGATGACGCTGGGACTCAGTTTCGTTTTTGCCCGAAATGTGCAGAGCGGCTCGAGAATCGGTTGATTGAACAACATCGTCGCCCAGCGTGCACGGCATGTGATTTTATCTTCTATCGAGACCCCAAGCCGGTGGCTGGGACATTGGCACTCAAAGACGGGAAGATTCTGCTGATTCAGCGCGGAAACGATCCTAAACACGGTTTCTGGAGTTTTCCAACCGGTTTTATTGATGTCGGCGACACGCCGGAAGAGACTGCAATTCGTGAAGCCAAAGAAGAAGCGGACGTTGAGGTTGAACTAGACCGGCTCTTGGGAGTTTACTCCGACATGGAGCGGACCGTTGTGTTGATTGTGTATGTCGGAAGAATCGTCTCCGGCGTCCCAAAAGGTAGCGCAGAAGCGCTTGACGCAAATTTGTTTGATTCGGAATCCCTACCGGAACTCGCATTTGACCACGATTATCGGATTCTAGGAGATTTGTTTGACGCGATGGAGAAATGACACACAAAAAGGACATCATTGGCAGAACAGCCGGCAGCATGCCGGAAAAATGATTAATAGGCAAGGTATCTCTGTGTAAGGAGACAGTGAATGCCAACAATTCTGGAAAGATACGAGGAAGCGTTTCAGAAGCATGAAAAACTGGCGCGTCAAGCGGGACAGATTTTCCCTGACGGTGTCACACATGATAGTCGGCACGCTGATCCATTCCCTATCTATATTGATCGAGCCGAAGGATCGAAGAAATGGGGTGTTGACGGGAGAGAGTTCATCGATTACTGGGCTGGTCATGGCGCACTTCTGCTAGGTCACGGTCACCCTGCAATCGTCAATGCGGTGAACCGTCAGATGGCACGCGGCACTCACTACGGCGCATGCCATCCGCTTGAAATCGAGTGGGCCGGTTTGGTGAAGGAACTTGTTCCGTCTGCCGAGCGTGTACGTTTCGTGAGTTCGGGCACGGAAGCAACGTTGATGGGATTACGCCTTTCGCGTACTTTCACCGGCAAGAACAAGCTATTAAAATTCGCGGGGCATTTTCACGGTTGGCACGATTTTGTTATTCAGGACGCGTATCCTCCCTTCGGGAAAGCCGTGCCCGGAATCCCCGCAGAGGTACTAAACACAACCGTGATTTGCCCGCCAAATGACATTACCGCGGTTGAGAGATGTTTGCAAACGGATTCAGACATTGCATGTATAATTTTGGAACCAACCGGTGGATCTTCGGGAACGATTCCAACCAAAGGTGAGTTCTTACGACAGTTGCGTGAAGTCACCCGCCATTACGGCGTCGTTTTACTCTTTGACGAGGTGGTTACCGGATTTCGTGTGGCGCCCGGAGGAGCACAAGGTTACTATGGCGTGACGCCGGACTTGACGAGTCTCGCCAAAATCGTGGCGGGCGGCTTGCCCGGCGGCGCTCTCGTGGGTAAGAAGGAAATCTTGAACCTCATATCGATCAGAGAGCAGGAGGCATCCGATGAGCAAAAGAAAATGCCTCACCCTGGGACTTTCAATGCCAATCCGCTTACTGCAGCCGCGGCAATCGCAACGTTAAACATTGTTAAAACTGGCGAACCCCACCGGCATGTGAACCGCACGGCTGACGAGTTGCGAGACGGATTCAATGATGTCATAGACAACCACGGTCTCGATTGGGCATCTTACGGCGAATTCTCTTGTATCAAGATGCTAGTAGGACACGGGGAAAAGGTACGTGCCAAAGACTTCGATCCACACGAATGGGATTATCGCAGACTGAAAACGGCGAGTCAGCCGGATCTGCTGGTGAATCTGCGCTGTGGCATGCTACTTAATGGAGTTGATTTTCCCAATAACGGAATGACTACGGCGGCTCACTCCGACGAGGATATCAATCAGACAGTCGCTGCACTTGATAAAACCATCAATTGGATGAAAGAAGACGGACTGGTGTGAGAAGCAATTACGCGCAAAACAGGAATGATCATTATCTGCGGCAATCCCTATCGCACCTCATACGGTATGTGCGATCAAGTGACCGAATAGAATCAAATGAACAAATAGTACATTTGTAGGGTGGGCACTGCCCACCATTTCCTTATAAGGTGCGCACTGCAATCAAGCGAATGAATAATGAGATCAAGCAAGCGGATAGCGCGCGTGATAGTAAATCCTGCGATAGAGATTTTGAAGGTGTCTAGAGACGCCAAAATCCCGTGTACACCAAGTCCCAGCGGGGCGACAGGTATATAGCGGGAAATTACAAAAACGTGTCTTCAAATGACTAAAAATGGCTTTGCTACCGAATTTTCAAACAGGCTCTAAGCTCGACTTTGTACAAAAGTACATCGGTTGGGTTGTGCGGAAAGCTGTACAGCGCCACACCCGTAGGCGGGAATCAAGCGAGCGGATAGCGAGTGCGATAGAGATCCCCTTGCCCCGCCGTGATGGCATTGGAAACCGCTACCGACTTTTTCGCAGGTCAACCAAAAATACCAGATGGTTAAAATCTCCCCCGTTTTTCTCCAACGCTTTACTACCACCATCTGTTATGCGGCTTAAATGTACAAAGTCGAGCTAAGAGGCCTGAAAGACTTTACTTAATCCCTACGCCTCGAAAGTCGCACACTCCTATCATAAATGCCCACAATTTTTCGCGAGAAAGGCTTGTAGGCGACAAATATGGATGAAAAACAGGCAAAAGAAGAAGCGCTGTTATATTGGCAGGAGGCGCTTGAGTATCAAATGCGCGGGGAATTTGCCAATGCAATTGAGCTGTACCTGAAATCTATTCAACTCTATCCTACGGCTGAGGCACACACCTATCTCGGCTGGACATATTCCATGATGGGACGAATCCATGACGCGATCGATGAGTGCAAAGAAGCCATCGCAATCGACCCCGATTTCGGCAACCCCTACAACGACATCGGTGCCTCTCTGATTGAACTTGGCGAACACGATGCGGCAATACCTTGGCTTGAAAAGGCGATTGCTGCTCCCCGCTATGAGGCTCGCGCACACCCATTCATGAACCTTGGGCGAGTCTTTGAACATCGATTCGAGCGGTCAAAAGCCATTGCGAGCTATAAGCGGGCGTTAGAAGAAAGCCCCGATTACAAAATAGCGCTTGTCGCAATGAGGAAACTTCAGGCGAAACTGAATTGAACCCATCTCTAAGCGGTCTTTTTTTAAGTATAAAATTCATTGAAACCGAGTTTTTTCCCGAAAACTTGGTTTCTTCCAAACAGTCCTATTGACCTCAAGAATCCGTAATGCGTAGTTCCTATACCATTTGTTTTTAACAAACAGACCACTAAGATCCCACCACCGAATAACACCTTTTCCCATCAGAGAAAACACCATGAAAGCAAAAATAAAGGGCCATGTCGATGCCTCCAAATCGCGGGCATTCGCCGACCGTATGCGCGAGCGTAATCCTTCTTTCGAGCCGGATGCGTTCCGCCAGGTAACCGGCACTGATCTAACTGCGTCGAAAATTGGCTACGGCTCCTACCGAGTTGACTACCGATTCGATGAACATACGGCAACTCTCCGCAAAGCGATTCAAGCCGGCTGCAATCTAATAGATACGTCAAGCAACTACACCGATGGAGGCAGCGAAACGCTGATTGGCAATGTCTTGAGCGATCAGATTTCGACAGGGCAGATAGAGCGAAGCGAGATAATCGTTGTTTCGAAGGTCGGCTATATTCAAGGGCAGAACCTAGACGAAGCCATGCGGCGCGAAGGCGAAGGCAAACCGTGGGAAGAGGTCGTCAAGTATATGGATGGCTGCTGGCACTGCATTCACCCCGATTTCCTTGCAGATCAGTGGAAGCGCAGTTCGGACCGGCTGCAATTGGATACAATCGACGTTTATCTGTTGCACAACCCGGAATACTTTCTCTCGGATGCCCACAAACGAAATTCTGGTGCTAATCTCGCTGATATTCGAAACACGTTTTATGACCGTATTTACCGCGCGTTCATGCAGATGGAGCATTTTGTGAGGGAAGGTAAAATTTGTTACTACGGCATATCGTCCAACACCTTCCCCTCTTCAAAGACCGATTTTGAACACGCTTCCCTCCAGCGATGTTATGACGCCGCCTGCGACGCAGCGAGGACCGTACACGGCAATCATGGCGAAAACCACTTCAAAATTATCCAACTCCCGTACAATCTTTTTGAACACGCCGCATTATCAGAGGTTAATAACACAATCAACGGGAAGGATATGACGGTGCTTGAGGGCGCAAAGACACTTGGAATTGGCGTGTTGGTGAACCGTCCGCTCAATGCTGTACAGGGCAATCAGATGGTGCGATTAGCCCAGTATCCCTACAATCCTGAACTCGACTATCAGAGAGCAATTAACGAGGAGGTCAAAGCGCTTGACGAGACAGAGAATCGGTTGCGATCGACGCTGACGGATTGGGGAATCTTCTCTCAATTGAGTAAGTCTGCCAACTCGACTCTGTTTTATGACCTTGCCCAAAATCTGCCCCGATTCATGCCCCGAATCCAAAACCGTGACCACTGGGAGCAAATCGCCCAACAATACCTGATTCCCCTGATTCACACCTATTTGGGACAAACGATTGAAGCATGCCAAAATGCCCACAAAGCCGAGTGGCAAGATATGCAGGGGGAGTATGTCGGAGCAATCAATAGGTTGCTTTCACTCGTCGCCGGACGTTTCAATCGCACCGCATCAATGCAGACGGGACCTATTTCAGAAGCATTGGATCAAGTGCTGGTAGGCGAGGAAAGAAAGCTGACCTTGTCACAAAAAGCGCTGAACTTTGTTACTTCGTCGCCGGGAGTGTCGGTGGTGTTGAACGGAATGAAACGGGGCGAGTACGTCGCCGATGCCATGGGGCTAATGAGTGTTCCAGCTTTCACACAACCGGTTCAAAACCTGATAAAAGCTATTGAATAATGAGAGGTTTGTTCACCATCATCAGCCAGTTGCCATAGATGTTTCAATGGACATCTACAAGATTCATTTGCTGACCAACATTCCTGAAAAGCGCGCTGGAAGAGAATGCTCGCAAAGTTGCACTTACTGACACAGTGAAAAACGGACTGACCGCCCTTATCGATGATGTGTGCAACTGAATCATCAAGTTGCAGTCCATAACCTTAGGACTTACGCAGTTGACATTCACAGGTTCGTAGTAGGGCAATTCATTGCCCGTTTCTACACAAAAACCTACTGTGGGGCTGTAGGAATAATCTCCGACTCGACCCACACTAGACACGCAGGCAAAATGCTCTACTACAAACCGAACTGTGTAACTCCTAAACCTAATGAAAAGAGGAAAAGGTCTCATGGAAACAATGAAAAAAAATCAAAAAGTCATCATCGAAGGATTCAATCATGGGGAGCGTATTGAAACAAATGTTCATTCTATTACCCAGGCGTCGGGTAAATGGATAGGGAAGGTCTGTGTCAACGATGATGGTTCGCATATGGAATTTGCCGTCATGTATCAACCGTGTAAGGATGTTTGGGAATACCCGTTCTGTTGAGACAAGCTACTGCGGACAGAATTACAGCCTATGACGCGATGTGATAGGTGTTGAAACTTAATGATAAGGTCTATAATCTTAATGAAACGCAAGGAAGACAAAAACACTATTGAGCGATTCGTGGCGTATCTGCGAAAGAACGGGCACTCAGAACTTAAGATTGATCGATGGCCGAATGATGACAATTCGACACCCCGCAACATTGACGCAATTGCCGGACCGCTTGCGATTGAGCACACAAGCATTGATACATTCCCGAATCAACGCAAATATGAGGATTGGTTCTTCAAAGCTATTGACAATCTTGAATCAGAATTGGAGTCAGAATTAGCTGGACAACTCACATTTAACCTGTTGGTAACTTTTAAGCATGAAGACTTCACCCAACGCCAAAACTGGCAAGAGATTCGAAATGCACTCAAACGTTTTATTCTTAAAGATGTCCCCCACCTCGGGTGGGGAATCCACGAACCCGACAAGATTCCAGGAATTCCTTTCGCTGTTCGGGTGAAAAAGTGTAGCCAACCTCCGTTCTGTATTTGGTTTCAGCGGTCTTGTCCTGAAGAATTGAGCCCTAGATCGTCCCCAAATCGAGTCAATACGTTGCCACCCGTTCCCGATAACTTTAGGGCGCAACTTGAAAATAAGGCGGGGAAACTCGCTCCGTACAAAACCTGTGCGAAGACTACGGTACTCCTCATTGAGAGCACTGATATTGCCTTCATGAATCATCGGATAATGCTGAGTTGGATAAAGAAGGCATTCCCCGACAATCTTCCTGATGGAGTAGACCAGATGTGGTACGCCACCAGATATAATGACTCGGACTTCGACTTTAAGGATTTCACTTCGGATATAAGGCGCAATTATTGACGCGATGCAAAAGCGGATTGAAAAACAAGCCTTTGGATAGATCACAGCATGTAAGGAGAATTTGGAGTTGCAAACGACAAATGTTCAAGTAAACTCCTTGTTTGGTAATGATGTGCAGTACATAATTCCTCTTTTTCAGCGACATTACGTCTGGGGTGAGGCAGAACAGTGGATCCCTTTGTGGAAGGATATAAACGAAAAGGCTTGCCACCGGTTGTATGAATCTCAGAGAGATCAATCCTCTCATTTTACCGGCGCTATCGTCATACAGCAAAAACAGACGAATGTGGACGAAGTACAAAAATACGAAATTATTGACGGACAGCAACGCCTAACAACCTTTCAAATCGTCCTTTGCGCTATCAGAGATGTATGCAATTCATGCGGATTTGAGAGAATTGGGGCGGAATCAGCTCGATACATACTAAATCAAGGAACGTTATTAGACGACCCGGACAATGAAAAATACAAACTAATTCCGACAGAGTTTGATAGGGCTTCATTTATCTCACTGACTGATGGGCGTGTAGATGATAGCAGCGGACAAATTCGTTTAACCTATAATTATTTTGTAACTGTTTAGTCCATTGATTTCTATGGTGAATATCAATTCACAAAACATTGAATTGACTAAAAAGCGGTTAGGTTGGTGCGGTTGCCTCAACAGTCAGAACGCCGGCATCAAGTCCTTGATGATAGCGGCGGATAAT
>JAJDTR010000151.1 GCA_022827055.1 Candidatus Poribacteria bacterium | reverse complement strand
GTTGATCTCCTACATTACGCTCATGGTGTAAGAACGGGGATCAAACTGCAGCACGACAAACCAACATTCTCAAAACAGATTGATAGACTAAACAGTTTCCAATTTAGGATATCTACAGAAGAAAGGAGTTTATTTCGATTACCATGATGGGAGATTCAGGAGTCAGAGTGCGTTTTGCCCCCTCGCCGACCGGGTTCCTGCACATTGGTTCCGCGAGAACGGCGCTATTCAACTGGCTCTTTGCCAGACACCATGGCGGGACATTTATTCTTAGGATTGATGACACGGACGAACAGCGATCGACCGAAGAATCGATGCGCGAAATCTACGATTCGCTAAAGTGGCTCGGTCTGGAATGGGATGAAGGCGAAACTATGGGCGGTCCGCATTCACCCTACGTTCAATCTGAACGAAGAGAAATCTACGAGAAGTATGTGAGGCAACTGCTGGATAGTGGAAACGCCTATCGCTGTTACTGCACGCCGGAAGAATTGGCGGCGATGCGTGAGCAGGCAAGGGCAGAAAAACGAGATCGAACGTATACGGGCAAATGCCGTAATCTGGCGCCCGCAGATTGTCAACGAATGGAAGCGGAGGGACGCAAATCGGTTGTGCGGCTCAAAGTTCCCCTGGAGCCGATTGCGGTGCAAGACTTGATTTTGGGTGATATTCGAGTTGAAGCGGACGCGCTCCAAGATGAAGTGATTGTCAAATCGAATGGATCGCCACTGTACAATCTAACGTCGACAGTCGATGATCTGGTGATGGGGATTACGCATGTTATCCGAGGTGCCGACCACGTCAACAATATGCCGAAGCAGGTATTGATATGTCGAGCGCTGGGTATGCAGCCGCCTCAATTCGCGCACGTTCCACTCGTGCTCAATAGCGCAAAGGGTGAAAAACTCAGCAAACGGCGTCACGGCGATCTTGTCTCTGTTGGAAAATACCGGCAGGGTGGGTATCTTCCGGAAGCAGTTATCAACTTTTTGGTGCGGCTCGGCTGGTCTTATGATGATAAAACGGAAATCTTCTCAATTGACGAGTTAATAGAGAAATTTGACTTGGGACGGGTTGGAAAAACCAACAGCGTGTTCGACATCCAGAAATTGCAATGGTTAAACGGGCACTACATTATGAACATGGACATCGCGGCGCGGACCGATGCCGTAATTCCTTTCATTGAACAGGAGGGTTTATTATTGAAAACTGACCTTACGCCAGCCCGCAGGGCATGGCTAGAGAAAATTGTTGAATCGGTCGGGGATCGGTTGACGACGTTGACGGACATCATCCCGCAGACGAGTTATTTCTTTATTGACGACTTTGAGTATGATTCGAAGGCGGTTAAGAAATGGTGGAAAAAGGATTCGGTACTGGAGATACTGGGTGGCTTACGCAACGTGATGGCGCCACTCAAGACTTTCAATGTTGATGAGGTAGAATCTGCTATCTGGGGATATACGGACACTAACGGTGTCAAGCGAGTTCAAGCCATGCAGCCCATGCGCATTGCTCTTACCGGGGTTTCTTTTGGACCAGGTCTGTTTGACATTATCGAGCTTTTAGGTAGAGAGAAGGTGATGCAAAGACTAGACCGAGCAATAAGTCATGTGAATGGAGGTGCGTGATGGAAGCGTGGATTCACCACATCATTCAAGGCCTGCCTTTGTACGCCCTTTTCATAATCATCGTGGTTACCCTTTACACCCTGGGCAAGGGCGCGGACTGGCTGGTTGAGGAAGCCGTGATCCTGTCCGTGCGCTGGGGAGTTCCCAAAGTGCTGATTGGCGCGACTATCGTGAGCTTGGGAACAACAACCCCTGAAGCCGCCGTTTCGGTATTGGCGGCAATCAAGGGCAACCCCGATTTCGCGCTCGGAAACGCGGTTGGATCAATCATCTGTGACACGGGGTTAATACTTGGAACCGCCGCCTTAATCGCACCTCTGCCGTTGAACCGAAGAATTGTCAACCGTCAAGGCTGGCTGCAGCTCGGTGCAGGTGTTCTTTTAGTTGTCTCCTGTCTATTCGTCGGCACGGAGGGAAGACATCTGCCGCAGTTCATGGGATTCGTGTTCTTGGTACTCCTCATCGCGTATCTGTGGCAGTCGATTCGGTGGTCTCGTGATGTGGATCAAGATGCTGTCACCGAGGAGGTAGAATCAGCCGAAGGAAATGCCAACGCATTTTTCGTGGTCCTCAAGCTGGTGTTCGCCATTGCCGTCGTTGTTGCCTCCTCATGGATTCTTATCCCTGCGGCGAAAGAGACCGCCATACGACTACACGTTCCCCAAAGTATTATCGCCGCCTCCATTGTAGCATTGGGCACGTCGCTACCGGAGTTTGTCACGGCAGTCACGGCGGCGAGAAGGGGGCACGGCGAATTGGCAGTCGGAAACGTCATCGGCGCCGATATTCTCAATGTACTCTTTGTCGCCGGAGTGTCATCCGCCGTTACGCGCGGAGGTCTGGTTGCCGCACCCCATTTCTTCTTCATTCTGTTCCCGACAATGCTGTTTATTTTGATTGTCTTTCGAATTGGCATCTTTACCTCCGGTGATACACTGAAACGACCTTTTGGTGTTGTGCTGATTGCCGCTTATGTCGCCGTGATGGTTGTGAGTTACGTGTTCCGAGCGTCATGACATCTGAAGGTCAAGTCATCCAGAAATCAAATCTGCCTGCCACGGTTGATTCGTTGCAGGCAGATTTCGCCGCTCTTGGCGTTGAATCGGGGGTGGTGCTGTTGGTTCATTCCTCCTTGAGCGCAATGGAGTGGGTCAATGGAGGACCGGTAGCCGTTATCATCGCCCTTCAGCACGCCTTGGGTTCCACTGGTACTCTCGTAATGCCAGCCCATTCAACGGGGCTAACCGATCCGAGTGGATGGGAAAACCCGCCTGTCCCTCGGTCATGGTGGGACATCATCCGTGAAACAATGCCAGCCTACCGTCCGGATTTGACTCCGACTCGTTCGATGGGAGTTATTTCGGAAACCTTTCGAAAGCAAAACGGGGTGCTCCGCAGCGTTCATCCGCATGTCTCGTTCTGTGCGTTGGGAGCCCACGCGGAAGAAATCACGGACAATCATTCCTTGGCATTCGGTATGGGAGAGGAATCGCCGCTTGCCAGAATCTACGATTTGGGCGGTTATGTACTGCTGCTCGGTGTCGGCTATGATCGCAATTCGTCTCTGCACCTTGCGGAATATCGGGCGACCTACCCAACCAAACGCATCGTGCAGGAGGGCGCGCCGATTTGCACGTCGGGCGTGAGAACTTGGACCACCTTCGAAAATGTAGACTTGGACGCTTCCGACTTTGAGCACATCGGAGACGACTTTATGAATTCCGACGCAGGAAATGTGATTCATCACGGGAGGGTTGGTTTGGCAGATTGCCAACTCATGCCGCAGCGAGAGATTGTGGACTTCGCTGTAGATTGGATTGAGGTGTATAGGGCGAAGTGACTCTCTATTTGCGAGCTGGCAACAAGGGGCATGAAGCAAAAAGGATTTTCAATTAGATTTGCGAGATATTGGCTCGTCAATTGATTACGATTGAATATTATTTGATTTGTTAGGATTGAATTTCTTAATCACATTTGATTTCTTGTAACTGTTTAGTCCATTGATTTCTATGGTGAATATCAATTCACAAAACATTGAATTGACTAAAAAGCGGTTAGGTTGGTGCGGTTGCCTCAACAGTCAGAACGCCGGCATCAAGTCCTTGATGATAGCGGCGGATAAT
>JAJDTR010000147.1 GCA_022827055.1 Candidatus Poribacteria bacterium | reverse complement strand
ATTATCCGCCGCTATCATCAAGGACTTGATGCCGGCGTTCTGACTGTTGAGGCAACCGCACCAACCTAACCGCTTTTTAGTCAATTCAATGTTTTGTGAATTGATATTCACCATAGAAATCAATGGACTAAACAGTTACCTCCTTTTTATAGCTACACTAATTAAAAACAGAACCAGACCTACTGGCGGATTTTGCGTGTGAACGAGAGAAGTATTCTATTGACATCTAAGATCTCTATCGTACTCACTATCCGTTCGTTTGATCGCTTGCTATTCACTCGCTTGATCTCCGCTGGAGTGAAAACCATTCTGCGAAGGAACGCTTAATCAAAGCCCGCCATAGAGCGAAGAATAAATGTCACTTGCTGAAAGAATTATTCCGACAGGGATAATGGCGCGCTCTCAAGGTCCAAACTACACCTTATGGACTGAAAAATTCAGTAGAGTCTCATCTACTGATTTAGCTTCCATACTTTCTAGCCCGTAGGTTGGGTTGATTTTAAAGAATTTCAAACACTCCCATGCAAAATAGACTTAGTTACGCACCTTCATGCTACAATTCTAGTTTTTGCGTAACGCTGGTTAGTATGGTATAATACATTCCACATATTGGCGAACGGAATGCCATACATAGACATTTCAGATTTAAATTGAGGAAATCAAATCTTCTAGAGGATGAATCATGTCCAGTCCAAGAAAGCACGCTGCAATAGACGACGACACGAAAGAATTACCTACACCGACTGCTATAATTTCTAAAGACGCCGAAGAATGGGAAGCCACGAATGAATTGCTTGATGACCCTGTTTTCGACGCCGAATTCGAGGCTTCGAAGAAAGATGTAGCGAAAGGCAATACATTCCGTTGGGAAGATATCAAAAGAGAGACATTGATTGTAGGTTGGGTTGAACCCGGTGAAACCCAACTCTAGCTAGCTTGACACATATAGTCAAGCGTCAACTAGCCTTTGGCTCCCATGATGCCGCCCCAGAGGATTGAGGGTGACCTCGAAGCGTACCTTCCGTCCTTCCAGCCCCACTCGTCGTAGTCGCTTCAGCGGATACATCTCAATACCGAAACCGTCCCTACATCCTCAGCATCGCCGCGCGGATGTCGGAGGGTGGGCCCTTAAACCCTTCATAATAGATCATCACGAAGTTTCCAGCCCCCAAGTCCATGATGGAGGCGTACGACACGTCGGGCCAATTCATGCCAGTGTCCTCGTGACCGTCCGGATCTAATGGACTCATAACCCCGCGGGCGTGGGGTATCGCCAAGGCGGGTTCCCATTGGAGGGTATGCGGATCAAACACGCCCATAATCATGCCCCGTCGCCGTTCTCTACAGAGGTCATCGGCGAGCGGTGTGTTCGGGTCTTCGAACATGGCTCTGGCGGCGGTTACCAGCTTATCGCCGACACGTCCGATTCCGGGCCCATTGTTTCTGAAACCGAGTTCCACCGCGGTCACCCATTCGTGATAAGGAGGCGAGGCAATCTTGATCTCCGGCTTGTCGTTCTCGTCGTGCCTCACAAAAGCGACCAACCGCTTGTCCGGTAGAAACGCCAACGCGCACTCCGTCGCCCGATTCTCGTCGGAGATAATTCCGACCCTGTCCCAATCTACGCCGTTCTCGCTTCGCCAGAGTTCCGTCCAGCGACAGTAGTCGGGACCTTCGCCCCCGGTGCCCGCACCGTACACGGATGCATAGAGTGCGTCGGGTGCGGACGACACCCACCAGATGACCCTATGCTCCGGCAACGCTTGTTGCGGTTTCGTCCAGTTTACGCCGTCGCCGGTGCTGGCGACGCAGCTGCTCATGTTGACGAGGCGCCGCTGCTTTTCCCCTTCGTGCAGCCTTCGTTTGTAGGACATGCTGACAAGGAACAACCGGTCGCCGCAGACGAATATAGCCGGATCGCGGTCGTCGATTTCGGTGTTGATCACCTCCTGCGGCTCTGACCACGCCTCCAAATCGCTTGAATTCATGACCATCAGGCGCCCGTCGTCCGATTTGTGGGAGTGGCCGTTTCGGAATGCTACCCAATATTTGCCTTTCCAACGCACCATTGATGTAAACGCGTTGTGCTTGCCGTCGTGGTAGATGACATTATTTGATAGAAGTTGCAATTCAGAATCTCCTTTGCTAGGTATCGTATCGAATTCCCAGCTTGATGCTTCGTTCCGGCGCTTCGTCAATTTCGCGGTAGGCTTCAGCCGATTCGTCGAACGGGACGATGGGGTGAACCAAACCCTCCACCGACAGCCGCCCCTCTTGCAGCAGCGTAAACGCCTCTTCATGGATGCGCTTGGAATCCCACAGCGGATGGTCGCGCAAGGGCTGACTCACATCGCGGCTGGATATAATCGTGAGCCGATTGCGGTGCCATTCGCCTTCAAGACTTAGCCCGTGGGAATCGCCGGTGTAATACGCGGACGAGACAATCGTCCCGCCATAGCCCGCGGCGCGCAGCGCATCGTTCATGGCGGCGTAGTTTCCGCTCGTCTCCAGCGCCACATCGACGCCGAGTTTGTCCGTTTGATCTTTGATGACCACGCCCGTGTCCTGAGCCGCCGGATTGACGACGAGATCCGCTCCATGCTTATTGGCGAGTTCGCAGCGGAGCGGGATCGGATCGGTCGCGGCTATCCACCGGGCGCCTTGAATCCGAGCAAGCTGCAGCGCCATCTGCCCGATAGCGCCGAGTCCGTGCACGGAAACGCGGTCGCCGATGCGCAGTTTGCTTTCACGGATCGCTCCGAGCGCCACACCGGCCGGGTCCGAATAGACGATGGCTTCCGGCGGCATCCCTTCGGGCACTTTTTTCAATTTCTGTGCAGCCACGGTGTGAGTCTCTCGGATAGGCAGGTATCCGAATACGCGGTCCCCTACCTCAAAATCGACGACCTCTTCCCCAACTTCAGTGATCTCTCCGACCGTCATATTCCCCAATTTCATTGGAAACGCGGGTGATAGGGGCGTTCCGGCATGGACGCGGCGCTCCTTGTCGAACGGCTTCGTATAGTCTTGGGTATCCGCCCGATAGGTGCGGAGGTCGCTCCCGTGTTTTGGCGCCGAGAAGAGGCTTCTTACCCTGACCTCACCGGGCTTGAGTTCCGATTCTTCATACTCGCGGAGCACCGGATTTCGTAGAGAGATTGCAACGAGTTCCCTTGGCATATTGAAATTCCTTGATGGTGATTTTTTTAGGTTGCGATTGAGTAAGCAACTACTTGGTATGTGGGTTGGGGGCGAGTTTCTTCAACCTGCCCCAAGTTGTGCTTGTCTTGGAAGCGGGTGACACAGCTAATCCCAGCGGGCTAATGTCGGGCTCGAAATCGCGCGCATTACGGCCGTCGCTAAGTCGCCTGATATATCTTCCATCGGAGGCTATCAAGTGAATCGTGCCGGGGCCCGAGAAGCCGTCCCAGACATAATATGCGATCATCCGTCCATCCGGAGACCATGCGGGGCTCCAGTGATGTTCTTCATTGTGTGTTAGCTGCACCCGATTTCTGCCATCCGCCCCCACCACACAGATGTGACCGAATCCTTCGTGCTCCGGCACCGCCGCGAATGCTATCCGTCGTCCGTCCGGAGAAAACGACGGATCCAATTTATGTACTATATCCTGCGTCACCCTTTTACGCCCCTGTCCGCCAACGCCTATCACGTAAATCTCCTCGCCTCCATCTCTCCAGGACATGAATGCAATCTCTCCCCCATCCGGAGACCATGATGGATGCCTCGCCTGGTCTTCAAGCTTCTGACGATTTCTACCATCGGCAGCCATCACGGCGATATGATGCACCCTGATACGATTTACCAAAACGTCGACGCTGAATGCAATCTGTTGCCCATCGGGAGACCAGTCCGGATCCCACTTCTCACCAGGTCCATCTGTCAATCTAATCGGGTTCTTTCCATCGGCATCCATTACGTAGATTTGAGTACGGCCGCCGTCTCGACTGGAAACGAATGCAATCTTCGTTCCGTCTGGAGACCAATCCGGTTGGGAGTCATTCGCTGGACTGTTTGTCAGATTTTTTTGGTTGCGTCCGTCGGCATCCATCACATAGATTTCAAGATTGCCATCTCTCGCGGATGTAAAAACAATCCGTGAGTTCTGAACGGCGAGTGCTTCCCTTAACCACGGCTCCCCACTCGTCAGAAAGACACACAGCACCGCAAACAGCATAGAGCTAGGAGTCGGTTTGATTCGCATTTTTTCCTCCTTAGTTGCGGGTCAAATTAGAATTCCATTAACGTGCTTTGTGCGCGAGCGCCGTTTGGACGCATTCCCACCCGTTACGTGACGACCTCGACGCTGGCGAGGATTCGAATGATCTGCGCCTATTCATATGACATTCGCATCGCTTATCGAAGGTTGAGCGTGAGTGACTTCAATCTCCCCCAAATTGTAACCTTATTGGAAGCGGGAGACACAGCCAGACTTACCGGTCCAAAGTCGGGGTAATAGTCGTACCCTCTGTGGTCGCCGCTAAGTTTCTTCACATATTTTCCGTCAGCGGTCATCAAGTGTATCTTTGACGGAAAAATATCAGAGGACCGCACATAGGCTATCAGCCGTCCATCAGGAGACCATGAGGGATCCTTATGATGCTCCGCCTTGTGCGTAAGCCTTTTGCGATTTGTACCATCCGCCCTTATCACATAGATTTGAATAGTTTTTCCCTCCTGCAGAGCCATGTATGCAATTTGTCTCCCGTCAGGAGACCACACCGGCCCACCCTTGAGCGCCGCATCTTGTGTCAATCTTTGTAGTCCGTCTCCATCAATGCCTATCACGAAAATTTGATCGTGCCAGTCGCTACCGGACGCGAATGCGATCCTTTGACCATCGGGCGACCATGACGGATTCTCCCCGTCGGTTAGCTTGTAGGCGTTGTTTCCATCGGCATCCATCACGATGATATGCGGGTTTTGCCTATCCTGTCCCTTCCAAGAGGTGTATGCTATTTTACGTCCGTCAGGAGACCAATCTAGATACCTCTTGACCCCCGGTGTATCTGTCAGTTTAATCGCGCCCTTTCCACGGGCGTCCATTACGTAAATTTGTGTCCACCTGCCGCCTATCTCGGAAACATACGCAATTTTCGTCCGGTCGGGGGACCATGTCGGATGGGAGTCGCGCGCGTTCTTGATTGTCAGTCTTTCTTGGTTGCTCCCATCGGCATCCATCACAAAAATGTCGGGGCTGTGATGTCTCGTGGATGTAAAAACAATCCGAGAGTTCGGCGCGGAAAGCCCTTCACTCAACAACATGTCTACATTTGTCAGACTGACGCACAGCCCTGCAAACAGAAGAAATCTAGCTACCGGTTTGAATCGCATTTCTCTCCTCCTTAGTTTTGGGAAAATTGAACAGCGAAAAACCTGATGATAAGCACTTGCACGGATGCTAGTTGAACATACTCCCAATCATTCGATGACTTGCTCGACGCTGGCAAAGTTTTTAGAGACAGATTGAAATCCTATTTCCAACAACCCCGTTTTCCTTGAACCTGATTTCTGTGCGTAAAATGCGCCTTATTCGTCAATATCGGTGTAGGGAATAACTATCGTTATTTCCTACGAAAACCAGAAGCGGCTACAATATGGCATCGCGATTCACGCAACCTCTCAATGAGCTGCGGTGCTGCATTTACTCGATTGTTAAGACTCGTAGTTCTAAGGTTGTCGCACAGTTTATCGGGAGTTGGGCGTGAGCGTTTTCACCCTACCCCAAACAGTGGCTGTCTTGGAAGCGGGAGAAACAGCTAGACTTACCGGCCCAAAGTCTGGGTAATATTCGTTCCCTCTTTGGTCGCCGCCAAGTTGCTTAATATATTTTCCATCGGCGGTCATCAAACGAATCTTTGCCGGAGGGTTTACAAAAATGTCTGGGGACCACACATAGGCTATTAGCCGCCCATCTGGAGACCATGTGGGGTCCATATGATATTCTAGATTGTGCGTAAGCCTCACCCGATTTTTTCCATCCTCCCCAATTACATAGATTTGATAGAATCCATCTTCCAAAGTCAGAGCCATGTATGCAATTCGTTTCCCGTCGGGAGACCATGCCGGCGTACCCTTGATCGCCTTAGATTTTGTCACTCTTTCTCGTTTTCCTCCGTTAACGCTAATCACGAAAATCTGATCGTCAAATTCTCTCCCAGACGTGAATGCGATCCTTCGACCACCGGGCGACCATGACGGTTCCTGCCCGTCGGTCAGTTTGAAGGCATTTTTTCCGTCTGCATCCATTACGGTGATACGGGAAGTCTGCCTATCCTCTCCATCCCATGAGGTGAATGCTATTTTCTCCCCGTCGGGAGACCAGTCCGGATCCCCCTTTCCTCCCGGTGTATCTGTCAGTTTAATCGCGCGCTTTCCTCGGGCGTCCATCACGTAGATTTGAGGCCATCCGCCGGCTCGGTCGGAAACAAACGCAATATTCGTCCGGTCGGGAGACCACGTCGGATAATCGTCATACGCTCGATTGTCAGTTAGTCGTTCTTGGTTGCCCCCGTCGACGTCCATTACATAAATCTCGGTGCGGGAATGTCTCGTGGTTGAAAAGACAATCCGCGAGTTCTGAGCGCCGAATCCTTCTCTCAACAATACGTCTACACTCATCAGAGGGGCGCACAGCCCTGCAAACAGAAGAAATCTTGCTGCCAGTTTGAATCGCATTTTTCCCTCCTTGGTTGTGAAAATATGAAAAGCGAACTAACCGGATTTTAGCGTCGGCAGCGATTAATCGTCGTCCTCGACGCTGGCTCAGACATTAATGACCTACACCGTCATATTTCCCAAATATTCAAGATTCATGAAATAATCGCACAAATTATGGGAGGTCGGAAGCGCGTTTTTTGAGCCTGCCCCAAATTACGCTTTTGTTGGGAGCGGGGGAAACAGCTAATCCTAACGGGCTAATGTCAGGCTCGAAGTCGCTCGCATTACGGCCATCGCTAAGTTGCCTAATGTATCTTCCATTGGAGGCCATCAAGTGAATCGTGCCTCGGAAATTCACGGGCCAGATGCCGTCCAAGACAGAATATGCGATCACCTGTCCATCCAGAGACCACGCGGGGCCCGAATGATGTTCTTCATGATGCGTAAGCCTCACCCGATTTCTACCATCCGCGCCCACCACAAAGATGTGATGGAATTCTTCGTGATGCGCCTCGTATGCTATCCGTCGTCCGTTGGGAGAAAACGATGGGCTCAATTTGGGTACTAAATCCTGCGTTACCCTTTTACTCGCCTGTCCGCCAACGCTCATCACGTAAATCTCATTGCCGCCATCTCTCGAGGATACGAATGCAATCTCTCCCCCATCCGGAGACCACGATGGATACCTCGCTTCGTCTTCAAGCTTCTCACGATTTCTACCATCGGCATCCATCACTGCGATATAATCTTCCCTATGGTCGAAAGAGAACGCAATCTTTCGCCCATCGGGAGACCAGTCTGGATGCCCCTTCCCCCCAGGTCCATCTGTGAGTCTAATCACGTTCTTTCCATCGGCGTCGATTACGTAAATTTGAGATCCAGCGCCGTCTCGACCGGAAACGAACGCAATCTTCGTCCCGTCGGGAGACCAGTCCGGTTGTCCGTCATACGATGGATTTTCTGTCAGGTTGTCTTGGTTTCCTCCATCGGCATCCATTACATAGATTTCGAAGTTGCCATCTCTAAAGGATGTAAAAACAATTCGACCTGTGTTGGAGGCGAGTGCGTTTTTCAACCACGGCTCCTCGCTCGTCAGACAGACGCACAACACTGCAAACAGTAGATATCTAGGTATCCGTTTGAATCGCATTTTGCCCTCTTGGTTGTGGATAAAATGTAGAGTAAAGTAACGGAATTTTAGCGCGAGTTGCGATTGAGGCGACATCCGCCACGCCGGCGAGGATTCCAATCGCCTGTCCATACGATGTTCGCATCGCTTATCGGATGTTGGGCGCCAGTTTCTTCAATCTCCCCCAAGTTGTGGCTTTGTTAGATGCCGGGGACACAGCTAGGCTAACCGGGCCAAAGTCCGGGTAATATTCGTTCCCGTTGTGTTCACCGCTAAGTTGCTTGATATATTTCCCATCGGCGGTCATCAAGCGAATCTTTGCCGGGGGGTTAACGTGAATATCAGGGGACCACACATAGGCTATCAGCCGTCCATCCGGAGACCATGTTGGATCCATATGATGCTCTAGATTGTGCGTAAGCTTCACCCGATTTTTTCCATCCACCCCAATCACAAAGATGTGAAAAGTTCCTTCGTCCGTAGCCATGTAAGCAATTCGTTTCCCGTCGGGAGACCATGCCGGCATGCTCTTGACCGCCCTAGATTTCGTCACTCGTTCTCGTCTGCCTCCGTTAACGCCTATCACGTAAATTTGATCCTCCCAATCGTATCCGGAAGCGTATGCGATCCTCCGACCGCCGGGCGACCATGACGGGTGCTCCCCGTCGGTCAGTTTGAAGGCGTTGTTTCCGTCTGCATCCATCACGATGATACGGGGATTCTCACGTTTCCACCAATCCTGTCCATCCCAAGAAGTGAATGCTATTCTCTCGCCGTCGGGAGACCAGTCCGGATCCCCCTTCCCCTCGGGTGTATCTGTCAGTTTAATCGCGCGCTTTCCATGTGCGTCCATTACGTAAATTTGAGGCACCCCGCCGTCTCGATCGGAAACAAACGCAATATTCTCCCGGTCGGGAGACCATGTCGGAAATTTGTCATACGCTCGATTGTCAGTTAGTCGTTCTTGGTTGCCCCCGTCGGAGTCCATTACATAAATTTCTGTGCGGTGGTGTCTCGTGGTTGAAAAGACAATCCGCGAGTTCTGAGCGCCGAATCCTTCTCTCAACAATACGTCTACACTCGTCAGAGGGGCGCACAGCCCTGCAAACAGTAGAAATCTCGTTGCCAGTTTGAATCGCATTTTTCTTGCTCCCTAGTTGTAAGTCAAATGAGAATTGCAGCAACTTGCTTCGAGCGCGGGTGCACGGATACTGTTTGGACGCGCTACCGACCATTATGGTCGATTCAACTCAAGATTTATACGAATCGGACTCGCGGAATCGGGATCGTAGTCCTGCAATTTATTCCGCGTCTTTTGTAGGAGCGATCTCCGAATCGCGATCTTGTTTCGCGAGTAAAACTCGCTCCTACGGTTGACTGTTCAATTGACTCCGGACCAATATTCGCATCGCCTACCGGATGTCGGGCGCCATTTTCTTCAGCCTGCCCCAGATTGTGATTCTGTTTCCTTCAGCGGCAACATTAAGCGATGAAGGATCGAGCCAGTCAGGGTCCCAATCTCCGCGTTCATGCATGCCGCTCAGTTGTTTGAGGTACTTTCCATCGGCAGTCCTCAAGTGGATTTCGCTAATGTGGTCGGGCCCTCTCCAAGACTCGTAAGCAATTATCCCGCCGTCCGGGGACCAAGCCGGGCTCCAGTCATACCTGCCGTCTGTTAACCTTCTCTGATTCTCACCTTCGGTATCCATTACGTAGATTTGAATCGAGCGCAAATCATTGTACACGAAAGCGATGCTTTGACCGTCCGGAGACCATGAGGGTTCACGCTTGTTCTCGCGCACGCCATTGTGGGTTAGTCTTTTCTGTCTTGTACCATCCGCGTTCATCACGTGGATTTCAGAAGCGCCGTTTCCAGAGTTTACGAATGCAATCTTTTGACTGTCCGGCGACCAGGTTGCATCAGAGTTATTGCCGGGAACGCGGGTTAACCGCTTGCGGTTCGTTCCGTCCGGGTTCATGACGTAGATATCAGTATTCCATGTTCCATTGCCAAGCCCCGCATCTTTGTAGCCGGTAAATGCAATCTTTCGACCGTCGGGAGACCAGTCCGGATTCATGTCCCACATTTCGTCTGTTAATCTTGTCGGGTTTTGTCCGTCGCTATCCATCACGAAAATCTGAATATTGCCGCCATTTCTATAGGACGTGAATGCAATCTTTTTGCCGTCCGGAGACTATGATGGCTGAGAGTCACCGGCAGGATGATTTGTTAGTCTTCGCTGATTTTTCCCATCGGCATCCATCATATAGATTTCGGAATTCCCATCCCTCCCAGAGGTGAATGCAATCTGCGGTTTGTGGTGCGCAGCATATCCAGTTCCCTCCCACAGCGCCCCCATCACCAACAATTTGGATAGTACCATAAGAATAAAGAGTCTATCGATCGGTTTGAATCTCATGCTTTCCTCCTCACTGTGTGCACGACCAAGATGCTCGCTTCAAAACAACACGGGCAAATGACTTAGAGTTGTCCCCTTGCTCAATTACGAGTAATTGAGCAAGTCTTTCTTCTCGGCATCTGCACGCACCGTAATGACGCAAAACAATCCGACTTTCAGAGTTCAATGCTATGGCTTGTATTTAGGTTCCGGCGCCGAGTTCTTTGACGTCATCACGGGTTGCCGGTGCGTTTGAGAACTCCCCACGATATCGGCAACTTTCCTTTCGGGTTGACCGCCAATGCACGGGGCAGCCAGGAAGGAGATGTGTTCCCGGTACCGGGCGCACTTTCTGTGAGTTTGACCGCGTTCTTCCCGTTGGCGTCCATCAAATAAATATTGGAATCTTCTCTACGACCGGACACAAAGGCAATTTTTCTCCCATCCGGCGAGTAGACCGGTAATCCGCTGGTGCCCGGCCCGTCTGTAAGCTGCTCCAACTCCTTCCCGTCGGCGGTGATCACGAAAATATCATCACCCGCTAAGTTGAACTTCGAACTGAAAACAATCCTGTGTCCATCCGGCGACCAACTGGGAGCGGAATTGAACCTTAGGTGGGTGTCGGCGGTGAGATTGCGCCTTTCCGTTCCATCTGCATTCATCACGAAGATATGAGTGGGATCATTAAAGGCGCCGGTACGGAAGGACTCAAACGCCATCTCTCTTCCATCTGGCGACCAGCTCGGCTTAACATCATTCCACTTGTGGTTTGTCAAGTTTATCTCGTTATTCCCATCGGCGTCCATCACGTAGATTTCCGAGTTGCCAACGTCCAAACGGAAAGATGAATAGGTAATCCTCGCGCCATCCGGCGACCAACTCGGGCGGCTTTTTGAACGACCGTCACGGGTGAGCCTGATCGCGTTTTTGCCGTCGCTGTCCATCACATACAGATCAGGTGAAAGGCCGCGATTAGAATTGAAGGCAATCCTTTTCCCGTCCGGCGACCAAGCGGGATATTCGTCAGATGTCCGGTGGTTGGTGAGTTGGTGGAGATTATCTCCGCTCACATCCATGGAGTAAATGTCCCAATCTCCGTCGCGGTTCGATGCAAAGACGATTCTCGAGTCCAATCCCTGCGCCGTACTGTCGGGCGCAGCCATTAACGCCAATAGTAATATAAATGGGCAACTCCTCAAAAGCGGGCCTACGTTATTCATCGGTCATTTTCTCCTTTTGTCGGGTTCTATACCTGTAGGAAATCAAGCGAACGAACAATGATTGATCAAGTGAGTGAATAACGAACGCGATAGAACTCCCAAAGAGATCTTCTCCCGGTCGCGACCTCCTATCGTGAGAAAAATCTGCTGCCAAAAAAGATGCGCAGTAACTACGTTTCTACTTATCGAACAGTCTAGTCCTAAATGAAAATTCTCCATTGGAATGACTATAGAGTATTTTCTCAATCCCGGCAATGATGTCCTTTAGTGTCCATGCTCAGTCAATTGCCATCATCGTGGGTTCCCGGTTCGTTTGACCATACCCCAAGATATCGGCAACTTTCCGCTTGGATTGACAGCCAACGCACCCTGCGGCCAGGAAGGAAATCTGTTGTCAACACCCGGAGGAGTTCTTGTGAGTTTGACAACATTCATCCCGTTGGCGTCCATTATATAAATATTAGAATCTCCTCTACGACCTGATACATAGGCGATTTTGGTACCATCCGGCGAATAGACTGGTAATGTGCTGGTACCCGGGCCGTCCGTAAGCTGCTCCAACTCTTTCCCGTCAGCGGTGATCACGAAAATGTCATTGCGCGAGCGAGCGGGGACGAAGTGCCGATACGAATTGAAAGCAATCCTGCTTCCGTCCGGCGACCAACTAGGATTGGAATTTAAACTTAGTTGGGTGTCGGCAGTGAGATTGCGCCTTCCCGTTCCATCCGCATTCATCACGAAGATATGAAGGGGGTCATTGAGGCCGCCATCACGGTAGGAGACAAACGCTATCTTGCTTCCATCCGGAGACCAACTCGGTAGAATATCGTGAAACTCGTGTTTATCCAACCTAGTCAGGTTATTTCCGTCCGCATCCATCGCGTAGATTTCAAAGTTGCCAACGACATCACGGAGAGAGCAGAAGGCAATCCTCGTGCCATCCGGCGACCAAGTGGGGCCGAATTTTGAAAAACCTTCATGGGCGAGTCCGATCACGTTATTGCCATCGCTGTCCATCACATACAGGTCAGGTGTACCGCCGCGTTCTGAGGTGAACCCAATCCTTCGTCCGTCCGGCGAGGCAGCGGGCTGGTGATCAGATGCCGGGTGGTCCGTGAGTTGGACAAGATTATCTCCGTTCACGTCCATGGAGTAAATGTCCCAATCGCCGTCGCGGTTCGATGCAAAGACGATTCGCGGTTCGAATCTCTGCGCTGTGCTGTCCGGCGTAACCATTAATGCCAATAACAATAGAAACAAGCCTCTTCTCGAAAATGGGCTAATGTTATTCACCGGTCATTTTCTCCTTTTTCGGGTTCTTCACTTCTAGAGAATCCTCAAACCTAGGTTGGCACCTTTGTACCACAATCTGTTAGATTGTGCTTGTAATGCGTAAACTGACAGTGGGACGTTCTATCGCACTTCTTATTCGGTCGCTTGACTGCTGGGAAATCCCCGCAATAAATATACTATTCTTAAGAAAAATAACGGTGGCGTATATCTAAGATTTTGCAGGTAGCAACTTTGATTCTATAATTCCTGGCGATGACTTAATCGTCCGCAAATTCGTCCTTTGAAAACCTCATAATGAGTCGGCGCGTGTCGCTTTCCTGCCATTATCGCGGGTTTCCGGTTCGCTTGAGTACTCCCCAAGATATCGGCAACTTTCCGTTTGGATTGACTGCCAATACACGGGGCAGCCAGGAAGGAGACGAGTTCGCGGTTCCGGGCGGACTTTTCGTGAGATTGACGGCGTTCATGCCGTTTGCCTCCATCAAATAAATATCAGTACCTCCTTCACGCGTTGACACAAACGCAATTTTACTCCCATCCGGTGAAAAGGCTGGCATGCTGCTGTTGCTCTCTTCAGTAAGCCGCTCTAACTCCTTCCCTTCAGCGTTCATCACGTAAATTTCATAACTCTCCAAGTTGAACAGCGACCTGAAAGCGATCTTGCTTCCATCTGGCGACCAAGTAGGATCGAAACTGTTTACCAGGCCGGTGTCGCCGGTGAGATTACGCCTTCCCTTTCCGTTTGCGTTCATCACGAAAATATGATGAGAACCGAACGCGCCGCCGTCAAACATGGAGACAAACGCAATCTTGCTTCCATCTGGCGACCAACTCGGTAACAAATCCGGCTCCTTGTGTTGTGTCAAATTTATCTCATTTTCTCCATCGGCGCCTATTGCGTAGATTTCCCAGTTGGCAGCGGGCAAACGAAGAGATGAAAAGGCAATCCTCTTCCCATCCGGCGACCAACTTGGACGGCCTTTTCGAAAACTGTCATGGGTGAGTCTGATCGCGCTATTGCCATTGCTGTCCATCACATACAGCTCGGGTGCAAGCCCGCGAAATGACTTGAACGCAATCCTTCTCCCATCCGGCGAGCACGCGGGATATTCATCGGATACCGGGTCGTCAGAGAGTTGGAGGAGGTTGTTTCCGTCCATGTCCATGGAGTAAATGTCCCAGTTGCCGTCGCCGTTCGATGCAAAGACGATTCTTGAGTCCAATCCCTGCGCCGTTCTGTCGGACGCAACCATTAACGCCAAAATCAGTAGAAACAGGAATCTCCTCAAAATCGGGCTGACGTTATTCATCGGTCATTTTCTCCTTGTTCGGGTTCTTCACATCTAGAGTCTCTTTACATTCACGCTATTACCTGTCAGATTCGGCAATTATTTAGACATAGAGAAATCGCCTTACAGCCTGACCGAAAAGCACAATTGTAGGGTGCGCTCAACGGAACGAACAATGATCAACTAAATTTCTTGTAGGGTGCAATCAAGCGACTGGATAAGGTGCGCGATAGCTAATCTTCTGCGCACCAGCCTTTTCTGAATAAGGAATAGGCTGGACTATCGCGTTGGGATCTCTATCGCCCTCGCTGTCCATTCGGTTGATCTATCCACTCACTTGATCGATAGAACTCCCAAAGAAAACGGGGCTCCAATTGCCATATAATGTCTTAATCTTCTATTTTTCAAACGGGATTTTGAGCCTACCCCAAGTTGTGCTTGTTTTGGAAGCGGGGAACACGGCTAATCCTAGCGGGCTAATGTCGGGCTCGTAATCGAACGCATTACCGCCATCGCTAAGTTGCCTGATATATCGTCCATTGGTGGCCATCAAGTGAATCGTGCGGTGGGCCCAGCCGCCGTGCCAGACATAATATGCGATCGCCTGTCCATCCGGTGACCATGTGGGACCCCAATGATTCTCTTCATTGTGCGTTAGCCTCGCCCTATTTTTACCATCCGCCCCCGCCACAAAGATGTGAGAGAATCCTTCGTGCTCCGCCTCGTATGCTATCCGCCGCCCATCGGGAGAAAACGATGGGTGATGTTTAGGCGCGAAATCGTGCGTCACCCTTTTACGCCCCTGTCCGCCAACGCCTATCACGTAAATCTCGCCGAACCCGTCTCTCCAAGACACGAACGCAATCTGTTTTCCATCCGGAGACCATGATGGTTCCCACGCATGGTTTTCAAGCTTCTCACGATTTCTACCATCGGCATCCATCACGGCGATATAATCTACTTGGTCGTCGACGGAGAACGCAATCTTTCGCCCATCGGGAGACCAGTTTGGATGCCGCTTCGTTCCCTGTCCATCTGTTAGCCTAATCACGTTCTTTCCATCGGCGTCCATGACGTGGATTTGAAAACGGCCGCCGTCTCTACCCGAAATGAATGCAATCTTCGTCCCGTCGGGAGACCAATCCGGTTCGAGATCGTACGCTGGATGGTTTGTCAGGTTTTCTTGGTTCCCTCCATCGGCATCCATGACGTAGATTTCCGGGTTGCCATCTCTCAAGGATGTAAAAGCAATGCGGCCAGTGTTGGCGGCGAGTGCGTTTCTCAACCAAAGCTTCTCACTCGTCAGACTGATGCACAGCACCGCAAACAGTACGAATCGAGGTGTCAGTTTGAATCGCATTTTACCGCCTTCCTTGGTCACGGATGCACTGGAGAGTAAGAGAACAGGAAATTTAGCGCGTGCGACGATTGAGGATAGCTCATCAATTGCACAGATTTTGTAGAGCAAACCGTGAATCTGCAGGTTACGAGCAGAATCTAACCGATCGTGCTACCAGGGTGAAGACGTAGGTTGAGGAAATCCCGCAAACTATCGGAGGTTGGGCGCGAGTTTCTTCAACTTGCCCCAGATTGTGATTTGGTTGCCTGCCGGAGATACCGTCCACCCTTCAGGATTGTACCAGTCAGGATCGTCATCGTCGCCACCGTGCTCGCCGCCGAGCCTTGCGACGTGCTCTCCATTCGCGGTCATCAAGTGGATTCGCTGTCCCAATACTGCGTCAACGTGTTTGGAGGACGCATATGCAATGAATCGCCCATCAGGAGACCAAGCTGGACGATAATCATTCACTAGGTCGTCTGTTAACTTTTTACGATTTCGTCCATCAGCGTCCATAACGTAAATCTCACTGCTCCCTGCCACCGAGGCTCTATATGCAATTCTTTCCCCGTCAGGTGACCACGCTGGTTCCCTTTCATTAATATCATCATCGTCTGTTAACCGCGTCTGATTCCCGCCATCGGAATCCATCACGTAGATTTCACCGGTTTCATCCCTCCCGGATATGAACACAATCTTTTGTCCGTCAGGCGAGTATGCTGGTTCGTAACCGTTGGCTTGAGGGGCTGTGAGTCTTTGACGATTGTTTCCGTTGCTGTCCATGACATAGACTTGCATGCTTTCGCCGTTTAATGAGAAAGTGAAAACAATCTCTTGCCCGTCAGGAGACCACGATGGATACAAGCTAATCAGTCCGTCCGTTAGTTTCACCGGGTTCCCTCCATCGCTATCCATAACGTAGATTTGAACACTTCCGCCATCCCTATTGGATACGAATGCAATTTTTTGACCGTCGGGCGACCATGAAGGCTCCCAGTCATCAGCCGGATTGTCCGTTATCCGCTTCAGATTCCCTCCATCGCTATCCATCACGTAGATTTCAGCGTTTCCGTCTCTCGTGGATGTAAAAACAATCCGTGATTTCTGCGCCGTGAGTCCTTGTCTTAACCACAGTTCTCCGCTCGTCAGACAGACGTACAGTCCTGCAAAGAGTAGAAACCTAAGTATCGATTGGAATCGCATTCTCTGCCCTCTTGGTTGCGCGTAAAATGTAATCGGGTAAACTATCGGAAATTGGGCGTGAGTTTCTTCAACCTGCCCCAGATTGTGATTTTATTAGCCGCGGGGGACACAGACAGTCCTACCGGGTTAAAGTCGGGCTGAAAATCATGTGTATCATGGACATCGCTAATTTGTTTGAGGTATTTTCCATCAGCGGTTATCAAGTGAATTGTTGGGTTGGTGCGAAAATCATCTTTTGACGTCACGTATGCAATCGTCCGTCCATCAGGAGACCATGCGGGCTGCGAATGATGCTCTTGATTGTGCGTAAGCCTTGTGCGATTTTTACCGTCAGTATCCACCACATAGATGTGATCGAATCTTTCGTGCCACCCATAGTATGCAATCCGTTCCCCGTCAGGAGACCATGCGGGCCTGTATTTAGGCGCTAAATCGCGCGTCACCCTTTTAAGCCCCTGTCCGTCGGCGCCGACCACGTAAATTTCATTGTTCCCATGTCTTGAGGATACGAATGCAATCTCTCCCCCATCGGGAGACCATGATGGCTCCATCGCGTGGTCTTCATGCCTCACACGATTATTTCCATCGGCATCCATTACGGCGATATGAGGTGCCAAATTTTCTTTATCCGGGAGGACGGTGAATGCAATCTTACCCCCATCGGGGGACCAGTCCGGATGCTTCTCCGACTGTTTACCTGTCAGCCTAATCGGGTTCTTTCCATCGGCATCCATGACGAAGATTTTAAAGCCGTTGCCGACTCGGGTGGAAACGAATGCAATCTTTGTCCCGTCGGGAGACCAATCCGGATCGAAATCATACGTTGGATGGTTTGTCAGTCTTACTTGATTTCGTCCATCGGCAAACATTACATAGATTTCAGGGGTGCCATCTCTCTCGGATGTAAAGACAATTTGACCTGTGTCGAAGGCAAGCCCGTTTCTCAACCACAACTCCCCGTTCATCACACAGACGCATAGCCCCGCAAACAGAAGGAATCCAAGTATCGGTTTGAATCGCATTTTGACCTCTTCGCCCGAAAGCGCCGAAATTCGAGTGGAACCCAACACTTCATCCCACACGAGTTGCCATAATCAATTCGTTTGACACCATCTTTGATAACTGCTATCATTTTAGCAAATTTCGCCTGTATTTACAAGAACCATCCTGACGGACACATACATCGATACTACATCGCCACCGCCAGCCAAGAGGAGTTCGTTGAATTCTGTTACGGTTCATGACATCGTTGCCGCGCGCCAGGTTGTCTACCGCTACCTTAATCCGACCCCGTTAATCCGTTACCCGGAGTTGTCCGAATTACTCGGTTTTAACGCCTACATCAAACACGAAAACCATCAGCCGACAGGAAGTTTCAAGGTTCGAGGCGGGTTAAATTTCATGAGCCGGCTTCCGGAGCCGCAAAAACGGGGTGGCGTGATAACCGTTACCAGCGGAAACAACGGACAATCAATCGCGTATGCGGCAAAACAGTTCGGTGTCCATGCAACCGTTGTTGTGCCGAACGGAAACAACCCGGAAAAGAACAGCGCAATGTCCGCCCTCGGCGCAGAGTTAGTCGAAGGCGGCGCCGATTTTGACGAAGCCCGCGAGCTGTGTGAAAAACTGTGCGTCAAACGACAACTCTATTATGTCGATCCGCTAAACGAGCCGGCGCTCTTTCACGGTGTGGGCACATACTCCCTCGAAATCTTCGAGCAACTCTCTGATGTGAGTACAATCATTGTGCCGATTGGCGGCGGATCGGGCGCCTGCGGGGCGATTACGGTTGCCCGCGCAATCAACCCGGACGTAAAGGTCATCGGAGTGCAAGCGGAAAACGCGCCCGCGGTTTACCTCTCGTGGAAGGCGGGAAAGAAGATTGAGACGGACTCTTGCCAAACCGTTGCCGATGGATTGGCAACGCGCGTACCCTCCGATTTTCCATTTTCAATTCTCAAGGATGAAATAAATCAGATCGTATTGGTCAGCGAGGAAGAGATACGGGACGGAATTCGGACGGTGCTGCGATACACCCACAATTTGGTTGAAGCGGCGGCTGCGGCAGCGCTTGCCGCTGCCCTCAAATTGAAAAGCGGACTTGCTAACGAGAATGTGGTGATGGTGATGAGCGGAGCAAACCTTGACACTGAAACCCTGAAATCAGTGCTGAGATAAGAATAATTGAGGAGATTGTCCATGGCGGCGGGAAATACGCTACAAAACTATATCGACAATGAATGGCTGGCGCCCGACAACAGTGAGTATCTGGATGTCATGAATCCTGCGACCACCGACGTGTTAGCCAAGGTGCCGCTTTCGCCGGCAGCAGAGGTGGACATCGCCGCCCAGGCAGCCGCGTCGGCGCTTAACGATTGGCGGCATACACCGCCGACCGAACGTATACAGTACCTGTTCAAACTGAAACAGTTGCTTGAGGAGAACCTTGACGACATCTCCCGTACGATTACGATGGAATGCGGGAAAACGCTCCTTGAGGCAAAGGGCGAGATGCGTCGGGCAATCGAGAACGTGGAAGTCGCCTGCGGTATTCCCACAATGATGCAGGGCACGAATTTGGAGGACATCGCATCGGGGATTGACGAGTTCATGATTCGGCAGCCGGTCGGCGTCTGTGCGGCAATTGCGCCATTCAACTTTCCCGGCATGATTACGTTCTGGTTCTTGCCGTATGCTATCGCCTGCGGCAATACCTACATCGTTAAACCTTCCGAAAAAGTCCCCATCACCATGCAGAAGGTATTTCGCTTGCTTGAACAGACCGGCTTGCCGAAGGGCGTGGTAAACCTGGTGAACGGCGCCGCGGATACCGTCAATGCCATCATCGATCATCCCATTATACGGGCTATCAGTTTTGTGGGCGCGACACCCACAGCCAAGTATGTGTATGCGCGGGCGACGGCGAACGGCAAGCGCGCTCAATGCCAAGGCGGGGCAAAGAACCCGATTCTCGTCCTTCCGGATGCCGACGAGGGTGAGGTCATCCACGCCGTGGGTGAAAGTGCATTCGGGTGTGCGGGGCAACGGTGCTTGGCGGCGTCACTCGTCGTCACGGTCGGCGGGGCGAAGGGGTGGTTCTCAAAATCCATTGCCGATGCGGCCGCATCCCGACCCGTAGGATACGGGTTGGAGGAAGGAGTTGAGATGGGACCCGTGATAACGGGAGAAAGCAAAACGCGTATTGAAGGATTGATTCAGCAGGGCGCCGACGAAGGCGCCGAAGTATTGGTAGACGGGCGGCATCCGCTCATCTCGGGCTTCGAGAGCGGAAATTTTGTGCGTCCCACGGTTTTGCAGAACCTCAATCCGGACGGCGGCATCGCGTCCACCGAGATATTCGGCCCCGTGTTGGGGCTCATCCACGCCGACACCGTGGACGATGCGATCCGGTTGATAAACAGCGGCAAGTACGGGAATATGGCGTGCCTTTTCACAAGCAGCGGGGCTGCGGCACGCAAATTCCGTTACGAAGCGCAAATCGGGAATATCGGCATTAACGTCGGCGTCGCGGCGCCCATGGCGTTCTTCCCGTTCAGCGGGTGGAAGGAGAGTTTCTTCGGCGACCTACACGGCCAAGCTGGTGACGCCGTCGATTTCTTTACGCAGAAGAAAGTTGTCGTTGAACGTTGGTTTTAGCCCCCGCTCAAAAACCATGCGATTCAAGCATTCCATAGATTGGGCCGAGCACAGCGAAACCCAGCGCCTTCGGGGTGCTTGACGGCTCGGACAGCCCTGTGTGCCTTCCTCTTTCATTGGCAACTCGCTTTATCTGTGTATGGCAAACGCGAATCGGGTACGCAAACTTTTACTGAAGAATCACTACTTTTCGATATCGCGAATACTTGTTGCCTTTGACAAGAATTTCAATTCGACAGACATAAACCCCTGTTGCCGCCTGAATACCGTAGACAATCTTTCGATTCCACCACGCCCGCCAGATTCGTGAATCTCCGCGATCAGCAGCCCCGGTGATTCGTTTAACCAGCGTACCATCCGGTGAATGCACGAACACCTTCATTTCCTCGATCGGCAAGTTTGCCTCTGCCCGGAATATTATCAACTCGTCCGTCTTCCGCGATGGATTGGGAAAAACGAGGGCGCTTTTCCATTCAAATTCGGGCTCGAATACGATAGTTTGCTCGACTGAACGAGCGCCCAGCGCATGAATTGCCGCGACACGAATATGGTTTGCCCCGACGTTCAAGGGTACTGTCGCCGTATAGGTATTGTTCGATCGATCCACCTGTGCCGCTATATTGCCCGGATGCACGATGATATAGATCGGGAAAGAGGATTCAAATTGCCCGGTGACTTCGATTGGATTCCGCTTGACCAAGAGTTGTGGGTCGACCGTCACACGAGGCATTGCCTCATCTGGCTCGGATGGCATGCTAGCCAGGCAATTTAGTGTCACGAGTGCAAGTTGCGCGACTTTTCGGACCAGATCGACGTTCACATTGTCTACGGTGTCATCCGGCGTGTGATAATACGGATTGGCACGATATCCTTTTGAATCGATTCTTGGAACATCGCTCTCGGTGAGTGTTATGGCGTGATAATCGTGCGCCCAGAACGATGCATGATCCCCATTCTCAGCCAGTTCAGCCCGTGCATCTCGAATCTCCAATCCTAGAGCATACCATCTGTTGGCAAGCCGAAACACATCGCCAAGCCATCGAGACGAAGCGTTCTGGACGACTACAGCCTGATGGCTTGTCCAATTGAATCCGATCATATCAAGGTTGAGCACCGCCATAATATTCTGGTTCGTCTCCGACGCATTTCGAGCATGGTATTCGCTGCCTAACAATCCAACCTCCTTGCCGGCAAAAGCGATAAATCGCAACTCGTGCTCGTAGTCGAACTGGCTTAGAACATTCGCAATCTCAAGCAGCGCCGCGACTCCCGTCGCGTTGTCGTCGGCACCCGGTGCCTCGGAAACCAAGGGATTCCACTCGCGGTCACGATCCGCCTTAGAGTCGTAATGAGCGCATAGGACAAAAACCTGATCGCTACTTGGTTCAAGGCGAGGGGGTAATGTGGCGACAACATTGCGCAAGCCGCCAGCGTCCTCGAACTGAACATCTAACTTGAGCGACCTCCGAAATTGGGAAGCGATGTATTCTGCGGCATTGTCCGAGGCTTCACGATTATAGGCACTCCGTGTACGGAACGCGAATTGCGACCGTCCCTGTTTTACATTCTCCTGTAGCGCGACGATGTGGGCTTCAAGCGTTTCAGGCTGGATTAGGGAAAGCATATCATCACCCCTATCAGCGTGAGCCGAATATGAGATTCCATATGCAGCCAAGACAACCATGCACGCAAACCTGAATTGGAGTTTAGTAATCATGGCGGGATTGAAATTGCGGAAGCAAAAATAGGTTCGAGAAGGGATTAATAATTTGAACTCTGAGTGTTGGATGGCACTTCCAGCGCCGACGTGTGTTCATGGATACGCTGGCGCTCAAGGTTTGCATTGGGGTCTGCGCGGCGCGTTATACCGGTAATCGCATCAACGGATTCATCCGCCTTGAACCGCAAGTACAACTTTTGCTCTTTCGCCGCCATCGAAGAATTTTTGAGCGCGCGGTAGCAGAGCATCATATTGTAGTGAGCATTCAAATCTTCAGGGTCAACCGCCACCGTTTTCTGAAATTCCTCAATCGCTTCCTCGTACTTGCGCTGTAAGAAGAGCAGGCGTCCAATTTCATTCCGCACGGTTCGATCTCGAGGGAATTGCGCCGCGGCGGTTTGTAGATGCTGAATGGCTTCGTCGTACTCACCAGCCGCTTTCTTGGTGAGCGCGTAAAAGTAGTGCACCTTGGCGCGATGCGGGTTGTCCGGGGGCAGCGTCTGCTGAATCTCAAACGCTTTGAGAAGCACTTCGTCCGCGCCCTTCATATCTCCTTCTCGAATTCGACATCGTGCGATGTTGACCCATCCATCCATGTAGCCCGGTTCGAGTTCTGTAACTTTGGAAAACACGGCTTCAGCCCCTTTGAGATCGCCTTGAAGGAACAAGCCGATTCCGTAATCGTTCCAACGCTCTCGCTGTCCCTCTCCGATAGCAACCTCGAACTTGGGTTTGGCTGCATCAGCGTCGATAACCGTTAGTGTCGCTTCGCTTTCCGCCATGACGACAATCGGCAAATTGGGAATTTCCTTAATCTTTCCAGCGACATCCGAGGTATCACCGGTAAACACCCATTTCCCGTCATCGTACCCCTTATCGACCTGAAAATCGGTGTCTTCGGGATCTCGAACGCCCGCATACGCCCACTGCGTATGCCACCAATTGAATTTGCGATAGTTCAGCTTCGCATGAAGATAAATCTTATCGCCGCAGTCGGGCGGCACAGCCAAGCGATAATGCACCGTATCCGCCGCCCCGGGTGGAATGGTTCGCGCGTAGAGAACCGTCCGCGTCGCCCAAGCGTTGCGTTTGTTGATTAGATTTCCATGTTCATCCAACATGTAGGCTCGGTAGAAGTGTGCCCCCGGGTCAACCGGACCGTTCCCGTCTTCCGCCTTCACCAGTCCGCTCCAGAAAATGATTTTCCCTTTTTCATCGGTCGCCTTTAACTCCAGCCAAATATCGAATGCATCAATTGTGCCGGCCGGGAAACGATGACCCACCCCTCTTGTCCGAACCACCACGTCTATTCGGACTTCCTCGCCGCGTTTCACAGTTGCATTCGACACATCGATTGGCGCCACAGTCTCTGATATGTCTGTTAGCGTCCCGGTGGCACGTCCATGCGTGTCTTCCTCTCCCATCATACTCAGCACGGTTGGGCGATTTGCCGGACGATTCTCTCCGGTAAGTTGGATCGGTGTTGCCGGACTCAACGCGAAGATGTCTACGGTCACCTGGTCATTCTGCAAAAACTCCGTAACAACTTTGAGTTGTTCATGGTGCTTGTTTACGAAGGGCAGCGCGGTGTTGGCACCGGGGAAACGATGGTCGTGCACTTTGCCGTCAACGTTGCCCGCATCTTTCGACGCGACGAGCGGCATGTGACAATCGGTACATTTCTTGGAAGATTCGGGGTAATAGAAGGACAACGCTCCCTGATGAGAAACGCCGCTCGATTGCCACTGGTCATAATCATTGAAACCGCGGAACCAACGGAAGTTGTTGACCGGTTCATCCAGATGCACCTTGTGGCAGGTGGAACAGAATTCGGCGGTGCTCTCGCGATGGAAGGGTTTCAGGAAACTCTTCCTATGCGGTTCCGGATCCAGTCGGATAAGATAGTTATGGAGCTTGCGTATTAACGGGTTTTCACTTGCTGCCACCTCGTGTAACGGCGGATATTTTATCACGAATCCGTTGTTACCCATCGTATCCTTGACCTTTTCGATAGAGTGACATGCGACACAAGTCAATCCGGCTTGCGCCGCGGGAGTGTGTAGATTCTCCCGAATCGGTTTGTCCATCACGCCGTTGAGCAATACGGCGAGGTCATGGCACCCGCCGCACCACTTGGATGGTTGAATGCCGTTAACCTCCTGCATGTACATTATCGACTTTCGATACCACTGATTGTTGAAGGAGGCGAAATGATGCGCCGATTCATTCCACTGTTCGTAGATGTCGGGATGACAGTTGCTCTCGGCGCAGGTATGAGAAGTCAGGAAAAAATCGGTGGGAATGAGACCGCCGGCGTAGGTTTCGACGGAGCCGGGGAAGAAATGCCCTCCGCTGCCTCCGCCCTCTTCATGCATACTGGCTGGCGGCGATGATGGATTCTTGACGAGATAGTCGGGGTTCGGTCGATAATGTTCTACAATCCGTGCCGCGATGGAAAAAAGTATGCAGACAACAAGAACGGTGCCCACGGTCTTTGCCGCTTTTTGTAGGGAAATCGAGGCATTCGGTCGCCTTGCCAGCACGACTAGGTGAATGACACATAGGAGTACACCAAGCGTCGTGGCGGCGATATGCAAGATAAGTAGCCAACGATAGGGCCGAGTCGCGCCAACGACCATCAGGTATCCGCCGGTGGAAACTCCGATCGCCAAACACCCAACACTCGTTTTGCCAAGGATTGGCATGCTGGTGAAATACCTTGCGGCGTACACTACAAACGGAATCGTCAGTACCAACCCGATCACGACATGGACCAGGACGTTGAAGATGTAAAATAGGGTTGGCTCCCCCGAGCTGACGAGGTATGCGCTGTTAATCAGCAGAACGAGGAACCCAATAAATGACAACTTTACCCATGTTTTCATTGTTAGGAGTTAGTGGCCCAATTTGGAAGGCTGCGCGATGCCATCAAGCGAATGGATATTGAGTGTGATAGAGATTCAGTCAGCCTCTAAAAGTTCCGGAGGCGATTAAACGAATGATCAACTGAGCGGTGAAACCAACAGAGTGAACAGATCAAGGGACATTCTATAGTATGAGTGTCAAGAAAAAAGGTCTCATGTGGCATTTCAGTTCAGGTGACAATAGAACGTGTCATCGCGAAATAGAGCAAAAATGACCCGTATGAGTTGTCGTGCCAAACACTTAACCGCTTGCCAATGCGAAAGTCCAGCCTCTCGTTTTTTGTTGTAATAC